>JAITSV010000035.1 GCA_031287575.1 Desulfovibrio sp.
GTGGTGCCGGGCATCAGCTTTTCGCCCGACAAGATGTTGCAGGGCCGCCTGTTCTCCTACGGTGACGCGCACCGCTACCGCCTGGGCGTGAACCACCACCTGATCCCGGTCAACGCCGCTCGCTGCCCGGTGCACAGCTACCACCGTGACGGAATGATGCGCGTGGACGGCAACCACGGCAGCACCCTGGCCTACGAACCCAACAGCTACGGCGAATGGCGGGAACAGCCCGACTTCGCCGAGCCGCCCCTGGCCATCAAGGGCGACGCCGCGCACTGGAACTTCCGCGAGGACGACGCCGACTACTACGACCAGCCGGGCCGCCTGTTCCGCCTGATGACCCCGCAACAGCAGGATGACCTGTTCCAGAACACCGCGCGGGCCATGGGCGATGCGCCGGAAGAGATCAAGCGGCGCCACGTGGGCAATTGCGCCAGGGCCGACCCGGCCTACGGCGCGGGCGTGGCCAAGGCCCTGGGTCTGAAGATGTAGCGTGGCATACGGCGGGCGCCCCTCGCGGAAGCACCCGCCGCGTCCGCGCCGGCGCTCTGGCGCACTGGCACTCTGCGGCACGGGCTGCATCCCGTGCCCGGCCGAATGCCCGACGGAGCACCCGTGATGCATCCGTTCCTTGATGCATCCTCCTGTCCGCGGGCCCCCCCTGCACGGCCACGCGGAAAGGCCCCCGGCGTCAGCCGGGGGCCTTGTACGTCATGCGCGCACGACTCCAACACCACGGCATCGGGCCGTATGTCGCTGTCCGTGTGCCGGTTCAGTCCGCCTGCCGCCGGGCAAGGGCCAGCCACGCCGCCACCACCTTGCGGCAGAACGCTTCCGAGGCTTCCACCAGCAGGGGCATGTCGCGGGCCAGGTCGTCGAAGTACACGTCGTCGAACTTTTCCCGATAGGCGGCGTATTCGCGCATGCGCCCCTTGCGGAATATGTCCACCCAGTCCTGCACGATGGCGGAATCCACCTCCAGGTGGAACTGGAACCCGTACGAGGCGTTGCCCACGCGAAAGCACTGGTTGCGGCACTGGGTGCCCCGCACCAGCAGGGTGGCCTCTGGCGGCAGGTCGAAGGTGTCTTCGTGAAAAGACATCAGGCGCGGCAGGGGCAGCGCCCCGGACAATACGGGATCGGCCAGCCCGGCATCGGTGGGGATGAAGGCCACGAAGCCGAACTCCAGCGCATCCATGGTCCACGGCCTGCCGCCGTGGGCGCGGGCCAGCAGCTGCGCCCCCAGGCAGATGCCCGCCACCGGCCTGCCCGCCGCGTCGAAGGCGCGCAGCAGGTCCATCAGGTGCGGGAAATGGGACGAACCCTGGTCGTCCCAGCAGTGCTGCGGCCCGCCCAGGGCCACCAGCGCGTCGTACCCGGCCAGGGCATCGTCGAGGGTCGGCAGCACATCTCCGTGGCCGGGGCGCAGGGTGGTCAGCGCCGCGCCGCAGCGCGCCAGTTCCTTGCAGAAGTTGCCGCCGGGGGCGTCGTCGCTGTGCCGCACCACCAGCACGCGCAGCCCGGTGACGCCGTCGTCGGGCCACGGGGCCACCCGCACGCAGGTCTCGTAGTACGGCGTGCCGCGCCCCACCAGGCTGGACAGGGCGCGGGTGAGCAGGTTCAGCCCGTGCCCGGCCTTGTTCCAGCCGCCCCGCTCGGCCACCAGGATGTCCCTGCGCTGGCCGTCCGAGGTGCGCAGGATGGCCTTCACCGCGCCCACCCTGCTTTCCACCCGCACCACCGCGCCGTCGGACAGGCCCAGCCGGGCGGCCTCTTCCGTGGACAGCACCACCTCGGTCAGGGCGTCGTGCTCGGCCATGGTGCGTTCGGAGCAGATGTACCCGTGCGGGGCGATGGTCAGCAGGCGGTAGGGATAGTCCGGCTCCACCGCGCCCAGCCCGGCGGGGTCGAAGTCGGTCATGAACCGGAACTTGCCGGACGGCGTGGGAAAGGTCTTGTCCGCGTAGGGCACCATGGGCGCGTCCAGCCGGTAGGCCCCGGCGCGCAGCCGCTCCAGCGTGCAGCCCTGCGCCCACATGGGCCCGCACAGGTCGCGCAGCCACTCGTCCACGCCCCGCCGGAAGCGTTCCGCGAAGGGAAAGCGTGCCGCGAGGTCGTGGAACATCATGAATTCCGAACGACACTCGCCCACCGGCTCGATGGCCTTGTTCACCGGCCCCACGTAGTTGTGGCCGTAGCTGGCCATGGCGTCGTCTTCTTCCAGGAAGGTGGTGGCGGGCAGAAAGACATGGGCCAGGTCCGCCGTGTCGTCCATGAAGTGGCCGGAATAGACCACGAACTCCGCCTTGCGGAAGGCGCGGGTAACGGCCCCGGCATCCGCCGCCATGCAGGCAGGGTTGCCCGCCGTGACCATGATCATGCGGATTTCCGGGTCGCGCGCGTCCAGTATCTCGCGGCCAATTTCCGGCAGCAGCAGGGTGCGCCGGGGCGGATTCAGCCCGTCGCCCCAGTACTGCTGGTCGTAGGGGCCGTATTCCTCGAAGCCCTGGCTCACGCCGCCGCCCGGCACGCCGATGTTGCCGCTGATGGCCCCCAGCGCATCCACGGCGCGGATGGACAGGTGCGCCGCCTCGTGCCGGTGCATGCCCCAGCCCAGCAGGATGGACGTGGGCCGCTGGCGCAGCATCATGTCCGCCAGAAATTCCGCGTCGGCCACGTCCACGCCGCAGCGGGCGCACAGGTCGTCCACCGTGTACCGGTCAAGGATGCGCAGGTATTCCGCCGCGCCCTCGGCGTGGCGTTCCATGAATGCGCGGTCCTCCCCCCCGGCGCGCACAATGAGCCTGGCCACGGCCATGGCCAGAAAGGCATCCGTGCCCGCGCGCGGGGCGATGTGCCGGTCGGCCAGCGGGGCCGAACGGTTGCGGGCCGGGTCCACCAGCACCACCGTGGCCCCCCGCTTGCGTATCTCGCGCAGGATGGGCACCAGGCTGATCTGGGTGGACGCGGGATTCCTGCCCCACAGGATGAGCGAGTTGCTGTTGTAGTGGTCCAGCGGGTCGTGCGAGACGCGCTCGCCGAAGTCGAGGTTCTGCGAACCCTGCCCCGCCCCGCCGCACAGCGAGCCGCGCGGGGTGGTCACCCCGCCGAACAGGTTGAAGAAATAGCGGTTCAGCAGCTTCAGCGCGGTGCGTTCGCCGTAGCCCTGATAGTACAGGATGGCTTCCGTGCCGGATGCGTCGCGGATGGCGGTCATGCGCGCGGCGATGCGGTCCAGCGCCTCGTCCCAGGTGGCGCGCCGCCACGGCTGGGTGCGGTGGTCGCGCACCAGCGGGTGCGTGATGCGTTCCGGGCTGTACACCCGCTTCACGTAGCGCTGCGCCTTGACGCAGGCCTTGCCGCGCGTCAGCGGGTGGTCCGGGTCGCCCGCCAGCCGCACCAGGCGGCCATCGCGCACGGTGGCCACAAGGCCGCAACTGTTGGGGCAGTCGCGGGTGCAACTGGTGATGATGCGTTGTTCGGCCACGGCGGCGCCCCCCAAGTCTTGCATGGTCATGAACATTCCGTGGGGCATTCCGTGGCGCGGGACGCGGCGTCCCGCCCGTTCGTCGTGTCGTTCGTCGAATCTTCCGCCGAATCGGCGGACGATTCTTTTACCGCGCAGTCCTTCGCGCGGACCTTCGCACCATCCCCTGAGCAGTCCGTGCCCTGCCGCAGGGCCAGGCAGCCGCCCTGGCAGCGGCGCATGAAGTCCTTGCAGTCCAGGCACGCGGCGGAGACGTTCTCCTGCCGCAGGGGCCGCACCGCCTGCGCGAAGTGCCAGCGCAGCGCGTCCTGGTCGGTGAAGCGCGTCACGTCGGGTACCCGCAGCCCGCTGAGGGGCAGACAGTACGAGGCCGACAGGTCCGGGTGCACGTCGATGGACGGGTGGCACACCCCGGTGAACTTGGTGGAGACGCGCTCCAGGTAACGCCGGTCGTCATCCCTGAGGTCGCACAGCCGGACGCTGCAATCAAGCCCCGTGCGCACCCCCCGCCGCTCGCACTCCTTCACGAAGCCCACCACGTGGGCCATCATGGCCCCGGTGTCGTCGAAGGTGCAATGGTCGTTGCCCCCCCTGCCGCTGGGGCGCGAGATGTCGTAGCGCACCGAGGTCACGCCGTAGCGGTCGATACCCTGCAGCAGGTACCCGTAGTCCGCGTGGCCGGGCGCGAAGTTCTTGGAAAAGGTGATCCGCGCCGAAAGGTCGCGCAGGCGGTCCAGGTTTTCGTGCAGCAGGGTCCACTGCGCCGGGGTGTACACCCCCTGCGCGTTGTAGTTGATGACGAAGTTGGACACCCGCCCCGCCAGCCGGGCGGCCAGTTCGTGCGGGAACAGGCCGTTGGTGAACAGCACGGCGGCTACGCCCGCGTCGGTGGCGCGTTCCACCATGTCCGCCAGGCGCGGGTGCAGGGTGGGTTCGCCCCCGATGAACGCCGCCACCGGCACCCCGGCCCGCACCAGCCAGGCCAGCAGGGTGTCGAAGCTGTGGTCCGTCATGTCTTGCGGGAATTCACCGTGCAACTCGCGCGCGAAACAGTAGGAACAGGCCAGGTTGCAGCGGTAGGTCACGAAGATGTTGATCATGCGCGTCTCTGGAATGGGCGGATGAACGGATGCGCACACGCGCGGGCGAAACGCCTCAGCCGTGCAGCAGGCTGCGCCCGCCGTCCGGGTCGAAGGCCAGCATGCGCGGCGTGTTCACCGCCTCCAGTTCCACCGGCTGGCCCAGGCGCAATGGCCGGGCCTCCGCGCTGTCCACCAGCACCCGCAGCCGCGCCGCCGGGTTGGCCACCGTGAGCACCGACTTCAGCCCCAGGGCTTCGATGTCGGCCAGCTCGCCGGTAATGGCGCCCGATGTCGTGCCCGCCCCCGGTTCCGTCAGGCGCAGGTTTTCGGGCCGGATGCCCAGTTCGAAGCGCCGCGCCACCCCGCCGAAGGCCAGCGCCAGATGCGCGGGCGCGGCCTGTTGCGTGCCCGCCGCCACCATGTGCCCGCCGTCCTCGCCGGGCACGTACGCCGCCTCCAGCAGGTTGATCTGCGGCGACCCCACGAACAGGGCCGCCTCGCGGTCCACCGGGGCGTCGTACAGTCGCTGCGGCGCATCCACCTGCACCACCCGGCCCTGCCGCAGCAGCACCACCGTGTCGCCGATGGCCATGGCCTCGTTGAAGTCGGGGGTGGCCATCAGGAAGGTGCAGCCCCGCTCGCGCTGCAAACGCTTCAGTTCCGCCCGCAGTTCGATGCGCAGCTTGGCGTCCAGGCTGGAGAGCGGCTCGTCCAGCAGGAACAGCGCGGGGGTGCGCACCAGCGCACGGCCCAGGGCCACGCGCTGGCGTTCGCCGCCGCTCATGGTCTTGGGCAGGCGGTGCAGCACGTGGGTGATCTGCAACGTGGCGGCCACCTCGGCCACGCGCGCCTCCATCTCGTCCCTGGCCATCCTGCGGATGACCAGCGGATTGGCGATGTTCTGGAACCCGGTCTTGTCCGGGTACAGGGCCAGGTTGTCGAAGATCATGGCGATGTCGCGCTCGCGGGGCTCCAGCCCGGCGGCATCGCGCCCGGCCAGTTCCACCGTGCCCGCATCGGGCGTGTCCAGCCCGGCCACCAGGCGCAGGGTGGTGGTCTTGCCCGCGCCCGCCGGGCCAAGGATGACCGTCAGCGCACCTTGGGGAACATCGAAGCCCACCCCGTCCAGCGCCGCGTTGCCGCCAAACCGCTTGCTCAGGCCGTCCACGACCAGGGCGGGGGGCAACCCCGCGCCGGGCATGGCGCATTCCGCGCCCGTGGACGCACCGGTTGCCATGCCCTCCGCGTATGTCGCATATGTCGTCGTCATGTGTGCCGTCGTCATGGTCATGCTCATGGCCTAGGCCCTTTCCCTGGGGCAGAACGCGGTTCTGCGGTTGGTGTCGCCGTCGAACAGGCACAGCGCCTCGGCGGGCACGCAAAGCCCCACTTCCTGCCCTTCGCAGGGCGCCTCGGCGGCAGGCGTCACCACCTTCAGCACCTCGCGGCCCACCACCACGGACAGCACGCTGTCCGCGCCGCGCGGCTCCACCAGGGCCACGCGCCCGGTGACGCCCGCATCACCCACCCGCGTCAGGCGCAGGGCCTCGGCCCGGATGCCCAGGGTGTACGCCCCCTCGGGCACGCCCTGCCCCGCCGTTTCCGGCATGGGCAACACGAAGCCGGGCGCGCGGAAAGACATGCCCCCGCCTTCCTGCCCCGTGCCAGATTCTGCCGCGCACAGGTTGCCGCGCACCAGGTTCATGGGGGGCGACCCCAGAAAGCCCGCCACCAGCACGTGCCCCGGCTGCTCGCAGATCACCTGGGTGCGTTCCGCCTGCAAGATGCGTCCGGCGTGCATCACCGCGATGCGGTCTGCCAGCGACAGCGCCTCCACCTGGTCGTGGGTCACGTAGATGATGGTCAGGCCGATCTCGTGCTGCAAGCGCCGCAATTCCTGGCGCATGGCCAGGCGGGCCGCCGTCTCCAGGTTGGAGAGCGGCTCGTCCAGCAGCAGGATGGAGGGCCGGGTGACCAGGGTACGCCCGATGGCCACCCGTTGCAGCTCGGACCCGCCAAGGTCGCGCGCGCGGGCGTCCAGCCGGTCGGCCATGCCCAGCAGTTCGGCCACCTCGGACACGGCCCGGTCGATCTCGGCCCGGGGCGTCCTGCGCACTTCCAGCCCGAAGGCCAGGTTGCCGCGCACGGTCATGGAGGTGAACACCGCGTAGTCCTGGAACACCAGGCCCACGTTGCGCCGCCCGGCGGGCACGCCCACCACCGACACGCCGTCGATGCGGATGTCGCCGGAGCTGGGTTCTTCCAGCCCCACGATCATGTTCAGGGTGGTGGACTTGCCGCAGCCCGAGGGGCCCAGCAACGCGATGGTTTCGCCGGGGGCCACGGACAGGTCGATGCCGTCCACGGCCACCACGTCGCCGCCGTCGTATTCCTTGCGCAGGGAAACCAGTTCCAGCTTGGGGGTACTCATTGCTTGATCGCTCCAAAGGTCATGCCCCGCGCGAGGTGGGACTGGATGCGGTACCCCACGATGACCAGCGGCACCATGGCCAGCACGGCCAGGGCGGCCTGCACGCCGTACAGGGTGCCCGCGGTGGCCGTGACGTACTTGGCGAGCTGGACGGGGATGGTGCTCACGTTGCTGTAGGACAGCACCAGGGCGAACATGAATTCCGACCAGTTCAGGATGAACACGAACATGGTGGTGGCGAACAGCCCGCCCTTGATCAGCGGGATGGTCACCGTAAGGTGGGCCATCATGCGCGACTGGCCGTCGATCATGGCGGCTTCCTCGATCTCGCGCGGCAGGTCCTCGACGAAGCTCTTCAGCATCCACGTGGAGAACGGCAGGGTCACCGCCGCGTAGATGGCGATGAGGCCGGGGTAGCTGTCGATGAGCCCGATGGTCGAGAACATGATGACGAAGGGCACGGCGATGGCCGCCGGGGGAAACATGCGCCCCGAAAGGATGACCAGCGGCGTGGACTTGCCGCCGTTGCCGTAGCGGGAGATGCCGATGGCCGAGAACAGCCCGATGACCACCGAGATGGCCGTGGCCGACACCGAGGCCAGCAGCGACCCGATCACCGCGTCCGTGGCCGCCTGGCTGACCCCGCCCACGCCGTATTCGCGGATGGCGTCGGGGTTGAACAGGGTCTGGAAGTTGATCAGCGTGGGCTTGGACGGCACCCAGATGGCGGGCGAGGCGTTCCAGTCCGTGGGCGGCTTGATGGCCGTCATGACGATCCAGAACACCGGAAACAGCACCACGATCAGCGCCAGGCCCATCAGCAGGGCCTGCAACGGGGTAAGCTTGCGGGGCATCATTTGCGACCTCCTTCCAGAAGCTGGTCGCGCACGGGGGCCAGCAGCAGGTGCACCAGCACCAGCGAGCCGATCAGCACGATGAACGCCGCCGCCGCGCCGTAGGCCAGTTGAAAGTCGTTGAAGGCCAGCTTGTAGATGTACAGGCTGATGGTTTCCGTGGACGAGCCGGGCCCGCCGCGCGTCAGCATGAACACCTCGTCGAACAGCTTGATGATCTCCATGGACCGGATGACGAAGGCCACGATGATCACCGGCTTCAGCATGGGCATGATCACCCGCCAGAACACCTGCCGGGGCGATGCGCCAAGGATGACCGCCGCGCGTACCGGGTTTTCCGGCACCGAGTTCAGGCCGGAAAGCAGGATGAGGAAGAACAGCGGCGTCCAGTGCCACACCTCGGTGATGATCACCGCCAGCACGGCAAAGGGCGCGCCGCGGAACCATTCCACGCTGGCCCCGGCGCCAAAGGCCAGTTCCAGCACCTGGTTCACCGGGCCGTTGGACTGGAAGAGCATCCAGAAGATGTAGCCCACCACCACGGGCAGGATCATCATGGGGGTGAGAAAGGCGGAAAAGAGCAGCGACTTGCCCCGGAATTCGCGCATGAACAGCACCGCGAGGCCAAGCCCGAAGGTGAATTCCAGCGCCAGGCAGACCACCGAGATGCACAGGGTGCGCAGCACGGCGTAGATGAACCGGGTGTCGTAGACCAAGAGTTCGCCGTAGTTCTCGAAGCCCACGAATTCGGCGTCGAACAGCGAGCCGCGCGTGGGCGACCAGTCGGTGAAGCTCATGTACAGGGCCACCAGCAGCGGCAGCACCAGCACCAGCAGCGACACCACCTGCCCCGGCACCGTCAGGGCCAGGGCCACGGCGCGGGCGCCATTGCGAGGGGGGCGAGGGGTGTCCGGCGCGGGGGAGGCGCCCGCCGTGCCGGATGCGGCAGCCTGTGGTGCGGCAGCCTGTGGTGCGGCGGCTGCCCGTGAGGACGGAGGCGCGGACGAAGGTGCGACCACGCCCGTTCCGGAATCCGTCCCGGCCTCGGCCGGGGTATGCGGCAATGCGGAATGATTCAAGACAGTCACCTCTCCGGCGGCCGCCCGCCCGCCCATGTCAATGCCGGGCGGGCGGCCATCGGTGGTTGATCGATGCGAGGGCGGGGCTAGCTCCACTTGTCCGCGCCGCTGGCCTTCCGGATGGGCTCGGCGAGGTTCCTGGTCAGGGCCAGCCACGACTTCTTCACCTTGTCGCGGCCGATGCGGCGGGTGATGCGCTCGAAGGCGCGGGCCGCGTCGTCCAGGGCTTCCTTGGGTTTCTTGGCGCCGGTCATGCAGGCGTGCACCTGCTTGTCCAGGGCGTCCTGGTACTCGAAGCCGCCGGGCACGCAGAAGTCGGGCACGGTGTTCACCATGTTGTCGTACAGCGTCTTCAGGTACTCGGGGGTGTAGGTGTCCAGCAGGCGCTGGGTGGGCGCCAGCATGTGGTTGACGCGGTACGGGTCGGAGTAGCCGCCAAGGTACGGAATGGCGTCCGACGAGATGGTGGGCGAGGTCATCCACTGGGAGTACGCGTAGGCCAGTTCCGGGTTGGCCGAGTACTTGGACACGGCGTAGCCGTAGCCCCAGCAGAACATGCCCGCGTACAGCAGGGTGCCGTCCTTCAGCTTGTCGGCGGGCATCACCGTCGCGGCGATCTTGCCGGTGGTGGCCGGGCCGGTGGAGGGGGCCTTGGAATACTTGAAGCCCGACGGCCACACGATGTTCATGAAACCTTCGCCACGGCCGAACGCGTTGTAGTTGGACGACCAGGTGAAGCTGAAGGCGTCGGGGTGCAGGTAGGCGTTCATGGCCAGCATGTCTTCCAGCGCTGCCACGCCCTCGTCCGAGTTGAAGGTGGGGTTCACTTCGCCGTCGAAGTACAGGCGGCCCTTGGAGACAAGGCGCTGCATGAACATCCACTTCACGTAGTAGGGCGAGCGGTATTCAAGGCTGCCGTAAAAGCCCTTGGCCGGGTCGTGCATGAACTTGGCAAGGGTGTGGTATTCGGCCCAGGTCTTGGGCACGCCCAGCCTGTAGCCGAACTTGTCCTCGAAAGCCTTGGCCTTGGCCGGGTCGGTCAGGTGGTCCGACCGGCACAGCAGGGTGATCTGGTCGCCGTCGTTCAGCAGGCCCGCCACGCGGCCATTGTACAACTGGGCATGGTGGCTGGCCGGAAAGACCACGCCCCATTCCTTGTTGAACAGTTCGGGGTCGTACTTTTCCACCCACTCGGTCAGGTCGTAGATGACGCCGGAATCGATCCAGTCCGGGTAGGACATGGCCGTGGGCATCATCACGTCGTAGCGGCCCGTCTTGGCCACGGCTTCCTGCATGCCCTTGGTGTGCACCACCTCGTCCGGTTCCTCGATGAATTCCAGGGTGATGCCGAGTTCGTTCTTCCACTTGTCGGCGTAGGGCTTCATGTTGCCGATGGAGCCGGTGGGAATGAGCAGGGTGAGGGTTTTCCTGGTGGCCTTGGCGGCGGCCACCTTGGCCAGTTCCCAGGCGCGCTGTTCCGCGCCCTGAATGGCCGCGTAGGCCTTCACCGCGCCCAGCGGCGAAATGCTGACCGCGTTGGCCACGAAGGTGGTCACGCCCAGCGCCGCAAGGCTCTTGAGGAATCCGCGGCGGTTCATCCTGCCCGCATCAAACGTGGCGAGCACCTTGTCGATCTTCCGTTCCCTGGTGTTCATGCTGCACCTCTGTGCGTTGAGTTGTCCTGCGGCCTTGCGCGGGGAACGCTGCCCCGCCAGCCGTGCCTGTGCGGCCTGTTTCCGCCCGTATCCCTGTATCTTGGAGCCGCCCGGCGTTGCCGGGGCGTTTCCTTGCGTCGTTCCGGCTGGCGTGCCGCCGTGGCTCCGCCCAGCCGGTCGCCTTGCGGCGCGAAGCTCAGTGCCCCTTCAGCATGTTGCCCAGCAGCCGGTGCAGCAGCCCTTCCAGCACGCCGAAGTGCACGGTGGTTTCGCGCATCTGCTCCGGCGTCTGCACGAACGGCGCGGGCACGAGGTCGATGGGTTCGGCGTTCTCGACAAGCGCATGCATGCTGGCGGGGGTGGTTTCCAGGTGAAATTGCAACCCCACCAGCCGCGCGCCCACCGCAAAGGCCTGGTTGGCGCAGCCTTCACTGAAGGCCGTGCGGGCGGCCCCCGGCGGGGTGGAAAAGGTTTCGCCGTGCCAGTAAAAGGCGGGGAAGCGCGCGGGAAACCCCGCGAACGCCGGGGAAACCTCGCCCGGCGCGGTCAGTTCCACCCGGTACCAGCCAATCTCGCGCACGGGATTGGCGGTCACCTGCCCGCCCAGCACCGTGGCCAGCAGTTGCGCGCCAAGGCACACGCCCAGCACGCGCACGCCCGCGTCCACGGCGGCGGCGATGTGGCGCTTTTCCGCAGCCAGCCAGGGGTAGGCGGCCTCCTCATGCACACTCATGGGGCCGCCCATCACCGCCAGCAGATCCATCTTGCCCGGCGCGGGCAGGGGCTCGCCCGCGTACATGCGGGTGCGGGTGAGGGTGTGGCCGTGCGCCTCGGCGTAATCCGCGATGGCCGCCGGGCCTTCGAAGGGCACGTGTTCGATGGTGTGGATGCGCATGGAGGTGTCCCGTTAGAGCGTGATGCGCCGGTACGCGCCCGTGCAGGGGTTGCCCGCGCACAGGTCCAGCCACCCGGCGTCCGGGTCCATGACCACGGCGAAGCAGGTGTGGAAGGCCGTCTCGTCCGCCTCGCCGGGAAAGCCGTGCGCGCAGATGCACCGGGGGTGATTGGTGTGGTCGCGGGTCAGTTCCTTGAGCAGGTCGGGGGTCAGCGCCCCGCGATGCGCCTTCAGAAAGCGGTCGGCCACCTGCTTGCGCACCATGGAGCCGCCGTGGCTCAGCCAGTTGGGCGTCTCGTACCGGCGCATGGTGGAACCGACGAAATGGTTGGTATGGGCGATGGCCCCGTCGATTTCCAGCAACTCGTAGCTGGCCGCCGACGTTTCCGCGCAGAAGGCCACGCCCGCCCCGGCCAGCTGGTAGTTGATGCCCGTGGCCCGGGGCGAAAAAATTACCGAGCCCAGCGCGTCGCCGATGCGCTCCGCCGCCAGGGCCTTGCGCATGATGAAGGGATAGATGACGCCGGGGCGCGCGTCGGTGGCGGCCACCTTGTTGATGACGGCCCCCACCCCGGCCCCGTTCAGCCCGTTGAGGCCCAGTACCCCCGCGAAACTCACCACCAGCATGGCCGGGCCCTGCTGTGGCCGGATGCGCAGCACGCACAGGAACCGCTCGTAGCAGCGTTCCATGTCGTAAGTCTGGCCGATGCAGGCCCTGCCGTCGGCGCTGGCCTCGGGCAGCACGTTGAAGGTGGTGCAGCCCCACAGCCCGTCCGGAAGAATGCGCGCGCCAAGGCCGGGGGCGCGCAGGTCTTCCAGTTCCAGGAACATGTTCAGGTGGACGATCTCGGCAAACTCCACGCCCGCGCCATCGGCGATGCCGCGCATTTCCTGCACCAGGTCCGGCGAGAACTTTTCCAGAAAGCCCAGGTTGCGCATGCAGAAATCCAGCAGTTGCCCGTGCCCGGCGCACAGCCACGGGTTGTTCAGCTGATGCACCCGCGCGATGGACCCGATGAACTCGCGGATGGTTTCGCGCAAGGCGCTGCCGTGGGCGTGGCCGATCTCGTAGGGGGTGCCCGACAGGTCCAGGACGGGGATGGCGGCGGTGGTCGTGGGGGTCATGCTGTCTCCGTGTGCGGTGAACGGGCCGGGCCGGATGGTCCGGTGATGTTCCGGCCCCGCTCCGGTAATGTCCCGGCATGGTGGCGAGGGGGTCGGTCACCCCCTCGCCGGCAGGGAAGGGAAGCGGAAGCGTTTCGGATGGTACGTGCCATGCCGCGCAGGCAGGACTTCTGCTCTCTGCCGAGGAAGGCAGAGGGCAAAAAAACGCTTGCGTCTAAAGCAACTCCATAAAGTAGTCCCACTCCCACGGATCCACCCGATTGTTGAATTCGGGCGTGCCGTAGTCCGCGAACTTCTCGCGGGCCATGTCGGCCTCGAATTTCTTCACCGCGATGACCAGCTTGACGAATTCGGGGTGCAGCACCGCGTGCAGGTCGGTGTCCTGCTCGAAGGCCGCGATGGCTTCGTCCAGGCTGAAGGGCAGGCGCGGCACGTCGTCCATCTCGTAGGCGATGCCGGTGATGGGGTCGGGCAGTATGGGCTTGGAGCGGATGCCCTCCAGCCCGGCGGCCAGGGTGCTGAGCGCCAGCAGGTAGGGGTTGGCGCCGCCGCAGGCCAGGCGGTTTTCGAAGTGGGTGCTTTCGCCCCGGCAGCCCTTCAGGCGCACGCCGATGGTGCGGTTTTCCATGCCCCAGGTGGCGCTGTGGGGGGCAAAGGAATTCACGCGGTAGCGTTTGTAGCAGTTGATGGTGGGCGCGGTGAACAGCGTGTTGGCGCGGGCGTGCTGCAGCACGCCGGCCAGGAAGTCGCGGGCAAGTTCCGTCAGGCCGTACTGGCCATCGGGGTCGTTGAAGGCGTTCCTGCCGGTCTTCTTGTCGATGAGGCTGACGTGGAAGTGCGAGCCGGAGGCGCTGGATTCAATGAACGGCTTGGTCATCCACGAGGCGATGTAGCCGTGCTGCAACGCGATTTCCTTGGCGCCCGTCTTGTACAGGAAGGCGGTGTCGGCGGCGGCCAGGCCGTCCTTGTAGTACAGGTTCAGTTCCTGCTGGCCGGGACCGTGCTCGGAATTCTGGGTGATGATGCGCACCCCGGCCTGATCCATCTTGCGCATCAGGTCGTAGACGAAGTCGATGTCGAAGTTGTTCTTCAGGGTGACGAAGATGGGCTGGCCGGTGTAAGCGGGCTTTCGCGTTTCCTTGTCCAGCACGTAGAATTCGAATTCGTAGCCAAGGCGGCAAATGTAGCCCATGGCGTCGAAGTCATCGATGATCTTCTTCAGCAGCAGCCGGGGCGACGCCATGGCGGGGGAACCATCGTACCAGTAGGGGTCCACGGTGATGTTGGCGGTGTTGGGCACCCACGGCAGCACCTTGAAGGTGGACAGGTCGGGCACGGTGCAGTGGTCGGCGTAGGCCACTTCTTCGGCGTAGCCGGTGCCGGTGGGCACCATGGACTGGATGTCCAGCCCCAGCAGGCCGCCGTAGAAGTTCAGGCCGTTGTCGATGTAGTCCATGAAGCTGCCCACGGGCACCGTCTTGCTGCGCGAGACGCCGTGCAGATCGGCCTGTTCGAACCGCACGAAGTGGATGTCGTGATCCCTGATGGTCTTCTTGATGGTATCGATGATGTGGGACTTGGCCGGAAACGCGCTCATAGGGCTTCCCTCGCTGATGTATTCGGACCCGTGACAGGGGCATGGACGCTACCCTTGCCAGCAATGTCATTTGACAGGACCTAATCAATTCCCGTGCCAGGCCCCTTCTTTCTGAATTTATCCTTGTTTTTCAGATAATAAAGCAAAAAATTCCATGACCACGCCTTTCTTGCCATAGCTCACAAATCTCCAATTTCTTGTTTTCAAGAATTGTTTTATCGAAAACGACACTGCGGTAAATTTCAAAAATATTCTATATATTTTAATATTTTCAATATGTTAATTTACAAATAAGCCGTCGTTGCCAAGTCGCACGAGTTGGTCTACATTTTGCGAAAGGGGTGAATACCGAAAAATGTAATCTTTCATTCACCCCGCCTGCGCCCGCCAGTTGCCGCAGCGGGCCGGAGCGTTCCGCCATGACCGCCCATCCGCATTCCACTCCCTTGGCCCCGCCCTTTTCCGCCTTCCTGCGCTACGCCGAAAACGCCCCCGGCGCGCTGGCCGTGTTCGACGCGGGCAATCGCCTGATCTACGCCAACCGGGTCTTCCGCGAAACGCTGCTGGCATTCCCGGCGGGCACGTGCGCCAGCGCCCCCCCTCACGTTTCCCCGGACGCGCCCCCCCTCGCTCCCCCAGCCGCTCCTGCTGGCACTTCCGATGTCACCCCCCTGCACAACCAAGCCCCGCGCCACCTGCCGCTATCCCCCGCCTTTGCCACCGCCCTGGTGGGCGGGCTGGCCCTGGCCCGGCAGGAAGGGACGGAACAGCACTTCTCGTGGCAAGAGGCCGACGACGAGGCCCCCGGCCACCGCTGGTGCCGGGTGGTACCCGCCGGGCCGGGTACCGCGCCTGTCTCCGGGCCGGGCGGAACGGGTTGCGGCCCGAACAGGGGCGGGCCGGGCAGAGCCATTCCGGGTGAGTTCCCGCCAAACGAATTCCCGCCCGGCGAGTTTCTCATCGTCGAAGTACACGATGCCCCCGCCCCGGAACGGCTGAAGGAGGCGCTGAAGACCGAGCGCATCGTGCGGCGCCAGGCGGAATACCTGAAGCGGCGCGGGCGCGAACTGTTCTTCCGGGTCATCGATCAGTTGCCGGTGTTCGTGTACATGCAGCGGCCCGACTACCGGGTGGCCTACGCCAACCGCAAGACCACCTCGTTCTACGGCGAGGCGGAAGGCCGCCTGTGCTACGAGGTGTTCTGCAACCGTACCTCGCCCTGCCCCACCTGCCCCACCTTCCGGGTGTTCGAGACCGGAGAGCCGGAAGACTGGCAGTTCACCGACGGCAAGGGCCGCACCTTCCACATCTACGACTACCCGTTCGAGGACGAGAACGGCGAACCCCTGGTGATGGAACTGGGCATCGACGTCACCGAATTGAAACGGGTGGAGCGCGAACTGTTCCAGGCCCAGAAGATGCGCGCCATCGGCGTGCTGGCCGGGGGCATTGCCCACGACCTGAACAACAACCTGGTGCCCATCATCTTCAACATCGACCACGCGCTGGGAAAAACCGGCGAGCCCGGTCTGTCCGAACCGCTGGGCGAGGCCCTGCGCGCCGCCTATCGCGCCGCCGACCTGGTGGAACAGGTGCTGGACTACAGCCGCCAGCAGAACCTGAACCGCGCGCCGCTGCGGCTGATTCCCCTGGCGCAGGAAAATCTGGAGCTGTTGCAGGCGTCCCTGCCGCGCACCGTGGAACTGCGGGTGGGCTTCGCCACGGACAAGGACTGCATCCAGGCCAACCCTTCGCAAATCCAGCAATTGTTGCTCAACCTGTGCCGCAACGGGGTGCAGGCCATGCCGGAGGGCGGCACCCTTACGGTCACCCTCAGCCATGCGCTCATCCAGCCCTTGCGCCACAACACCCACCCCGGCGTGCAGCCCGGCGAATACGCGGTGCTGCGCGTGACCGACACCGGCCACGGCATCGAGCGCGAGCGGCTGGAACAGATCTTCGAGCCGTTCCACACCACCAAGCGCAACACCGGGGGCACGGGCATGGGCCTGGCCGTGGTGCATGCCATCGTCACCAGCAACGGCGGGCACATCTTCGTGGACAGCATGGTGCAGGTGGGCACCACCTTCACGGTGTACCTGCCGCTGTACCAGCCGGGCACCACCCCCTCGCGCCGGGCGGTGACCATGGGAGTGAGCCAGGATGCCCCGTACGGCATGGGCGGCATGCCCGACGCCGGGATGGACGCCGGGATGGATGGCAGGATGGAAGTGTCCTCCGTCAATGAAACGGACGGACGGACCGGCGGCGGCATGGATGGAGCGGGCGCGACTGGCGCGACGGGGCCAACCGGCACGCACCGCAGCGCCGGACCGGGGCGCAACGCGCCCCGCCGCCTGCTGCTGGTGGACGACGACAAGGGCGCCTCGCAGGCCATGCAGCGCGTGCTGCGCGATGCCGGATTCCAGGTGGCCACCGCCGACAGCGGCGAGGCGGGCCTGCGTGCCTACCGCGACGGCGGCCCCGGCTACGACCTGGTGGTGGCCGACCAGTCCATGCCCGGCATGACCGGCATCGCCATGGCCCGGCGCATCCTGCAACACGACCACGCGGCGCGCGTCGTCATCTGCACCGGGCACGTGGCCCCGGAACTGGAGGCAGAGGCGCAGGCCGCGGGCATCGCGGGCTTTCTGATGAAGCCCATGACGCCGGGCACGCTCATCGAGAACATCCGCCGCCTGTGCGGCGCGGCGCGGGGGTAGCCCATGGGACGCGTGCTGGTCATCGACGACGACATGCTCGTGCGCAACAGCCTGTCGCGCTGCATTGCCGACATGGGCCACCAGGTGCTGCTGGCGGGCAGCCTGGCCGAAGGGCTGGAGCACGCCGAAACCGGCGTGGACGTGGTGTACCTGGACCTGAACCTGCCCGACGGCGACGGCCAGCACGCCATCGACGCGCTGGCGGCCAGCGCCGGACGGCCCGAAATCGTGGTCATCACCGGCCTCGGCAACAATTACGGAGCGCGGGGCACGCTGGCGCGCGGCGCGTGGGACTACATCACCAAACCCGCCTCACCCCGGCTGATCCGCGAATCGCTGGCCGCCGCGCTGGAATACCGGCGCGAACGGGCCGCCCCCGCCGCCACCCGCCCCTTCGACCCATGCGGCATCGTGGGCGACGGCCCGGCCATGCGCCGGGCGCGCCAGATGCTGGAACGCGCGGCGCGCACCGACGCCGGGGTGCTGGTGCTGGGCGAAACGGGCGTGGGCAAGGAACTGGCGGCCAAGGCCATCCACGCCAACAGCAGGCGGGCGGACGGCCCCTTCGTGGTGGTGGATTGTTCCAACCTTACGGAAACGCTGGTCGAAAGCGTGCTGTACGGCCACGTGAAGGGAGCCTTCACCGGCGCCCATGCCGACCGGCGGGGACTGGTGGCCGAGGCCCACGGCGGCACGCTGTTCCTCGACGAGGTGGGCGAACTGCCACCCTCGCTCCAGAAGTCCTTTCTGCGGGTGTTGCAGGAACACCGCTTCCGCCCGGTGGGGGCCGGGCGCGAACAATCCAGCGACTTCCGGCTGGTGGCGGCCACCAATCGCGACCTGGCCACCATGGCCCAGGACGGTCGTTTCCGCCCCGACCTGCTGTTCCGCCTGCGCACGGTGGAAGTGCGCCTGCCCCCCCTGCGCGAACGCGGCGACGACATCCCCCTGTTGGCCGCGCATCTGGCCGGGCAGGCCTGCCACCGTTACGGCCTTGCGCCAAAGACGCTGTCGCCCCAGTTGGTGCGCGCGCTGGGCGCTTACCAGTGGCCGGGCAACGTACGCGAACTGGGCAACGTGATGGAGGCGGCGGTGATCGAGACCGGGGCCGACCCGGTGATCCACCCCAAGCATTTGCCGGGACAACTGCGCATGGCCGTGCTGGGGGGAGGAACCGGAGGCGGGCCTGGTGGCGGCATGATCGAGGATACGGGTGGAGAATGGCCGGGCGGCGATGCCATGCGCGCGTTCGATGTCGGAACCGCCCACGATGACGGCTGGTCCGACGATGTCATTCCCGGCGCGCGGGTGTGGACGCCCCGCCGAGGCACGGAGGATGCGGGCCAGGCCTGGCCGGGGCACGACGGCATCTCCCCCATGGAGTACGGCCCGCACACACCGCAGGGGCTGCCCCATGGCCATGCGACATCCCCCGCGATGCCACCGGCGTGGGAACGGTACCCGCACCTTGAAAGCGATGGCCGTACTGCATCGGACGCACCGGGTGGACCCGGCATGCCCGACGTGCCCAATGCGCCCGATGCGCCCGATGCGCCCGATGTAGAGGACACGGGGGGCATCTTCGCGGCGGGCGATCAGCCCACGGCGGGGCAGCAGCCGGGTGGTCCGCATCCTCTTCCCACCGCGTCGGCCCCCGCCTTCCCGCAGGACACGCCCGCGCGGCAGCGCGGCGCACGACGGCCTGTCATACATGGTGGGCATAGCGGGCGCGACGGGCTTGACGGGCGTGAAGGCCAGCCCCAGTCACGCCCCACCGCCCCCGCGCCCCGCGCGTCCCGGCAGGATGGGGCCACCTGGAACGGCATGCCCTACCACGACTACAAGGCCGTCCGCGACCGGGCCTACTTCCAGCATCTCATGGACGTGTGCGAGGGCGACGTGGTGCGGGCCAGCCAGCTTTCCGGCCTGAGCATCGCCAGCGTGTACCGGCATCTGGCGCTGGCGGGCATTGCCACGCGCACCCGCGCCAAACGCTGAGGGGGTGTCACCTATCCTCCACGTGGTCGCGCCGTCCGAGCCCACTGCGATCCGTCCGGCTCACGCTGCACCCGTCCCGACTCGCTTTGCACCCAGTCCGGTCCACTCCGCACCGGCCCCTCCCCTTGTGCAGGGGGCGCCCCGGCGCTACAACCATGACGCACCGTCCGCGCGCCGGGCGCACCCGCGCCGCCCCCTGCCGATTGACACCTACGGCGATTGACACCCACGGCGCCATGGGGTAAGGGTGCCACAGGCTGGCACCCGCCGCGCGCCGTTTCCGCATTCCGGAAGGCCCGCGCCGCGCGGCACCGTCGCCACCGCCACCGCCACCGCCACACGGCGGGCCTCCCGGCCCCGCGCCGCGCCCGCAAACCATACAGGAAGCCATCATGTCCAACGGCAAAATCCGCGTCGCGGTCTTTTTCGGCGGGCGTTCGCCCGAGCATGACGTCAGCATCGTCACCGGCTTGCAGGTCATCCAGGCGCTGGACGCCGCGCGGTACGAACCCGTGCCCGTCTACGTGGACCGTTGCGGCGTCTGGCGCACCGGCGAAAAGCTGCTGGACCGCGCCACCTACATCCCCGCCCGCGACGCCGACGGCCTGCCCGCCGTCTCGCTGGAGATCGCCCCCGGCAAGGGCGGCATGCTGGTGGAGCAGACTTCCAAACTGTTCGGCAAGCCCAGGCGCATCCCCTTCGACGTGGCCATTCCCGCCTTCCACGGCCCCTACGGCGAAGACGGCGACATGCAGGGCCTGTTCGAGGCCGTGGGCATTCCCTACACCGGCATGCGCGTGCTGGCCTCCGCCATCTTCATGGACAAGGCGGCCACCAAGCAGGCCCTGGCCGGTAGCGGCATTCCCATGCTGCCCTGCGCGGTGCTGCGCAAGCCCGTGGGCGGCCTGCTGCCCCCGCGCGCCGACATCGAGGCCGCGCTGGCGGGCATCACCCTGCCCGGCTGCCTGAAGCCCGCGCACCTTGGCAGCAGCATCGGCGTGGCCAAGGTGGATTCCATCGAGGAAATAGAGGCGGTGCTGCCCGGCCTGTTCGGGAACGACACCGTGGCCATCGTGGAGCCGTATCTGGACGGCTGCGTGGAATACAACATTTCGGTGCGGCGCGACGGCGAGGGCCACGCCACCTCGGCCATCGAGCGGCCCAAGCGGGACAGCGAACTGCTGGACTTTCGCCAGAAGTATCTTTCGTCGGGCGGGAAAACCGGCGGCAAGACCGGCGGGACGGGCGGCGGCGCCAAGAGCGCGGGCGATTCCGGCAGCGCGGGCATGCTTTCGCTGACGCGAGAGATCAACCCCGACCTGCCCGAAAGCCTGGAAGGCCGCATCCGCGACTTTGCCGTGCGCACCTACGCGGCCTTTGGCGGCACCGGCGCGCCGCGCATGGACTTCATGTACGACGCCACCCGCGACGAGGTGTGGCTGAACGAGGTGAACCCCATCCCCGGTTCGTTCGCCTTCTTCCTGTGGGAAGCGGCGGAAACCCCGGTGCGCTTCACCCGGCTGCTCTCGCTGATGATCGACGAGGCGCGGGCCATGGCCCGGCACACCGCCTGCCCGGATGATCCGACCCCGGAGGCCGCCCGGCTGTTCCCCCGCCGCTAGCCAGAGCATTCGGCGGGTGAGCGTCACGGGCGTTTCCGTCCGGACAGCCCCGCGACCTCGCCCGCCATGCCGTCATTCCACGACCAAAGGTCCGCCCGTACCCAACTGAGAGCGGGCCTTTCGGTTCTGGTGCCTCCCGCTCCATGCCCCGACATCGGAGGATGCCCCACCTTGCATGCCGCGTGCCGCTGGCTCGCCGAAGAATGGAATCCGGGATTCCGCCCCACGGTCGCGCCGGTTCTCCCCCCTTGCGGGCGTGAGTAGCCGCCATCAAGAATTGTTTTCTTTTCTTGAAGGCCCGTATCGCATAGGCTGGTGCTCTAATGGGACATTAAACACGACGGACAAAGCATGACGAAGACAGCATCCATCTCCCTGCGATTCAAGCGAATCCTGAAAATTTTCCACATTTTTTCCGCTGGACTGTGGATTGGCGGAACGGCATCGCTAACCCTGCTGATATGCCTGTACCACCCGCAGACCCCTGAAGAACTTCACGCGAAAAGCAATCTTCTCATGCTTATCGACTATTATATAATTGCACCCGGCGCATTAGGCTGTTCAATGACAGGCCTTGTATACGGGTTTAAAACAAAATACGGGTTTTTTCGCTTCAAATGGATTACCGCGAAATGGATCATAAACATTTTATTCATTGTTTTTGGAGCGCTTATAGTTGTGCCATGGCTTGAATATTCCATCACGACCAGCACATCCATACAAACAGTAGCGGACGAAAGCGCAAAAGTCATATTTACGCACATCTCCATAAATATCATTCAGTGGGCTGTAATATTGTTCATGCTGTATCTTTCGGTGTTCAAACCGTGGTCGACATCGGACATGCGCGAATAGACCGCCGTACGGAGCATGACGAAATCACGCCGCACGCCAGGCTGACGCATGATCCGGACGCATGCCTTCCGAAACGTCCACCCGGTCCCCGTCCGCTCCCCAATGGCCGCCCCTTGCCCCTTCGCGCGCCCCCGGTGTACACCACGGGGCGCGCCATGCCGTTGGCCCCGCCCTTATCATCGCCACCCGCGTGCCTTTACGCACGGGGGCAATGGCCGCCGCGCCGAACACACCATCTTGAGGCCAGCATGGATTCCGCCCAGTTCACCGCCACGCCCGCAGCAGCAGACCCGGCAGGCCCCCACATGCATGTGGTGCACCTGCCGAACGCCGCGCCCGTCCGCCGGAAGCCGGGAAGCACCGGCGTCCCCCAAATCGTCCCACAAATCATCTGGGCGCACGGCTGGATGCACACCCACGCCAACCTGCTGCCGCTGGCCAACACCTGCACCCACGGGCGCGACAACTACCTGCTGGACATGCCCGGCTTTGGCCGCTCCGGCATGCCGCCCGCCACCTGGGGCACACAGGACTACGCCGACCACGCCGCCGCGTGGCTGCGCACCCTGCCGCGCGGCAGGCGGATCTGGGTGGGGCATTCCTTCGGCTGCCGGGTGGGCCTGCAACTGGCGGCCCGCCACCCGGACCTGCTGGACGGGCTGTTCCTGATGGCCGCCGCCGGGCTGCCCCGCCGCCGCACGCCCATGGAAAGATTCACGCGCGGGTGCCGCATCGCCGCGTTCAAGACACTGAAGCACCTCAACTGGCTGGGCTTTGGCGCGGAGCGGGTGCGCCGCTTCTTCGGCAGCGCGGACTACGCCAACGCAGGCGCCCTGCGGCCCGTGTTCGTCAGCGTGGTCAACGAAAACCTGTCCGACGTGGCCGCCCGCGTGGCCTGCCCCGTGCACCTGCTGTACGGCGAAAACGACACGGAAACCCCGCCCTCCATGGGGCAGGACTTTGCCCGGCTGCTGGCGCACGCGCACCTGCAGGTGCTGCCGCGCTTCGGGCATCTGGATATTCTGACGGCGGGCGGCCATCAGGCCGTGTATGCCCTGGACACCTTCTGCGAGGAAATCTTCGGTGGCTAGCTCTCTGTTTCTGGGCGCGGCGTTTCTTGCGTTCGCCGTGCGGCGCGGCCTGACCTGGCTGCACATCTTCCAGCAGGAAGAATACGACGGCCCGCGTTTTTTCCGCTGGATGGCCGCCGCCCGCGCCTTCGACAAGCGCGCCACCCTGCCCCTGCTGGCCTGCTGGGGCGCGGCGCTGGCCGCGCCGGATTTCGCAACGCACGCCAAATGGGCGGCGGGCCTTGTGCTGCTGGCCGTGGCCGCCGTGGAAGACAACCCCCTGAAGGCCGCCAAGAAAAAGCTGGTGCTGACCGCACGGGTCAAGCGCATCCTGTCCGTGGCGCTGGGGCTGACGGCGGTGTACGCCGTGGCACTGGCCCTGTGCCCCGCCGCGCCCGCGGCCCTGCTGCCGTTCTGGATTCTGGGAGTGCAGGCGCTGCCGCTGGCGCTGGTTGTGGCCAACGCATCGCTGGCCCCGGTGGAGGCGCGCATCCAGCAAGGCTTCTGGAACGAGGCGCACGACAAGCTGCTGCGCCTTGCGCCTACAGTGATCGCGGTCACCGGTTCGTACGGCAAAACCAGCGTGAAGCACATCCTGGCCCACGTGCTGGGCTGCTACCACCCCACGCTGATGACGCCGGGCAGCATCAACACGCCCATGGGCATTTCGCGGATCATCCGGGAAAAGCTGACCGACGCGCACCGCTTCTTCATCGCGGAAATGGGCGCGTACGGCATCGGTTCCATCGAGCGGCTGTGCAGGCTGGCCCCGCCCGATTTCGCCATCATCACCAACGTGGGTCCGGCGCACTACGAACGCTTCAAGGACCTGGCCACCGTGGTGCGGGCCAAGTTCGAACTGGCGCACGCCACCGTGGCCCGTGGGGGCCGGGTGGTGCTGCCATCCGCCCTGCTGGGTTACGACCATGCGCGCGACTTTGCCGCCGCCAATGCGGGCGCGGTGCTGCTGTGCGCGGGTGCGGAGGGCGACGCGGGACCCGGTGCGGCGGATGCGACAGGTGCGACAGGTGCAACGGGCGCGGCAGGTGCGGCGGGCATGACAAAACCGTCCGTGCGCGTGCTGGAGGCCGGGCAGGACCTTTCCGGCATCCACGCCCGCCTGCTGTACCAGGGGCAGGAATACGAGGTGCGCGCGCCCATCCACGGCATGCACCACGTGGACAACGTGGCCCTGGCCTTTGCCGCCGCCTGCGGGGTGGGCGTGGAGCCACAGCGGGTGGTCAGCGCCCTGCGCAGCCTGCCGCAGATCGCCCACCGGCTGGAGGTGAAGCCCCAGCCCGACGGATCCGTACTCATCGACGACGCCTACAATTCCAACCCCTCCGGCTTCGCCTCCGCCCTCGACCTGCTGGACCTGTACCGCACGTCCGGGCGGCGCGGCGTGCTGGTGACCCCCGGCATGGTGGAACTGGGCACCCTGCACGACAGCGCCCACGCCGAACTCGGCGCGCGCGCCGCCGCGTGCGCCGACGTGCTGCTGGCCGTGGCCCCGGCCCGCATCCCCACCCTGGTGGAGGCCTTCCGCGCCGCCGCCGGGCCGGACCAACTGGTGGTGGAATGCGCGGACTTCGCCTCTGCCCGCGCCTGGCTGGCCGCCAACATCGGCCCCGGCGACGCCGTGCTGCTGGAAAACGACCTGCCCGACCTGTACGAGAAAAAAGTGCGGGTGTAGGGGCGCATTCCGGTCACCGCGCATTTCCCGTCATCCCGCCCTCTTGACGGAACAGTTCCGGTGCGCTCTACTGTCGCGGACACGGTGACGGAGACGATACGACAGCGACACGGGTCCGTTTCCGCAAACGTGCTCCGGCATACCATGTCCGCGATATGCAACTGCAACAGCATGTGGCCTCGTACACACAGCAGACACACTTCCCATGACGTATCTGTCCACGATCCACGTCGATATTCTCATGTGTCTCGCGTTGCTGCCCGCCACCGGAGTGGCGGTCCTGAAGCTGGACAAGAGCATTCCCGCCCACCGGCTTCTCGTTGCCGTCATGGCGTGTGTCTTCATCCTGCTGGTGCTTGAAGCATGCAGCGTGGCGCTGGATACCAACTTCAACGCCACGGTCCACGACGACGCGCGGCTTGTCCCCTTCGGCAAGCTGGTGAACAGCATCGGCTTTCTGCTGGTGCCCGTGCCCGCCTTCCTGACGTGGATATTCCTGCACCATTGGACCGGCGTGCGCCTTTCCGCATCGTCCGTCCTGCCCTGGGCGTTTCCCCTGGCGTGCAACGCGGTACTGGCCATGCTCAGCTACAACGCGGGGCTGCTGTTCTCCATCGCGCCCGACAACACCTATTCGCGCGGGCCGTGGTTCGTCGTATCCCCCGCCATGTTCTACGCCTATCAAGCCCTGGCGCTGAGCGTTCTGATCCGCCAGCGCAACAGGCTGAGGGCGGAAGAAACGGGCCTGTTCACCCTGGCGCTGCTCCTGCCCGCCGCAACGGCAGCCATTCAGCTGCACTACTTCACCTTTCTGACCATGTGGAGCAGTTGGGCCATTGCCTGCGTCATCCTGCTGGTGGCCGTCTTCATCCATTCGTCCGAGCGCGACGAACTGACCAAACTGGCCAACAGGACAGCGTACCGCAACGCCATCGCAAAGGCCCGGCGCATGCGCGAACTGAAGATGTGCGTGGCCCTGCTGGACATGGACGGCCTGAAAGCCATCAACGACAGGCACGGGCATGCGGCCGGAGACCTGGCCCTGCTGACGCTGGCGGAAGGGCTGCGCGAGACCTTTGGCGAAGGGTTCAGCGTGATGCGCTTTGGCGGCGACGAATTCGCGGTGGTCCAGTTCGACAACGACCCCACCGCGCTCTACGAACGGCTCTGCACCCTTGAAAACACCCTGGCGGCGCAGGATGCTGCCTCCGGCAGGCCGTACCGCGTGGCCTTCAGCTACGGGCTGGCCTGCTCGCGCGACGGCGAAAGCGTTGACGCCCTGCTGCAGCGGTGCGACACGCTGATGTACGACCGCAAGCGGCAGAAGCACCTCAAGGCAGACGCGACCGCCCCCTGAGCATCGCCCGACCGTCACCTGCCCGCCGCCGGTACAGCCCCGCCCCTCCTTCCCGCCGCCCTTACTCCACGCCGTACTCCTTCAGCTTGCGCCACAGGGTGGTGCGCGGCACGCCCAGCACCTGCGCGGCAAGGCGCTTGTTGTAGCCGGTCTTTTCCAGAATCCTGATCACGTAGCGGCGTTCCACCTCGGCCAGGGTGGGCAGGCCGTCGCCTTCCAGCGTGTCGAACTCCAGGTTGCGGATGTCCTCCGGCAGGTCCAGCAGGCCGATGGTCTGCCCGTCGGTCAGGGCCACGGCCCGCTCGATGATGTTTTCCAGTTCGCGCACGTTGCCGGGAAAGCTGTACCCCGTCAGCGCGCCCAGGGCCTGCTCGTCGATGCCATGCACGGACTTGCGGAAGGCCAGCGCGTACTTGTCGATGAAGTGGCGCACCAGCAGGGGGATGTCCTCGCGCCGGTCGGCCAGGCGCGGCAGGGTGGTGCTGACCACGTTGAGCCGGAAAAACAGGTCCTCGCGGAAGGTGCCCTTTTCCACCTCCGCCTTCAGGTCGCGGTTGGTGGCGGCAATGACCCGGATGTCCAGGTCCACCGGCTTTGTCCCGCCCACCCGCAGGATGCGCCGTTCCTGCAGCACGTGCAGCAGGCGCACCTGCATGGACAGGGGCATCTCGCCCACCTCGTCCAGAAACACCGTGCCCCCGCTGGCCGCTTCCAGCAGGCCCACCTTGCTGGCGCTGGCCCCGGTGAAGGCCCCCTTCTCGTACCCGAACAACTCGCTGCTGATGAGTTCCTCGGTGAAGCCGCCGCAGTTGAAGGTGACGAACGGCTGGTTCTTGCGCGGGGACAGGTGGTGCAGGGCCAGGGCCACCAGCGCCTTGCCGGTGCCGCTTTCGCCCTGGATCAGCACGTTGCAGTCCACCGGGGCCACCTTGCGGACAAGCGCGAACAAATCCTGGATGGCCGGGCTGTTGCCCACGATGGACGACAGGCCGGAACTGCCCAGCAGAGCCTCGCGCAGGCGGGCGTTTTCCATGCGCATGCCGATCTTTTCCTGTGCCCGCTTGGCGATGGCCCGGATCTCGGTGAAGTTCACCGGCTTGGTCACGTAGTGGAAAGCCCCCTCGCGCATGGCCTCTATGGCGGTCTGGATACTGCCGTACCCGGTGACGATGACCACCTCGGTCTCGGGCCGCAGGGCCTTGATCCTGGGCAACAGTTCCAGCCCGTCCATGTCGGGCAGGCGCATGTCCGAGAACACCACGTCGAAGGGCCGGTCGATCATGGCTTCCAGAAACGAGCGGGCGCTCATGAACGCCTCCACCTCGTAGCCTTCCTTGAACAGGGCGTGGCTGAGGCGTTTGCAGACCACGGGTTCGTCGTCGACGATGGCGACGCGCAACAACAGCATCAGATATCCCCCTCTTCGGACGCGGCGGCATCCGTCATTCCGGCATCCCTGCCGTCCCCGGCGGGCCGGGCCACGGGCAACAGCACCGTGAACGTGGCGCCCCGGCCTTCGCCGCCGTGCACCTCTATGCGGCCCTCGTGCCGGTGCACCAGCGCGTAGGTGACGGCAAGGCCGAGGCCGGTGCCCTTGCCCACTTCCTTGGTCGAAAAGAACGGCTCGAAGATATGCTCGCGAATGGCCTGCGGTATGCCGGGCCCGGAATCGCGCACCTCGAAGGCCACGTGCCCCGGCGGCACGCCCATGGCCACCACGGCCACGCTGCCCCCGCGCGGCGTGGCCTGGATGCCGTTGAGCAGCAGGTTCATGAACACCTGTTGCAGGCTGCGCAGGTCGCCGCGCACCATGGGCAGGTCTGCGGGCACGTGCACCGAAAGGCCGATGCCGGACAGCATCACCTGGTTCTTCAGCAGGTTGACCGTGGACCCGATGATGTCCGCCGGGCGCAGCGTCACGAAGGTGGGGTGCTCGGTACGCGAAAAGTCCAGCAGGTTGCGCACGATGTCCGACGCCCGCTCCGCCTGCTGCATGATGTCGCCGATCATCTCCTGCCCGTCGGCGTCAATGGCCTTGCCGGCTTCGCCGTAGTCCTCGCGCAGTCCTTCGGCGCTCAACAGCACGTTGTTGATGGGGTTGTTCAGCTCGTGCGCGATGCCCGCCGTGAAGGTGCCCAGCGCCGCCATCTTGCGGGCCTGCAACAGGTGCTCCTGGTTCACGGCCAGTTCGTGCGCCATGCGGTTGAAGGCGTGGATGAAGCTGGCGATCTCGCTCAGCTGTTCCGCCCCGGTGGCGATGGGGCTGAAGTCGCCGCGCCCCACCCGGCCCGTGGTGGCGGCCACCATGCCCAGGGGGCGCAGCAGACCGGTGGAGATGAGCTTGATGACCAGCACCATCAGCAGCAGGAACACCGCCAGGAAGGCCAGAGGCAGCACCAGCGTGCGCGCCAGCGCCTTGTGCGCGCGCTCGCGCTTCTGCCCGCGCAGGGCATCTGCGGCATCGATGAGCGACTTGCCGAGGGTGCGCAGTTCTTCCTGGTTGGCCGTGCCGCCCCGCACCAGGGTGCGCACCGACCGTCCGTAGCGCGAAAGCACATTGCGGAAGCTGTCCAGTTCCGCCTGCCCCGCCACCATTGCCATGTCGTCGGCCAGTTCGGCGGTCAGGGCGTCGATGCGTTCCAGATAGGCCAGGCTTTCGGTCAGGCTGCCCGCGTCACGGTAGAACAGGTAGTTCTTTTCGTAGCGACGCACCTCCAGGATGTTGTTCAGGAGGTCGTCGTAACTTTCGCCCAGCAGCAACCGCTGGCTCACCGTGGACAGGCTCCAGTAGTTCAGCGCGGCCAGCGCGCCGATGGAGATGAACGTCACGGCGAACAGGATGAAGATCTTCCCCTTGATGGAACGAAAGAACTGCCGGGGGCAGCCGAAGACGCTGAAGACCTCCGCCCGGTCGGATGCGGCGGGGGGCGTTGGCGGGGTACCCACCGCACCGGATACGGTGGCCGTACCCGTGGTGCCCGTTACGGCAGTCGTGCCCGTGGAGAAAGACTGGTCGTCCCCTGAGAAATCCTGTTGGCTGTTCATGCTGTATTCCTGGTGGGTTGCCGTCGACGGACACTGGTGGATACCCGCCCGCCGCGAGCGCCGACACCTGTCCTATTCCCATATTGAAACATTTTTCACGATGTTTACGCGCAGGCTGTTCAAAATGGAATAGCCCAGCCACCCCTCCTCCGCCCCTCATTTCGACAACCAACCGGAACAACTCATTAAAAAAATGCGTTCCCGCATGGCATCGCGGTTGCTTAGGGCGCCGCACGAGGTCGTGCATGGAACGCATTCTTGTTGGCATCGACGAACGCCGCGCCCACTGGGAGGCGCTGGCCCATGGCTGTTCGCTGGCCCGGCGCATCCGGGCCCGGCTGTACGTGCTGTTCGTGAACGGCACGCGGGCCGGGGCTTCCGGCGGCGCGGTGCGCCAGCGTCTGGAACTGCTGGTGGGCGCGGCCAAGGCCGAAGGAGTTCCCGTGGAATATTTCATCGCCGAAGGAGGATACGAGGACGCCATAGTTTCATTCGTGAACACCCACGGAATAACGCTGCTCATTCATGAAGCGGCTCCCATCGATCATGCTGCCACCGGCCATGCCGTATCCGCGTTGCAGGCGCTGCGCCACCGGATTTCGTGCCGGGTCGAGATCGTGAATCCCAAACGTGCATAACGTGCGCTGATGCACCACAACGAGGCTGACGTATGAACATACCGCTGCACATGTACCTGCCCATAGCAGGAAACAGCGTGAACATCGCCGCCATCCTGGGCCTTGGCGGGGCCGTCGGGCTGCTTTCGGGCATCTTCGGCGTGGGCGGGGGCTTTCTGATGACCCCCCTGCTGATCATGCTGGGCATTCCGCCCACGGTTGCCGCCGCATCCGATTCCAACCAGATCGTGGGGGCCTCCACCTCCGGCACGCTGGCCCATTTCCGCCTGGGCAACGTCGATTTCAAAATGGGACTGCTGCTGCTGGTGGGCGGCGTGGCAGGCGGCAGCGTGGGCGTGCGCATCATCAAGCTGCTGCGCGCCATGGGCAACGCCGACTTCCTGATCAACGTCACCTACGTGCTCATGCTGGGGCTGGTGGGCGGCTACATGTTCTTCGAAAGCCTGCAGGCGCTGCGCGCGCCGCGCGCCGGGGCAACCCCCACGGCCGCGTCCGGCGCGGCTCCTGCCCGTGAATCCCTGTACGAACGCTGCATCCGCAGCATGCCGTGGCAGACGGACTTTCCCCGTTCCGGGGTGCGCCTTTCGCTGCTCATGCCGCTGGGGCTGGGCGCGCTGGTGGGCGTGCTGGCCGCCATCATGGGCGTGGGCGGCGGGTTCATCATGGTGCCGGTGATGGTCTACCTGCTGCGCATGCCCATGCACGTGGTGGTGGGCACCAGCCTGTTCCAGATCCTGTTCACCTGCGTCAACGTGACCATCATGCAATCCATCGAAAACCACACCGTGGACTTCATCCTGGCCCTCTTGCTGCTCATCGGCTCGTCCGTGGGCGCGCAGGTGGGCACGCGCATCGGCAAGAAGCTGCAGGGCGACCAGCTGAAGATCCTGCTGGCAACGCTGGTGCTTGCCGTCATGGGCAAGATGCTCTTCGATCTGCTGGCGCGCCCCGACGTGCTGCTGGCCTACGCGGGAGGGCATTAGCCATGCGTCGCACGCATCCGTTGCACATCGTTTCCGGCCTGCTCCTGTGTCTGTGCCTGCTGGCCGCCACGGCCCGCGCCGATGACGGCGGCGTGGCCCTGGCCGTGAAGCCCGGCGACATCGTCATCGGCACCGCGTACACCGGCACCACCCTGCATTTCTCGGGCGAGGCGCCGCGCGGCAGCGCCATCGTGGCCCGGTTCACCGGGGCTTCCGGCGACCTGGCCCTGCGGCAGAAAGGCAAGGCCTTCGGCCTGTTGTGGATGAACATGGGCACCGTGCACCTGCACGACGTGCCGTCGGTGTACCTGGTGGCCTCGTCGCGTCCGCTGGCGGACATCGGCGGCACCGGCCTTGGCCTCGACGCCGTGCGCGCCGGGGTGCAGCAGGAAGGGGGCGCGGCAGCCCAGGGCCCCGACGGGCTGGACGCGCTGGACGTGCCCGCCGAACTGGTGCGCCTGAAGCAGCACGACGGCCTGTACCGCGAAGGCGTGGGCGGCATCACCGTCACCGACGACGGGACCTTCTCCGCCGAGTTGGCCATCCCCTCGCGCATGTCTCCCGGCACCTACACGGTGGAAGTGTTCGCCCTGCGCGACGGGCAGGTGGCGGGTTCCACCTCCGCGCCGGTGCGGGCCGAACTGGTGGGCGCGCCCGCGTGGCTCGCGCACATGGCCTTCGACCGGGGGCTGCTGTACGGCGTGCTGGCCACGCTGGTGGCCATCCTGGCCGGGTTGGCCGTGGGGTTGGTGTTTCAGAGCAAGGGCGCCCATTAGGGGCCAAATTGGCCTTTTGCCCGTTGGCATCCGACCCGAAGGGCGCAAAGCGTGCCCGTTAGGGGAGCGCGTAGCGCGAGTCTTACGGGCATCGTGCGCAACGCGGTCAAACTTCACCCGCCATCTCGGTCAAATACGATAAGAGTATACTCCCTCATGGCAGTTTCGTTTTCCTTGCCAACGGACAAAAATCCTCATTTGGCCTGCTAAATATCAGGGGATTCAATCCCCCCGCCACTACCGGGGGGCGGTCCGCCGCCCCCCGCACCCGGAGCAGCCGTGGAAATCCTCTCGCACATGGCCGACCTTCTCGCCCGCTGGCGCGGTTCGCGGGGGCTGCCGTTCGCGCTGCTCTTCAAGAAATTCAAGAGCATCCTCGAACGCAACAACCGCATCCTCGAACTGATGGCCGACATGGGCGACAAGCTGGGCGGCGAATACGTGTTCGACCGCCAGTACATCGTCGATGCCTGCGAACAGCTGGACGACCACGTCTTCAAGCTCATCTCGGACATGAGCGTGCTGGGCCAGCGCAAGAACGTGGAGCTGTTCCTGGCCTTCGAGCGCATCCAGCACCAGTTGCAGGAGGAAATCGCCGGGCGCCACCATTTCGAGGGGGGACGGCTGGTGCTGCCGTTCCGCGACATCGGCCCGGACGCCGAGGACGAGGTGGGCGGCAAGCTGACCCAACTGGGCGACCTGTCCAACCGCCTGCACCTGCGCACGCCCGACGGCTTCGCCATCACCACCGCCGCCTTCTTCGCCTTCATGACCCGCAACGGCCTGCTGGCGCAGGCCCAGCGCGGCATGCAGGACTGGGACGGCACCGACAAGGGCCTGCGCGAACTTTCCGACCGCATGCAGCGCGGCATCCACGATGCCCCGCTGCCGTGGGGGCTGGTGGCCCAGATCAACGCCATGGTGGACGTGCTGGGCATGCGCCGCAAGCAGCCCCTGCGTCTGGCCCTGCGCAGCAGCGCCTGGGGCGAGGATGGCGACGCCAGCTTTGCCGGGCAGTACGCCACGGAACTGAACGTGCCGCCCGACCGGGTGGTGGAGGCGTACAAGAACGTCATCGCCAGCGTCTATTCCGTGGAAGCATGGCGCTACCGGCTGGACAGGGGCTTTCACGAAAGCGAAGTGGCCATGGCCGTGGGCTGCCAGCTGATGGCCCACAGCCGGGCAAGCGGGGTGCTGTACACCTGCGCCCTGCACGCGGGCGACAACTGCGAGGCCATGGTCGTCAGCGCCGCGTGGGGCGGCGGCGCCGCCGTGGTGGGCGGCGAGACGGCGACGGACACCTTTCTGATGGAACGCACCCCGCCCTACCGCATCATCACCCGCGAAATCGCCCACAAGGCGCGGCGCATGGTGCCCGCGCCCAAGGGCGACATGACCTGGGAAGACGTGCCCCCCGACGGGCAGGACGCCCCCTGCCTGACCGACGCCCAGTTGGAGCAGCTGGCGCGCGCGGGCATGTCGCTGGAGCGGTATCACAAACGTCCGCAGGACGTGGAATGGACCTTCGACGCCGAGGGCGAACTGCACGTGCTGCAATCGCGCCCGCTGTGCACCACGGCGGAGGCGGGCCTGTGCGTGCCGGTGCAGGACGCCACCAGCCGGGCGGAGGTCATCCTGTCCGGCCGGGGCATGGTGGCCCAGCGCGGGGTGGCCGTGGGCCGGGTGGTGCTGGTGGACCACGCCACGGACCTGGACACCTTTCCCGACGGCGGCATCCTGGTATCCAAGTACACCTCGCCACGCTATGCGCGGGTCATGCGGCGGGCGCAGGGCATCATCACCGACGTGGGTTCGCCCACGGGGCACATGGCCACCATTGCCCGCGAGCAGCGCGTGCCCGCCGTGGTGAACACCGAAGTGGCCACGGAACTCTTGCGCGACGGCGAGGAAATCACCCTCGACGCCACCCAGAACGTGATCTACCGGGGGCGCATCGCGGAGCTGGACCGCTTCGAGCGCACCGAGACCGACGTGTTCGAGGAATCGTACGAATACCGGCTGCTGCGGCGCCTGCTGAAGCGCATCTCGCCGCTGAACCTGGTGGACCCGCATTCCGACGACTTCAAGCCCAGGGCCTGCCGCACCTACCACGACATCACCCGGTACATTCACGAAAAGGCCGTGGAAACGCTGGTGGACCTCAGCCAGCGGCACGAGGCGCTGCACCATGCCCCGGCCCGCCGCCTGCTGGACGGTCCGCCGCTGGGGCTTACCGTCATCGACGCGGGCGGCGGCACCGAATGCCTGCCCGAAGAGGCCGGGCTGGTCACCGGGCAGGTCTGCTCCGTGCCGCTGCGCGCCTTTCTGGACGGGCTGACCGAATCGGGCATGTGGGACACGGCGCCGGTGCCGGTGGACCTTGGCAGCTTCATGTCCAGCTTCACGCGCACCTTCAGCGCCTCGCAGGCGGGCCCGCGCGAGGTGGGCCGCAACCTGGCCGTGGTGCTGCGCGAATACATGAACGTGAACATGCGCCTGGGCTACCATTTCAACATCATCGACGCCTACATAGGCAGCACCATCAACGACAACTACATCTACTTCCGGTTCCTTGGCGGGGTCACGGAACTGGTGCGGCGCTCGCGCCGGGCGCGCTTCGTGGCCGAGGTGCTGGAACGCTTCGACTTTCGCGTGGAGGTTCACGGCGACCTCGTGGTAGGCCGTATCAAGAAGCTGTCGGAGCCGCGCATGCTGCTGCGCATGCGCATGCTGGGCGGACTGGTGGGCTATGCCCGCCAGCTCGACGCCCGCATGCACAGCGACGAGCAGGTGACGGACCACGTGCGGACCTTCATGGAGGCCATTTCCAACGTCGTCGCCACACACCACGACGACCGGACCGAACGCAAGGGAGGCGGACATGCCGTCACGACTGCGCATCCTGGTGCTTGACGACGAACCCATCGTCTGCAAGCGGCTGAAACCCGCCTTCCAGAAGGCGGGGTACGAGGTGGAAACCTGCACCGACAGCGCCACCGCGCTGCAACGCATAGAAGAAACCGCGTTCGACGTGGTGGTCACGGACCTGAAGATGGAAGGGGCCGACGGCCTGCAGGTGGTGGAGCGCACCCACCAGGTACTTCCCCGGGCGCGCATCGTGGTCATCACCGGGTTCGCCACGCTGGACACGGCCAAGGAATCGTTCCGCAAGGGCGCGTTCGACTTCGTGGCCAAGCCGTTCAAGCTGGGCGACATCCTGGACTGCGTGCGGCGCATCGAGGCGGAACTGCGCGAGGGCGCGGAACGGGGCGATGCGGACGGCGGGGCCGGAAAGGATACGAGCAGCTAGGGGGCGCGCATGTGGTGGCCGTTTTCCGCGCGCGGGGGCGCGCATCCTCCGGCGGATACCCGCTGGCGCATCCGGGCGCTGTTCCAGAACTTCCGGCGCATCCTGGCCTGCAACACCCAGGCGCTGGAGCGCATGGCGGAAATGGACCAGGCCCTCGGCGGGGCCTACATCTTCGACCGGGCCTTTCTGGAGGCTTCGGTGCACGAACTGGCGCGGCTGGTGCACCACGTGGTCTACAACCTCAACGCGCTGACCGGGAACGGCTACGTGGCGCTGTACGACCGCTACGAGGAACTGCGCGGTGCGCTGGGGGGCGTGCTGGCGGGAGGCATGCTGGCGGGAGGCATGGACGGCACGGGGCCGGGTTCGGACACGGACGCGGGAGCGGCTGCGGGCGGCCTGGCCGACCTGGTCGCGGACGTGCGCGACGTGGATTGGGAGCAGGAACCGACGGCGGGATTCGAGGCGGCATGCCTGGCCCGGCTGGCCCGCCACCACGGGGCGCGCATCGCGGATGCGCTGGTGGTGGGCACGGCCGGGTGCGCGGTGCTTGCGGACGGTGGCGCCAACGCCGACGCCATGGAGCGGGATCTGCGCGACCGGGCCGTACGGATGGGCGGCGACATCGCATCCTTCACCCTGCGCGCCTGCCCCGTGGATGAAACCGGGCGACCGGCGGGCCCCGAAACGGAACGCACCGGGGTGGCCCCCGACATGCTGTCCCATGCGTTGCGGGATATGTTGCGGGACGTGACGGGGGATGCAGACGCGCCGGGTACGACGGGCAGCGCCCACGGCGTGGTGGCCCTGATCCAGCCGGAATCCCCCCTGTCCGTCTCCGGCTGGCTGCACAGCCATGCGCCCATGGGGCCGGTGCGCCATGCCGTGCTGGTGGAGGCCCGGTTTGCCTCCGGGGACGGGACGAAGCACGCCCCCCGCGTGTCCACCGACCGCTACGCCTTGTCGCGGGTACATCCCTTCGACCTGCTGTGTTGCGAAATTCCCCAGCGCGCCGCCAGTGCCACCCTGCCGGACGGCCGCGAACCGCTGGCGCCCTCAGACGCGCTGCGCGGCCTGCTGCGCGGGTCCGCCCTGCTGGAACCGCCCTTCCCGCAGGGGCTGGCCGGTCTGGCCATGGCGGCGGAACGCCTGGCCGGGCAACCGGTGGAACTGCGCTGGGGCATGGACCCGGAGGGACGCTGCGTGCTGCTGGGGGTACGCCCGTCCACGGTGCGGTTGGCGGAAGATGCGCCGGACGGATCGGATGACACTCCCGCCCCGGACGCCAGCGCGGACGACGTCCCCGCCATGCACGTGCTGCGGCGCGGCGGGCAGACCGTGCAGATGGGCGTGGCCGCAGGCGGCGTGGTCCGCCTGACGGAAGCCACCCGGCCGGAGGACTGTCCGCTGGGCGGCATCGGCGTGGCGCGCGCCGCCTCGCCCAATCTGGCCCCCCTGCTGGGCAGGCTGGCCGGGCTGGTCACCGAATTCGGCACCACGGCGGGGCACCTGGCCACCGTGGCACGCGAGTTGCGCGTGCCCGCCGTGTTCGGCATGCCCGGCGTCCGCGACGCGGCCAACCCCGGCGACATCGTCACCCTGGACGCAGGCGGGACCACCCTCTACCGGGGCGCGGTGGAAGGGCTGCTGCACACCACGGACGCGGATGAAGACCTGCACCCCGCCGCGCCGGAATACCGTACCCTGCGCCGCCTGCTGCGCCTGGTGGCCCCGCTGGACCTGGTGGACCCCGACGCACCCGACTTTTCTCCGGCGGGCTGCCGCACCTACCACGACATCCTGCACTTCTGCCACGAAATGTCCGTGGAGGCGCTGATCAACCTGCGCGACACCCGCCCGGAACTGGCCGCCCCGCGCGTGCACAGGGTACGGCTGGACCTGCCGCTGGATCTGCGCCTGCTGGACGTGGGCGACGGCGTGGCCCTTCCCCCCGGCATGGCGGGCGAGCCCACGGGCCGCGACCCGTGGCTGGACCTGTCCGCCGTGCGCAGCGCCCCCCTGCTGGCCTTTCTGGACGGACTGCGCGCGGAGGGCGCGTGGTCCCACCGCCCTGCGCGGCTGCGCGCGGGCGACATCCTGTCCGGCATGGGCGACGCATCCGGCACTGCCGCGAACGGAGCCGGACCGGATGCGGGCTGGGCCGCCACCGGGGCCAACCTGGCCATCGCCGGGCGCGACTACCTCAACCTCACCCTGCGCCTCGGTTACCATTTCACCGTGCTGGACGTGCTGCTGCACGACAACCCCAACCGCAACCACGCCTATTTCCGCTTCGCGGGGGGCATGGCCGATCCGGCCCGGCGGGTGCGCCGCGCCCACCTTGTGCGCAACGTGCTGGAGGAACTTGGCTTTGCCGTCCGCATGCGCGGCGACATGGTCACCGGCAGGCTGCGCGCCATGGAACACGCCGCCCTGCGCGACATCGTGGCCGCGCTGGGCATGCTGACGGCCTTCACCCGGCAGGTGGACACCACCCTGAACGACGACGCCGACATGGTGCGCGCGGCCACGGAGTTCCGCCTGCTGCGCGAAAACCCGCAACGGCAAGCGCGGGGCTGACCATGCTGCACCATCTTCTGGAACGCTGGCGCGCACGCGGGGCCGCGCGGCAGGCGGCGGCGCTGGACACGCTGAAGGCGCGCTACCACGCCTTCCGCATCCTGCTGGAAAACAACGGGCGGGCGCTGGAATGCCTGGCCGGTTTCGACGGGACATCCGGCACTACCCGGCGCGAACTGGTGGAGGAACTGGTCTCGCTGACCGGCGAACTGGTGGACGGCCTGGACCTGCTGTCCGACGGGGCGCATCCCGGCCTGTTCGCTGCCTACGGGCGCATCGCGGGGCGGGTGGAGCAGCTGGGCGCGGACACGGATCCCGTACGGGAGAAGGATATCCCGTGCCTTTCCCTGGACGGCCTGCGCCCGGAGCAGGCCGGACTGGCGGGCACCAAGGCCGCCACGCTGGCCCGGCTGCGCGGTTACGGGCTGCCGGTGCCGCCGGGATTCGTGGTTACCGCCACGGCGGTGGCCCGCCTGCTGGCCGCGCCGGGGCTGGAGGCGCAACTGCGTCGCCTGCTGGACGTGGCCGAGGCCGACCCCGGCAGCCTTGCGGTGACCACCGCGCGCATCCGCGAAGCCATCCTGGCCGTTCCCATGCCCGCCGAGGTGGAACATGCGGTGCGCCGGGCATGGGCCGACCTGGCGGCGGACCTGCCCCCCGGCCACGGTCCCCTGCTGCTGGCCGCGCGCAGCAGCGGCACGGCGGAGGACAGGGCGGAACATTCCTTTGCCGGGCAGTACGCCACGGTGCTGGGCATCCGCACGCCGGATGCGCTGCTGGACGCCCTGCGCGAGGTGGCGGCCAGCGCCTTCGGCCAGCGCGCGCTGGCCTACCGGCGGCACATGGGCCTGCCGCGCGGCGAGGCGGACATGGCCGTGCTGTGTCAGGCCATGGTGCCCGCCCGCACCGCCGGGGTGCTGTTCACGCGCGATCCGGCCCGTGCGCCGGGCAGCTATCGGGCCGACGACGAACGCATGCTGGTGGTGGCGGTTCCCGGTCTGGGCACGCTGGCCGTGGACGGCGCCGCCCCGGCGGACGTCTACCTGCCCGCGCGCGACCCGGCGGCGGTGCGCGCGGGCGACGTGGAAACCCGCATCGCCCGCAAGACCCTGCGCGAAGTGCTGGCGCCGGACGGCACGCTGGTCCGGCGTCCCGTGCCCCCCGAAGACGCCGAGGCCCCCACCCTGTCGCCGCGGGAACTGGCCACGCTGGTGCGGCTGGCCCGCATGGTGGAGGGCGTGGAGGACGGCCCGCAGGACATCGAATGGGCGGTGCACGAGGCCACCGGCGCGGTGCTCCTGTTGCAGGCCCGCCCCCTGCGCATGGCCGGTACCCGGCCCCCTTCCGCCGCGCATCAGGACGGCATGGACGGCGCGCCGCTGCTGCGCGGGGCGTGCGCCTCGCCGGGGGTTGCCGTGGGGCGGGTACACCTGGCCCACAGGCCCCGCGAATTCGCGCCGCCGAACGGTAACGCGGCGGCAGGACACAATGGGACTGGCGGAACTGGCAGAGCTGGCAGAGCTGGCGGAACTGGCGGAACTGGCGGAACTGGCGCCATCGGCAATGACGCCGCAACAGCGACGGATGCCCCCGCCGTGCTGGTGCTGCCGCACAGCATTCCCGACGCGGCCTCCCATCTGGACGGTTACGCGGCCATTCTGGTGGAGGCCGGAAACCCGGCGGACCATCTTTCGTGCGTGGCCCGCGAGCGCGCCATCCCCATGCTGGTGGGCGTGGCCGGGGCCATGGCCCTTGCCGAGGGCACGGGCGTGCTGGTGGATGCCGGGCGCGGCGCCGTGCTGGACGTGCCCGACGCCCTGTGGGACGGCATGCTGGCCGCCACCCGGCGCGAGGCCGCGCGCAGGCGCGCCCCGCAGGACAGGGAGACGCCCGGCGAACGGGAACTGCGCTCGCTGATCGTGCCGCTGCACCTTACCGACGCCTACGGCCCCACGTTCAACGAACGGGAATGCCGCTCGCTGCACGACATCGTGCGCTACGTGCACGAAAAGGCCGTGCTGGCCATGTTCCGGGCCGGGGACGAGGTGATGGAGACGGCGGGCACCCTGCTGCGGCGCGTGGAACTGGGCGTGCCCTTCCACGTGCTGGCCATCGACGTGGGCGGCGGTTTTCACGGCGGGACGCCGGGCGGAAGCGCGCGGCGCCGCGCGCTGCATGGCCCCGTCCTGCCTGCGGTGCCGGAAGACGTGGCCTCGGTGCCGTTCGCGGCGCTGTGCGAGGGCCTGACCACGCCGGGGCTGGCCTGGGGGCCGCCCGAGGGCGGCGTGCCCGCCGGGCTGCTGTCGCGCGCGCTGCTGGACGGGCGCGGCGAGCGGCCCGTGGGGGAATTCAACTATGCGCTGGTCTCGCGCGACTACTGCAATCTCAACGCGCGGGTGGAATACCACTTCGCCATGCTGGACGCGCTGTGCACCGGCAACCCGCGCGAAAACCACATCCGTTTCCGGTTCAAGGGCGGCGGCACGGGCGGGGCGCGGCGGGCGCGACGCATCGCCTTCATGCGCGAGGTGCTGGCCGGATCCGGGTTCTTCACGGCGGCGGTGGACGACCTGCTCACGGCCACCCTGGCCGGGGAACCCGCCGGGGTGATGCGGCAACGGCTGGTGCTGCTGGGGCGGCTGCTGGGCTACACCCGCCTGCTGGATGCGGCCATGACCGATGACGACGCACCGGCGCTGTTCGCGCGGGCCTTCCTGTCCGGCCGGTACGACACCAAGGACGCGCGGACGTTGCGGGGCGAACGGGACTGACGGAACTGGCGGGACTGACGAAACTGGCGGAACTGGCGGGACTGACGAAACTGGCGGGACGGGACGGCCAGCCCCCCCGGTCCCGACACGGACGCGCGCGGGAACGGGCGGCGGTGGGGCCAGCGCCCCCCGGTTGCGGAAACGATGCGTGCCGCCGGGCACTGCGCGCGCTGCAGGGCGTTGCGCCGCCCTTCAGGCGTGGTGGAAACGCAGGGCGGGCAGTTCCAGCGCGGTGAGCATGTGCCCGCCGCCCGCGCCGGTGTCGATGCCGATGCGTCCGGGGGCCACCAGCGGCGTGGCGAACGAGGTGTGCCCGAAGACCACGGTGCGGTTTCCGATATGATCGTGCGGGGCCACGTCCCGCCGGACCAGACGGCGGCTGTCCAGCCGCTGGGGTTCACTGCGCGGATCGTCGGCCAGGCCCGGATCGGCATGCACGAAGACGTGGGTGGGCGTTTCGTGCGCAAAGGCCAGCCCGCGCAGAAAGGCCGCGTGCTCCGGCGGCAGGCAGGCCAGTCCGGCCAGTTGGTGCGGGGCGTCGGCGCCATAGCTGCGCAGGGTGGCTTCCACCCCCAGAAAGCGCAACAGCGGCAGCAGGTCCGCATCGCCCGTATCCGCGTAGTCCAGCAGGGTCTGTTCGTGATTGCCGCGCAGGAACACCGCGCCCGGACAGGTGCGTTGCAACGCCAGCAGCAGATCGATGACGCCCCTGCTGTCCGGCCCACGGTTCAGGTAATCGCCCAGGAACACCACGGTGTCCCGCTCGCGGTCCAGCGGCAGGCGGCGCAGCAGCGCCTCCAGCCGGTGGCGCTGGCCGTGGATGTCGCCCACGGCAAAGGTGCGGGGCGTGCGGGTGTGGTCGGAGCGGGTGCGGGGCATGGCGCGACGGGGTTGCGGGAACAGCCACGGACGCTGGAAAACGCCCACGGCGAAAGGAACATTCTTGTCCTACCGCAAGCCTTGCACGGGCTCAAGCGGGCATCGACAACCAGCCGGCACGCCTGCATTGCCGGGCAAACCGTGCCGTCACGAGGCCCGGTTTGCGTCCGGTTTGCGGCGCGCCCGGAAGGATTCGCCCCCCGGCCAGGAACATGGAAACCCCGTAACGAAGCACAAAGGGGGGCTTGCAGCCCCCCTTTGTCATCGCACGGGCCATTGCCCGCGTGTCATGCCTTCTTCGGTCTGCCCTTTGCCTTGGGCTTGCCCGGAGTCGACGTGGCGGCCGTGTCCGTGGCCGGTGCCGCTTCGGCAGCCTTGGCCTTCGAACCTGCCACGGCACGGCGGCGCTCCCAGAGCTGCATTTCCTTCATCTTCTTGCGACGGGCCCGCACAAGCGCCTTGCAGGCAAGCGGGGTGCCCTTCTTCAGCCCCCACTTCTCGCGGTAGGCATCGGCATCCAGACCGTGCAAGGCAAGATGCTTGGCCGTAATGATCTTGAACACCTTGCCGCATTCAAGACAGGTGACGCCTGTTTCCCTGATGGACTTCGCGGCGTCCGCCTTCGCAGCGGCGGCCGTGGCCCCCCCTGCGGGCTCCGTAGCGGGCTGCGACAGGGCCTGAAGGCTTCTGGCAAGAGCATTCACCATACTGGTCATTTCATCGGCAGTCATCGCGCGGACGGTTGCCTGCGCCTTCACCAGCTCCAGTGCCTGCTTGAACATGTCATCCATATCAACCTCGATATTTTATTGGCAGGTTGTACAACTTACTGATGCACATACATTGTTATGCGCGCCTGTCAATATTTTGCGTGAATGTTTCACAATATGACCGTAACGACGTGTTCCCGGGCATGCAGTCCGCATGCCTGGCCGTGAGGCCATGGATGTCGTCCACGGTAACGATGCGCGGCGCATTGGGGCGACGGAACGAGTGCGGCAGGACGGCGTGGGGCCCGGGCGGGGGGGCGGTGGCCCCGGCGGGCCGGGGCCCCCCCGGGCAGCCCCCAGCCCCCCAGGC
>JAITSV010000042.1 GCA_031287575.1 Desulfovibrio sp.
GTCGCCATCCGTAATGGTCGCGCAAGCGCACACATACCGGCTGCCGCAACAGGTTCTCCCCTTCCCCCCGCACCCCCCCTCCCCTCTTCAAAAACTTGGATTTGGCGAGGGTGGGACGGACGCGGATTCCATTCCGGTTGGGATGTGATGCATGTCCCCGATTGCCTCTTGCCGAACAATACAAGGCTGCTAGGATAGATTTTGCCATGACCACCGACACCACCATGCACATCATTCTGCTGGACCTGGGGCGCGAGATGCGCGGGGGCCAGTTGCAGGTGTTCTACCTGGCCCGTGCGCTGCACCACAGTGACGGGTTTTCGGTGGTGGTGGCCTGTCCGGCGGGCGCGCCCCTGGCGCGCGAGGCGGCGGCGGCGGGCATTGCCGTGCTGCCCTTGCCGGGCCGCCGGTCGTGGAGCCCGCGCGCGCTGCTGGCCCTGCGGCGCGAGGCGCGCGGCCACGCCCGGGTGGTGCTGCACACCCACGACGCCCGCGCGGCCAGTCTGGGCGCGCTGTGCAAGGGCACGTGGGGCGCAACGGTGCCGCTGGTGCATACCCGGCGGGTATCCTATCCGCTGGGTAGGGGCCTGAGCCGCCGCAAGTATCTGGCGGCGGACGCGGTGGCGGCGGTCAGCGCCGAGACGGGCGGCGTGCTGGCGGCGGCCGGACTGGACCCTGCACGCATCACGGTGATCCATTCCGGCATCGATCCCACCCGCTACTTTCCCCGGCGCGAGCGCGGCGATGGCCGCTTCGTGTTCGGCATGGTGGGCGCGCTTACCCCGCAGAAGGGGCATACGGTGCTTATCGAGGCGCTGGCGGCCTTGCAGGCGTGCGAGGCCGGGGGCATGGAGGGGGACACCGCCAGCGGCGGCGCGACCGGTGCCCCCGTGCCTGCCTGGGAGGTGCGCGTGGTGGGCGAAGGCCCGCTGTTCGGCACCCTGCTGGACCGCGCCGACGAACTGGGCGTTTCCCGGCGCATGGCCTTTCTGGGGCGACAGGACAGCCGCCGCATGCTGCCCGACTGCGACGCGCTGGTGGTGCCCTCGGTACACGGCGAGGGCAGCAGCGGGGTGATCAAGGAAGGCTGGGTCACCGGGCTGCCGGTGATCTGCTCTGGCCTCGCCTCCAACCTGGAACTGGTGCGCGACGGCGAGAACGGGCTGGTGGTTCCCCCCGGCGATGCCGAGGCGCTGGCCTGCGCCATGCGCCGCATCGCCACTGACGCCACCCTGCGCGAACGCCTGACGGCGGGCGGTACGGCCAGTGTCGCCCACTACACGGACATCCGCATGGCCGAATCCTACATGGCCCTGTACCGCCGCCTGCGCTAGCTCTTCCGCCTGTCTGGCGGCTTCGCTGCCCGGCGGTGCCTTTACGTTCCCCTCATCTTGCCGTTCGGCACCCAGCCTGCTCCGACAGGGCCTCAGCCCTGACCTGCGGTCGCACTGTGTCCTTTGTCGTCCGCATGTGTCCGGGATGCGTCGTGCGTGTGCCGCATGGTAGATAAGAACCATTGGCATTGCAACACGCGTTAAACATGTAGTTATATACTGCTGTATAGGGAACAGGTTTGCAATGCTCAAGATGTAGAAATACAGTTATTGTGGGTACACCTTGGGCATGCGTCATGGTTTTGTGATGTATTGTTTGTGTGATGTGGTGGTTTTCTGGCGATAGGTATGCGCTACAATCTGCGTGAGTTCGTACGATTCATATACCTTGTGGCAAGGGGGCAAAGGTAGGGTTTTCCCGCAGTGACATGGGGGCGCAGGCCGGTATAGATAGGCCGCAAGTGAGCCGCGAGGGGGATTCTCCATGACTTGGGTGTTCATGATCGTGGCGCTGGCGGTGCTGGTCATCCTCATCGCCCGCGACCGGTGATGCCCCTGCGGCAGCCGTGCGCCAGCGGCGGAACGGATACGGAAGGGGCAGAGCCTGAAAGAAAGGGCCGGACGAGACATCGTCCGGCCCTTTCTTTCGTACGGCACCGCCGGTCTTGCGGTGCGTGCCGTACGTCGCCACGCAGGCGCAGGCGGCATTGACTGCCGCCGTGCGGGCCGGGGTGTGCGTGCCTTGCCCCCGCCTCGCAGGGGGCATCCGTAACGGACAAGGGCCGGACGTACGGCGTCCGGCCCTTTCTCTTTTGCCTTCTGGCGGCGCCACGGAATACCCGTCACGCCGTACGCATGGCTAGCTGGCCGGGGCCACGGCGGGCGCGGGCGGCGGCACCAGACGCGTCTGGCCGTCCCACACGCGCGGGGCCTTGGGGGTGAGCGGAATGTACTTGAACCACTTGTGGGTGGCCATGTGGGCCGGGTCCATTTGCAGTTCGCGGCTGTGCTTCAGGATGGGCGGCACGATCTTCTTGATGTCGCCGTCCAGGTCCTTGGCGGTGGTGAAGGCCGCCGCGCGGATGGCCACGTCCACGGCCTTCTGGCTGTACTGCTGCGACTGGGCCAGGGTGTTCAGGGCCTTGGTGGGGTTGTGGAAGCCCACGCTGTTCTCGGCGGAGATGAGGTCCCAGAAGAACTGGCCCTTGCGGCACATCTGGCGCGCCTCGATCATCAGGTCGTCGTAGTCGGCGGGCTTGGGTCCGGTGTATTCGGCGGCCATGCGGATGGCCTCGTGCGCCTTCACCGAGATGTCCTGGGCCACCAGCAGCTGTTCCCACACCTTGTTCTGGGTGAACAGCACCCGCTGGCGCAGGTAGTCGGGGGTCTTGTCGGTGTGGCACTGGCGGCAGGCGCGCAGGTCCGGATCCTTCAACGGCGATGTCCAATGGTGGGTGGACATCTTCTTCTTGCCGTCAAGCCGGGTGTAGGACATGTGGCAGTCGGCGCAGGTGACCCCGGCGGAACCATGCACGCCGTTGATCCACGTTTCGTATTCCGGGTGCTGGGCCTTGAGCATGGGGGTCTTGGACACGGGGTGCACCCAGTCCACGAAGTTGCCCTCGAAGCCCTTGGTCGTCGTGTTGCCGTGGGTCTTGTAGTACTCGAACATGTCCTCGGGGTCGAAACCGTTGGCCCACGGGAACACCGGCTTCTTGGCCGCGCCGAATTCCTTGTCCTGGAAGTAGTATTCCACGTGGCACTGGCCGCAGACCAGGGCACGCTTTTCGTTGCGGGGCAGGTTCTTGAATTCCTTGTTCTGGGTCTTCAGGTAGTCCTTCAGCGGTTCGCTGTACAGGCGCAGTTCCATGGTCTGCGGCTCGTGGCAGTTGGCGCAGCCGATGGTGTGTTCGTCCACGTCCAGCTTCTGGCGGAATTCGTGGAAATCCTTGGCCCAGAAATCGTCGCCGTATTCCTTCACCCATTCCATCATCTTGGGCGTCTTGCAGTTCCAGCAGGTGGAGGGCAGGCCCGCCTTCTCGCTGTAGTTGTTCAGCCGGTCGATGTGCAGGATGTCCTTCACCGCGTAGGTGTGGCCGCGCGCGGCGCGGTATTCGTAGCTGAAGGGGTACCCCAGCCACAGGTTCTTCAGGTACGGCTGGGCGTGCTTGTATCCTTCCGGCAGGGGGTTCACGTTGTCGTTTTTGTTGTACGCAACGGACCCGCCGTACTCGGTCATGATCTGCGATTCGTTGTTGCGCAGGTAGGTTTCATAGTGCAGCGGGAATTCCCCCTTGAAGGCGGAGTTCTTCATTTCCTCGGCGGAAAGCTTGGTCTTGTAGGTGGGCGTCATGGGTTCCGAAGGCTCGGAGCAGCCCGCCAGCGCGGCGAGCGCCATGGCCACCAGCGCGACGAGAAGGCGACGGCTAGACATCGGCGGCACTCCTTCTGGCAATGGGCAGCTTGGGGGTGTGGGGCACGTGACGGTGGCAGTCGGTGCAGTACTTCTTGGTTTCCATGGACACGGTCATGGTGGTGGCCACGTGGCAGCGCCGACAGTTGGCCTGCACCACGTCCTTGGTCTCGCCGCCGGGGTGGATAAGGTCGGGGATGGTGCCAAGGGTTGTCGAGTAGATGTCGCGCGTGCCTTCCTTGGCCTTGAAGGGCAGCTTGGCGGCCAGGTTGTGCGGCGCATGGCATTCGTTGCACGCGAACTTCGCGTGCGTGGAACGCTTGTGGGTCAGTGCCGCCTCGGCCATGGAGTGGCAGCTGCCGCAGAACAGGGCCTGGTCCGTGGCAGTCATGGCCAGGGCCGCGCCTACGGTAACGGCAACGCCCGCCAGCGCGGCCATGAGCATGATGCGCCATGGTCGGCCGGTGGAGTTGCTCCGCAGAGCATGCATGGTTCCTCCTCCTGTTGGTGTGTCGTGCGTCTGCCCGCCGCGAAAGCCGGTGCGGCCCGCGTACCGTCATGGACGTCTCGCGGTGCCGACCATGCGGGCGCAGGCGTTTCGCGGTGGGCGTGGCAAGGGGTCCCACCCCATTGTATGGGAAAACAACATCCCGTGATACAATGATTTTTTTATGGAGCCGAGAAGTCTGAACTTTTACAATTTTCTGATTAATGGCGCAGGCTGCTTTTTTTACAGGTAAAAAAGATTCGTGTTGGTGTGCTGCACAGTCCGGGAGCCGCCAACCCGCTTGTGCCGGACCCGGCCCGGAATGGTCAGGAGATCCCGTGGGACAAGGGTTTTCCGGGTGCGTGGCTGCGCATCCCGCAGTAAACGCACGACAATTGTTGTGCGAGTGTTCAATTTGCAGTGCAGCTTTATGGCAGGAGCGGGAATATTCGTGCACGATGTCGGTGCCGGCGGGTGTGTTTGCATATTTTTGATGCAAACATACTGTTATTTCAATATATTATCTTTTGATTTGTGACACGAATGTAATAATTTGCAGTACAAATATGTAATAAAAAAACCAATATGGCCGTCATCAAACGCGCGATCTTGCCGTTTTTGGGATTTTCCGCTATCGCACGTGAACCCGCTGCGGATTGCGCATTCATGTCATTCCGGGGCGGAGTCCACGCCATCCGGAGAACGCGTCCATGTGTCGATTGTTCGCCTTGACTTCGACGGAACCCGTCTCCCCCATGGTGGCCATCAATGCCCTGAATGTGATGAAGGAAGGGCATGACGGCTCCGGGGTCGGGCTCTATCTATCCGGTCTGTCGGGTCCCTTCGCGGAGCACCCCGAATATCCCATCCTCTCCGGCATCTTCACCGAAAAGGGCCTGAAGCGGCTTGACGGAATCATGGACGACCTCGGGTTCCGTCCGTTCCATTCGGTGTCGATCATCAAGTCCGATCCGCCCTCGGGCACGCCCAGGCGCGGCGTATACCTTGCCCGCGCCTACGAGCCGCCGAAAGCCTGGGCCGACATGCCCGAGGCCGAGCGCACCGCGCAGCTGGTGCAGACCCGCGTGGCCATCCGCCAGCAGGGCGAGGCCGAGCGCGACATGATGGCCTTCTCGTTCTGGCCGGGCGTGGTGATGATCAAGGAAGTGGGCGACCCGCTCACCGTGGGCGAGTACCTGGGCCTTGACCGGCCCGACCTGCACGCCCGCCGCATCCTGTGCCAGGGCCGCCAGAACACCAACTACGCCATCAACCTGTACGCATGCCACCCGTTCTTCATCGAGGGCGTGTGCACCATGACCAACGGGGAAAACACGGCGTTCATCCCGATCCGCGAATACCTTTCGTCGCGCAACGTGCCCGGCTACACCGGCTACCAGTCCGACTCCGAGGTGTTCACGCACATCATGCACTTCACCCACTACAAGCTGGGCCTGCCGGTAGAGGCGTACAAGCACGTCACCACCCCGCTGTCCGACGCGGAAATGGCCGGGCACCCCGACCAGGACATGCTGGCCCGCCTGAAGGTGCTGTGCCGCAAGATGATCATCGACGGCCCCAACTGTGTCATCGGCTGCCTGCCGGACGGCACCATGTTCATGGTGCAGGACCGCAAGAAGCTGCGCCCCGGCGTGGTGGGCGGCAAGCCCGGCATGTACGCCTTTTCGTCCGAGTTGTGCGGCCTCGACGCCGCCATCCCCGACCGCGACAAGACCCTCGACTTCCAGCCCATGCATCTGGATACGGCCTACGTCCGCCCGGAATGCCAAGAGGTGACCATATGCAGCCAACTGCAGGCATTACCCCGTCAACGCTGAGCGTGAAGGACCTGCCCTGGCAGGTCGAGTGGAACAAGGACACCTGCACCCTGTGCGGGCGGTGTACCTCCGTGTGCCCGGTAAACGCCATCGAGCTTGCCGTGCACAGGAAGCGCGTGGTCGAAACCACCACCGGCCTCTTGCAGAAGCCCAGGAACACCTATTCGGTGTTTCACGGCATCCGCCAGCGCACCGACGCGGCCTATGCCTGCATCGGCTGCGCCATGTGCACCATGGTCTGTCCCAACAACGCCATCCGTCCCATGCGGCTGGATGAAGGCACCGCGCTGCGCTTCCACAACAACCGTGGTGGCCATGCCCGTACCCGTGGCGGGCGCCGCAACGCGCCGGACAGCCTGCTGGACCAGATCAAGTTCATCCGCATCTCCATGCTCACCGACCCCGCGCTGGACGCCGGGCGGCACGAGTTCGAACTGCGCACCCTGCTGGGCCGCGTGCTGCCGCCCGAACAGGGGCTGAAGGCCTTCCAGGAGAACGGCTGGGTGCCCGCGGTGCGCGAAATCTACCCGCTGGTCATCGGTTCCATGTCCTTTGGCGCGCTTTCTCCCAACATGTGGGAAGGCCTGCAGATGGGCGTTGCCTACCTGAACGAGGAAATGGGCATGCCCGTGCGCATGTGCACCGGTGAAGGCGGCTGCCCGCCGCGCCTGCTGCGCTCGCGCTTTCTCAAGTACGTCATTTTGCAGATTGCCTCCGGCTACTTCGGGTGGGATGAAATCCTGCATGCCATCCCGCAGATGAAGGAAGACCCCTGCGCCATCGAGATCAAGTACGGCCAGGGCGCCAAGCCCGGCGACGGCGGCCTTCTCATGTGGCACAAGGTCAACAAGCTCATCGCCACCATTCGTGGGGTGCCGCCGGGCGTGTCCCTGCCCAGCCCGCCCACGCACCAGACCCAGTATTCCATCGAGGAATCCGTGGCCAAGATGATCCAGTCCATGAGCATGGCCTGGGGATTCCGGGTGCCCGTCTACCCCAAGATATCCGCCACCACCACCTCGCGCGCCGTGCTGAACAACCTGGTGCGCAACCCCTACGCGGCGGGCCTTGCCATCGACGGCGAGGACGGCGGCACCGGGGCGGCCTACAACGTGTCCATGAATCACATGGGCCACCCCATCGCCTCGAACATCCGCGACTGCTACCACGACCTCGTGCAGCAGGGCTGCCAGAACGAGATCCCGCTCATCGCGGGCGGGGGCATCGGCAAGAACGGCAACCTCGCGCACAACGCCGCCGCCCTGATCATGCTGGGCGCCAGCATGGTGCAGGTGGGCAAGTACGTGATGCAGGCCGGGGCCGGGTGCGTGGGGTCGGAAATCGACCGCTGCAACATCTGCAACCTGGGCCGCTGCCCCAAGGGCATCACCTCGCAGGACCCCCGCGTGTATCGCAGGCTGGACCCGGAAAAGGTGGCCGAACGCGTGGTGGACTTCTACCTGGCCTTCGACACCGAGCTGCGCAAGATCTTCGCGCCGCTGGGCCGGTCCACTTCGCTGCCCGTGGGCATGTCCGACGCGCTGGGCATCGCGAACAGGGATGCGGCCGAACGTCTGGGCATCCAGTACGTCGTCTAGCGCGGGCATTCGGGGTCTTTTGCCCGCCGGCTTCGTCAGGCGGTTTTTCCCTTCGGGTCACGTACCGAAGAGTACGCTCCCCTCGGAAAAGGCCCGCCTTCCTTGCCGGAGAACAAAACTCCTCCGAATGCCGGAGATCGGCGGCGCGTGATGGGGAGGAAGCTCCTCTGAATGCCGGTGAGCCGAGCGCGTGCTGGCGGCAGCGCCGGGCCAGGTCGAGAAAAGATTCCGCGCGGCAGACAGCAAATGAAGCTGCGGCGCGGCGAATGAAGATAACGCCGAAAAGGCAACCATACAGCAGCGGAGTGACGCCATGTCCCCCAGCGAAGTGGTCCGCGTAAGCGGCATCGAAGACGGAAAGCGCATCGAATCGCGCATTCTTGAAGAGCGCCTGCAAGGCGTTGTGCGCGAAGGCGCGCGCAACGTGGAAGTGGATGCCTGCGGTCAGCACGGCATCGGCGGGCGTTTGTGGATATCGGAACAGGAGCCCGTGCACGTCACCGTGCGCGGGTCGTCGGGCCAGCGGCTTGGGTCGCTGGGCAGCACCGGCACCACGGTGGAAGTGTTCGGCCCCGCGTCCGATGACGTGGGCTGGCTGAACGCGGGCGCCAACATCGTCGTGCACGGCAACGCCGGCAACGGCGCGTGCAACGGCATGGCCCAGGGGCGCGTGTACGTCGGCGGCAACATCGGTTCGCGCGGCATGACCATGACCAAGCAGAACCCGCGCTTTTCCGCGCCGGAACTGTGGGTGCTGGGCGGCGTTGGCGACTACTTCGCCGAATTCATGGCGGGCGGCACCGCCGTGGTCTGCGGCGTGGGTGCGCAGAACCCCGTCAACGTGCTGGGTTATCGCCCCTGCGTGGGCATGGTGGGCGGGCGCATCTACGTGCACGGCCCGCACCAGGGCTTTTCGCAGGCCGACGCCAAGCAGGTGCCCATCGACGATGCCGCCTGGGCGTGGCTGACCGAAAACCTGGCCGCGTTCCTGGCCGCCCTCGGCAAGTCGGACCTTTTGGCCGGGCTTTCGGTGCGCGAGGACTGGCAGTGCATCGCCGCGCGGGGCCCCTTCGAGAAGGTGGGCAAGAAGCGCCGGGCCGTGGCGGATTTCCGCCGTAACGTGTGGGAGAAGGAACTGGGCATGGGCGGCCTTGTGGGCGACCTGACCTCCGTGGACCGCAGCCCCATCCCGCTCATCACCACCGGTGAACTGCGCCGCTTCGTGCCGGTGTGGGAAAACGGCCAGCACATGGCTCCCTGCCAGTCCAGCTGTCCCACCGGCATGCCGGTGCAGGAACGCTGGCGGCTGGTGCGCGAAGGCCTGATCGACGAGGCGGTGGACGTGGCCCTGGCCTACACCCCCTTCCCGGCCACCGTGTGCGGCTACCTGTGCCCCAACCTGTGCATGCAGGGCTGCTCGCGCAGCCTGCAACGCATGAAGCCCGTGGACATCACCCAGATCGGCAAGGCCGGTGCGGCTTCGCGCGCGCCCAAGCTGCCCCCGCTGACCGGCACCAAGGTTGCCGTCATCGGCGGCGGCGCGGCGGGCATCTCTGTCGCGTGGCAGTTGCGCATGCGCGGCGTTGCCGCCACCGTGTACGACATGGACAAGGAACTGGGCGGCAAGATCAGCTCGGCCATTCCCGGCAGCCGCATCCCGCAGGATGTGCTGGACGCGGAACTGGCGCGCGCCCGCGAGGTGTTGCCCCACGTGCACCTGCAACAGCGCCTGGGCAAGGACGAATTTGCCCAGCTGAAGTCCGACAACGACTTCGTGGTGCTGGCCACCGGTGCCAACACCCCGCGCATGCTGCCCGTGCCCGGCAAGGAACTGGCGCGCACCGCGCTGGAATTCCTGAAGTCGGCCAAGTCCGGCACCGGCACCGTGGGCAAGCGCGTGGTCATCGTGGGCGCGGGCAACGTGGGTTGCGACGTGGCCACCGAGGCCGCGCGGCTGGGGGCGGAATCCATCACCCTCATCGACATCCAGACCCCGGCGGCCTTCGGCAAGGAACGGGAAGAAGCGGAACACGTGGGCGCCACCTTCCGCTGGCCCTGCTTCACCAAAGAGATCACCGCCGAAGGGCTGGTGCTGACCACCGGCGAGCTGCTGCCCGCCGAAACGGTCATCTTCTCCATCGGTGACGCGCCCGGCCTCGACTACCTGCCCGAGGACATTGCCGTGGAGCGCGGCCACGTGGTGGTCAACGACATCCAGCAGACCACCGACGCGCGCGTCTTCGCCATTGGCGATGCGGTGCGCCCCGGCCTGCTCACCCAGGCCATCGGCATGGGCCGCAAGGCCGCCGAAGCCATCGTGGAGATGGCCGAAGGCAAGCGCCCCGTGTCCGACACCCGCAAGATGATCGACTATGCCCGCGTGAAGCTGGAATACTACGACCCGCGCATCGACAACTTCCAGGACCTCGGCCAGTGCGGCGACGCCTGCGCCAGCTGCGGCGCCTGCCGCGACTGCGGCATCTGCGAGACCATCTGCCCGCAGGCGGCCATCAGCCGCCGCGAAGTGCAGGGCGGCTGCGGCTTCGAGATGGCCGTGGACGCCGAAAAGTGCATCGGCTGCGGCTTCTGCGCCGGGGCCTGCCCGTGCGGCATCTGGAACTTGGTCGAAAATACCCCCATGGAGTAACCGGCTCCTCAGCCGGTTTGCCTGAAAGAAAACGGGCGGTCCCTTCCGGTGAAGGGGCCGCCCGTTCGCGTTGTTGCCGAGGTGGCGGGCCAGGTCCGCCCCTGCTTCGGGGGGGGGATGCTACAGGGTATCCAGCAGCCGGGTGACGGGGTTGTCGTGCACCCACGGGATGGTGGCGGCGTGGTTCGCGCTCAGCGCGTTGACCTTGTTGATCCAGCCTGCTTCGGCGGCAGCCCTGTGGCGCAGTATGGGGCTGTCCGTTTCAAGAAGCGAGAAGCACTGGTTGACGACCCACCATTGGGTGGGAATGCCCGCGCGCCGCAAATCGGCTTGCAGCCTTTCTGCCTCGAAGACGGGGGTGGCCTCCGGCAGCGTGACGATGACGACGTCCGTTTGCCGCGGGTCGCGCAGCCGGGGAAGAAGGTTGCGCACGGAAGGGGGGATGATGCCCTTGGTCCGCTGCACTTCCTTGTGATGGCTCTGGGTGGCGTCCAGCAGCAGCAGCGTATGGCCCGTGGGGGCGGTGTCGATGATGACGATTTCCTCGTCGGCCTTTTCCACGATTTCCGCGAAAGCCCGGAACACGGCGATTTCCTGGGTGCAGGGGGAGCGCAGGTCTTCCTCGATGTAGGCGATGTCGTCCTTGCTCATGACCTGCATTGCCGTGTCCAGCACCTCCTTGCGGTATCTGGCCAGTTCCTCTTTCTCGTCGATCCGGCTCAGGGTGATGTTTGCGGGATTCTTCATGATGGCTTGCAGGTCGCTTGCCGGATCGGTGGACGTAAGGTGTACCTTGGCCCCCTTTCGGGCCAGCCCCAGGGCGATGGCCGCGGCGATGGTGGTCTTGCCCACGCCGCCCTTGCCCATGGTGAAGATGACCTTCTTTCCCGTGGCATGCAGATGGGCAACAAGGTCGTCCAGCGTGCGGGTGCGTTCCGGATGTTTCACGGCAGCGGGCTGTTCCGGGCGCGTGCCGGAGAGGAAGGCGCGCACCGCGTCCAGCCCGAGAATGGTGTAGGGCACGAGCGGAATGGCGTAGGTGCGGATTGCCGCCAGTTGCCGGGGCATGTCGCGCAACGCGGCCTGCTGCTTCGCGTGGAGCTTGCCTGATACGGCGTCGGTGGGATTTTCCAGGACGGCGTTGATGATGAGGATCTGGTTGCGTATTCCCAGGTCGCGCAGTTCCGCGCTGGAACGGTCCGCCTCTTTCAGCGGCGCGGCATCCGGCCGCGAGACGAGAACAAGTGTCGTTGCGGCGGCGTCGCCAAGGGCGTCCACGGCGTGGCGGTACATCTGCTGCTTGCCTTCCAGCCCGGCAAGCTGCCCCAGACAGGATGCGCCGTGCGTGCTTTCGCTGATGAAGGAACTCCACGCCGAGGGCAGTTGCAGCATGCGCAGGGTATGGCCTGTCGGCGCGGTGTCGAAGATGATGTGGTCATATTCCCGGTTGATGGCGTCGTCCGTGAGGAAGGTCGTGAACTGGTCGAACGCCGCGATCTCCAGGGTGCAGGAGCCGGAGAGTTGCTCTTCCATGCTGGCGATGGCGCTGTCGGGCAGTTTGCCCCTGTACGGCGCGACAACGGATTCCCGGTATTCCCGCGCGGCTTCTTCCGGGTCGAGGTTGGCGACCACCAGTCCGTCGACACCCTGTATCGGCACGCCATGGCCGTCGAGTTCGGTGCCGAATACGTCTTGCAGGTTGGAAGCCGGGTCGGTGCTGATCAGCAGGATTCTTTTCCCCTGGTCGGCCAGCGTTACCGCAACGGCGCAGGCGACCGAGGTTTTTCCCACGCCGCCCTTGCCGGTGAAGAACAGGTATTTGGTCAGCGGAATCGAGCCAAGGTCGAACGGCGCGAACATGATGATCCCTTCCGTGTCTGTGTCTGCGACAGGTTTCATGGCGTTACAGCGGCATGAGCACCTTGCGGGCCCCGGTCCAGCTGATGAATTCCTCGTTGGTCGGGTAGGCGCGCGATTTGACCACCTTGCCGTCGACGAGGGTCAGCGGCAGTATTTCCACCCCGTCCCGTTCAAGGGCCGCGCTCACCACGGGGTTCGCGATGAACTGCTGCGGCTGTTGCGCAAGGTTGAACCGCTCGCATTCCACCCCCTGTGCCTGCAACTGGCCGATCATGGTGGCCACCCGCAGCAGTTCCGGGTCGACGCCCGGTCCGCATACGCCGGTGGAGCAACACAGGGCAGGATCGTAGATCGACATTTTGGCCATGGCGGCATCTCCCTGCACGGCGCGGCACCGTTCGTGATGCTTCGCGCCAATGTTCGTTGAAGTGTTGAAATATCGAGGCGCAACAGGGCATGGCCTGCGCCTTGTCCCTGCGTGCTTCGGGTCTACGTGTGTTCCGGGGCTACGCGTGTTTCGGCAGCATCCGGGGCAGCACCTGGGGCGCCACCTTGCTCGCCTTGCGGAAGTTCTGGCACTGTTCGGGATTTCCGGAGCAGCACTCGGAGGTCAGGTAGGCGATCAGGTCCAGCATGAGGGGGATTTCGGCGCGGTAGCGCAGGAACTTGCCTTCCTTTTCCATGGTGATCAGCCCGGCATGCACGAGGGCCTTGAGATGGAAGGAAAGGTTGCTTGCGGATATGCCCAGCAATCTGGCGATATCCCCGGCGACAAGCCCCACGGGCGCGTGCCTGATCAGCAGCCTGAACAGTTCCAGCCGCGTGCTTGAAGACAGCGCCTCGAAAAGCGTTACCGCATGTTTTGTTTCCATGCTTAAACGATACAACGAGTATTGAAGTGTGTCAAGGGCGCCGTTTAGGCCGGACGCGGGTCAGGTCGGGGGAAGCCAAACCGGGCGGCGGACCGGGCTGGATCGGGTCAGGGCGGACCGGGCCGCCGCTGGCGGATGGAGGCGAGCGACAGGGGGGCGCTTACCGCAAAATGAACCCCATGGCCTTCAGGTCCTTGGCCCAGCAGCCCCAGGGGCCGGTCAGGAAGGTGACCTGCATGGTCTTGGGGTTGAAGCGCACCTTGGCGTCCTGGTCCAGATGGCACTGGCGGTCGTAGTTGGTGTGGGTGATGCGCAGGGTCCACGTGCCGTCCTTGTTGGGGCAGGTTTCCTCCACGTACACCGGGTGGCCGGTGGGCATGCCCCGGCCCTTGTTGGCATCCAGCACCATGACCGAGCCGGGCGTGGGGGTGCGGGTGGTGGCCCCGTTGCGCTGGGCGCAGGCGAACCACTGCACCGGGCTGGTGTCGCCCAGGCGGCAGGTGTCTATGTCGGTGCGGCAGCGGGCGTAGATCAGGCTCTGCGGCTGGCAGCGCCCGGTGACCTTCACCGTCTTGCCCTTCTTGTCCTTTTTGGTGGTGGTGGCCCCGGGCCGCAGCGAATAGCACTGGCCGCGCGTCTTCTCCTGGTTCATGGACACGCACTGCCCCTGCAAGACCCCCGTGAGGGGATCGCACGCGGCGTCATCTGGCGTGGTAGGCGAGTGGGGCTTGCTGGCCGTCTCGCGCATTCTGGCGGCCTCGGCGTCCTGAGCGGCACCGGGTGCGGGTTGCTCCTGGGCTGTGGAGACGGGGGCGGCAGGGGGGGCGGCATCGGGCACGGAGGCGGGCTTGGCGCAACCGGAAAGCAGCAGGGCCGTGGTCAGCAGCAGCGCCGACAGGGTCAGCGAACCCCGCGTGGCGGGGGGAGCGGAAAGGCGAAGCGGGCGAATGCCGGGCACGGTTCCTCCGTTGGGCAGGTGATGGGCTGCGAATAAGGGACGGGGTCGGTCATGAGCGGACGGGGCGCGGGCGGCGTGTGGTGCCCTTACAACCGCCCGTTCATGTGGCGTGCATTCGTTGTCGTCGTCTATCCGTGCGGGAGCGGCGCGTCAATTGGGTGATGCCCGCCGGATGATGCCCGGCTGATGATGCCTCTGGGCGAGGCCTGATCTGCGGTGGAGTATGGCGTGGCGGCCAGAAGGCGCGGGGGGGCGCACCAGAGGCTGCATTTTTCGGGTGCCCATGCGGCCTCGGGGGGTTGCGGCGGGCTGCCGGTACGATATGGTGGGGCCAAGTACCGCAGGAACAACCGGAACGTACGGGGTAAACGATGCACGCGGCACGGGAAGCAGGCGCCCAGAAAGCATACGAACGGAAGGCACGTGTACGGACGCAACGCGCCGGACAAGGGAACGACCGCACCGCGCGCATTGGGCACGGCGGCGCAACCGGCTTCATCCGCCGCGCCGCCATCGCAACACTTGCGCTGCTGGCGGTCCTTCTTGCCCCCGTCCGCCCTGCCCTGGCCCTGGACGACATCGCCAACCTCAAGGGCATGGGCGTGGTGGCGGCGGGGCAGGTGAAGCGGTTGGATTGCCCCATGTCGGGCCGGTTCGACTGCAACTCGTGGCCCACCAACTTCCTGAAATTCGAGTACGAGAACATCTGCTTCGCCGTGGACCCCGGCGTGTGCGGCGCCTATTGCAAGGGCATTCTGGCCACGGACAAGGGCAAGACGGTGTATTTTTTCGAATCCCAGCCGGGGGGCGACCTGGCCCAGCGCCGCGCGCGCGGGTATGAGTGCCCTCCGGGCTTCTAGGGGGTGTCGTTACGAGCGTCCTTTTGCCCTCTGCCTGTGTCAGAACAGTTTTTTATTCCGGTCGAGTACGATAAGAGTACACTCCCTCCATAAAAAACGGTTCTTCCTTGGCAGAGAACAAAATTCCTGCTCGTGACGACATCCCCTTGGGGCTGTTGTCGTGTACACGGCACGAAAAACGGGCGGAACCGCATCGGTTCCGCCCGTGTCTGTCATTTCCCGTGTCTTCGCGCCTACTTGTCGGCGGTCTTCTGCACGAACACCTTGTGTTCGGTGTCCTTCTCGTGCTGCGGGTGATACGGCCCGTAGGGCATGGCGTTGAGGGCGATGGCGTTGGCCTGCATGGCGTAGGGCACGTAGTCGGCCATGGCGGTGTTCATGGCCGTCACCACCACCTGCACCAGCAGCCCGGCCAGGCCGCCACCGGTGTTGTGATTGGTCAGGTCCACGACCACCGTACCGGAGTAGTTCCACATCTTCTCGCCGGTGGTGGTGGATTTCAGTTCGCACTCCACCGCCACGGTAAGGTGCGAGGCCACCACGGCGTACGAGGTGTCCCACTTCTTGATGCGGGTGAACAGCACCGCGTCGGCCCCGAAGTATTCCTTCAGGGTGTTCAGGGGCAGATCGTACAGCTGATGCCCGTCGGTGATGCCTTCATGGGCCAGGATGTCCGAGGACACTTCGTACGGCAGCACGTAGTACCCGGTGTACACCAGCGGTTCCTGGATGGTGGTGGAGTAGTACGTGGGCGCGTCCGCCGCCGTGGATTCATTGATGGGCGGCAGCACCACGATGGAGCGCGGCTTCTGTTCGTACATCAGCGGAAAGAGTTCCGCCTTGGTGGACTGCGCGGTATGGGCGCAGCCGCCCAGCAGGGCAAGGGCCAGCAGCAGCGTGGCGGCGATCATCCTATTCATGGGCGGCCCCCTCCCCGGCGGGCAGCACGGGCGCGTCGTTTACCGCATCGGCGGGGGTGATGACGCCCCCCTTGTCGTCCGCGCCCGCTGCCGTGTCATCGGGCGCGGGCTTGTCGCCGCCGGTTCCGGACGAGGCGTCCGCCCAGGCCAGCAGGCGGGTGGTGAACACCTTGGATTCCGGGTACAGCCGGTTTTCCGCCTCGAAGTACTTCCTGGCGTCGGCCGTCTGGCCCGCCTTCAGGTGGATGTAGCCAAGCTCGGCGAAGATGCCGGGCGGCACGCGCAGGTTGCGCTGTTCCGACTTGGCGACGATGTCCTGCATGGCCTTGACGTGCTTGTCCTGCTGTTCCTGCGCGGGGTTCTTGCGGCAGGCGTAGAGGGTGGAGGAGTAGTTGTCCATGCAGTACATGGAGTTGGCGGGCCTGGCGCAGCCGGTGCACAGCACGCACAGGGCAGCGGCCAGCAGCGCCAGTTGCACGGCCCGCAGGGGGCTTGCCATGGCGAGAGTGGTCTGGTGCGTCATCATGGGACAAGGATCTCCTTGGTCATGCCCGCGCCCACCAGCACGGTGCGGTTCACCACCACCACGCCGTCGCGCTCGACGATGACGGTGTAGCGGCCCGGGGCCACCTCGTACACGGTGTCCTTGGTCTTGGGGGTGGTGTTCCAGTCCTTGGCGCCGCTGGACTGCCCCAGGGTGAAGGGGGGCAGGTCGTTCAGGCGGGCCACGGCGCCCTTGGCGTTGCCGGTGAACCAGAAATAGGCCTTGGTGTCGCCCTGCACCACGCCCTCGCGCGAGGCGCAGCCCGCGAACAGCCCGGTCAGCAGCAGCACGGCGGCCAGCGCCGCCAGCGTGGCGATGCGTATGGATGTCTTGTGCATGATGCCCCCTAGCGCACTTCGCGGATGAACAGTTTGCCGTAGTCGTTGGTGGCGTCCCACGCGGCCAGCGAACCTTCCTGCAACGCGCAGGCGGAAACTTCGCTCTCCGGCGTGTCGCCCAGGGTGGCGGCCACGCGCAGCCTGCCCACCACCTTGCCGGGCAGCACGATGTCCATGTTGGTCTGGGGGTTGCGCACCTTCTGCCCCTCGGCCACCACGTCGAACAGGTCGCCCGCCTTGATGTTCTGGGTCTTGCCGCCGGAAATCAGGTACTGCCCGCCTTCCTGGGCCAGGATGTAGCCCTTCCACGGACGTTCCAGCAGGTTTTCGATGATGTTGGACGACACGTTGGTGATGGCCGCCTCGATGGCCTTGTCGTTCAGCGTGGTGTCGTACCCGGCGCGGCTGCCCACGCCCATGATGCTGCCCGCCTCGGAATAGGCCTCGCCGCTGCCTTCCTCGGAATGGATGATCTGGCCGGTGGAAACCTCCACCAGGCGGATGTGCACCTTGGCGAAGGCCACCTGACGCTTGGAGCGGCTGAACACGCCCACGTCGCCCACGTCCTTGCGCCCGAATTCGGTGACGGAACCCAGAATCAGGTAGTCCGCCATGTTGCGGTATTCACCCGCGCCGCCGATGCCCAGTTCCTTCTGTATCTTGTCCAGGTCGGCCCGCTCGATGAGGATGAACTTTTCGGTGGCCACCAGCTTGGAGGACAGGATGTCCACGGCCTGCTTGCCCAGGCGGTCGCGCGAATCCTTGTCCAGAAAGAAGCTCTGGCCGTACTTGGTCTCATTGGTGAAGCGGCCGATGGCGACTTTCCGCTTCACGCCCTTCTTGTCCATGGCGGCGGCCTGCTGCACGGTGGGGCTCACCGTTGCCGGTGCCCCTTCCACGCGTTCCGCCTTGGGCCGCTCGGTGGTGGCGCACCCTGTCATCAGGAGCGCCGTGGCCAGCAAGGGAATCAGCCTTTTCAACACGTTATACCTCCCCAAAGGTTAGAACGGAGAATGAAAGTGATTGCTTACCAATAGATACATATCTTTACAATATGCATGAGGGGTTACCGGCCAGATTTGCGAATTTGTATGGCGCGGGCCGATGGGGAATCGTTTTGCGGACTGCGTTGCCGCATGCCCGCGAAGGGGCACTCTTCGCGGGTCAGGCACCGGAGCATGCCGGGATGTCATGCTTTGCCCGTACCTGCCGATATGCTACGGAAAGCGCACGCCTCGCCGCGCGGGGCCGCGCCCGCACATCTTCCGGAGGTTCCATGCCCGCCACCGACGCCCCCCTCGCCAAATGGATGTTCCTGCACCTGCTGCACGGCCTCAGCCAGTCCGGCTACGCCATGGCCGGGGCCAACGAACTGCTGGGCGAGCTGGACAGGTTGCCCCCGCAGCAGCGCAAGGCGCGGGTGTTGTTCGGCACCGGGCTGTTGCGCCAGGCCCTGCTGCTGAACCCGCTGGACACCGGGCTGCGCGGTTTGGTGGGCCAGCTTGGGGCCATGGCCGCGCCCTCGCCCGCCTATGCCGCGTGGCTGAAGGCGTCCGCCGCCGTGCTGGACGGCCAGCCGCAGGTGCCCGCCAACGAAGCCTTCGGCAGGGCCTGGGACCTGCCCGCCGACCCGGGCGCGGTGCTGGTCGCGTGCCGCCAGGCCACGGCCCCCGGCGACGTGTTCGCCTGCCTGATGCGCCTGTGGGAAATGGGCGTGTGGGAACAGACGGCGGCGGGCATCGCGCATTTTCTCGCATCCCCGGCGGCCCCGGCGGGCGCGGGCGTGCTGGCCCATGCCGCCCACGCGGCGGGCGATGCCGCCCTGCGCGACGAACTGCTGGCAAAAGCTCTGCCGTGCCCGCTGACGACCTTGCTGCGTGCCCGCATGGCCGAGGCCTCCGAAGACCTTTCCACGGCCCGCGCCCTGTACATGGAGGCGCTGGAGGCCGAACCCGCGCTGCTGTTCCTGGTGCGCCACTTGGCCCAGATGGGCAGGCCCGAGGCCCCGGCCTCGGTGCTGGAGGGGCGGCGCATCGGCGTGGGGTTCTACACCTGGAACAAGTTGCAGGTGACCCTGGATACCCTGGCCAGCCTGCTGGATTCGGACATCGGCGGGGCGCGCGTGGCGCTCATCAACAACGGGTCCACGGCCTTCCCGCGCGACGAGTTCGAGGCGGGCGTGCGCGCGGTGGCCGCCGGACGGCAGGTGGAGCTGATCCAGCTGCCCATCAACATCGGCGCGCCCGCCGCCCGCAACTGGCTGTGGCACCTCGATTCCATGCGCGACAGGGACCTGTTCGCCTTTCTGGATGACGACGTGCTGCTGCCGCGCACCTGGCTGCGCAGCTACGTGCAGGACATGGACGAAATGCCCGGCACCGTGGTGGTGGGGCCGCAGGGGGTGAACCCCGGCAGCCTGCCCACGGTGCAGTACGTGGCCCGCTATTTCGAGAAGACCGGCAAGCACCTGATCCGGTTCACCAACAATGCCCCGCTGGTCATGGACTTCGGCCAGTACGGGCAGCGCCGTCCGTGTCTTTCGGTGATGGGTTGCTGCCACCTGCTGGACAAGGCGGCCTGCGCCCGGCTGGGCGTGCCCGACTTCGACCTGCGCTTCTCCCCCTCGCAGGTGGACGACCTGGAACACGACATCCAGGTGTGGAAGGCCGGGGGCCGGGTGGTTTACGACGGCAGGGTGCGCGTGGTGCACCGCCAGGATGCCGGGCGCGCCGCGCCGCTGTCCGAGGCTTCGTGGGGGCACGTGTGGGGCAACCACTACAAGATGGAGCGCAAGTTCACCGAGCAGGAACTGGCCGACGTGGACCGGGCCACCCGCGCCGCCGACGTGGCCGACCTGGTCGCGGCCTACGAGTCGGTGGCCGGGCAACTGCCGTCCGCCGCGCGGTCGTACGTGGGGCTGTGCGTGCGCACCCTGCAGGCGGCTGCCGGGGAGAACGTGCTGTAGGCAGGCCCCTTGTCACGTTGCGGGAAGTGGAAAATGACGGCGGCGCGCTCCGGAAGGGGCGCGCCGTTCTTGCGTCGTGCGGGGGGAAGGGTGGCGTGAACCTCAGGAGTATCGGGCGCGTACGGCCCTGAACAACTCGGGCATGCGGTCGTACTGGTGCACCATGACGGCGGGCAGGCCCGCGTCGTTCAGGATGTCGCCGCGTGCGTCGACGGCGGGCGGGGCCGCCTTGTAGCCCAGGGTCAAAATGGGACCGGCGTTGTCGTGCACGGTGACGCCGGACAGATGCCCGCCGTGCAGCAGGTGCCCGCCGTGCAGCAGGTGATTGTGCACCCCCTGGTCGTACCCGGCCATGCCGGTGGGCGGTGGGGCCGTACCGTCGGCTGAGGATGACGATGCCGATGGCGGGGGCGGCGGTGGCGCGGGAGAGAACGGCAGCAGCAGCCCGGTCAGCCGTTCCAGGTAGTCCAGCATGGCCCCATGGCCGCCAACGGTGGTGCCGGAGCAGGAAATGCGCTTGTCTGCCAGCGCCCGCCAGGCTGCCTCGCCCAGATGCCCGGTGACCCAGCGGGTCATGTACGGGCAGGTGCCGATGGTCATGCGCGCGTCCTCCAGGGTCACGTTCAGGCCGTCAGCCCATGGAAAGGAGAACGGGTCGCGCTGGAAGATCACGTCGCGCACGTCGGTGATCAGGATGCGCGCATAGGGGCGCGGGGCCCGCCGCAAGAGGTCCAGGTACAGGAAGTAGCGCAGGGCGTTGTAGGGCAGGTGGGCCAGCGCGGGCGGGCGTTCGAAGGGCAGGATGTCCGCGCCCATGTCGGCCATGCGGTCGGTGTCGCGGGTGGTGGGCGAGGTGAACAACACGCAGCGCCCCGTGAAGCCGGTGGCTCGCAAGGACGTGAGGAACGGGCGCACGTCGCCCGCGTGGTATCCGGCGGCCAGCCCCATGACCAGGTTAGGGCCGAGGGTGGGGCCGAGGTCGGGGCCGGACCCGGAATCGGGCAGGGGGCCGGACGGGTTGCGCTCGGGCATTTCGTGGGCGGGGGGCGTGGTCACGCCACAGGCTTGCCCCGCGCCGCGCCAAAAAGCAAGCGGGCGAACCTCGCGGGCACGCTTCGCGCCCTTCGGGTCGGTCGGCCAGCGGGCGAAAGGACCATCTGGAAACAGCCCTTACACCGGCACGGCCAGCACGCCGGTCACATCGTTCACGTAGTCGCCGGAATTCTTGTATTCGCGGTACCCGCACGAGGGCGCCGCGCCCAGGGCATGGCGCCGCCCCAGCATCTCGTGGATGCAGCTGACCCCGGTGGGGTCGCTGGTGATGGCCTGCGGCGGCAGGGCCAGCGTGTGGCCGGGCCGGATGTCCGGGTTGGTGGAGGATACCACCGTGCCGCCCGCGTCCACGTACAGGCCAAAGGCCCCGCGCATGGGGGCCTGGGCCTCGTCGCGGGGCAGGGCGTCCACCAGCATGGCCGCGAACTGCGGCTCGGCGTCGAACACGATGCCGATGCCCCCCACCGTGGTGCGGTCGTCCGCCGGGTGCATCACCGCCGCGTTGTAGATGTAGGTGGGCCGCCCGCCGTACAGGTCCGAGGGGGCAAAGGGCGATACCCGGTATTCCTGCTGGTTGCGGATGGACTGCACGGTCTGCCGCACGAAGTCGCAGTCCGACAGGTCGCGGCCCACGCAGCCCTCGTTGGCCGGGTTGGAAACGGCCACCACGACCCCGGCGGCGTTGTACACGCACAGGTCGTGGTACACGGTGTATAGTTCGTGGATGTAGCGCAGTATCTCGGCGATGCGCCGCCGGTCGGCCTCGGGCGGCATGGCCCGGCCATTGCCGGCGCGGGCCAGGATGTGGCGGAAGGCGGGGGTCAGCGCCCACCAGCGGCAGTCGTTGGCGCGCTCGTACAGGTTGCGGTCCATGATGTCGCAGGCCAGGGCGGCCTTGAAGCGCAGGTCGCTCAGCAGGGCCGAGGAGACCGTGGCGTACAGGTCGTCGATGGACTTGACGAACATGTCCTTGGTCTTGTGGCCGATCTTGCGGATTTCGTCGAGCACCGGCAGGAATTCCTGGGCGTTGCGCTTTACCGCGATGATCTGGCCGTTGATGACCACCAGGCCCAGGTCCTGGTTCACGTCTTCCGACGTGGCGGCAATGTCCAGCAGGTCGTCGGAGAAGATGCACGACTGTTCGGTGGTGTCGTCCCCCGCGCCGCCGTCGCCACTATCGGTGGAAGGTGGATGCAGGGACTGGGACTGGTCCGCGCCCCCGGCGGTGCAGGTGGAGTTTCCGGTGTCGGCAAAGGCGGCGTGCGGCGGGGTGGCCGCGCAGCCCCGCCAGCCCAGCCCCGCATAGCCCTGGTAGCCGTTGGTGGGGGCGCTGAAGGCCAGGTACTCGCCGCTGTCGCTGCCCAGCGAGGTCAGCGCGCGGGGTGGCCGCGCCCCCAGGCACGACCCCACCCGGAAATCGGCGGGCGCGCTGGAGGCGATGACCGCGCCCGCGTCGTCGGTAAGGCACAGCACCACGCCCTGCCTGCCGTTGACCAGCTTGCGGAAGATGCCCTCCATCTCGTTTTCGAAGCGGAAGCACAGGCACAGCACGCCCAGCGGGCGACCCGTTTCCGGGTGCAGGATGCGGTGCGAGAAGATGTGGGCCACCGGCTTGCCGGGGCGCAGGTCGGACGGGCGGAAGGTTTCCAGGTAGCCGTCGTCGGCCAGGGTGGCGGCCACCAGCGGGTCGGACGAGGTGCGCACCGGGGTGGTCTCGTCAAGCTGGGCGCGCACCCGGCCCTGCGTATCGAGCACCAGGATTTCGTCGTAGACGGTGTACTTGTCTCGGTAGTCGCGCAGGCGGCGGCGTACGGCGGCGCAGGCGTCGTCCGTAGCAAGTGCGGAGGCGGCAGCGCCGTTGTCCGCGTGTGCATCTTCGGCTGGGTCCGCATCTTCGTTCGGGCCCGCCACGCAGGACTCGGCGTCGTCATGGCGGGCGGTGGAGTCCAGAAAGTCCACCAGCACCCCGTCGGTGGCCAGAAAGCCCACGTCCGCCGTACGTTCGAACAGATTGCGCACCACGATGTCCACGGCCACCTGGGCCATGGCCCCCAGTTCCAGCGCCACCTTGCGGGTGTTCTCGCGGGCCAGGCTGTCGATGAGGCGTTCCTGCAATTCCTGGAACTTGCGTTGCGCCTCGTCCATGGAGTCGAGCAGGGTGGCGGCCACGGACAGGCTGTTGATCTTGCCGGTCAGCGAAACGCGGGTCCACCATTTGGACAGCGAACTCAGCGAACTGCGGTATTCGCCGATGCCGGGCATGTGGTGCAGGTACCTTCGCAACTCAGCGTCTGAGCTCATGTTTTCGGCCTCGCAGCATGTTTTTACGAGAACGCAAAAAATCGGGCGAAAATCTTAGCGCCATATCTCTCAAGTTGCCATGATTGTAAATATCATTATTGCATTGGTGGGCCTTGCGGTGCAGTGAGCGCTCGAACAACAGGGCGGAATCACGCGGGTTTTTGAACGTCAAAAAATGTAAAAACTCCCCCAGGCGGACCTGGGGGGAGTGGGAGACAATGGGCGGGATGGTGGCTCTTGCGGGTAGGGGCGACCCGTGGGGGCGAGTGTCCGCCAGCAGTTGAAGGGCCACGAGTGATCGGCGGGTGGCGGGACCTGCCATGGCGCACGACCATCCTGCGCGGCCACCCCCGTGGATGGCGGGGCACCGGGTGAGGATCCGCCTGGCTGGTGGGGCTTGTTCGCCCCCGCAACGGGCTGAAGGGGGCCTTGCTCAGCGCGGCGCGCTTGCGGGCATGGCGGGCAGGATGGCCGCGCGTAGCGCGTCATACGCAGCCTGGTGCGGGGCAGCCTGGTGCGGGGCTGCGTGATGTGCGTCCGGCTGATACGAGGCCTGTGGCGCGCGGGCCTGCCTTCTGGCGTGCATGTCCACCGGGGCCACCCGGCCTTGGGTGAGCACGGCGGCCTCGTCGCAGAACAGCGGCACCAGCCGCACGTCGTGGGTCACGAACAGGTAGGCGGTGCCCGTGGCGCGGCGCAGTTCGGCCAGCAGGTCCAGCACGCGGGCCTGCACCAGCATGTCCAGGCTGCTCAGGGCTTCGTCCAGCAGGATCAGCCGGGGCCGTGGCGCCAGGGCGCGGGCAATGCACACCCGCTGCAATTGCCCGCCGCTCAGGCGGTGGGGCAGGCGGTCCAGCAGGGCCGGGGAAAGGTGCACCTGTTCCAGCAGCTCACCGGCGCGGGCGCGGCGCTGGCGGCGGTTCAGCGGGGTGAAGTTTTCCAGCGGCTCGCCGATGATGCGTTCCACGGTCAGGCGCGGGTTCACCGCGTTCACCGAGTTCTGGAAGACCACCTGCACGTGGCGGCGGTCCTTGCCGAGTCCGTGGCGCACATCCCGGCCCCAGGTGCGCCCCATGAAGCGTACCATGCCGCCGTCGGGCTGCTCCAGCCCCAGGGCGATGCGGCACAGGGTGCTCTTGCCCGCGCCGCTGGGGCCGACGACGCCGGTGCAGCCGCCCTCGCGCACGGTCAGGTCCACCCCGCGCAACACTTCGCGCACCTGGCGCGGGGAGAACCACCCGCCGGTGCGGTAGCTGCGGGTGACACCGCGCAGTTCCAGCAGGGGCGGGGCGTCGGTGCCGTCCGGTGCGCCGGGGCGGTTGGGGACCACGGAAGGGGCGGTGTCGGCGGGGTGCATGGCGGTGTCCTTCATGGGCGGCCTGCGGCGGCGGAAGAGGGGGCAGGGTGCTGCGGTACGGCGTCGTCCCCTTGCGGCGGGCACAGGCCGTACAGGCGGTGGTGCGCGGCCAGCAGGGCGCGGGTGTACGGGTGGCGCGGCGCGGCGAACAGTTCGCGCACGTCGCCCTGTTCCACCACCCGTCCATGGCGCATGACGGCCATGCGATGGGCCATGCGGGCCGCCACGCTGAGGTCGTGCGTCACCAGCAGGATGGCCATGTCGCGGGTGCGCCGCACCTGGTCCAGCAGGTCCAGCACGCGGGCCTGCGAGGGCAGGTCGAGGTCGGTGGTGGGTTCGTCGGCGATGAGCAGGGGCACGTCCAGCACCAGGGCCAGGGCGATCATCACCCGCTGGAGCATGCCGCCGCTCATCTGGAACGGGTAGTGGCGCAGGATGGCCCGGGCATCGTCGAACCCCACCTCGCGCAGGGCGGCACGGGCCGCCGCGCGCCAGTCGGGCCGGGTGCCGTTGCGACCACCCGCGGGCAGATGCGCGGCCAGGGTTTCCTGGAAATGCGCGCCGATGGTGAACACCGGATCAAAGCAACTGGCCGGGTTTTGCAGCACGTAGGCGGCCCCGCGCCCGCGCAGCAGGCGCAGCCGTTCCGGCGGGGCGCCGTCCGCGTCTTGCCCGTCCACGGTCTGGCCATGCACGCGGATGGTGCCCGCCGTGCGGGTCACGCCATCGGGCAGCATGCCCAGCAGGGACATGCAGGTCAGCGATTTGCCGCAGCCGCTGGGACCCACCAGGCAGACCACCTGGCCGCGTTCCACCGTCAGGTCCACGGGGCCGACCAAGGGGGGGCCGGGAGGGGGCGTGGTCTCGCCGGTTCCGGCGGGACGGACGGCGCGGCGCAGTTCCAGTCCACGCACGAGCAGTGCGGGTTCCGGCGTTGGCACGGGGGTGGGTGTGGTCGTGGGTCCGGTGGTCGAAGATGTCATGCCGTTCATGCCGCCCCCTCGCGCGCACCCGCGCGCACCCCGTGGAAATCCGTCGGGCTGTCGTCTTCGCCGCCTGCCGCGCCGAATTCATCCCGTTCACCCGGCTCATCCGGCTCATCCGGCTCACCCGGCTCACCTGGCTCATCCGGCTCATCCGGCTCATCCAACTCACCTGGCCCGTCCAGTCCATCGAGCCCGTCAGTCCCATCGGGGCCGTGCGCCCCGCAAGCCGCGTCCCGTTCCGTCTCGCGCGCGGCGGCGGGGTCCAGCGCGTCGCGCAGGGCATCGCCCAGCAGGTTGAAGGCCATCACCGTCACGAAGATCATCAGGCCGGGGTACAGCAACAGTTCCGGATGGGTGCCGATGTATTCGCGCGCATCGCCGATCATCACCCCCCATTCCGGCGTGGGGGGGCGTACCCCAAGGCCCAGGAAGGACAGGCCGGAGACGTGCAGCAGCATGTGCCCCACGTCCAGCCCGGCCATGACCAGCATCTGGGCCAGTACCGGCGGCAGGATGTGCCGCAGCACCAGCCGCGTCGGGCGGGTGCCCGCCGCGCGCGCGGCCAGCACGTATTCGCGCTGCTTCAGCCCCAGCACCAGCCCCCGCGCGAACCGCGCGTACCAGGCCCAGTGGGTGCAGGCCACGGCGATGATCACGTTGGTCAGCCCCGACCCCAGCACCCCCACCAGGAACAGCGCCAGGATGAAGGTGGGAAAGGTCATGAACACGTCGCAGGCACGCATGAGCAGGCCGTCCACCCGGCCCCCGGCATAGCCGGCCACGCAACCCGCCGTCAGCCCCACGGCCACGATGCAGGTCAGGATGGCCCCCACGGCGAACAGCGAAACCCGCGTGCCGTGGCACAGCCGGGCCAGCACGCTGCGGCCCAGGTGGTCGGTGCCCAGGGGTTCTTCCAGGCTGGGGGCCTCGAACTTGCGGGTAATGTCCACGTCGGCAGGATGGCGAGGAGAAAGGTACGGGGCGAACACGGCCATGCTCAGGATGATGCACAGCAGGGCCAGCGCGGCCAGGGCCGTGGGCCGCGACAGCAACTGGCGCAACAGGGTGTTGCCCGGTGCCGCGTCGGGAACGGGCGCGGGGGCGGTGAAGGGTGCGGCGGCGTCGAGTGCTTCCGGACTCATGCGCGGTCCTCCCCCAGCCGGATGCGCGGGTCGGCCCACGCGTACAGGATATCCACGGCCAGGTTGCACAGCACGAAGATGGCCGTCATCAGCAACATGAAGCACTGCAATATGGGATAGTCGCGGTTGTACACGGCGGACACCGCATAACGGCCCACCCCCGGCCAGGCGAACACCGTTTCCACGATCACCGCGCCGCCCAGCAGTTCGCCCACGTGCATGCCGAGCGAGGTCAGCACCGGGATCAGCGAATTCTTGAACATGTGCCGCCACACCACGCCCCGTTCGGAAATGCCGCGTGCCCGCGCGTACATGATGTGCCGGGCGTGCATGTTTTCCAGCAGGCTGGCGCGGATGAGCCGGGTGTTGATGCCCATGGACATCAGGGCCAGGGTGACGGCGGGCAGCACCAGGTGTTCGAGGCCGCCGCGCCCCAGCGCGGGCAGCCAGCCCAACTTGACCGCGAACAGCCACACCAGCAGGAAGCCCAGCCAGAAGTTGGGCAGGGACACGCTGGTGAAGGACAGGGCGCGGGCCGCGTTGTCCAGCGGACGGTCACGGTGCAGGGCCGCGCCGACCCCCAGGGGAATGCTGACGGCCAGGGTGAGCAGCAGGGCCGCCCCGGCCAGTTGCAGGGTGGCGGGCAGGTAGTGCAGCACCTCGCCCAGCACCGGGCGGCCCGTGACGTAGGAGTTGCCGAAGTCGCCGGTGACGGCGCGGGCCAGCCAGCGGGCGTACTGTTCCCACAGGGGCAGGTCCAGTTCCAGCATGCGGCGGGCGGTGGCTAGGGCCTCGTCGGTGGGGGGAATGCGCGACAGGCGCAGGTAGGCCATGGCCGGGTCGCCCTGGGCGGCGCGCAGCAGCAGGAAGACCACCACCGAGACCAGCAGCAGCAGGGGGATGAGCGCGGCGAGGCGTTTCAGTATGTAGGCGGGCATGCGTGGTTTCCGGGGCTGGGCGGTGTCGGCTGTTGGGTGTGTCGCGGTGCATGCGAACACACTGCTGGCGGAATCCGCGCTTTGCGGTCGCCATCCGTAAGATTTGCGCTTCGCGCTCGTCCAACGGCTGGCGCCTTTCCGCGCCGGGCGGCGTTGAATCGGCGTTTTTGATGCTCACGTACAAGAGTACAGCGTTGCTTTCGCCATCCGTAAGACTCGCGCGTTGCGCTCGCCTAACGGCTGCCGATTTGCGCTCAAAAACGCCGATTCGCCTTGCCCGGCACGAAAACTCGTAATTCCTTGCATCGTGTCCACACCAGCGATCCGCGCCGGAAAGACCGGCGCGGAGTATAAGGACGAAAGGCATATCGACTGATTGGAAAAGGGCCTTCGGGGAGTTGGGCGGACGTCTGTGTCGGCCCCCCGGCGGCAGGAAAAAGGGGAGGCGGCGCGTGGCCGCCCTCCCGCCTCTCGCTTCTATTTCAGGCGCATGTCCTCGAAGGGGATTTCCGTGTCCATGGCGCCAAAGTGCACCCCGTCCACGCGGGTGGTGTGCACCACCATGCTGCTCTGGTAGGTCAGCGGCAGGTACACGGCCTGCTCGTGCAGGGTTGTCAGGATGTCGCGGTACAGGTTCCGGCGCGCGGTTTCGTCGGTGCTCAGCAGCACCTTGCCGATCCTGGCGTCGATGTCGGCCTTCATGGGCAGGCCCAGCTGGGCCTGGTAGTCGGCGTGCGAGGGCACGCGCATGGAACTGACGAAGGAATGCGGGTCGTAGGGCGCACCCCAGGTGTCGCCGAAGACCATCCCGAAGGCGCCGTTCTTCTGGCGTTCGCCGATGGCGTCTTCTTCCTCGCCGATCAGGTTGGCCTGCACGCCCACGCGCGCCAGTTCCGATTGCAGGAATTCCGCGATGGCCTTTTGCAGGGCGTCGTTGCCCACGAAGCACAGGTCCACGGACAGCGGCGTGCCGTCCTTCATGCGCGGGCCCTTGGGGTTGGTACGCGTCCAGCCCGCCTCGTCCAGCAGGGTTTCCGCCCTGGCGATGTCGTGGGCGTAGGGGGGCAGCTTCAGGTCGCAGTAGGGGGCCGTGGGCGGGAACAGGGCGTCGGCGCGCGCCTCCGCGTTCAGGAAGATGCCCTTGACCATGGCGTCCTTGTCGATGGCATGCAGGATGGCCTTGCGCACGGCAAGGTCGGCGGTGGGACCGCTCTTGCTGTTCAGCGCGATGACCCGGCTGGCCTGCGGCGGCGAAAGGTAGGTGGCATACGTGCCGCCCTTCTTCAGTGCGCCGAAGGCTTCCAGGCTGATCTGCCCGCCGCCGTGGCCGCCGCCGCCGAATACCAGGTCCAGTTCGCCCGCCTGCAAGGCCACCAGCCGGGTGTTGGGGTCCGGGATGACCCGGACCACGATGCGCTTGATGGCGGGCTTTTTGCCCCAGTAGGCGTCGTTGCGCTCGAACACGTCGTATTCGCCCTTCCGGGTTTCCACCAGCTTCCACGGGCCGGTGCCGATGGGGGCCTTCATGCCGTCGTTGGTGTTGCCCGACGCGGGAAACGCCGAGGGCGACAGGAAGCGCACCGGCCGGATCAGCGCCAGTTCCTGCAACGCGGGGTAGTAGGCGTTCTTCAGCACCAGGCGCACGGTGCGCGCGTCGGGCGTTTCCACCTTGTCGATCTGGGCCACCAGTTCCAGCCAGTCGTGCCGGGCGCGGTTGGCCAGCACCGTTTCGAAATTCATGCGTACGGCCTTGGCATCGAACGGCGTGCCGTCGGAAAAGGTCACGCCCTTGCGCAGCGTGAAGGTGTACACCTTGCCGTCGGGCGATACGGTCCAGCTTTCGGCCAGCCAGGGTTCGATGGCACCGCCCCTGGCGTATTTGACCAGCGGCTCGTACACCATGCCCTGCGCGAACATCTGGTTGGGCGAATACTTGTGCGGGTTGAGCTCGCCCACGTTGGAGGGCCAGGAATAGCGCAGGGTGCCCGCCGGGGTGTCGGCGGCGCGTACGGCAAGGGGAGCAACAAGGGGAGCGACAGGGCCGCCCGCCAGCGTCACGGTGAACAGCATGAGGGCGGCAAACATCGGCAGCAGAAGCGCACGCAGCCAGCGGCGCGGGAAAAGGCCGGCAACGGAAGGCGACCGGTTCGGCATGTCGTTCTCCAGATTTTGGATGTGTATTTCGGATAAAAAAATATGAAGTGTGTTACTTCGAATGTCAGAATGAAAAAATCATGTCAATGACATGACGGAAAGAGGGTGGTTTTATTTCAGTAATAATGTTGCATTTTAGTATGTTGCCATGGTGACACCCCCTGCGGGCAGCGAGGGTGCTTGCCGCGGTTATGGCCGGAAGTGCCGTGGCATTTGCCGGGCACCGGGGCCGGACCGTCCGCGTGGGCAGGGGTGGCATCCCTGGACCATCTGGGAACGTGCCGCGTGGTTACAGGCGGGGGCGGGTGAGCATGATATTTCCGCCAAAGTCTGCGATGACGCTTTCACAAGAGGCGCACGGGATGTACAATGGGCGTTATAAAGCGTGGAAGCAGTCACGAATTTTCAGGACAGGCAACAGTCACGATAATTTTATTTTGCATGACTCTTTGCAGGTGTTATCTTGTACGCATGAATTCCCCTGCGGCGAACCGTTCACGCAGGAAATTGCATATCCACGCACAGTCATGACAGGAGAACCATCATGAAAGTCAGCGCCCGCAATCTTATCCCCGGCAAGGTCAAGGAAATCACCGTCGGTGCCGTCAACTCGGAAGTGATCATCGAAGTGGCCCCCGGCATCGAAGTGGTGTCCATCATCACCAAGCGTTCCGTGGAAGACATGGGCCTCAAGAAGGGCTCGGCCGTGAAGGCCATGGTCAAGGCCTCCAACGTCATGATCGTCACCGATTAGCAGGTTCGGCGCGGGGCACGGCTGGCATTGTCCGCCGCCCCGATGCTCCAAGACGACGAAGCCCCCGCTCCGGAAGGAACGGGGGCTTTTGCATGTGCCGGGTGGCCATGGTCGTTTTGAATTCAGTTCGTTACAGGCGGCGAGCCTCTTGAGGGAAACTGGCCTGTCCGACTAACGTCCGGCAAATGTCCTTCAAGCGTCCGCCTGTCAGCAGTCGGGGGCGTAGCGACCACGTATCGGATTCGTCCATGGCGACAAACGCAAAAAAGGGTTGGAACGTGTGTTCCAACCCTTTGCTGTCTGCGTGGTGCCGAGGGAGAGAATTGAACTCCCGACACGGGGATTTTCAGTCCCCTGCTCTACCAACTGAGCTACCTCGGCGTCGCGGAGAACCTGAATAGGCAAAATGGATGGGCTTGGCAAGCACTTTTTGGAGCGCGGGTGATTTTTGTGACAACGGGGCGCGGGAGACTGAAATCCCCGTCCTACAGCAGCATGCGCTTGGCCTGGCGCATGGCGTTGCGGCAGTCGCACACGAAACGGAAGGCCGCCCGGTGCCGGGGGGTGGCGTCGCGCGGCAGCACGCCCGTTTCGGCCCAGGCGAACAGTTCGTCCATGGGCGCGGCCACGCTGAACCAGAAGCCCTGTTCCATGGGCACCGGGCTGTGCGCGTAGTGGCCGAACAGGATGCGGTCGTCCACGATGACGCACGGCGCGCAGGGCAGGGCGTGGGTTTCGTACACTTCCACCAGCCCTTCGTGCCGGGCGGCCAGCCGCACGATGAAATCGCGCGAGGCGGCGAATTCGTGTTCCATCTGCACCGCCGTCAGGTCCGGGCGCAGGGCGTGCAGGAATTCGTCCACCCAGCCCCGGCGCGATGCAAGCGGTACGGTGATCATCTGCAGGCGGCGAAAGGTGGGCTGGGCCAGCGCGGTGCGCAGCGCCTCTGCCAGCGCGGGCATGCGCCCGAATTCGGCGTACAGGGCCATGTGCAGCACGATGCGCTGGCGGGCTTCCGCCAGTACCTGCGGCAGGCTTGCGGTATGCAGGCCGACGTACATGCGGGGTTACTCCTCGTAGATCATCCGGCGGGTCATGCCGCCGTCCACCAGCCAGTTCTGCCCGGTGACGAACCCGGCGTCGTCCCCGGCCAGAAAGGCCACCAGCGCGGCCACGTCACGCACCGTGCCCACGCGGCCCACGGGGTGCTGGGCGCGGTCGGCTTCCGTATGCACCGGCGTTTCGCGGTGGGGCGCCTTGCGCAGGTGGCGCACCTCTATCCAGCCCGGCGAGATGCAGTTCACCCGCACCTCCGGGCCAAGGCTCACGGCCAGCGCGTGCGTCAGGGCAACCAGCCCGCCCTTGGACGCGGCGTAGGCCTCTGTGTGCGGTTCCGACTGCACGGCACGGGTGGAGGCGATGTTCACCACCGCCCCGCGCGCGGCCCGCAGGTGGGGCACGGCGGCGCGCACCATGCGCATGGGGCCGGTCAGGTTCACGTCCAGCATGCGCTGCCAGCGGTCCATGTCCATGGTTGCCACGTCGGCGGGGCCGGAGTGGGGATTGGCGATGCCCGCGTTGTTCACCAGCAGGTGCAGCCCGCCGAAACGGGCCACCGTGGCGGCCACGCAACGCTCCGCGTCGGCTTGCTCGGCCACGCTGCCGTGCAGGGCCAACAGGGGAGAGGCAAGGGGGTGTGGGGATGCCGGGGCACCCGGACGTGCGGGTAACGACGCGTCGTTGTTGGCGACCGGTTCGGGGGCCAATGCTCCGGCCAATGCTTCTGGCAGTCCGGCCAGCGCCTCGGCATCGGCATCCATGGCGGCCACGCGCATGCCGCAGGACAGCAGGTGTTCCACGATGCCCCGGCCAATGCCCTGCGCACCCCCGGTGACCAGGGCCACGCGGCCCGCTAGCGGATGGGCCACGGAGAGGGGATGCGCGGGGGCAGGGGAATCGGCGTTGGGGCACGGGGCGGGGTGTTCCATGGGGCTCCTGCGGCGGGGGGCTGGCGCGGCCATGGGGTACGTTTTCCTGTCGGGCCGCGACGCGCCACCGGCGCCCGACGAATCTAGCCCGCCCGCACCGCCGTGGCAACCGTGCGGCCCTTTGCCGCCAGTCACCAATAGTCGCCATCAGTCACCACCGGTCCCGCCCGTTCCCTGCCTCCAGCCCAGCCGTCACCGCCAGTTACCACCAGTGCCGGGGGTAGCGCCGCCCGCGCGGGATGTTGTTCACCAGCAGGGCCACCACCAGCAGGGCGGCGGCCCCGGCGGCCACGGGCACCACGGCGTACTTGTAGCCCAGCGCCTGGATCTGCGGGCTGCCGGTGACGGCGATGAGCGCCGTGGCCCCGCCCGGCGGGTGCAGGGTGTCGGTCAGGTGCATCAGGGCGATGGCGGCGGCCACCGCCACGGCAGGGGCCAGCCAGGCGGTGGAGAGGACCTGCGCCTCCGCGTCCGGTAGGCCCGGCACGCCCAGATTGCGCGCCACGAACACCCCCACCAGAGCGGACAGCACATGCCCGCCCAGCAGGTTGCGCGGCTGCGAAAAGGGCGCGCCCGGCGCCCCGTAGGCCAGCACCGCCGAGGCCCCGAACGAGCCGATGAGCACGAAGCCGTCGCCCGGCGAGGCCACCCGGTCGCACAGCCACGCCACCACGCCGATGCCGCACAGCGCGCCGATGAACGACCACAGGGTTTCGGAAACATCGGGCCGGGGGAGCAGGCCCAGCAGGCCGGGGCGGCAATTGTCGCGGCCGCAGCCGCACATCTTGCGGAAATAGTCCATGGTGTGGTCGCAGGCAGAAGGGTATGGGGATTGGGGGCGACGGCGGACAGGCCGCAACGCCGCACCCGGAAGTGTGCAGGCTACTCCGTGTCCGCAGCGCCCGCCGTGATCGGGGTCACATTCCCTGAGGCTGAGTTATAAGCGAGCCATCATGCTGCAATCGTGAGTATTATTTTGAAATTTCTGGCCAGCCCCCGGCAACCCGCCGGACGCCCATCGGTAACCTGCCGCAATGGTGTGCCTTTCACCATGCCGTCGCGAAGGTTGTGTTTTCCACAAATCTCATCAACATGTGTAAAAATATGTATCATGCAGGTATGCAAGGAAATAAAAAAATATTCTTGCCAACCCCATGCGCGCGGGCTATGGGCGAATCCTGCAAATGCACCGGGCGCCGCGTTCCTGTTCCGGGGGCCGCGCGCACCGCACGCCACGATACCAAGGAGCCCACCGCATGACCCGCAAGGACCGTACCGAAGGCATCTACAGCCGCCGCGAAGTGCTCGACGAGAGCGAGCGCAGGCAATACTACCTCATCCAGCTGAAAGACCTGCTTTCCTACGCCTACCGCTATTCCGAGGACGTGAAGAAGCGCTTCGACCGCGCCCAGTTCAACGTGGAGAAGTTCAAGACCCTCACGGACCTCAAGCACATTCCCATCCTCAAGAAGAAGGAACTCATCTTCCTCCAGTCCATGGGGCCGCGCCTTGGCGGGCTGCTGACCAAGGACCTGGGCGAACTGAAGCGCGTGTTCCTGTCTCCCGGTCCCATCTTCGACCCCGAAGACCGCGCCGACGACTACTGGGGCTACACCGAGGCCTTCTATTCCGTGGGCTTCCGCCCCGGCGACGTGGCCCAGATCACCTTCAACTACCACCTCGCCCCGGCGGGCCTGATGTTCGAGGAACCCCTGCGCAACCTTGGCTGCGCCGTGGTGCCCGCCGGCCCCGGCAACGCGGCCACGCAACTCGAGATCATGTCCAAGCTGCGCGTGTCGGGCTACGTGGGCACGCCCAGCTACCTCCTGCACCTTGCCCAGAAGGCCGAGGAAAAGGGCATGAACCTGCGCAAGGACCTGTTCCTTGAAGTGGGCTTCGTCACCGGCGAAAAATTCTCCGAAAAGCTGCGCGCGCAGCTTGAGAAAAAGTTCGACCTCATCATGCGCCAGGGCTACGGCACGGCGGACGTGGGCTGCATCGGCTACGAATGCTTCCACAAGACCGGCCTGCACATCGCCAACCGCTGCTACGTGGAAATCTGCCATCCAGACACCGGCATTCCGCTGAAGGACGGCGAAGTGGGCGAAATCGTGGTCACGGCCTTCAACAAGACCTACCCGCTGATCCGCCTGGCCACTGGTGACCTGTCCTACATCGACCGTTCGCCCTGCCCCTGCGGCCGCACCAGCCCGCGCCTTGGCTCCATCGTGGGCCGCGTGGACACCACCGCGCGCATCAAGGGCATGTTCGTGTACCCGCACCAGGTGGAGCAGGTCATGTCGCGCTTCGAGGAAATCAAGCGTTGGCAGATCGAGGTCACCAACCCCGGCGGCATCGACGAGATGACCCTGTTCATCGAGGCCAGCAACTTCAAGCGCGAGGATGAACTGCTCCACCAGTTCCGCGAGAAGATCAAGCTGCGCCCGGAACTGAAGATCCTTGCGCCCGGCACCCTGCCCCCGCAGATCCGTCCCATCGAGGACAAGCGGGTATGGGACTAGCCGGAACCCGGCATATCGGCGGACGCGGGGCGGGAGCCTTCCTGCCCTGCGTGCCGTTGCTTCTGCTCGTGCTGCTTGCGGGCGGCTGCGCCGTGGCGCGGCCGTCCGACAGCGGCGGCACGACGCGTGCGCCCGCCGCCGCAACGGTACGCGCGACAGCGACCGTGACCGCGACCACACCGGAGAACGGCGTGAGCATGGGCATGACCGCCCCCCGCCTGCCCGACGGCACCCTGGTGACGGTGTCCCCGGCGGGCGAAATCCGCACCATGGACCCGGCGGACGCGGCACGTCAGGCCCTGCGCCACGACTACATCCTGCTGGGTGAATCGCACACCAGCGCGTGCGACCACCGGGCGCAGGCCGCGTTCATCACCGCCCTGCTGGCGGAAGGCGCGCGCCCTGCCATAGGCCTTGAGATGGTGCCCCGCGAGGGGCAGCCCACGCTGGACGAATTTTCGCGGGGGGCCACCCCGCTGGACAAGCTTTCCGATGCCCTGGACTGGCCGAAGACCTGGGGCTACGACTTCGCCTTGTACAAGCCCGTGTTCGCCGTGGCCGACTGGGCGCGCCTGCCCGTGCACGGCCTGAACGTGCCGCAGCGCGTGGTGCGCCAGGTGAGCCGGGGCGGGCTGGAATCCGTGGCCGAGGCAGACCGGGTCTGGCTGCCGCCGTCCATCATCGCGCCCGCGCCGGAGCAGCGCGCCACGTTGACCGTCATCTTCCGCGAGCACGCGGACATGCGGGCCGGGCGTGCCGGGCGGACCGAGGGTGCGGGGCAAACCGCACCACAGGGCCAGCAGCCCCAGAAAGGTCAGCCCCAGAAAGATCAACCCCAGACCGGGCAGATTCAGGCCGGGGAGCAGCCAGTCGCACCGCCACCCGCTGTACAGGCGGCCCCAGTCGCCCCCGTAGAGTCGGATGCCGCATCACCCTCCACGCCATCCTCTGCGCCGTCCGTCACCCCGGCCAGCACCGACGAAGCCCTCGAACGGTTCCTGCTGGTGCAGTCGCTGTGGGATTCGGCCATGGCCCACCAGGCCGTGCGGGTGCGCGTGGCCCATGGCGGCCCGGTGGTCATTCTGGCGGGCGGCGGGCATGTGGAGTTCGGCTGGGGCATTGCCCGGCGTATCCGCCTGCTGGACCCGGACGCCCGCGTGCTGCTGGTGATGCCGTGGCGCATCGCGCCGGATGCGCCTGCCGGGTCTCCGGCAATGGCCGTCAAGGGCGTGTCCGCTGGTGCACCTGTAAATGTTTCCGCCGTTTCCGGCACCCCTGTCGCCCCTGTCCCCTCTGCCTCCGGACCGGGCGACAGCCCGCCCGATGCGGCGCAGGCCGACCTCTTCTGGGTGTGCCGGGCCGAGCCGGAACCGCCGCGTCCCATGCCCGGCATGCCCGCTGCGGGCGGTCCCGCGCGGCCCCGCCTGGGCCTGCTGTTGCAGCAGGAAGCGGACGGCGCGCGCGTGCAGCAGGTGGAGCCCGGCTCCGTGGCCGAGCGTGCCGGATTCCGTCCGGGCGACCTCATCCTGCGGGTGGGTGACCGCGCGGTGGATTCCATGCGCGTGCTGCACGAGGCGGGCGCGGCTGCCGTGGCCGCCGGACAGGATGTGCGCTTTACCGTGCGTGGCCCCGGCGATGCCGACGCGGAACGGGTACTGACCGTGCCCGGCCGGAAGTAGACGTTTTCCGCAGCCGCTCGCGCTGCCGCACATCCATGGCGTTTCGGCCACGGGCTGCGGTCGCGCAGGGGAGGGTTGCGCCGTGGAATCGGACGAACTGGAATTTGATTGCGCCGCCCCGAAAACCCCAAATGACCCGCCCCGTCGGAGTGCGTCCCCGTGGGCAGGGGAATCCGGCGTGCCAGCGCTCCATGATCAGAAGCACAATCCGCGAGCATGCGCCGGATACCCCGGCCGGAGGATCGAATGCTGTATTGCGCCGTGCTGACCCCCCTTGGCGATGACGGATTCGCCGTGGATTTTCCTGATTTTCCCGACGCCGCCCCCGGCGACATGGGCGCCGACACCCTGTGCGAGGCCTATGGCATGGCCGAGGAAGCCCTGGCCGAGCACGTGCGCGGGTTGCTGGCCCGTGGCGAAACCCTGCCCGAACCCACCCCGCCGGACCGACTGCCCACGCCCCCGCCCGCCGGGGCCGCCCTGTTCATGGTGCCCGTGCGCCTGGAGCCGCGCCGGGTGGTCAAGGTGACCCTGACCATGACCGAACAGGAAAAGGACAAACTGGATGCCGTGGCCGCCGACTGGAACATGAGCCGGTCGCAGGTGGTGGTGGCGGCGTTGCGCGATCTTTGCGACCGGATGGGCTGCCCCTGAGGGCGTTTGTCCGGGTGCGCACTCCGTGGGCAATGACGGCGTCAAACCGCTTTTTTGCTCCGGTCGAGTACGAGAAGAGTACACTCCCTTCGCAAAAAAGCGGTTTTCCTTGTCCTTGCCGCACGTGTTGCGCGCCGGGACAAACGCCCTCACGCGCGTGCCGCCTTTCCGCCGCCTGCGCTGGTTGTGCCGTAAGCCGGTAAATGCAATGTCCTTGGGACAATCGTCCTTACGTCAGGGCCGCCTTCCTTGCCCTCGGCACGAAATCCGCGCCAAACGCGGGGTTGTGCCGTGGGCCAAAGGCAGTGTGTCGGTGTGCCGCCTTCCTTGTTTCCCCGCCAATCCCGCCCCGTCATGCGCGGGCCTGCTGACAGGCCGCGTCGGCGTGCCTATGGTGTGCCGATGCGGCGTTTTTCGTTCATCGCACGTCAGTCACGCGGAGTTGCCCATGCCTGAATTGCCAGAGGTGGAGACCATTGCCTGCGGTTTGCGGCCCCAGTTGACGGGGCGGCGCATCGTGTCCGTTGCGGTGTGCAACGAAGGGACCGTGCAGGGCGATGCGGCGGCGTTCGCCCGGTGCGTGCCGGGGCGCGTCATTGCCGGGGTGGGGCGGCGCGGCAAGTTGCTGCTGATGGAATTGGCCCCGCCGGACGGCTCGGATGGCTCGGACGGCCCGGCTGTCACAGACGGTGAGGCGGGCGGGGCGGATGAGGCAAGGTCCGCCGGGACGGGGACCGATGTTCCAACCGACGCTTCGCCCGATGCACCGCGTGATGCAGCAGACCTGATGGCCTGCCGTGACGTGGCGGGCAGGATGGCCGGTTCTGGCGCGGTGACCGGGGCTGCCCGGTCAGTAGAATCTGGAGAGTCTGGCGGCGCCAGCGGCAACCGCGTTCCGCATCTGCTGGGCGTGCATCTGAAGATGACCGGGCGGCTGTTTGTCTACGGGCCGGAGGTGGCGCCCAACGCGCACACCCGCGTGGTCTTCGGGCTGGACGACGGCAATCGGCTGTTTTTCGACGATGCGCGCAAGTTCGGCTACGTGCGCGCCCTGTCCGATGCCGATCTGGCCACCTGGGATTTCTGGCGGTCGCTGGGGCCGGAGCCGCTGGAGATTGCCGCGCCGGATTTCGCGGCACTGTTCCGGGGGCGGCGGGGACGCATCAAGGCGCTGTTGCTGGACCAGACGGTCATTGCGGGCATCGGCAACATCTACGCCGACGAATCGCTGTTCCGGGCGTCCATCCGGCCCGATGCGCAGGCCGGGGAGCTTTCCCCCGACCGACTGCGCGTACTGCACGGCCATCTGGTGGACGTGCTGCGCGAATCCATCGCCGAGTGCGGCAGTTCCATCCGCGACTACCGCGATGCCCACGGCGATGCCGGTGCCTTCCAGAACCGCTTCCGGGTGTATGGCAGGTCCGGGCAGCCCTGCGTGGCCTGCGGGCGCATGCTGACCACGGGCAAGGTGGCCGGGCGTACCACGGTATTCTGTGCGCAGTGCCAGAAGCTGAAATAACCGGAGGGGGGCAGGGCGGGGAAGGACAGAGGCCGTGCCGGACAGGCGTGTGGACGGCATTACGCGATGTGGCCGCGCAGCCACCCGGTACGGGGGAATCGAAGCCACATTCCGACCCCGTACCTTCGGCATGCTTCACGTAAATGGCGCGGGGCTGTTCGTCAATGGTGGCGGCTACTGCCCGCCGTCCGCGTCGTCGCCATCCCCGTCGCGGGCGGTGGTGATGCTGGCCGGGCCGGGCCAGGCGCGCGTTCCGCCAAGACCGTTCATCCCGTCCGTGCCTTTCGTTCCGTCCCCACCCGTCCCCTGCGCATCCGTCCCCTGCGCATCCCAGCGGGCCTGTATCTGACCCGATTCCGCCGTCACCAGCAGGGGAATGTTCCGGGCCGCCAGGGCGGCGCGGGTGTCCGCCACGGGAAAGCCCCAGCGGTTGCGGTAGCCCGCGCTGGCAATGGCCACGGAGGGGCGCACCGCGTCCAGCAGTTGCGGCAGCAGCTTGCGCCTGCCGCCGTGGTGAGGCAGCACCAGCACTTCCGCCGAAAGGTCCGCGCCGGACGCCAGCAGGGCGCGGATGGCCGGGTCGCCCGCATCGCCGGGAATCAGCGCCAGGCCGCGCCGCGCCGCGTGCCCGTCTTGCCCATTTGGCCCATTTGGCCCGTCCTGCCCATCGTGTTCATCCTGCTGATTTTGGCCGTCACGCGCCGTCAGTCGCAGCACCAGCGAGGCGTCGTTGCCGTCGAAGGCGGGGCCCGCCGCCTCCGGCAGGGGCGGGTGCAGCACTTCCAGTTCCAGCCCGTCCGCAAGGGGAATGCGCTGTCCGGCATGCCAGCGTTCCTCGTTTTGCCCGGCATGGCGCAGGATGGCGGCCAGCCGCGCGCCGTCCTCGCCGCGCGGCGGATCGCCGTTGCCCGCCACCTGGCGTACGGCAAAGGTGTCGATGACGTACAGAAGTCCCCGCAGATGGTCGCGGTCCGGGTGCGACCAAACCACCGCGTTCAGCCGGGGCGGGCGGTTGTCGGTCAGCGCCGGGGCCACCACGCGGCGTCCCGTGTCCCACGAGCGCGAGGCCGTGCCCCCGCCGTCCACCAGCATCCTGCCGCGTCCCCAGTCCAGCGCCACGGACTGCCCCTGCCCCACGTCCAGCACGGCCAGCCGCACGGCAGGGTCCGTGGCGGCGGCAAGGCGCGGCCACACCGGCCCCAGCACCAGCAGCGCCCCGGCGGTCAGCAGCAGGCCCGCGCGGCGGCGGGTTGTGCCCGCTGCCTGACCGGTCACGTTTCCGGATGCCCGGTCCGCTACCTGCCCCGACACATGCAGCACCGCCGCGCCCAGCAGCACCCACAGCCCCAGCATGGCGGCGGGATGGGGGCGCAGCAACTGGGGGTTGCCCAGCAGGCCCGCGCCGTCCAGCCAGCGCAACGAAACCAGCAACAGGTCGAACGGCCAGCGGGCCACCAGCAGCAGCCAGCCGGCCACGTCCGGTGCCGCCGGGGCCACGGCCATGCCCGCAAGGCCCAGCGGCAGCGCCACGCCGTCGATGAGCGGCAGGAACAGCAGGTTCAGGGCGAACCACGGGCTGGACGTGCCGAAGACCCGCGCGGACAGGGGCAGCAGGATCAACTGGATGCACAGGGTCACCCACAGGGTGCGCGCGGCGTACATGACAAGGCGGGAGCGCCATGTGCGGGTCGCGTGCCGGATGGGGCGGCCACCCGTGGCCGATGCGGCGGTGCCACCGTCGTTTCCACCATGGACGGTCAGCCCGCCCGTTTCACCTCGTTCGACCAGCTCACCAAGCCCGCCCAGTTCCCGCAGTCGGCGGGGCAGCAGGGCTGCCAAGGGTTTGGCCAGGGCAATGCCCGCCACCGCGCAGGCGGAAAGCTGCAACGACAGGTCGTCCGCCGCGCCGGGGTCGAACAGCACGATGACGCACACCGCCCACAGCAGGCCGTCCAGCAGCACCTGCGGCCTGCCCCGCCAGTACAGCCACGCCCAGAACACCAGCATCAGCGCCGCGCGCACCAGCGAGGGCGGGGCGCCGCCCAGCCAGACATAGGCCAGGGCGGGCGGCAGCGAACAGGCCAGGGCCAGCTTGCGGCGCGGAATGCGCAGGTACACGCCGGGGGCCATGCGCCCGGCCAGCAGGGCAACTGCGGCGCCCAGCGCCGCCGCCGCGCACAGGTGCATGCCCGACAGGGCGATGGCGTGGATCAGCGAGGCGCGGGCCACAAGGTCCAGGTCGCGGCTGTCCAGATGAAAGCGGTCGCCCAGCACCAGCGCGGGCAGAAAGGTACCCGCCGGGGTGGGCGGCTCGGGGGCGTTGCCGGGTGCGGCGATAGCGGTGGATTCCGGCGCGGCCCCGCCCGATTCGGACGCCCCCGACGCGGATGTCTCCTGTCCGGACGCCTCTGCCGTGGCCTTGCGGCGGGGCTTTGTGCCGGTACTCTTTTTTGCGGCCGATTCCGTGACAGCGGCTGTCGCGGCGTCTCCGGTCTTGGCGTCCGGCTTGGCTTCAGCGCCGGGCCTGTCGTTCTCCGGCGCGCCGTGCAGGGCGATGGCCCGCAGCATGGCGGTGCGCAGGTTTTCGCGGAAGGTCCATCCTGCCGACGGCGCGCCTTCCACCCGGGGCATCCCCTTGGCGTGGGTGGTCCAGGCGCGGAAGCGCACATCGCGCGAGGCCCAGAAGGCCGCGCTGTCGTCGCCGCCGGGGTTGGCCAGCCCGCGCATGGGGGCCACGGCGGCGGTGACGGTCAGGCGGGTGCCCGGCGCGGGCCGCAGGGGCGGATTCTGCCATGACAGGGCCAGAAGCCCCGGCAGTGCCGATTGTTCCATCGGTTCCGTTGGGGCGGGGGATTCCGTGGCGGGCGGGGTAGTGCCCGATGTAGCACCCGGCGTTACGTCCGGTGTCGCCCCCGATGTCGCTACGGACGCGGGCGCGCTCGTCTCTGCCCGCACATCGCGCAGCAGCAGGCGGATGCGCCCGTCGGTGGTGGGGGTGCACTCGGCCACCGTGCCGCTGAAGCGCACCGGGCGTCCGGTGTCGGCCCAGGCGGGCGTTGGCGGGGCAGGGTCGGGCTCACGCAGCCATGCCGCGCCCAGCCCGGCGCAGAAGCACAGCGCGTATAGGGCCACGCGGGCCAGGCCCCGTGCCCGTGGTCCCATGCCCAGCCACAGCAGCGCCGCCGCCGTGACGGCCCATACGGGTTCGCCCCGTGGCGGCAACGCTGCCAGCCCGGCCAGCGCCGCCAGCAGGCAGGCCTGCCGGAACAGCAGCGGGGGCAGCGGTGGCGGCGCCAATGGTGGTGCCAATGGTGGTGCCGGTCGGGGCTGGGGCTGCGAAGGTTGCTGGGGCATGGGGCTGGCGGTGCCTGCGGGCGGTTGTCCGGGTGCAAAAAAAGGCGGGCCGCGCCGCGTGGCGGGCCCGCCCCGAAGGCGTGCGTCTATTCCGGCATGCGCGTGATGCGCGCGCCCACGGCGTTCAGTTTTTCCTCGATGCGCTCGTAGCCCCGGTCCAGGTGGTAGATGCGCTGGACGTGGGTTTCGCCGTGCGCGGCAAGGCCCGCCAGCACCAGCGATGCGCTGGCCCGCAGGTCGGAGGCCATGACCGGCGCGCCGATGAGCTTCTGCACGCCGCGCACCACGGCGGAGTGGCCGGACAGCTTGACGTCCGCGCCCATGCGCACCAGTTCCGGCACGTGCATGAAGCGGTTCTCGAAGATGGTTTCCTCCACCACGCCCGCGCCGCCGGCAATGGTCATCAGGGCCATGATCTGGGCCTGCATGTCGGTGGGAAAGCCGGGGAAGGGGCGGGTGGTCACGTCGCGGGCGCGCAGGTGGCCGTTGTGGGTCACGCGCACGTCGCGCGCGCCTTCGCGCTCGATGATCAGCCCCATGTCGCGCAGCTTGGCGATGACCGCCTCCAGTTCCTCGAAGGGGCAGTCGGTCAGCAGCAGGTCGCCGCCGGTGATGCCCGCCGCCACCATGAAGGTGCCCGCCTCGATGCGGTCGGGCATGATGCGGTATTCGCACCCGCCAAGGCGCGGCACGCCCTGCACCTTGATGATGCTGGAGCCGTGCCCCTCGATCTTCGCCCCGCAGGCGATGAGGAAGTTGGCCAGGTCCACCACTTCCGGTTCGCGGGCGACGTTTTCCAGGATGGTCTCGCCCTCGGCCAGGGTGGCGGCCATGAGCAGGTTTTCCGTGCCGCCCACGGTGGGAAAGTCGAAGTGGATGTGCGCGCCGCGCAGCTTCTTGCAGCGGCCCTGAATGTAGCCGGATTCCAGGTCGAAGGTGGCGCCCATCTTTTCCAGCGCGGTCAGGTGCAGGTCCACGGGGCGCGCGCCGATGGCGCAGCCGCCGGGCAGGGCCACGCGGGCCTCGCCCAGGCGTGCCAGCAGCGGGCCAAGGCACAGCACCGAGGCGCGCATGGTCTTCACCAGGTCGTAGGGGGCTTCCGGCTTCAGCGCGCACGGGGTGACGGTGACGGTGTGGCCGTCGAATTCCGCCGGGCAGCCAAGGATGGCCAGCAGCTTGTTGGTGGTGAAGATGTCGCGCAGGCGCGGCACGTTGGTGTAGGTGACGGGTTCTTCGGCCAGGATCGAGGCCATCAGGATGGGCAGGGCGGCGTTCTTGGAACCGCTGACGGCAATGGTGCCGCGCAGGGGCACGCCGCCTTGGATGACGAGCTTGTCCATGTGGTCGTGGGTATCCTTTACGGGTAGTCGCGGCGGATAGGTTCCGCGCGGGTGATGGCTATGGCTGCATGCAGGTGTGCGTGGCCGGAAAACACCGGCCTGACGGTGAAAGGGGGCGATTGCCTCTTGACCGGTCCCGGCCCCGGGTGTATATGCGCTCTCTCTTACGGCGGATGTAGCTCAGTTGGCAGAGCACCTGGTTGTGGCCCAGGTGGCCGTGGGTTCAAGTCCCATCATTCGCCCCATTGATTCCGTGCCCCGCGTTAGCGGGGCTTTTCTTTTTCCGGACCCCGGTGCTGATGGGCGAAAATTCCTGTGCGCATGTCGGGCGGACCATACCCCTACCGGCCCCGGAACGGAACCCCGCCGATGGGGGCAACCGTCGGCGTGCGGCGCGGGCCGCCGTTTTCCTTCAGGAAATTTGTGATGGCACGCAGTGGGGCGGGCGGTGGTACGGGCAACCCTGCCCTGTCAGCCGCCGTGGGTGTCCAGCAGGGTATGGATGCTGCGGCAGGTGGTGCGCACCGCCGCGTCAAAGCGTTCCACAAGGGCATTTACTGACGGCACGGTCGCATGCCGCGCGCTTGGCGCATCCGCTTCATTCTCCCCGTCCGAAGGCAGGTCGCCCGCCAGCAGCAGCCCCAGACGTTCCAGGGCGCGGGCCGCCTCGTGCACTTCGTGGGCGGATATGCTGCCCGCGGCGCCCGCCATGGCGTGGGCGCGTTCGGACAGGGCGCGCCACGCGCCAGCGGCGTCCGTCCCGATTTCGTTTGGCCCGATTTCGTTTGGCCCGATTTCGTTCGGCCCGATTTCGTTCGACCCAATCGCGTCCGGCTTCTCGGCGGCGGCCACCAGGCCGCGCACTTCATCGCCCGCTCCGGAATAGGCGGCCACGAAGCTGCCCAGCACCCGCAGATACAGCCAGGCCTTGCCGTTCATGCGGCGCACGCCGCTGGCCACGTCCAGCCCCGGCAGGGAGGCGGGCAGATCTTCCGGCGCGGGACGGTGGCCCGTGACGGGCTTGCCCTCGGCGGTCTGCGGTCGGGATGGCGCTTGCGCAAGGCCCGCGGCGTGAACGCCCGGTGATCCCGCGCCCGATTCCGTGACGCCCGGTCTCGTTGCATCCGCAGCCGGCCGCGCGGGCAGATGGCGGCGCAGGGTTGCCAGAAGTTCCTGACGTTCAACGGGCTTGGGCAGCCGACCAACGATGCCCGCCCGATGCAGGGCCGCTTCGTCCTCGCCCTCCACCCGCGCGGTGAAGGCGATGACCGGCGCGCCGGGCCGCAGCCGCAGGCCACCGGAGGCATTGCGCGCCCGGATGGCCACGGCGGTCTGGTAGCCATCCATGCCCGGCATCTGGATGTCCAGCAGCACGGCGTCGAAGATGGCATTCTGCGCATTCACCTGTCGGGCCAGTGTGTCCAGCGCCGCCTCGCCCGAGGGGACGGCTTCCACGGCCACCCCGGCGGCGTTCAGCATTTCGGTGGCCACGGCGCGGTTGATGGGGTTGTCGTCGACCAGCAGTACCCGCGCTCCGCGCAGGGCCGGGTCATGGTCGATGGGGGCCGCGACAGGCCCCGGGTGACGGGTGAAGGAGTCTGCATCAACGGCTTGCGGCGTGGCGCCCTGCCCGGGTTGGCGGGCGCTCGTGATCTCCCGTTGTTTTCGCGTGCCTGTTTCGGCGCGTTTTGCCGTTTCGGGACTGACGGCGCGCAGGGCCGCCTCGCGCAGGGCGCTCAGCTTCACGGGCTTGATCAGCACCGCCAGCACGCCGAGGTGGGCGGCGGTTTCCGCGTCCGGCTCGCGCCCCATGGCCGCGGCCACCAGCAGTGGCGGTACGGCCACCCCTTCCTCGCGCAGGTGCATGAGAATGGTGGAGGCCGCGCAGGCACTGGGGATGTCACCCGGTTCGCTCGCGTATTCCGCCGTGCCCACGGTATTGGGCGCCCCTGCATTGGTCGCTCCGATCACCGGCAGATACAGGCCGCAGAGCACGAAATCCCAGGCGGCCGACGCGGGGCGGGCGTCCTGTCCTTGGCGCGGGGCGGTCCTGACGCGGTCCGTCGCCTGAACATCCATGTGCTCGGCCCTGTGGTCCACCATATGGTCGGGGGCGGGGAGCCGCACCGGACCGTGGTACAGCGCCGTGCGCAGGGCGGCCACGTCGGGCGCCACCTGGCAGCGCACCCCCAGTTGCGCCAGCAGCCGGGCCAGCACGCGCGCGCAGGCGGGGTTGGCCTCGGCCACCAGCGCCAGCTTTCCCGCCAGCGCAGGCGGGGGCGGGGTGGGTGCTTCCTGATCCTGCGGCAGCCCGAACCGGGCCGTGAAGCGGAAGGTGCTTCCCCGGCCAGGCTCGCTCTCCACGCCCACGTCCCCACCCATGAGCTGCACCAGCGCGCGCACTATGGACAGCCCAAGGCCCGTGCCGCCGAAGCGGCGCGATACCGAAACATCGGCCTGGCTGTACGATTCGAACAGCCGCTCGCGCGCCTCCGGCGCGATGCCGATGCCCGTATCGCGTACCGAGAAGGCCAGTTCCGTATCGCCGCCATGCGAAGGCCTGGCCTGCGTCCGGCTTGCCGCACCGCCTTCCGGTGTTTCCGGTTCGCCGTCCGCGTCGGTTCCCACGCCCCCCCACATGTCGGCCGTCGTGTCCGCCCTCGCGTCGGCCAGCCCCACGCGGATGACCACCTCGCCCCGTTCGGTGAACTTGAAGGCGTTGGCGGCCAGGTTTATCAACACCTGCCGCAGCCGCAGCGGGTCGCCCACCAGCACCGGGGGCACGCCGGTGTCGATGTCCACCACCAGTTCGATGTCCTTGACCGCCAGCCGGTCGTGGAACAGGTCGGTAACCTCCTCCAGCAGGTCGCGGGTGCGGAAGGGGATGGATTCCAGGGTAAGCCGCCCTGCCTCCAGCTTGGAAAAGTCCAGCACGCCGTTCACCACGCCCAGCAGCGAACGGGCGGAGGAGCGGACCAGATTCAGGTATTCCCGCTGCTTGGGCGCAAGGTCGGTGCCAAGGGTGATGTCCACCATGCCGATGACGGCATTCATGGGAGTGCGCAGTTCGTGGGTGACCCCGGCCAGGAATTCGTTCTTGGCGCGGCTGGCGCGTTCCACGCGGGCCTGGGCGGTGTCCAGCGCCGTGGTGCGTTCGCGCACCATGCGTTCCAGTTCGCCCTGCTGCACGGTCAGCTGGCGTTCGTGGCGCTCCACCTGTTCGAGCATGGTGTTGAAGGCATCCACCAGCCGGCCGATCTCGTCGTGGCCATGCCGGGCGGCGCGCAGGGCGTAGTTGCGTTCTTCCGTCACCTTGCGGGCCACCAGGGCCAGCCCGGCCACGGGCACCACCACCGTGCGCCGCAGGATGAGGATGATCAGCACCACCAGCACGAAGCCCACCAGGGTCACGCGCACGGCGCTTTCGCGCACCATGGCGGACAGGGCGTCGTCGATGCCGCGCGGCGAGACCATTACCACCACGCTGCCGATCTCTTCGCCCTGGTGGGCCAGAACCTCGCGTTCGGTGACGACGTCGCCCCCGGAGTCGCCGTTGATGGCGCCGCTCCACGGCACGGGGCGCCAATCCCCGTCGCGCTGCATGCCGCCGAGCAGGGTGGTGCCGTCACGCTCGAACAGGGCCACCGCGTACACCCGCTGGTCTTCCATTTCCGCCGCGATGACGGCGGAGATGGACACCGTGTCCAGATTCCACGCGGGCACCTGAAGCTGGCGCGCCACGCGTACGGCCTGCCGCCGCGCGAAGTCCTCTATGTCGCGGTGCAGCTTGCCGCTGGCGGCGGTGTAGTCCATGACCATGAACACCACCAGCATGACGGTGGTGACCAGCGTGGTCAGCAGGCCGAGCCGGGTCTGGATGCCGGTGAGCAGATGGCGTGGGGCCTTTTGGGGCATGCGGCGTCCCTTGTGCGTGCCAGTCGTATGCGTGCCGTTCGTGTGTGGACGGGCGGCTGCCGAGGTGGCCCGGTCGTGCCGTCTCCGTGCTGTAGCGCCTTCCGCGGCAAGGGGCGGGGCACAAGGCGGGCATACCAGCCAGCCTAGCCTGTTTTATCGCTTCGCACAACGCGCAGCAGCGCGCGCGCGTCACGGCTGCGGCAGCACAGCGAAAGGACTATGTACAGCAGAGCGGCCAGGGGCACTCCCAAGGCCAGACGCATGGCGGGGTGCAGCGCGGGCGCGGCCCATGCCGTGCCGGCGCCTGCCCCCGCCAGCCACCATGCGGGCAGGCAGGCCGCGCAGGCCAGTGCCGTGTGCAGCAGTGCGGCGCGCGGGTACAGGTCCACGGGGACGCCGTCGCGCCGCAGGGCCAGAACCAGGCAGGCCGTGTTGACCCACGCCGCGCAACTGGCGGCCAGCGCGGGTCCGGCCACCCCCAGCGGCTCCAGCAGCAACGCGCCAAGACCCAGGGTGACAGCCACCGACGCCAGCCCCGCCGCCACCGGAGCGCCCGTGGCCTGGCGGGCGTTGCAGGCGGCCAGCAGCGGGCGGGTGACGGCAAAGGCGGGGATGCCTGGCGCATAGGCCAGCAGCGCCGCCACCGTGGCGTCCACGGCCTGGCGGTCGAAGGCCCCGTGGCCGAACAGCAGGGCGACCAGCGGCACGGCCACGGCGGCAAGGCCCAGGGCCGAGGGCAGGCTGATGAACAGGGAGAGGCGCAGGGCATCGCCCAGCATCCGGCGGAAGGCGTCGTGCGGGTGCGCGGAGCCGGGCTGGTCCGAGGACACGGCTTGTCCGGCTTGTCCGGCGTGCCCGGCTTGCGCGGAAAGGGCGGGCAGGGCGGCCACGCCCACGGCCACGCCGAAGATCCCCAGCGGGAATTCCATCAGCCGTTCCGCGTAGTACAGCGCGGTGACGCTGCCTTCGGACAGGAACGAGGCCAGCAGGGTGCAGACCAGCACGTTGAGTTGCTGGACCGATGCGCCGAACACCCCGGCGGGCAGGGCGCGGGCCGTGTCGTCGGCCTGCGGGTCGCGGGGGGGCAGGGGGGTGCGCCAGCGCAACCCCAGGCGGTGCAAGGCGGGCAGTTGCAGGCCCAACTGGGCCACGCCGCCCGCCAGCACGCCGCAGGCCAGCAGGGTGGCCGCGTCGCCGAACCCGGCCAGGGCCAGCCCGCCCGTGGCCATGACGACCAGATTGAGCACCGCCGGGGCCAGCGCGGGGGGTAGAAAGCGTCCGTGGGCGTGCAGCATGCCCGCGCACAGCGCGGCGCAGGTGGCGGCCACCCCGTAGGGCAGGCAGATGCGCAGGAGGTGCGCGGCCCGTTCCGCCACGCCCGGCGGGGCGTCCGGCAGACTGCTGCTGGGCGCGCCAAAGCCGGGGGCCAGCAGCAGGGCCAGGGGATGGGCCAGGGCCATGCCCAAAAGGCACAGCAGGGCCAACGGTAACAGCGCGCGCAGCACCACCCCGCGCCCGAAGGCGAAGGCCCGCGCGTCACCCCCTTGTTCGCGCAGGCGCACGAAGGCGGGGGTGAACGCCAGCGACACCGCACCTTCGCCGAGCAGGCGGCGCATGAGGTTGGGCAGGCGGAAGGCCACGAAGAAGGCGTCGGCCCCGGCACCGGCGCCCAGGATGTGCGCGGTCAGCGCGTCGCGCGCGTAGCCCAGCACCCGCGACATCAGGGTGGCCCCGGCCACGGTGGCGGCGTTGCGGGCCAGGGCCGTGCCGGCCGGATTGGTGGTGTCCGGGGGGGTGCAGTCCGGGGCCGTGCAGTCCGGGGCCGTGCTGTTCGGGGGCGTGCTGTTCGGCGGCGAGCTTTTCGGGCCGGTCTGGGCTGTGGGTGGCGTCATGCCGGGTCCTTGCGTGTAAGGGGGATGGGGCGTGACCGCCCGGCGCGCAGTGTAGCGCAGCGTCCCCGGCCTGGGAACCCGGCGGCCCTTTCCGGAATGCGGGCGCGGCTACCGGTGCGCCGTCCGGAAATTCCGGATTGCCATGCCGGGGCCGTGAGGACGGTTATGCAGCCGCCGCGAACATGCCACGAAATCGGGGCGTTGCGGTGCCGGATGGACGCGCGCCCATCCGGCTGCGGGAGTTGTTATTTCCGGCGGCTTGTATTACGCCCACCTGACGGGCCGTTGCGGCCCCGCATGAGCAGACGAGCAGATGAACAGACGGGACTCATCCTTCGGCCGCCCGCGTGGTGGGCCGCACGCGCGTGGCACGCGCGGCAAGCTGGCAAGGCATAGGGGGTATGCCGCGTGAGCGACCAGAAGGGACAGGACTCCGCGGAGAACGTGTGGCACGACGCAGCCACCGGGCACGGCCAGTCGCCGGGTCCGGTGGACGGGCACGCCCCGCATCCCGGCGGCACGCCGCATGATTCCGGGCGGGATCCCCTGCCCGACCTGCCCCCGCCCGCCGCGCCCCTTTCCGCCGTGACCACCGACCCCGCCCTTCATGCCTCGCCGCAGATTTCCCCGGGTCCCGATCCGTACGACGACGCACCCTCCCGCGCCCGCCACGCCGTGCCCTTTCCGCATGCCCCGTCTCCCCTGCCGGAAGGCGACACCGCGCAGAGCTTCCGCGTGCTGGCCGATCACCTGGCCGACTGGGAGAGCTGGGAGGACGCCGGCGGCAAGGTGGTGTTCGTCACCCCCGCCTGCCAGCGCATCACCGGCTATTCCCTGGAATCGTTCCGCGTCAACGCCCGGTTCATCGAGGGCATCATGCACCCCGAGGACCTGCCCCTGTGGCGCAAGCACCGCGACATGGTGGCGTCCGGCGCGGAGATGGTCGAGGTGGAGGTGCGCGTGCGCACCCAGGACGGCCGTGAACGCTGGCTGGCATGCACCAGCCGCCGCCTGCACGACGCCGACGGCACGTCGCTGGGGGTGCGCTTCAGCGGGCGCGACGTCACCGACCGCAAGATCATGCTCACCCAGATGAAGCACCAGGCCTGGCACGATCCGCTCACCGGGCTGCCCAACCGCGCCCTGTGCCTGGACCGCATCGACCGTTCGCTGCACCGCGCCCGGCGCGGGGCGGACAATGTGTGCGCCGTGGCCTTTCTGGACCTGGACCGCTTCAAGGTGGTCAACGATTCCATGGGCAACGCCGCGGGCGACCAGGTGCTGCGCGAGGTGGCCCGGCGCCTGGCCGAGAACACCCGCACCATCGACACCGTGTCGCGCCTGGGCAGCGACGAATTCATCCTGCTGCTGGACGAGGTGCGCTCCGAAGAAGAGGCCCTGATCACGGTGCGGCGCATCTGCACCTCGATCGAGCCGCCGCTGGAGGTGGCGGGCCGCCAGATCCGCATTTCCGCCAGCGTGGGCGTGGTGATGAACCGGGGCGGCGGCAACGCCGACGAGATGCTGCGCAACGCCAACATCGCCATGCACCACGTGAAGGAACACGGCGGCGACGGCATGGCGGTGTTCCAGCCTTCCATGCTCGAGCAGGCCATGAACCTGATGCAGCTGGAAATCGACCTGCACCGGGCGCTGGACAACAACGAATTCTTCCTGGTCTACCAGCCCATCATGTCGCTGCACGACCGCAAGCTGACCGGCTTCGAGGCGCTGGTGCGCTGGAACCACCCGGACCGGGGCATCGTGGGGCCGTCGGAATTCATTCCCGTGTCCGAATCCACCGGGCAGATCCACCAGGTGGGCCGCTGGGTGCTGGCAGAGGCGTGCCGCGCCCTGGCCGCCTGGCGCGAACAGCAACCCTCCATGCGCGGCGTGGTCATGCACGTGAACCTTTCGGCGCGGCAGCTTTCGCAGCCGGGCCTCGTCGAACAGGTGGGCGCCGTGCTGCGCGAGACGGGCCTGCCCGCCAGGTGCCTGAAGCTGGAAGTGACCGAGACCATGCTGATGGAAAACCCGGACTACGCCAACCTGGTGCTGCGCAGGCTGAAGGAAATCGGCGTGCGGCTGTGCATCGACGACTTCGGCACCGGGTATTCCTCGCTCAGCTACCTGCAGCAGTTTCCCATCGACACCCTGAAGGTGGACCAGAGCTTCGTGGCGCGCATGTGCCGCGAGCCGGGGCACTTCAAGATCGTGCAGGCGGTGGTGGCGCTGGCGCACAGCCTTGGCCTGGACGTGGTGGCCGAGGGCGTGGAGGAAGAGGAGCAGCGCATCATGCTGTCCGAACTTTCGTGCGAGGGCGGCCAGGGCTACCTGTTCTCGCGCCCGTTGCCGGGCGAGGACGTGCCCGGCCTGTTCGGCGTCAAGGGACACTAGGAAAGGACACCAGGGCGGGCCTGCCTCGCCCCCATCCCCGTGCCGCCCCGTTGCGGATGGCACCGCCGGTACCCCTGGCGGGGGATTTTTCCCCATGCTCTTTCGGGACTACCCCCCTTTCGCCGAGGCTCTTCCGTGGTGTATGCTGCCGGACGCGGGAAGGATTTGCGCCCCGCGCCACGCATCCAAGGAGCCGTCATGCGTCATGTGGAGTGGTCGAACCGGTTCAGCGTGGGCGTATCGGAACTGGACGCCCAGCATGTCCGCATCATCGAACTGCTGAACGACATGGCCGAGGCCGCCGCCTGCCCGGAGGACGGCAGCCGCCTGCGCGCCGTGCTGTCCGGCCTGAAGGCCCATGCCGCCGCGCATTTTTCGGCCGAGGAAGCCGTGGTGCGCCAGGTGGCGCCGGAACTGCTGGCCTTTCATCAGGGCGAACACCTGAAGTTTCTTTCGCGGGTGCGCGAATTCACCCTGGCCCTCGACGCGGACGACCACCCGCCCATGCTGCCGCTGGAGATGTTTCACTTCCTGAAGTCGTGGTTCGAAGACCACATTCAGGGCGTGGACATGCAGTACGCGGCGCGGCTGCGCCACGGCCCCGACGAGGGGAGTGGACCGGCCACGGGGACGGATTCCGGCCCGCGGGAATAGCCCGCCCCGTCACGCGTGCCCCGCGCCGCCGCCGTCCCCGATGCGTGGGTCGCGTGGGTCGCGTGGGGTGCGTGGGTCGCGTGGGGCATGTCGGTCAGGCCATATGGACCATACGGACCGTGCTTGCCGCACAGGCTGCGGCGACGTCTTTTCGTCCCTTCCCGCACACTCCGTCATGTCCGCACGCAGGGAGGCCCCGTGCTGCTCAAGCTGTATTCCTGGAACGTCAACGGCATCCGCGCCCTGAGCGGCAAGCCGGAATGGAACTGGTTCGCCGGGTGCGACGGCCACATCGTGGGCCTGCAGGAAACCAAGGCCGAGCCGGAGCAGGTGCCCGCCGCCCACCGCGAGCCGGAGGGCTGGAAGGCGTGGTGGCTGGCCTCGCGGGTGAAGAAGGGCTACTCCGGGGTGGCCGTGTTCAGCCGGGTGGAGCCGCTGGCCGTGCACCTGGACATGCCCGACCTCGCCTGGCAGGGCGAAGGCCGGTGCATCCATCTGGAATTTCCGGCCTTCCACTACTTCAACATCTATTTTCCCAACGGCGGGCAGGGCGAGGAACGCCTGAACTACAAGCTGGGTTTCTACGACGCCTTCCTGAATCACGCCGAAAACCTGCGCCGTCACAAGCCCATCGTGGTCTGCGGCGACTTCAACACCGCGCACCGGCCCATCGACCTTGCCCGGCCCAAGGACAACGAGGACGTCTCCGGCTTTCTGCCCGTCGAACGGGCATGGATGGACCACTTCACGGCGGCGGGCTACGTGGACACCTTCCGGCTGGTGCAGGGCGACACGCCCCACGCCTATTCGTGGTGGTCGTACAAGACCCGCGCCCGCGAACGGAACGTGGGCTGGCGCATCGACTACTTCTTCGTGTCCGAGGAACTGCGCGGCGCGGTGCGCGACGCGTGGATAGACATGCACGTCATGGGGTCGGACCATTGCCCGGTGGGGCTGGCGCTGGACGTGGACATGTAGCGGGCGGGTCTGGCGGCGGGACTGATGACGGGCTGGCCGTGGCCGGATGGCTGGCGCGCGGGGCGCCCGGACTACGGGCGCACGGACTACGGGCGCACGGACGGGCACCGCTGGCGCATGCGGCGCGCACCGGTACGGCGCAACCGTGCGCCCAACACAATGGGCGCATGGGCGCAAGGCTGCCGAACACACGAAAGATCAAGGGGCATGTCCGCCATGATGGTGACGGGCATGCCCCTTTGGCGTGCGCTATTTGCAGGCGGCGGGAACGGCAACCCCGCCGAGCCCGGCGAGGATGTGGTTCAGCGCTTCGCACAGGTCGGGCGACAGGTGCGTGTCGCTGCCCAGCAGTTGCACCACCTCGGTCACCGAGGCGTCCACCGGCACGGGCAAGCCCGATTCCCGGGCCAGCCGGATGAGTTCTTCGCGTATTTCGCGCATTGAGGCCCCCCTCGAAACGATATTGCCGACGGATGCGGACCGGACGGCGGTACCAGGCCGGGCCGGAGCCCGACCGTGGTGGTCTGTTCATGCCGCTGCGCTGGGCCATGCCGCTACGCTGGGCCATGCCGCTTGCGCTGGGCCATGCCGCTTGGGCTGGGCCACGCCCTGGCTGCGCCGTGGTGGCCCGCTGGTGTCGGGAAATTTCCCCCCTATCCGTACCCGCCGCGAAATGCAAGCGTGGCCCCCCCCGCCCGGCCCCGCCCGATTCCGTCCGGCCGCCCCCGTTCCGGTCGCAACCCGGCCAGGGGCGCGGCTTCCCCGCCGGGATTCGCGCGGGGTTTCCTGTCCGGCAAGAGTCCCATGTGCCCGCCCGGCGTGCGCATGCGGCTGCATTTACACCCCGATGGCCGCCCCCATTATTTGACATGTGCCGGAGTGTCAGCCATATTCCTGCGTCACAGGAAAAGGTATGGAATCTGGGTGGTTGGGTAGTCAATCCGCCGCATTGCAGCGGGTGCTCCCCGCCGTGGCCGCGCGCGCTTCGCCGCTTGTCCGCCTGTCCCGCGTGTCCGGCATCATCCCGGTTTCCCTGCTCCGCCGCCGTCACCATCTGCCTGGCTCTGCCCGGTTTTTTCCGGCTCTGCCCGTCTCGGGTTTACAAGGAGGCTCAATGGAAACGGACTGCATCGCCCCGGCCCGGCCACGATCCCGTGCCGACGGCTGGCTCGACTGGGTGCAGATGGCCACGGGGGCGGCGCTGGCGCTGTTCGCCTGCATGCACATGATCTTTTTGTCCAGCGTGCTGTTCGGCGCGGGTGCCCTGAACGGGCTGTCCGCCGTCATGGACGCGCTGCACCTGGAAACCGTGGGCGGCGTGCTCATCGCCATCGTGTTCTGCGTCCACGCCACGGTGGCCGCCCGCAAGATTCCCTTCAAGGCCGCGCAGGCCGTCACCGCCTGGCGCCACGCCCGCCTGCTGCACCACCCGGAAACCTGGGCCTGGGTCGCGCAGGTGGTCACCGCGTTCATCGTGGCCGCCCTGGTCACCATCCACATCTGGACGGGCCTTACCGACCTGCCGGTGCAGGCGCAGAAAAGCGCCGTGCGCGTGCAGTTCGGCGGGTGGTTCTGGGCGTTTTTGCTGCTGCTGCCCTCGCTGGCGCTGCACCTGGTCATCGGGGCGTGGCGCGCCGGGGTGAAGTGGGGCGTCATCACCCGCGAAAACCGCGCCGTCCTTACCCGAAACAGCCTGTACCTGCTGGCCGGGTTCCTGTGCCTGTCGCTGCTCACCCTGCTGCGTTTCCGGCTGCTGCCGCTGGACTAGGAGGCCCGTACCCATGCAGATCATCCATACCGATCTTCTGACCATCGGCGCGGGCCTTGCCGGAGAGCGCTGCGCCATCGAAGTGGCGGGCGCGGGCTTTTCCGTGGTCTGTCTCTCGCTGGTGCCCGCGCGGCGTTCGCATTCCGTGGCCGCGCAGGGCGGCATGCAGGCGGCCCTTGGCAACGCCATCATGGGCGACGGCGACAGCCCCGACGTGCACTTTCTGGACACCGTGAAAGGCTCCGACTGGGGCGCGGACCAGGAAGTGGCCCGCATGTTCGTGGAAGCGGCCCCCATCGAAATGCGCCGTCTGGCCCACTGGGGGGTGCCGTGGAACCGCGTGGTGGCGGGCACGCACACCTACTGGAAGGGCGGCAAGCCCTTCGACGCCACCGAAAAGGCGGAAAACCACGGCCTCATCCACTCGCGCGCCTTCGGCGGCACGGCCAAGTGGCGTACCTGCTACGCCTCCGACGGGGCGGGCCACGCGGTGCTGTACACCATGGACAACCGGGCCGCGCAGCTTGGCGTGACCGTGCATGACCGGTCCGAGGCCGTTTCCCTGATCCACGACGGCGAAACCTGCCACGGGGCCATCGTGCGCTGCCTGCGCACCGGCGAACTGCGCGCCTACCTGGCGCGGGCCACGCTGGTGGCATCCGGCGGATACGGGCGCATCTACCGCGCCTCGACCAACGCCATCATCTGCGAAGGGACCGGTCTGTCGCTGGCGCTGGATACCGGCGTGGCGAAACTCGGCAACATGGAGGCCGTGCAGTTTCACCCCACCGGCACCGTGCCCACCGACATCCTGGTCACCGAAGGCTGCCGGGGCGACGGCGGCACCTTGCTGGACCGCGACGAATACCGCTTCATGCCCGACTACGAGCCGGACAAGGCGGAACTGGCCTCGCGCGACGTGGTTTCGCGCCGCATGATCGAGCACATGCGCACCGGCAAGGGCGTGCAAAGCCCCTATGGCGAGCACCTGTGGCTGGACATCCGGCACCTGGGCGAACAGCACATCCGCACCAAGCTGCGCGAGGTGGACGAGATCTGCCAGAACTTCCTGGGCATCGATCCGCTGCACCAGCTCATCCCCGTGCGGCCCACCCAGCACTATTCCATGGGCGGGGTGCGCACCGACAAGACCGGCGCGGCCTATGGCCTGAAGGGCCTGTTCAGCGCGGGCGAATCCGCCTGCTGGGACCTGCACGGCTTCAACCGGCTGGGCGGCAACTCGCTGGCCGAAACCGTGGTGGCGGGCGGCATCGTGGGCCGCAACATCGCGGAATTCCTGCAAGGGTACGACACCGCCTTCTCCACGGCGCACGTGCGCGAGGCGGCGGCGCGGGACGAGGCGCGCATCCGGCGCATCGTCTCCGGGGCCGACGGCAAGGAAAGCGTCTACGCCGTGCGCGAGGCCATGTACGACATCCTGGAGCGGGCGGCCTACGTGTTCCGCAACGGCGCGGACCTGACCTGGGGCGTGCAGGCCCTGCAAGAGGTGCACGAACGGGCGCGGCACATCGGCCTTGCCTCCGACGGGGTGGGCGCCAACGCGGAACTGGCGCTGGCCATCCGCATGCCGGGCATGGTGCGGCTGGCGCTGTGCGTGTGCTTCGGCGCGCTGATGCGCACCGAAAGCCGTGGCTCGCACACCCGCGAGGACTTCCCGGAACGCAACGACCGCGACTGGCTGAACCGCACGCTGGCCTCGTGGCGTCCGGAGGCGGATTTGCCGCACCTGGAGTACGAACCGGCCACCAGTTATGTCGAGTTGCCTCCCGGTGATCGCGGGTATGGCGGCGGCAAGATCATTCCGGCAGCTTCCTGAGGGGGACCACGCACATGCAACGCTCGCTGACCTTCAACATCTTCCGCCACAACCCGCAGGACCCGGCGTCCGTGCCGCACATGGACACCTACCGCCTGGACGAGACGGACAGCATGACGCTGTTCATCGCCCTGCACCGCCTGCGCGAAGAACAGGACCCCTCGCTGAAGTTCGACTTCTGCTGCCGCGCCGGGGTGTGCGGCTCGTGCGCCATGGTCATCAACGGGCGGCCCGGCCTTGCCTGCCACACCAAGACGCGCGACCTGCCCGGCACCATCACCCTGTTGCCCCTGCCGGTGTTCAAGCTGGTGGGCGACCTGGCGGTGGATACGGGCACGTGGTTTCGCGCCATGTACCAGCGCACCGAATCGTGGATTCACACCCGCGCGGAATTCGACCCCGCCGCGCAGGAAGCGCGCATGGAAAACGAGGTGGCCAACGCCATCTATGAACTGGACCGGTGCATCGAATGCGGCTGCTGCGTGGCCGCCTGCGGCACCGCCAACCTGCGCCCCGACTTCCTGGCCCCGGCAGGGTTCATCCGCGTGGCGCGCTTTGCCGCCGACCCGCGCGACCAGCGCACCGACGCGGATTTCTACGAGATCATCGGTTCCGACGAGGGTATCTTTGGCTGCATGGGCCTGCTGGCCTGCGAGGATGTCTGTCCCAAGCAGCTGCCGTTGCAGAACCAGTTGGGCTATCTGCGGCGCAAGATGGGCCTGACCGTGCTGAAAAAGCTGCTGCCGTTCGGGGGGTAGTGGGGCAGGGAAGGATAGGGAAAGGGCCGACGCATGGTCTGAAGCCCTTGGTAATGAATGAACGCTCGGCTCAGCGTGGTTGGGCCGCCTCCGGCGTGGGGTAGGGGGGCACGCGCTGCGGTCGCCATCCGTAAGGCGCGCAAGCGCGCCAACGGCTGCCGCTTAGCGAGGCCCCCCTACCAACCCCCGCGCTTCGGGGGCTGCGCCCCCGATCCCCCGGCCTCATGCGCGCATTCCCCGTGCCGGGCAGCTTCCCTGCGGCGCAGGGCGCCTTCGGGTGATCTGCCCGGCGGGAATGCCATGCGCGCGGTGCTCCCGTCGCCATGGCCGCACGCGTGCGCGTGCCCCGTCCGCAGCGTTGTTCCCGGTGCGCCCGCCACGCCGGAGCTTCCGCCGCATGCGCGGCGGCGATCTCCGTCGGCGGGCGCAATCCGTTCGACGGTTGGCGCTGTCGGGCGATGCGGGAAAGGCCGCATACCCGCCACTGCTTGCGCTGTTGTGCGGTTGCGGTGTTGCGTTGCGGTTGCCCCGGTCCGTACCGGGCGCGGGCATCCGGGCGCGGGCCTGTCGTGTTGCGGTGGGCACTCAAGGCTTGCTAGGGTGGCGTGGCGGCAGCAGATCGGGCCGCACGGACGCTGCGTCCGCAACCGGATCGAAACTATGGAGGAACGGGGCCATTCCCCGGTTATCCTCCGTTCATACCGGACAAAGGAGCCAGACATGCGCCGCATACCGGCGACACGAGTTGTGGAGGAAGTGGCGCGGCTGTGCGTGGAGTGCAACCGCTACCTGCCCAAGGACGTGCGGTGGGCCTTCTGCCGCGCACAGGCGGAAGAGGACAGCGACGTCGCCAAGGAAGTGTTCCGGCAGCTGCTGGAAAACGCCGACCTTGCGGCCACCACCGGCCTGCCGTTGTGTCAGGACACGGGGCTGGCCGTCTTTTTCGTGGAGTTGGGCGAGGACTGTCGCGTGGACGGCATGACCCTGCGCGAGGCCATCACCGAGGGCGTGCGCATCGGCTATGCCGAAGGCTACCTGCGCAAGTCCGCCTGCGACCCCATGACCCGCAAGAACACCGGTGACAACACCCCGGCGGTCATCCACATGGACCTTGTGCCCGGCGACCGGCTGCGCATCGCCTTCATGGCCAAGGGAGGTGGCAGCGAGAACATGTCGCGCGTGACCATGCTGACCCCCGCGCAGGGGTGGCAGGGCATCAAGGACTTCGTGGTGCAGCGCGTGCGCGAGGCGGGGCCGAATCCCTGCCCGCCCACCATCATCGGCGTGGGCGTGGGCGGCACCTTCGACTATGCGCCCATCCTGGCCAAGAAGGCGTTGCTGCGCCCGCTGACGGACATCCACTCCGACCCGGACATGGCCGCCAAGGAAGCGGAACTGCTGGCAGCCATCAACGAATTGGGCATCGGCCCCATGGGCCTTGGCGGCAAGACCACCTGCCTTGGCGTGAAGATGGCCTTTGCCCCGTGCCACTTGGCCAGCCTGCCGCTGGCCGTGAACGTGCAGTGCCATTCGGCCCGGCACGGCGAGATAGAATTGTAGCAAGGCTGCGGGCCGGGCTGCGGAGCCGGGCGGAACAACCGGCATGTCGAGCCGCAACCCGGCGGACGCTTTCCGGCAAGTGGTCGGCAAGCTGCGCAACCGTTGCGGACCTGTTGTGGCCCATGCGCGACACGGTCGTGGGCTGGTTGCAGTGACGTTGCGGCAGGGTTTCGGGCCAACTGCGAGTATGTTGCGGCCCGGTTGAGGCCCGGTTGTTGTCCTGTCGCTACCGGATGGTGCGTGATTGCGGAGCGACCCGGCCGGGTGCCACGCACGGTGCGGATGCCCGCACCCCGTTGCCTGCGCGAGTTGCGCCCCCTCAACCGTCCGCCTTTTTCAATAGCCCCATTGCGGTCCCGCTTCGGGACATGTACGAAAATACAAGGAAGCAGATATGGCTACCCACCACCTTACCACCCCCCTGACCGACGAGGCCGTGGCGCAACTGCGCAGCGGCGACGTGGTTTTTCTGTCCGGCACCATCTACACCGCGCGCGATGCGGCCCACCGCCGTCTGGCCGAAACGCTGGACCGGGGCGAAGACCTGCCCTTCGACCTGCGCGGCGCGGTGATCTACTACGTTGGCCCCAGCCCGGCCCCGCCCGGACGTCCCATCGGCTCCGCCGGTCCCACCACCAGCTACCGCATGGACAGCTACGCCCCGCGCCTGCACGCGCTGGGACTGAAGGCCACCATCGGCAAGGGGCGCCGCAACACCGAAGTGCGTGACGCCCTGAAGCAGCATACCGCCGTCTACCTGGGGGGCACAGGGGGCGCGGGCGCGCTGCTTTCGCAGTGCATCACCGCCGCCACCGTCATCGCCTACGATGACCTTGGCCCGGAAGCCATACGTGAGCTTACCGTGAAGGACTTCCCCCTGCTGGTCATCAATGACTGTGTGGGTGGGGAGTTGTATGTGTGATTTGGAGTTGTAATTTAGGGTAATTCAATGCAAGACACTAAAAATACAGAAAATCAGGGCTGCCGCTCCTGTTTCATCATTACCCCCATAGGCGCTCCTAATTCAGCAATTAGGAGATCGACAAATGGGTTAATCGTATCCGTTCTAAGGCCTACATTGATTGCATTGGGCTTCACTGACGTTCAGGCGGCGCACGAGATTGATGATTCCGGATCGATTACGTCTCAAGTGATTGATAGGATATTAAATGATGATGTTGTGATAGCAAATTTGACTGGTCTGAATCCAAATGTGATGTATGAATTGGCAGTCAGGCATGCTACAAGAAAGCCAGTTGTTACAATAGCTGAAGAGGGGACTGTACTGCCGTTTGATATCATTGATCAAAGAACGCATTTTTTTACAAATGACATTTCTGGTGCGCACGAATTAACAGAAAAAATTAAGGATGTTATACCATTGTCGATGAAGGGTGGGCATGACAATCCAATATATAAAGCAAAGCGTAGGAAGATTATTCTAGAGAACGTGGATTCGGAAACAAAGAGCATTGAAATGTTCTTGCTTGATAAAATTGAAGCCTTATCAAGGAAAATTGATGTGTTATCGCATGCGCATGGAAGTTTATATAAAACAGTAGATTATAAAGGTGAGGGTGCTGATTCGGTAAGCATTGAACAAGTAGATCGATTGTATTCTGCGTATGATGTGACGTTGATGCCGTCGAAGCAGCTGTCTCTTCAACAGATAGAGAAGAAGCTTGATTCATTTTTGCATGATATTTCAAGTAATGGTTTTGATGGGGTTATTGTGAGGTATAACAAACAATATGCTGATATCGAAATTATTAGCAAAAATTGCTCTCTTGAAATGAAAAGTTTTGCTGACTTTATGTATTATTCTGCTAGTAAGTGTGATATGATTGTCGCAAGGGTAAAGGGAAGGCGATGATGTGTTGTCGATGAAATGGGGCTTTGTCCCCGCCGACGGCGTAGCCCCCGACAACTACCACGCCACGTCCATCTATCCAGAGTTCGTGCAGGTGGAGCCGGGGCGCTGGGTGCTGCTTGCCGAATCGCGCATGGACTGCGTCATCCGCAAGAACCCGGACGGCACGCTGGAGGTGGTGGAGTTCCGGCGGCTGAAAAAGGGCGACCTGGTGGCGGTGGGCCGGGGCGAAAACGGCGAGGACGGCATCTACGTGCATGCCGGGCCGCTGGACCAGTTGCCGGATTTTCTGGCCGGGTGGACTCCGGCCAACGTGCCCACCCCCATGTCTGCCGGTGCACAACAGCCAGCTTCCCAAGCTGACACTCAACCGGCAGACAACTCCGCCACTGCTTCCACTGGACAGCTTTCGGGCGGTACCGCCGCGTCTGGCACACCCGGCACATCGGGCGCATCCGCCTCATCGAGCGCCTCATCGGGTACTGCCACCGCCCGCCCGCACTTACACGCGGCCCCCGCCGCCCCTGCCGACAAGTTCGCCTTCCGTACCGGCGTCAGCCGCGAAACGTCCTTTTCGCTCGATTACGACACCCTGTACGAAGTGCTGCGCCACGACAGGGACAACGGCCACATCGTGTGGGTGGCCGGGCCTGCCGTGGTGTTCGATGCCGACGCCCGCCGCGCCTTTGCCGGGCTGATCGACGCGGGCTACGTGCACGCCCTGCTGGCGGGCAACGCCCTTGCCACGCACGACCTGGAGGCCGCCCTGTACGGCACCGCGCTGGGGCAGGGTCTGTACGACAAGCGGCAGGCCCCGCGCGGGCACTACCACCATCTGGACGCCATCAACACCATCCGGGGCTGCGGATCCATCCGCGCCGCCGTGCAGTCGGGCCACGTGGCTGACGGGGTAATGCACGCGCTGGAAACGCGCGGCGTGCCCTACGTGCTGGCCGGGTCCATCCGCGACGACGGCCCCCTGCCGGAAGTCATCGCCGACGTGTACGCCGCGCAGGACGCCATGCGCGCCCACGTGCGCCGCGCCACCACGGTGGTGGCGCTGGCCACCGCGCTGCACACCATCGCCACCGGCAACATGACCCCCTCGTATCAGGCCGGGCCGGGGGGCAGCCTGCGCCCGGTGCATTTCTTCATCGCGGACATTTCGGAATTCGCGGCGGGCAAGCTGGCCGACCGTGGCTCGCTGACCTCGCGCTCCATCCTCACCAACGTGCAGGACTTCGTGGTCAACGTGCACCGGGCGCTTACCGGTGCGTGCCGCACGGAATAGCCCGCGCGCCGGGCGTTTCGCGCCCCGTCCTGCCATTCCCGCCGTCCCTTCATTCCCGCCGGATGCCGTGCAGCAGTATCCCCGGCGCCCCGTCTGTCCGGTGCTGCCGCCGGGGCGGCAATCCGGCTGCGCGTGCTCTGCCCCGGCCCGCCCACCCTTGCCTCGTCTCTGCCCGTCCCCACCCATGCTCCCCCCCCGCCTCGTCACGCCCGTCTCTGCTCCTCCACGGTCCGCCGCGTGTTTCCGGCGTGTTTCCGGTTCGTCAAGCCGCTTGCAAAGCTGGGGCGCCGCTTTGCGTGCGGCTACGCTTCTTGATGTATGTTTTATCATCATTACAGCTAGTTGTTTAAGGGCATCGCGCGCAACGCCGATAGGAAGGGTGCAACGCAACGCATTCCGCGTTGGAAGGAGGCACCATGATGGAAGGCATCGGCACCGCGCAGGGGTTGTTGGGCCTTGGCGGCTTCACGCAGGCAACGGGAACCACGGGGACCATGGGAACAGGTGGGACGGCGGCGACGGTGGCGACCGGCTCCACCTCGTCGGGCACGTCCGGCACGGAAACAACCACCACCAGCAGCGGCGACACGGTCTCCATTTCGGACGAGGCGCGCCGCAAGGCGGCTCTCCTGGGCAGTTCCGGCGGGTCCGGCGAGTCGGGGGGCAGCGCGTCGACCCAGTCGACCGATTCCGGCAGTTCGGATGCCACCCAGGCCTTGCAGGACGAGGTTTCGCAGTCGGACATCTCCTCGGCGGAATCCAAGGTGTCGGACTTGCGCCAGAGCCTTAGCGAGGCGCAGGACGAACTGGCCGAACTGCAGGACGACACCGACATGGACGAGGAGACCAAGCAGGAACAGGTCCAGTTGATGCAGGCCAAGATTTCCATGCTGGAAAGCCAGATTTCGCAGGCCCAGACCGAAAAGGCCGAGTTGGAGGAACAGCAGCAGTATGCCGAGCAGGGCGGCGACGATGCCTCCGCCACGGCGGAGTCGGAAACCGGAGAAGAATAGCGGTCCGTGCGGCGGCTGCCGGCGGTCCGCAGGCCTTGAGCGGGACGCATGGGCTTGCGCGGGACGGTCGGCGTGGCTGGTCGGCGTGGCTGGTCGGCGCGGGACGGGACACACGTTTTCCGTGGCGGGGGCCACGGATGCATCGCGGCAACAGGGACCAGGCACACGCGCACGCAGGCGCCGGTGGGTGCATGCGGCCCAGAACATGCGTAAGGACGCGGCCATCGCTTCGGCGGGGCCGCGTCCGTGTTCTTGGCGGCTGGCCTGCGGAGGGCGTGCCACGCGGCGGGTGGGGCGGAAAAGGGGGCGCGGGCAGCCGCCCGGAACTGTTGAAACAGTATTCACGAATCACAAGCAGTATTGTGGCATGCAATGAAATGCGAGTGTGCGCCATAAACTCTTCATGTGCCGCGCCGATAGGTTGACTGAACGTCGCGCATCCGCGCGAAAGGAGGTCCCATGGTCGAAGCACTGGACGGAACCCAGGTCGGCACCGCCAACAGCATCTTGCAGGTGCAGGCGGGCACGGAACGCACGGGTACGTTGCGCACCGCATCCACGGAGGACGCGGAAAGCGGCGGCGACACCGTGAGCATCTCGGACGAAGGGCGGCAGAAGGCGGCGGGGATGGCCAGCAGCGGCGCGGGCGGTACCGCGTCCACCGATGAATCGGACTCGGACGACAAGTTGTCCGCCCTCAAGGAGCAGATCCAGCAGTTGCAGGAACAGATCAAGGAAAAGCAGCAAGAGCTTTCCGAGGTCCAGCAGGACGGCAGTATGGACGCCGAACAGAAGCAGCAGCAGATGGCGCTGAAAACTTCGGAAATCACCATGCTCCAGAGCCAGTTGATGGAACTGACGAAGCAGAAGACGGAACTGGAGAATGAGGGGTCCGGCTCGTCTGGCTCCTCTGGCGGTGCCGCCGGGGTCAGCATCAACGTGTAGCGGATGCAGGGCATGACGGGGCGCGAGCACGGCGCGCCTCTGGGTGTCCCGGCATCATTGTATCGTGCGCGGCTGTGGCCGCACGGAATGAACGCGGTTTCCGCCTTGGCGGGGGCCGCGTTCGGCGTTGTACGGGGGGGCGGG
>JAITSV010000017.1 GCA_031287575.1 Desulfovibrio sp.
AAAGTTTTGGGGGGAGGGGTCCGGGGAGGGAGACCTTTTCCAAAAGGTCCCCTCCCCGGTCTCTTTTCATTCCGTAACCCATCAAGGAGCAGGCACATGACGTGGGAGAGCATCGAGCGACTGAAGACGGCGGCGGAGCGCAATGCCCTGGCCATCAGCGAGGCCAAGGCGGCGGGCCGCAAGGTGGTGGGGCTGTACTGTCTGTACTCGCCGGCGGAGATCGCGCTGGCGGCGGGCGCGGTGCCGGTGGTGCTGTGCGGCACGCGCAACGATCCCATTGCCACGGCCGAGCAGGTGCTGCCGCGCAACCTGTGCCCGCTCATCAAGAGCAGCTTCGGGTTTGCCATGGAAGGTTCGTGCCCGTACCTGTCGGCGGCGGACCTGGTGGTGGCGGACACCACCTGTGACGGCAAGAAGAAGATGTTCGAGCTGCTGGGCGAGATGAAGCCCGTGCACCTCTTGCACCTGCCGTCCACGCCGGGCGAGGAGGCCTTGCCCTTCTGGCGTGAGCAACTGGCGGGCCTGGTGAAGCGGGTGGAAAGCGACTTCGGGGTGACCATCACCGAGCAGAACCTGACCGACGCCATCAAGCTGGCCAACCGCGAGCGCCGCGCGCTGAAGGCGCTGATGGACCTGCCGCAAATGGAACCGGCCCCGGTGACCGGCATGCAGATGCTGGAAATGCTCTTCAAGCTGGGCTTCTTCCCGGACCGCGAAACCATCATCGAACTGGCCGAGGGTGTGGTGAACGAGGTGCAGGCGGCGGCCAAGGCCGGAACCCTGCCTGAACGCAAGGGCGGCCCGCGCATCCTGCTGACCGGCGTGCCGGTGGGCATGGGTTCGCACAAGGTGGTGCGGCTCATCGAGGAATGCGGCGGCCAGGTGGTGTGCATGGAAAACTGTACCGGCTACAAGAAGGCCGACCTGGTGGCCGAGACGGGCGACCCGCTCACCGCGCTGGCCCGCCGTTACCTGTCCACGCCGTGTTCGGTCATGGCGCCCAACCAGGGCCGCTTCGACCTGCTGGAACAACTGGTGGCCGACTTCAGGCCGCACGGCGTGGTGGACCTGACCTGGCAGGCCTGCCATACCTACAACGTGGAGGCGTACAAGGTGCGCAACTTCCTGCGCGACAAGTTCGACCTGCCCAGCCTGCACATCGAGACGGACTACTCCGAGGCCGATGCCGAACAACTCAAGGTGCGCATCGAGGCGTTCCTGGAGATGGTGGGGTAGAAAACGGGAAACGGCACCGGCGCGGGCATCTGCCCGTGATGGGGGCTACATATGGATACAGGGGCCGTCCGCAAGGGCGGCCCCTTTGCCGTGCGTATGGCGTGCCCAACGACATCGCCCCTTCGGGTGTTCGCGTGCGGCGCGAACCCCGAAGGGGCGATGAGGGGGGCCGGGACGGACAGCCGCCGGAAGCGAGGAGCGGCATGCCTCCGGCGGAAGGGCGTCGTGCACGCGGTCGTGCCCGTCCCGGCGGGGTGTTGCGTTGCGGACCGCCGCACCCCTTGATGTGTCGTCAATCGTTGCGCCTTGCGGCGCTACAGTTCCACCTGCGCGCCGATTTCGATGACCCGCCCCGGGGGGATGCCGAAGAAGGTGGTGGCGTTCCAGGCGTTGCGCGACATGAAGGCGAACAGCGCCTTGCGCCAGCCCGCCATGCGGTTTCCGCCACCGATGAGCAGGGTTTCGCGGCCCACGAAGAAGGTGGTGGTTTCCATGCGCATGGGCAGGCCGCGAGCGGCGGCCAACTGCACCAGTTCGGGCACGCGCGGGGTCTGCATGAAGCCGTAGCGGGCCACCATGCGGTGGAACCCTTCGCCCAGGTTGTGCACCACCAGCCGGTCGGGCCGGGGCACGAAGGGAGACGGTTCGGCCACGATGGTCAGCAGCACCACGGTCTGGTGCAGGGTGTGGTTGTGCTTGTAGTGGTGCAGCAGGGGCAGCGGGGTGCCCGTGGGGTTCACGGACATGAACACCGCCGTGCCCGGCACGCGCAGGGGCTTGGTGCGGCGCACTCCGTCCAGGAAGGTGCCGAAGGGCACCGAGGCTGCGGCAAAGCGCACGGAAAGGGCGGCCCGGCCGTCGCGCCAGGTCAGCATCAGGGTCATGATGCCCAGGGCCAGCAGCAGGGTGAACCAGCCGCCGTCCATGATCTTGAGCAGGTTGGCGGACAGGAACGCCGCGTCGAAGGCCAGGAACAGCGCCACCAGCGGCACGGCCTGCCAGGCCCGCCAGCCCCAGCGCTGGCGCGCCACGGCGTAGTAGAGCAGCGAGGTCATGCCCATGGTGGCGGTGACGGCGATGCCGTAGGCCCCGGCCAGTCGGCTGGATTCGCGGAAGGCCAGCACCAGCCCCACGCAGGCGATCATCAGCAGCCAGTTCACGCCGGGCAGGTAGATCTGGCCGCGCGTTTCCTCCGAGGTGTGGATGATGCGCATGCGCGGCACGAAGCCCAACTGGATGCCCTGCTGCGTCAGCGAATACACGCCGGATATCATGGCCTGCGAGGCGATGACCGTGGCCACCGTGGACAGCGCCACCATGGGATACAACAGCGGGCGCGGCACCAGCGCGAAGAACGGGTTGAAGGACAGTTCCGGGTCGGCCAGCAGCACGGCGCCCTGGCCCAGGTAGTTGCACATCAGCGCGGGAAAGACCACGGCCATCCACGAAAGGCGGATGGGCCGCGCGCCAAAGTGCCCCATGTCGGCGTACAGCGCCTCGCCCCCGGTGATGCACAGCACCACCGAGCCCAGCACCACCATGCCGTGCAGGTGATTTTCCATGAAGAACCGCACGGCATAGGTGGGGCTGATGGCCGCGAACACCTGCGGGTTGCGCAGCGCGGCCATGATGCCCAACGCGGCGATGGCCGCGAACCACACCACCATTACCGGGCCGAACACCCTGCCGATGCGCTCCGTGCCGTGCCGCTGGGCCATGAACAGCCCCACCAGCACACCGATGGTGATGGGCAGCACGAAGGGCGCGGCGGCTTCCGTGGCCACCTCCAGCCCTTCCACGGCGGACAGCACCGAGATGGCCGGGGTGATCACCCCGTCGCCATACAGCAGCGCTGCACCGAAAATGCCCACCACCGGCAGCAGGCGCCGAAAGCGCGAGACGGCCGGGGCAGGGGGGGACTTCGCCGCGCCGCCGGGTGTCTTGTCGTCGTTGCCGGAGGCCTGACGGGCCGCGCCGTCGCGCGACCCGTCGCGCAGGAGGGCCAGCAGGGCGAAGATGCCGCCCTCGCCGTCGTTGTCGGCGCGCATGATGAACAGCACGTATTTCACGGTGACCACCACGGTCAGCGCCCAGAACACCAGCGAAAGCACCCCCAGGATGTTGGTGGGCGTCACCGGCAGGGCATGCAGGCCGTGGAAGCACTCCTTGATGGCGTACAGGGGGCTGGTGCCGATGTCGCCGTACACCACGCCCAGCGCGGCCAGGGCCAGCGGCAGCAGGCGGTTGGCGGCATGGGTGGGCAGGGTGGCACCAGGTTCGACGAATGGCGTGGGCGGCGTGGCCGGAGCGGGTGGCACCGAAGCGCCGGAGGACCCGAGCGAGTCAGACGAGCCGGAAGTGGATGCTTGCGTGGACATGTGCTCATGACCGGCAACGGGCGCGGACCCGGCGGAAGGCACGGGCGATGCGCCCCCGGTGGTGGAGGCTTGCGGGGCGGTGTGCCCTGTGGTGAAGGAGGTGGCGGACGAGGACGCAACGGCATCGGTGCGCGGCGAGGCGCACGCGGTGCCGTCCGGCATGCTGCCGGACGCGGCTTCGCCCAACGGATCGGAACCGGTGGACATGAGGCCTCCGAAAAGGGTGGGGAAAGCTTCCCCCACCCCGAGGCCTGTCCGTCCGGCGGTGGCCGCCCGCTGCATGACAACGGACGGATGCACGGAAGGTGCTCGGAGGGGTGCTCTCCCTTCGACGCCTGCGAGGTTAGCTGACGGGCTCGGGCCGAAGAGATTGCCCTACGCCTTGCGGCGATGCGCCCCGTACCGGGTGACCGGCTGTTGGGTCCCCCGCTTCCGCCCCCAGGGCGGAACTCGGCGATTTCGACGAGGGGCTACGCCTGTCCGCGCACTCTGTCAATGGGGCGCGAATGCCGTGTCTTGCAAGGGCTTGTGGGCAGACACGAAGGGATGGGCGCGGCGCGGGCAAGTGGTGGGGGGGGGGCGTGAACGGGCAGGGGGGAGCCGCACGGGGTGTGTGCGGGGCGTCAGGCGGCGCTGGCGCCGGGCGGTTCGTGCGTGGCGGCGCGCATGCGGCCGTGGGGCAGGGGCATGCACCCATTGCCAGGGCCTGGCTGCTGCTTATCATGTAACGTGCGCGCGCGTAGGCGGCGTGGCCCCCGGGCCAGCCCACGGCGCCGGGTCAGCCGGGCGGCGGCACTCCGGCGAGCCTTTTTCCGTTTTTTCGGGCCTCGCGAAAGAAAACCGCTTGACGGTGACGGCGTGCGCATGTAGATACCCCTCCTGCCTCGCAGGTGTAGGCGCGTAGCTCAGGGGGAGAGCACTTCCTTGACACGGAAGGGGTCAGCAGTTCAAATCTGCTCGTGCCTACCACACCGAAAGCCCAGAGAGGGAGGTTCCAGCCTCCCTTTCTTGTTATGGTGCGCGCGGCGGCAACAACAAACTCACCGAGGAGATTCGGCGTGAACGTGACCATCGAAGGACAGGTGTTCGACGTGCAGTCCGGCGTCTCCTGCCGTGACGCCCTCAAGGGCGCCCTGAGCGGGAAGAAATTCAAGAATGTCGCAGCCTGCCGTTGCAACGGCACCCCGCTCGACCTCACCGCCACCGTGCCCGCCGACACCACCACCATCGAACCGGTCTTCGCCGATTCGCCGGAAGGGATCGAGCTCCTCCGCCACTCCGCCGCGCACATCATGGCGGAAGCGGTGCAGAAGCTGTTTCCCGGCGTGAAGGTGACCATCGGCCCTGCCATCGACAGCGGGTTCTACTACGATTTCGATTACGAGCGCCCCTTCTCCGTGGACGACCTCGAAGCCATCGAGACGGAAATGCAGAAGATCGTGGCTGCCGCGCATCCCTTCACCCGCACGGAAATGACCAAGGACGAGGCCGTGGCCCTGTTCGAGGGCATGGGCGAGACCTACAAGGTCGAGATCGTGCGCGACATTCCGGCGGACACGGTGTCCGTGTACCGCAGCGGCGACTTCGTCGACCTGTGCCGCGGCCCGCACATTCCCGACACCAGCTTCGTGAAGGCGTTCAAGCTGCTCTCCGTGGCCGGTGCCTACTGGCGCGGCGACGAGAAGAACCGCATGCTTTCGCGGGTGTACGGCACCGCCTTTGCCGACCCCAAGGCCCTGAAGGACCATCTGCACCAGATCGAGGAAGCCAAGCGCCGCGACCACCGCAAGCTGGGCCAGCAGCTGGATCTGTTCGCCTTCCACGAAGACGTCGCCCCCGGCATGGTCTACTGGCATCCCAAGGGCATGCTGCTGCGCACCATCCTCGAGGACTTCCTGCGCAAGGAACACCTGAAGCGCGGGTACGAACTGGTGCAGGGGCCGCAGCTTCTGCGCCGCGAGGTGTGGGAAAAGTCGGGCCACTACGACAACTATCGCGAGAACATGTACTTCACCGTCATCGACGACAACGCCTACGGCGTGAAGCCCATGAACTGCGTCTCGCACATGCTCATCTACAAGAGCCACCTGCGCAGCTACCGCGACCTACCGCGCCGCATGTTCGAGCTGGGCGTGGTGCACCGCCACGAAAAGTCTGGCGTGCTGCACGGCCTGTTGCGCGTGCGCCAGTTCACCCAGGACGATGCGCACATCCTGTGCCGCCCCGACCAGCTGGAAGCCGAGATCATCGGCGTCATCGCGCTGGTGCGCGACCTGATGGGCCTGTTCGGCTTCGACTACCGCATCGTCATCTCCACCCGGCCGGAAAAGTCCATCGGCTCGGACGAGGACTGGGACCGCGCCACCAACGCGCTCATCGGCGCGGTGGCCACGGCGGGCCTGTCGTACACCATCAATGAAGGTGACGGCGCCTTCTACGGTCCCAAAATCGACATCAAGGTCACGGACGCCATCGGGCGCGAGTGGCAGCTGTCCACCATCCAGGTCGATTTCACCTTGCCGGACAGATTCGACTTGGTGTACATCGGGCAGGATGGCGAGCGCCATCGCCCGGTTATGGTCCACAGGGCCATCCTGGGCTCGCTCGAACGCTTCATCGGCGTGCTTACGGAGCACTTTGCCGGGGCCTTTCCCACGTGGATCGTCCCGGTTCAGGCGCGCCTGCTGACCGTCACCGACGCCCAGAACGATTTCGCCATGGGCGCGCGTGACCAGCTTGCGGCCGCTGGCCTTCGCGTGGAGGCCGATACGCGCAACGAAAAGCTGGGCTACAAGGTCCGCGAAGCCCAGTTGGAAAAGATCCCCTACATCCTCGTGGTGGGGGACAAGGAAGTGGAGGCCGGGGGCGTCAACGTGCGGCTGCGCACCGGCGAAAACCTTGGCCTCAAGACCCTTGCCGAAGTGGCGGAAATGATCAGGGCGGACTGCCAGGAACCGTTCAAACGTGGAGGAATGAGCTATAGCTTCTCCTAACAACAGGATGCGCCGCGATATCCCGCAGGACACCGTGCGGCGTAATGAACAGGTCCGTGCCCGCGAAGTGCGGGTCATCGGAGCGGACGGCGAACAGCTCGGCATCTTGTCGCGCAACGACGCCATCGCGCACGCAAAGGAGCTGGGCCTCGACCTTGTCGAGGTGGCCGCCACGGCCGATCCGCCCGTGTGCCGCGTGATGGACTACGGGCGCTTCAAGTACGAGCAGCAGAAGAAGAAGGCCGAGGCGAAGAAGAACCAGACCGTGATTCAGATCAAGGAGATCAAGGTCCGGCCCAAGACGGATGACCATGACTACGACACCAAGGTCAGGCACATCCGCCGCTTCATCGAGGAAGGCGACCGCTGCAAGGTCACCGTCTTCTTCCGCGGGCGTGAAATCGTCCACAAGGATCGCGGCCAGTCCATTCTCGACCGTATCGTCGAGGATACCAAGGACATCGCCAAGATGGACCAGGAGGCCCGCGCCGAAGGCCGCACCCTGTTCATGATGCTCGCTCCGCTGCCGAAGAAATAGGCCGTTTCGGCCCTTGCTTCCGGCGCGTTTTTATCGCATTATGCCCCCTCTCGCCGGGGGTGCGGTCGCTTGCGCCGCTGCAACCGACCGGGAATTTTCGACGATCCAGTCCTTGAGAAGGCAAACCGGGTCCTCCGCCTTGCGCGGGGGGCTTCGTCATGTGTCCGTCGTCGCCTCTGGCGGCTTCGGCGCGAGCAGAGAACGGCAAGGAGTATCCAATGCCCAAGATGAAGACCCGGCGTTCCGCCGCCAAGCGCTTCTCCGTGACCGGCAGCGGCAAGTTCAAGCGCCGCAAGCAGAACCTGCGCCACATCCTCACGAAGAAGAACGCCAAGCGCCGCATGCGCCTCGGCCAGTCCGCCACCGTGGACAGCACCAATGAGAAGGCTGTGCGCCGGATGATGCCCTACGCCTAACGAAGGCGTTCAAAAAAGTACTTTTGCCCTCCGGCTGCGTCGGACTCGCCTTTTGCTCCGGTCGAGTACCAAAGAGTACACTCCCTTCGCAAAAGACTCGTCCTCCTTGCCGGAGAACAAAATTCCTTTTTTTGAATCGCCTTCGTCGGGGCCTCTGCCCCGGCAAGGCGTGCTCTCTGTCCAACGAGAGCGCATCCCGCACTTTACATTATCCGCTCCGCTGGCCCGGTCTCTCGCCTCGCGGAGTCAAGATCACGATGGAGGTATTCCATGCGCGTGAAGAGAGGTCTCGCCTCCCACAGGCGTCACAAGAAGTATCTGGACGCGGCCAAGGGTTTCCGTGGCGGCCGCAGCAAGCTGTACCGCACCGCCCGCGAGGCCGTGGAACGTTCGTGGATGTACGCGTTCCGCGACCGCAAGGTGAAGAAGCGCGAATTCCGCAAGCTGTGGATCCTGCGCATCAACGCCGGCGCCCGCATGCACGGTCTGTCGTACAGCAAGTTCATGCACGGCCTCACCCTTGCCGGCATCTCCCTGAACCGCAAGGTGCTTGCCGACCTTGCCGTGCGCGAGAAGGAAGATTTCGCGAAGCTGGCGCAACTCGCCGCCTCGAAACTCAACTAACCCCATACGGGGTCTCTACGCATGGACCTTCTCAAGGAACTGGAAAGCCTGGTCCCGGAACTCGAAAGAGGCCTGGACCAGGCTTCGTCGTTGACGGAGCTTGAGGAACTGCGCGTCGCCTTCCTTGGTCGCAAGGGGCGTCTTGCGCAGATCATGGGCCGCCTGCCCGAACTTTCGCCGGAGGACCGGCCCCGCCTGGGGCAGGCCGCCAACGGCGTCAAGATGGCGCTCACCGAACGCTTCGAAGGCCGCAAGACCGCCCTCGAAGCCGCCAGCGAGGCCGCCGCGCTTTCCCGCTTCGACCCGACCCTGCCCGGCCGCGCGCCGTGGCGCGGTTCGCTTCACCCCGATACCCTGGTCATGGAGGAAATCTGCTCCGTGTTCCGGGGGCTTGGTTACGACATCGTGACCGGGCCGGAAGTGGAGATGGACCACTACAACTTCGAAGCGCTGAACATGCCCGCCGAACACCCGGCGCGCGACATGCAGGACACCCTGTATGTCACCGAGTCCATCCTGATGCGTACCCACACCTCGCCGTTGCAGGTGCGCACCATGCTGGCGCGCAAGCCTCCGGTGGCCATCATCGCCCCCGGCAAGGTCTATCGCCGCGACTCGGACATCACGCACACCCCCATGTTCCACCAGATCGAAGGCCTGATGGTGGACAAGGGCGTGAGCATGGCCGACCTGCGCGGCACGCTCACCTCGTTCCTGCGCACCGTGTTCGGCGGCGATACCAGGGTCCGCTTCCGCCCCAGCTTCTTCCCCTTCACCGAACCCAGCGCCGAGGTGGACATCTCGTGCTGCATCTGCGGCGGCAAGGGGCACGTGGGCAACGAACCCTGCCGGGTGTGCAAGACCACCGGCTGGGTCGAGATCCTGGGCTGCGGCATGGTGGATCCCGCCGTGTTCACCGCCGTGGGCTACGATCCCGAAGAATACACCGGCTTCGCCTTCGGCCTCGGCGTCGAGCGCGTGGCCATGCTCAAGTACGGCATTGGTGACCTGCGCATGTTCTTCGAGAATGATGTCAGGTTCCTGTCGCAGTTCAGGTAGCCACTGACCCCGGATGGGTCTTTCGCCCGCTGGCGGCGTCGGGCGCGCCTTGTGCCCCTGTTGCGCGAGAGTCACGTACAGGAAAAGTACGCTCGCCTCGGCCAAGGCTTGCCCTTCTTGCCAGCGAACGAAATCCCTCATCCGGGGCGGTTGCTGTCATGAACACTGTTTTTTGAATGCTTCTGCGGGGCAACCTGCCTCGTTCGGAAGGGGTGCAGGGGACAGCTTCCGCGCTGCGATCGCCATCCGTAAGGCTCGCGAGCTCGCCTAACGGCTGCCGTCCTTCCCGCGGAGGCGTAAAAAACGCCTGACGACCCCGCCCCTTCGCAAACTTTCTCATGGAGTAGCCCCATGCTGCTGTCCCTTGCCTGGCTGCGCGAATTCGTTCCCTTCGAAGGCACCGCCGAACAGCTCGGCGACCGTCTGACCATGCTCGGCCTTGAACTGGAGGAAATCCGCCGCCCGTTCGACGCCATCCGCGCCATCGTGGTGGGCCACGTGGTGGAGCGCGCCAAGCACCCGGAGGCCGACAAGCTGTCGGTGTGCAAGGTGGACGCGGGCCAGGGCGAGCTGCTGGACATCGTGTGCGGCGCGCCCAACGTGGCCGCCGGCCAGAAGGTGCCGGTGGCCCTGGTGGGCACCACCATGCCGGGCGGCCTGGTCATCAAGAAGGCCAAGCTGCGCGGCCAGCCCTCGCACGGCATGATCTGCTCCGAGCGCGAACTGGGCCTCAGCGACGACCATGAAGGCATCATGGTCCTGCCGGAGCACTTCACGGTGGGCAGGCTGCTGGTGGACGAACTGCAACTGGACATGGAGGTGTGCGACATCTCCATCACGCCCAACCGCGCCGACTGCCTTTCGGTGCTGGGCCTTGCGCGCGAAGTAGCACTGGGCTTCGGCCTGCCGCTGACGCTGCCCAGGCTGAACCTGATGGAAGACGGCCCGGACTGCTCCGGCGAGGTGGCCATCGAAATCGCGGACCCGGCCCTGTGCCATGCCTACCACGGGCGCATTCTCGAAAACATCCGCGTGGGCAAGAGCCCGGCACGTATCCGCCATCGCCTCACCGCCATCGGCGTGCGCCCCATTTCCAACATCGTGGACGCCACCAACTACGTGATGATGGAACTGGGCCAGCCCATGCACGCCTTTGACCTGGACCTGCTGGAAGGCGCGCGCATCGTGGTCTCCCCGGCGGTGGCGGGCGAGCGCATCGTGACCCTGGACGGCCAGGACCGCGCGCTGGTGGCGGGCGACCTGCTGATCCGCGATGCGGTGAAGCCCGTGGCCCTTGCGGGCGTCATGGGCGGCGCCAACTCCGAAGTTTCCGACGCCACCACCCGCGTGCTGCTGGAAAGCGCCGTGTTCCGCCCCGGCACCGTGCGCCGCACGGGCCGCAGGCTGGGCCTTTCCAGCGAGGCGTCGTACCGCTTCGAGCGCGGCGTGGATCAGGCGGGTGCGGTGTACGCCATGCATCGCGCGGCCCAGATGATGGCCGAACTTTCCGGCGCGCGGCTGCGCCCCGGCATGTGCAGCGCCGAACCGCGCCCCTGGGCCAGCCCCGCGCTGCGCTTCCGCCCGGCGCGCGCCCGCATGCTGCTGGGCATGGGCGAGGACACCATCGGTGACGCTTTCTGCGCCGACACCCTGACCGGCCTCGGCTGCGTGGTGGACAAAATCGACGCCGCTGACTGGAAGGTCTCCGCCCCCAGCCATCGCCTGGACTTCGAGCGCGAGGCCGACCTGATCGAGGAAGTGGGCCGCGTGTACGGGTTGGACGCCATTCCGCCGGTGCTGCCCAAGGTCATGCGTCCGTTGGACCAGGCGGGCGCGCCCGAGTCCGAGTACGATTTCTGGAAGCGCATCAAGGGCTGGGGCCGCGGCCTTGGCCTGAACGAGGCCATCAACTACAGCTTCGTGGGCCAGAAGGACCTGGATCACCTGGGTCTGTCCGCCGAAGGGCGCATCCCGATCATGAACCCGCTGTCGGAAGACCAGAACGTGCTGCGCACGGCGCTGGCCCCCGGCCTTCTGAACAACCTGCGCCACAACATCGCGCAGGGCAATGCCGGGCTGCGGCTGTTCGAACTGGCGCGTATCTTCACCGCGGACGCCGCGTCGGAAACCACCGCTTGCGAGCGGGGGCGCCTGGGCATCCTGATGTACGGCGCGCGCCACGACAGCGCCTGGCCCAACCCGGAAGCCGACGCCGACTACCAGGACCTGAAGGGCGTGGTGGAACACTTCGCGGCCTTCCTGCACCTGGGGCAGCCGCACTGCGCCATGGCCGAGGCGCCGCACCCCTTCCTGGCCCCGAGCGTCACGGTGACGGTGCAGGGCAGGGTGCTGGGCGTCATGGGCCGGGTAAGGCCCGACCTTGCCGACGCCTACCACGCCCGCAAGGACGTGTGGCTGGCCGACATCGATCTGGATGCGGCGCGCCAGATGCACGACGCGGTGACGGTGCGCTTTGCCGCGCTGCCGGTGTATCCGCCGGTGCGCCGCGACATCACGGTCATGGCCCCTGCCGCGTTGCAGGCAGGCGCGGTGCTGGACCATGTGCGCGGGATGAAACTGCCGCTGCTGGAAGGCGTCGAACTCATTGACGTGTTCGCCCCTGAAGACCGCGAGGAACGCAACCTGACCTTCCGCATGACCTTCCGCCATGCCGGGCGCACCCTGAAGGACGCCGAAGTGGACAAGGAACGCGAGAAAGTGGCAAGTTCGCTCCAGCAGGCACTCCCCATCCGGCTTTAAGGTCAGGCGGGGAGCGCCGCGTGCCCGCGCGGTTCGTGCGGGCGCACGGTCAGTGAAACGGGAGACGGCATGGCGGAGCGGACATACCGGATAGGCGAGGCGGCGTCGCTGCTGAACCTGAAGACCTATGTCCTCAGGTTCTGGGAAACGGAGTTTCCCCAGTTGGTTCCGCTGCGTACCGAAAAGGGCCAGCGCCTCTATACCGAGGCGGACCTGGCCCTGCTGCGGCGCATCCGGTTTCTGCTGCACGAACGCGGCCTGACCATCGAAGGCGCGCGGCGCATGCTGGCCGAGCGGGGAGCACAATCCGGTACCGGCATGTCCGATACGGGCATGGCCGGTCTTGCTGACATGCCCGACCTTGCTGACAGGGCCGACAGGGCTGACTTGGCTGGCATGTCGGATACGATGGGCACCGGGGTAGCCGGGCTGGTTGGCTTTGGCGATGACGACCCCGACGACATGCATCTGCCCGATGGGCAGGATGATGACGCTCTTGCTGATGACGATGCCGCCGCCGATATGGATGGCAACGCCCCGGCCACGTCCGGCCTGCAGGGCCGCGCCCTGTCTGCCGCTGCCTCGCGGGTGCAGGCGTGGGACCAGTACCTGCACGGGCTGCTGCTGCCCGATGACGGCGTAACGCCGCAATCGGGTACCCGAAGCGGCTTTACAGCGCCTTCGGCAGGTCAGGGGGCAACCCCGGATGGCGGCAGCGACAGCTTTTCAACAGACGGCTCTGTACCCGGCGCTGCCGACCCCGGAACGGTGCGCGAGATCATCGCGGAACTGGAGGCCATGCGCCGCCTGCTGGCTGGCGCGGACTGATTCCGCCATCTTTCCGCTCGGGGGGGGGGCTGCCGCCCCTTTCCGTTGCCCGTCGCCGCCACTGCCTTTTCCTTTCGCGCACTGCGCAACGGAGTACAATGGGCACGGCGTCATGCATCCGTCTGCGTCCCTACGCGTTACCACGCCTCCCCCGCGTCCTCACGCGTCCTTACGCATCCTTACGCAATCGGGCATTTCCCGCAACCGCGCATCCGCGCCACGAGCACCGCATGATCCTTTCCCCTTCGCTGCTGTCCTCCGACTTTGGCCGCCTTGCCGACGAACTGGCCGCCCTGGAGGCTGCCGGTGTGTCCTGGGTTCACTGGGACGTCATGGACGGCACCTTCGTGCCCAACATCACCTACGGCCAGCCGGTCATCGGACATCTGCGCAAGCAGAGCCGCCTGTTTTTCGACGTGCACCTGATGGTGGAACGCCCGGAACGCTACCTGCACGAATTCGTGGATGCCGGGGCCGACATGCTGGTGGTCCACGCAGAGGCCACCCCCCATGTGCAGCGCGCCCTGGCCGAAATCCGCCGCCTGGGCGTCAAGTCCGGCGTGGCGCTGAACCCGCACACCCCGCTTTCGGTGCTGGACTATGTGCTGGACGACGCGGACATGGTGCTGATCATGACCGTCAACCCCGGCTTCGGCGGCCAGTCGTTCCTGCCCGCCAGCTATCGCAAGATCAGCGACCTGCGCGCCATGATCAACGCGCGCGGCCTGTCCACGCTCATCCAGGTGGATGGCGGGGTGGACCCGTCCAACACGGCGCGATTGGTGAAGAGCGGGGCGGACGTGCTGGTTTCCGGCTCGGCCTTCTTCAAGTTTCCGCCGTATGCCGAGCGGTTGAAGGCGTTCGAGGCGGCGGCCAACTCCGTCCTCTAACGTCGACGCGTGATGGGGTGGAGCTTTCGTGGCCGGTAACGCCATGGCGCATCCGCTGATGTGATTTTCCCGTTGCCAGATGGCGCGGAACGGACTAGTCGGGTGTGGGCGCCGCCGCAGGGCAGTGCCCACCTCTCGCATGTGCGGCACATCCCGCCGCATGCATGATCGTTGCGGCAGGACGCATGTGCCCGCCATCCGTGTATTTCCCGGCGCACCGCGCCGTACCGCTGCATAGCCAACGGCGCAGGGCGCCCGCCCGCCGCCGCACAGAACCCCGCTGGAGGTTGCAATGCCGTCTCGCAAGGAACTCGCCAACGCCATCCGCGTGCTCAGCATGGACGCCGTGGAAAAGGCCAAGTCCGGGCACCCCGGTGCACCCATGGGCATGGCGGACATCGCCGAAGTGCTCTGGAACGATTGCCTGAAGCACAACCCCGCCAACCCCAAATGGGCCGACCGTGATCGCTTCGTGCTGTCCAACGGGCACGGCTCCATGCTCATCTACGCGCTGCTGCATCTTTCCGGCTACGACGTGAGCATGGACGACATCCGCAACTTCCGTCAGCTGCACTCCAAGACCCCCGGCCACCCCGAGTACGGCATCACCCCCGGCGTGGAGACCACCACCGGCCCGCTGGGGCAGGGCATCGCCAGCGCCGTGGGCATGGCCATGGCCGAAAGACTCATGGCCCAGCAGTTCAACCGCCCCGGCTACGACGTGGTGGACCATGCCACGTACGTGTTCCTGGGCGACGGCTGCATGATGGAAGGCATCTCGCACGAGGCGTGCTCGCTGGCGGGCACCCTGGGCCTCGGCAAGCTGACCGCCTTTTATGACGACAACGGCATCTCCATCGACGGCGACATCGCCGGGTGGTTCGCCGACGATACCCCCGCCCGCTTCGAGGCCTACGGCTGGCACGTGGTGCGCAACGTGGACGGCCACGACGGCGAAGCCATTGCCGCCGCGCTCAAGGCCGCCCGCGCGGTGCCCGGCAAGCCCAGCCTGATCTGCTGCAAGACCTGCATCGGCCAGGGGGCGCCCACCAAGGCGGGCAGCCACAACTGCCACGGCTCGCCCCTGGGCGCCGCCGAAATCGCCGCCGCGCGCGAAGGCATGAACTGGCCGCATCCGCCCTTCGAGATTCCGGCGGACATCTACGCCGGGTGGGATGCCCGCCCGCGCGGTACCGCCGCAGAGGCCTCCTGGAACGACCTGTTCGTCCGCTACCGCGCCGCCCATCCCGAACTGGCCGCCGAGTTCGAGCGTCGCATGGCGGGGGATCTGCCCGCCGACTGGCAGGCTGGCGTGGCCGCCGCCCTTGCCGCCACCGATGGGGCAAAGGAAACCCTGGCCACCCGCATCGCCTCGCGCAATGCCCTGAACGCCGTGGCCCCGCTGCTGCCCGAAATGATGGGTGGTTCGGCGGACCTTACCGGTTCCGTGGGCACCTGGCACAAGACGTCCAGGCTGGTCACCCCCGGTGATTGGTCCGGCAACTACATCTCCTACGGCGTGCGCGAATTCGCCATGGGCGCCATCATGAACGGCATGGCCCTGCACGGCGGGTTCCTGCCCTACGCGGGCACCTTCCTGATCTTCTCGGACTACGCCAAGAACGCCATCCGCCTGTCCGCCCTCATGGGCGCGCGGGTGGTCTGGGTGCTCACGCACGACTCCATCGGCGTGGGCGAAGACGGCCCCACCCACCAGCCGGTGGAACAACTGGCCGGTCTGCGCCTGACCCCCAACGTGCAGGTGTGGCGCCCCTGCGACACCGTGGAAACCCTGTCCGCGTGGAAGGCCGCCGCCGAATGCGCCACCGGCCCCACCTGCATCTCGCTGACCCGGCAGGACGTGCCCTTCGTGGAACGCACCGACGAACAGCGCGCCAACATCGCACGCGGCGGCTACGTGCTGCGCGACTGCGCGGGCACGCCGGAAGCCATCGTCATGGCCACCGGCTCCGAAGTGCAGTTGGCCCTTGCCGCCGCCGATGCGCTGGCCGCCAAGGACCGCAAGGTGCGCGTGGTGTCCATGCCGTCGTCCACCCAGTTCGACCGCCAGGACGTCGCCTACCGCGAGTCGGTGCTGCCGTCCGCCGTGCGTGCGCGCGTGGCCGTGGAAGCCGCCGCCGTGGACGGCTGGTGGAAGTATCTGGGCCTGGACGGCAAGGCCGTGGGCATGACCGGCTTTGGCGAATCCGCCCCCGGCAAGGTGCTGTTCGAGTACTTCGGCATTACCACCGAGAAGGTCATCGAAGCGGTGGAGTCTCTTCTCTAAAGAGCGCAGCACCGCACGGGAGGCGGCCCCCGCCCCCCAGTCTGGACACCGGGCGCGAACGTGGTAGGATGCGAAAGCCACGTTCGCGCCTTTTCTTTTGCCAACCAAATCAAGCCAATCGAGCAGCAGAGGTATATCCATGGCCGTACTGAAGATGACCGACCTTGATCTGAAGGGGAAGCGCGTCCTGTTGCGCGAAGACCTCAACGTACCCCTGAAGGACGGCAAGGTGACCAGCGACAAGCGCATCCGCGCCGCGCTGCCGTCCATCGAAATGGCCCTCAAGGCCGGTGCCCGCGTGCTGCTGGTGTCGCACCTGGGTCGCCCCACGGAAGGCGAGTTCGACCCCGCCTTCTCGCTGGCCCCGGTGGCCGAACATCTTTCCAGGGCACTGGGCTTTCAGGTGCCGCTGGTGCGCGACTACATCGAGGGTATCGAGGTGGCCGAGGGCCAGTGCGTGCTGTGCGAGAACGTGCGCTTCCTGAAGGGTGAAAAGAAGGACGACGAGGCCCTGGGCCGCAAGCTGGCCGCCCTGTGCGACATCTTCGTCATGGATGCCTTCGGTGCGGCGCACCGCGCCCAGGCCTCCACCCACGCCGCCGTGCGCTTCGCCAAGGTGGCCTGCGCCGGTCCCCTGCTGGCGGCGGAACTGGACGCCCTGTCCCGCGCCCTGGACGCCCCGGCCAAGCCCATGGTGGGCATCATCGGCGGTTCCAAGGTGTCCACCAAGCTGACCCTGCTGGATACGCTGTCCAAGAAGGTGGACCGGCTCATCGTGGGCGGCGGCATCGCCAACAATTTCATCAAGGCCGCCGGATACGAGGTGGGCCGTTCGCTGTACGAGCCGGAACTGGTGGACGAGGCCGCCCGCCTGATGGCCGCCGCCAAGGCTGCCGGGGGCGAGATTCCCGTGCCGATGGACGTGGTGGTGGGGCCGGAATTCGCGGATTCCGCACCGGCCACGGTACGCAAGGTGTCGGAAGTGAAGCCGGACGAAATGATCCTGGACATCGGGCCCGAAACGGCAAAGCTGTACCGCGACATCCTGATGCAGGCGGGCACCATCGTCTGGAACGGACCGGTGGGCGCCTTCGAGGTGGAGCAGTTCGGCCAGGGCACCAAGGCCCTGTGCATGGCCGTGGCCGACAGCCCGGCCTTCTCGCTGGCGGGCGGCGGCGACACCGTTGCCGCCATCGAAAAGTACGGCGTGGTGGACCGCATCTCCTACATGTCCACCGGCGGCGGGGCCTTCCTGGAGTTTCTGGAAGGCAAGACCCTGCCCGCCGTGGCCGTGTTGGAGGAGCGCTCCGCCAAGGGGTAGCAGGCGGTAGGGTGCAGCGCCGGTATTGCGGGCAATCCCGTGGGTACACTGGCCTGCGGCATGTGTTTCACGCGGCGCGCTTCCGTTGCCATGGTGGCCTGGGCCATCGGCAATGGGGGCGCGCCGTTGACGTTTCACGCCGCGTCAATGCATGGGGATGCGGCATGGACGTTCAACCGACGCTCCGTAGCTTTCGGATGCGGACATGCATGGATCAGGGACGGGTAGGGCAGGCGGAAGAAAGGCCCCTGGCCGTTGCATTGCATCGGCGTCATGGGCATGGCCGATACGTTGTCGCAACGTGTTTCGCAACGTGCGTGCGGTGCGCATGCCGTCAGGTTCAGGACCGGGGGGAAGCGGCCACTGACGCAGGTTTTCTTGGCAGCGTGCAGCGGGGGTGCGTGCTGCTGCGTTCATTTTGCGTTCCTGGTTTCGGTTTTCCGCTACGCTGTTGTTGACTTGCTGTAGTTGCGGATGTAAGAGCGGCGAAGTGCCGTGACTGGTGTCGATGTTTCGGCGTCTTCGTTTCGGCCCCGTCGTTCAATTCCCGCGGAGGTCCACATGGATGACTTTTTGAAGGAAGCCCTGGAAATCGTAAAGGCGCAGGCCAGTGTCCGGACCATGACGGAGGATGAGATCACCTCCATGGTGCAGAAGCTTGCCAATGGCATTCGTGCCATCAGCCTTGGCGAAGCCGAGCCGGAAGAGGCGTGCGAAGCCTGCGGCGACCCGCGCAAGGCCGTGAAGGAAAAGTCCATCACCTGCCTCGAGTGCGGCAAGTCGTTCAAGATCCTTACCCGCAAGCACCTTGCGTCGCACGGCCTTGACGCCGTTGCCTACCGCGAGAAGTGGGGCCTCAAGAAGAGCACCCCGCTGGTGTGCAAGGCGTTGCAGCGTGAACGCCGCAAGAAGATGAAGGACATGAAGCTTTGGGAGAAGCGGCGCAAGCACGCTTCCTAGGCGGGGGGCGCCGGCCGTGTGCCGGGCAGCCTCGGGAGGGCCGCTTGTTGCGGCGGCACCGCCGAGAATTCGCGACGGAAAAAGGCCGCTCTGCGTATGCAGGGCGGCCTTTGCCGTTGTTCGCGATACCCCGCGCGGGCGTGTTCCGCATGCGAGCCGCGGGACCGTGGCACGACCTGGATTGGTTTTTCCGAGGCATGCGGCCCGCGTATGCGACAAACGAAGAACCGCCCTTGCGGGCGGTTCGGAGATTTTGCAGGACGTGATGCGGGGCCGGTATCAGTTGTCCAGCGCGCCTTCGCCCACGATGAGCGAGCGGCCGACGTCGCCAGGTTCGCTGCCGGACCCGTTGGGGCCGTCGGGGTTGGGGGCGTGTTCCGTGGCCACCATGCGATAGCCGAAGCTGACGTACAGCGGCCCCTGATCGTCGGGGTCCAGGTAGAAGCGCGTCTCGAAGGGCAGGGAGCCCTCGTCGCCCACGGCGCGAGGCAGGTAGTCGTATTCCTCGGCGTCCAGCACCCGGCCCGAAGCATCGCTGAGGTAGACCATCACCGTGAGCTGCTCGTACCACGTGGCCCAGGCGGGCAGGGCGCCGGGTACAAGACTGGCCTGGCCGCGCACGCCTACCGATTCTCGCAGCGGCACCACGCGGTAGGTGAAGCGCAGGTATTGCATGGAGACGGTCTGCGGGGTGTCGGGCTGCAACTGGGCGCGCGCGAGATGTCCCACGGTCTGTTTGCCGCAGCCCGCGAGCAGGCCCGTGCACACCAGCAGCACGGCCAGCGCGGCCAGCATCCGGCATCCGGTAGGCCGCCGGGAAGAGACGGCATTGCCGCGGAAGGGGGAGAGCAAAGGGGAAAGCACGGGCATGGCATCTCCGGCGGTTGCGAGACGTGCGGTTGCGCCGCAAGGGGAAAGCGCTGCGGCAAGCGGGCTGGACCCCGCCGCGCGGAGGAGCGTTATCCGCGCGAAATGGCGCGTTCAACGGGCCTTACGGCTTGGGCGGACCATAGACCAGCATTTCCGCCAGCGTCAAGGAAACCCGGGGGGCAACCCGGGGGGCGCCTGCCTTGCCCGCGCCCCTGGCACAGTGTTCCATTTCCAGTTCCGCCAGGCGCCGGTAGAAGGGGGTGCGGTCCAGGGTTGGCACCGCCTCGTCGGGCTGACCGTCGGTCAGGCCGCAAAAGCGATGGCAACCGCGAAACAGCTGGCGTTGCCCGTCAGGACGCAACAGCACGTTGCGGGTGCCGTGCATGCGGCAGATCATCAGCCGGTGGGCGTACAGGCCGCACAGCCCGTCGTCGTTGACGGGGCACATCACGCGCGGCACCACTCCGGCGGCCCGTGCGGCTTCGCACTGGGCCACCACGTCGTGGGCGCGGCGCAGGTATTCGGCGCGGCGCGCCTCCGGCAGGGCCAGCATGCCCTTCCACAGGTAGGCCCACTCCACGTGGGTGTGATGCTGGAAATGGGTACGGCAGCAGTTGTCCTCGCAATCGGCGCAGGTCAGTCCGGCGGCGTGGGCGGTTTCCGCGTAGGTCCGTTCCATGTCGGCGTACAGTTCCGCCAGGCGGGCGAAGATGCCGGGGGCCTTGCGCCCCCCCCTGGTTGCCGGTTTGCCCGGCTGGGGCAGGCTGGCGGTGTCCTGCGCGGCGGCGATGCGACCAGCCGCCTTCACGGCGGCGGAAATGCGGGTAGACGCGAGGGCGGCAGGCTTGCGCCCGGATTGATGAGCAGACATTACGCCTCCCCGCCGGTCAGCCAGGCCACGATCAGTGCAGCACACCCGTTGGGAGACAGCGCATCGGCTGCCACGGTAAAGCTGGCGTAACGGCGGTACAGTGCAATGCGCTCGTTGTACAGGTCCTCGAGGGTCTGCCCCGGCGCGATGGCCAGCCCCCGTTCCGGGTTCATGGCGATGCGCTCAAGGATCAGCGGCAGGGAGACTTCCAGGTAGATCAGCGGCCCCAGCGCGGCCAGGTGGGCCATGGCTTCGTGGCGGTACACCACGCTGCCACCGGTGGACAGTACGGTACGTCGCGCGCCGATGCGGCGGATGACGCCCGCCTCCACGTCCAGGAAGCTTTCCTTGTCCATGGCGTCGGCCACGGCTTGCAGCCGGGTGCCGTAGGTGGCCTCGATGAGGTTGTCGGTGTCCACGTGGGCCCAGCCAAGCTGCAAGGCCAGTTCGCGGCCCACGGTGGTCTTGCCGGCACCAGCCATGCCGATGATGCTGATGCACCCGTCGGGTGCGATGCGTGCGGGGTCGAGCGGGAGGGGGGCGGTGGGCGTGGTCATGTGCGGTCCTGTGGCGAATCGTGTGCGCTGTCTGGACGAATGTGAGCCGGGCACCGTGGCGGGAAATTCCTTGCGGCGCAGGCCCGGCGCGACTGCCTGTGTAGTCGGCGGCGGCGTGCGGTGTCAACAGGAGCCGGAGCATGGCCGCAAGGTGCCGTGCCCGCGTGCCGGGGGAGGGCGACCCAAATGCAAAAAGGCAGGCCCGCCGGAGCGGACCTGCCCGAAAGGCAGCGTACGGAAGCGATTAACGCTTGGAGTACTGGTACCGGGCGCGGGCAGCGCGCTGGCCGTACTTCTTGCGTTCCTTCTTGCGGGCGTCGCGGGTCAGGAAACCGGCGCGCTTCAGGGCGCCGCGCAGTTCCGGCTCGACTTCGAGCAGGGCGCGGGAAATGCCGTGGCGCACCGCTTCGGCCTGGCCGGTCACGCCGCCGCCGCAGACGTTGACCTTGATGTCGAAGCGTTCGACGTTCTTGGTCAGCACCAGGGGCTGGCGGATGATCATTTGCAGCGACTTGCGCGGGAAGTAGTCTTCGAAGGGGCGACCGTTCACCACGATCTGACCGGAACCGGCGTACAGGCGGGTACGGGCCGTGGCGGTCTTGCGGCGACCGGTACCGTAGTTGAATTCGTTGGCCATGATTCTCTCCGGCTCGATCTGGTTAGTACTTGATGGCGAGCTGCTGCGGGTTCTGGGCGGCATGCGGATGCTCGGGGCCGGCGTAGACCTTGAGCTTCTTCAGCATGGCGCGGCCAAGCCGGTTCTTGGGCAGCATGCCCCGCACGGCGTTCATCAGCACGCGTTCCGGATGGGAGGCGAGCAGCTTCTCGAGGGTGATCTCGTGAAGACCGCCGACATACCCGGAGTGACGGTAGTATTTCTTGTCGGCAAGCTTGTTGCCGGTGACCTTGATCTTTTCGCAGTTGACCACGACGATGAAGTCGCCGTTGTCCATGTGCGGGGCGAACTCGGGCTTGTGCTTGCCACGCAGGCGATGCGTGATCTGGGTGGCAAGGCGGCCGAGAACCAGGTCGGAGGCATCGACCACGAACCATTCGCGGTTGATGTTCTCGGGCGTGGGGCTGAACGTTTTCATCAGAGCGTACTCCTGTGCGAGCTCGAAAGAACGGTCTATGTATTGGGTTCCCCGCCCCTTGTCAACAGAAAAAGGGCGTCGAAACGCGCGACGGACGATGCCGCCCCCGCAGGGTGGCATCATGCGTGCGATGCTTGCCGTACCGGTCTGGACCGGATTGGGCCGGGGGGTGCCATTCGCCTGCGGTCAGGTTTTATGCGGGCAGTCCCGGTGCATGTCGCGGAAACGCGGGGTTCGCCTGGCGGTCGTCCACACTTCGGTCCCACTGGCGCGCCTAACGGGGCGGCTGGCCTGGGGAGTGGGCGACTTGCCCCGCGTGATGCGCCGAAATCGGCGGGCGGGGCGGCACCGGGCAGGCACCGCAAGAACACTGCCGGAAGGTTGGCTTGGACCGTCCGGCGGGCTTGCATGGCGTGAACCCGAAGCGTATCGCTTCAAACTCTTGAGCTTTACACCATGACCGCATACATTGCCAAGAGATTTTCTTGAACCCCCTCGGGAGGACCCATGCCCAGCATTCGCAAGAGCCTGCTCCAGTTCGTCTTTTCCGGTGCGTACATGAAGCGGTGGAACGACAAGCTGCGGCCCGTGGAACTGATGGAGGTGGACAAGCAGGCCCACAAGATGATCGTGGCCTGGCTGCTGCTGCAACTGAACACCCGTGGCCTGCCCGCCGGGGAACGGCTGCGCCTTGGCGCCGAAGTGGTGGAAGGCTGCCTGTTCGACTATTTCTACCGGCTGGTCATCACCGACATCAAGCCGCCGGTGTTCTACCGCATAAAAGAGAACGAGGCCCACTACAGCGAACTTACCGAGTGGGTGGCGGAAGAACTGGAACACATCGTGCGCCCGCTGGACGAGGACTTCTGGCAGCGGCTGCTGACGTACATCCGCCGCCGCGAAAAGAACACCCTGCCCGACCGCATCCTGACCGCCGCGCACCTCTACGCCAGCGGCTGGGAATTCAACCTCATCAAGCCGCTGAACGGGTTCGACGACGAAATGCCGGACATCGACGGCTCGTTCCAGACCCGCCTGACGGCCATGGCCGACCTGGCCGGGGTGCCGGAACTCATCGGCGGCTCCAGCAACGCGCTGGGGCGTTTCGCCAACCTGTGCGGGCAACTGCGCTTTCAGAAACGCTGGTCGCAGACCCCGCGCATTCCGGAAACCTCGGTCATCGGGCACATGTTCATCGTGGCCTGCTACGCCTATTTCTTCAGCATCGCCGTGGGCGCCTGCCCCGCCCGGCGCCTGAACAACTTTTTCTGCGGCCTGTTCCACGACCTGCCGGAAGTGCTGACCCGCGACATCATTTCGCCGGTGAAGCGGTCCGTGAAGCAACTGCCCGAACTCATCCGCCAATATGAAGAGCAGGAAATGCAGGAACGGGTGTTCTCGTTGCTGGACAAGGCGGGCTACGGCGACGTGGCCAGCCGCCTGGGCTACTTCCTGGGGCTGGCCACCGGTTCGGAGTTCGACGAGACCGTGCGCGAGCCCGGACCCGACGGCACGTCGTCCGTTGTCCGCAAGGTGACCTTCGACGAGTTGCAGTCCACCTGCAACATCGACGCGCTGGACCCCAAGGACGGCCGCCTGGTGAAGGCCTGCGACACCCTGGCCGCCTTCATCGAAGCGCACACCTCGGTGCGCAACGGCGTGACCTCCAGCCATCTGCAAGAGGCCATCGCCCGGCTGCGCGGCGAGTACCGCCGGGTGACGCTGGGGCCGTTGCATGTGGGGGCGCTTTTTGCCGACTTCGACTAGGCGAGGCCCGTGCATGGGGGCTTTTGCCCTCTGCCTGCGTCAGAACGCCGTTTCATTCCGGTCGAGTACCACAAAAGTACACTCCCTCCATGAAACGGCGTTCTTCCTTGGCAGAGAACAAAATCCCCACCTGCACAGGCCTCGCCTGTAGCGTTGGCTTGGCCGGTGCGTCCCTTTATGGTCCATCAAGCCGTGTTTTTCTTCGGCAGAAGCCAAACTGCGCTCTTGCGCCAGCACCAGTTGATCGCCCGGTATAGTCTCGGATTCTCCTGACTTGCGGCAGGATGCCGCGTCGGATGTGCGGAGTGTGGTGACGATCCCGCCCCGCATCCGGCCGCAGGGCTTGTGAAAGAGAAGACAAGCGGGGCGAGTTTTGATAACGATGACGCCATGCCCCATCCCGGCCTTATTCCGTCGAGAGGCCGGGGCGGCCCCGGAAACTTCGCGAAGCTCCGCTGGTGCTCCGGTCGGCCTGATGTCCATGAACACACTGCGAGGAGAGTGCCGATGCTGTTGCGAAAGCGTGCCTGGGACATCGTACGGGAAGAATTCCCCAAGCTGCGCGAGGACGATTCGCTGGCCGAGGCCATGCGCAAGCTCAGTTCCTGCGTGGGGCCCGACGGCGGGGGCGGGGCGGGCTGCCTGTGCGCCCTGGTGTATGACGAGCGCGACATGCTGCGTGGCGCGCTTTCGGTGTGGGACACCGTGCGCTTCATGGAAGATTCGCTGCTGCGTAGCGGCTCGTTGCGCGGCATAGAGGAAGACGGCTTCGACCGCATCTACCGCAATGCCTGCAAGGTGGCCGGTTCCACCAAGGTGCGCGACGTCATGGACCGCGACATGACCCAGGTGGCTCCCGACGATCCGCTGCTGGTGGTGCTGGAAAGCTTCGTGAAGAAGGGCCGCAGCTACGCCGTGGTGACCGAGGCGGGCAAGGTGCTGGGTGTCATCATGATCAACGACGTGTTCCGCGAGATCAGCGGCGAGATCATCAGCCGCGCCTGATTCCAGCATCATTCCGGCCGGACAGTGCAATGAGGGCGGGCCGCTCCCGGAAGGAGCGGCCCGTTTTGCTTGCAATGGCGGAGCAGGCGTGCGCTCGGCGGCGGGCGATCAGGAGGTCCCTTCGGGTTTCGGTTCGGCCTTGGGCTTGCCGGTGGTGCCGAAGGCGTTGGTCACCAGCGCATTGAGCAGCAGCGAGGTGTAGCGCGCGTCGTAGCGCGCCTTGTCCGCCGCCAGTTCCTGCACGGCGGGCACCAGTTCCTTGGCCGGGGCATGGGCGCGCGCGCTGATCATGGCCGAGAACGAATCGGCCACGGCGCAGATGCGGCCCAACCGGCTGATCTGTTCGCCCTTCAGCTTCTGCGGGTAGCCGGAACCGTCCAGCCGTTCGTGGTGTTCCAGGGTGCACTGGCGCAACTCGTCGAAGGCCAGTCCCATCTTGTGCATGATCTTGGCCCCCACCAGCGGGTGCAGGGGAATCTTGTCCTTTTCGTCGGGCTTCAGGGGGCTGGCCTTGGACAGGATGAACGCGGGCACCTTGGCCATGCCCAGGTCGTGCAGCAAGAGGGCCAGCGCCGACCGGTCGAGGTCGCGGCGCTTCAGGTTGTCGCCCATGGAGGTGACCAGCAGCCACAGCCCCACCGAAAGGGTGTTCAGCGAATGCCTGGCCAGCGAATGTTCGCGGTGCAGGCGACGCATGAACTGCTTTACCCGGTGCTTGTCCTGCCACAGGTATTCGGTCAGCACCATCACGTCGCGGTACAGCACCTCGAACACCGGCTTCACCGGCTGGTCGATGAATTCGTTCACCCGCAGGGCCAGGGCCTGCTGGAAGATGTCGGCGACCTCGCCTTCCTTCAGGTTCTTGTCCACCAGCAACAGGTCGAGCTGGTGCACGATGTGCTGCGAATAGATGGGATGGTCCGAGCGCGAGACGAACAGGTCGCCCGCCTCGCACATGCGCTGCACTTCTTCCACCTGTTCGTTGGTAAGCCGCGCCCCCTTGCGGGTATACGGCTGCAACTGCGCGATGTCCTCGCGGAAGCGGAACAGATCCACCGGGGGACGGTATTTGGGAAAGCTCGACAGGATCTCCGTGCTGATCTGGTAGTATTCCTCGGAGATGTTGTCGGGGATGGTTGCCTTCACCGTGGGTAGCTCCCTTGTGGTGCTGCGTGACGTGCTCGTGCCGTGCTGCGTGGCGTATTCGTCGGGCCGCATGGCCCGCGTGGGATGCGCGGCTGCTGCCGTGGCATCCGGCCCGTTCATCCCGCCCGGTCAATTCCGCCCATTCTGCCCATTCTGATGATTCAGGCAGTCCGGTCCGTTCCGGCGGTTCCAGAGCGGGACCGGACGCCGCCTGCCGTTACTTTCTGTATATCTTCACCATGTTGGTGCCGCGCGGCTTGCGGCCCGCCTTGGGCTGCCCGGCGGTGATGACCACGTTGTCGCCCTTTTCGAAGTCGGGGGCGGTGTCCACGAAGCGTTCGGCCCGCGCCACGTGGCCGGGGATGTCCAGCGGGATGTCCTGCGGCACGATGCCCCACGAGAAGTTCAGGGCGCGCAGGGCGGCCTGGTCGGGCGTCAGGGCCCAGACCATCTGGCGCGGGCGGCGCGACGAGATGAGCCGGGCCGAAGCGCCGGTCATGCTGTGCGAAACGATGCCCTTGGCACCGGTCTTTTCCGCCAGCAGGCAGGCCGCGTAGGCCAGGAAGTCCGCCGTGCCCTTTTCTTCGGCCGGCTCGGCAAGACGCTGCGTCTCGAAGTGCAGCTCTTCCGCCTTGGCGGCGATTTCCTTCATGAATTCCACGGTCTCCACGGGAAAGTTGCCCATGGCCGTTTCTTCCGAAAGCATCACGCAGTCGGCCCCGTCCAGCACGGCGTTGGCCACGTCGGTGGTTTCCGCGCGGGTGGGCGAGGGGCTGTTGACCATGGACAGCAGCATCTGGGTGGCCACGATGACCGGCTTGGCCGCGCGGTTGCAGGCGCGGATGATGCGCTTCTGCATGGCCGGCAGGGCGGGCAGGGGGCATTCCACGCCCAGGTCGCCGCGGGCCACCATGATCACGTCGGCCTCGGCCAGAATGTCGTCCAGCCGGTCCACGGCGTTCTGGCGTTCCAGCTTGGCGATGACCGGGATGTGCCTGCGGCCGCTGGCCGCGATGATTTCCTTGGCGTCGCGGATGTCTTCCGGCGTCTGCACGAAGGACAGGGCCACGGCGTCCACGCCCAGTTCCAGTCCGTCGGCCAGGTCCTTGCGATCCTTTTCGGTCAGGGCGGGCAGCCGCACCGACTTGCCGGGCAGGGCCAGCCCCTTGCGCGAGGTGATGATGCCGCTGTTGTCGGCCTCCAGTTCGAAGCACCCTTCGGGCGCGGTACCCAGCACGCGAAACTGCAATCCGCCGTCGGACAGCACCAGCCGGTCGCCGGCTTCCAGCCCGTTCAGCACGGGCTGATTGGTGAAGGGGATGAACGGCAGCACGGCACCGGCAGGGGCCTTGGGGCCCAGCAGCACGCGGTCGCCCTTGCCCACGGAGATGGCGCCGTCCGGAATTTCGCCGATGCGGATCTTGGGGCCGGAAAGGTCCTGCAAGATGGTCACCGGGCTGCCGCATTCGGCTTCCAGTTCGCGCAGCAGGCGCACCAGATCCACGAACATGGACGCGCTGCCGTGGGAAAAGTTGAGTCGAAAGATGCGCACTCCAGCGGCGATGAGGCGCGAAAGCACCTCGCGCGAGCGCGATGCCGGACCTATGGTGGCGATTATCTTCGTTCTCATGATCCACCCCTGTGCAATAAGTTGTATCTTGTCAAGCCGTTTGTGCGTCGCGAAGGGTTCCGCCAGCCATGCGGGGGCGCGTGGCGGATACCCCCGTATATCGTGCCGACACCCTTCGTGTCCTCATGCATTCCGTAAAAATATCAGCGCAGGCCGGGGCTTCGCGCCGCATGGGGAGAAGGCGCGGGTCGTCGGGTGCGCCGAAATGCCGTGCGGCGGCGCACGCGCGGTCTCTGCAAGGGGGCCTGGCGTGGCCTTTGGCTTGTTGCGTTTTATTTTTGTATTATCGTGAAATTGTTTGATATATTTCGTGTATCTCATGAAGGTAAATCGCCATTAGAAATTTTCTAGACTCTGCCGGAGCCCACGGCTTGACAGTGCCAGACATATCATAGAGAAAGTGGGAAATTGTGGTAAAAGGTGGTAGAGTCTCCCGGAAAAGGCCCCTTCCCTCCGATGAAAACATCCCCTGCGGTACGCGGGGGAAACGGTGGAAGCAGGGTCCGTAGTTTCGACACTTCGCGCAACGGCGTGAGATGACAGGCAAGTGGTGTTTCCATGTTGTTCAGAGGCCGTTCCCACCGCAGTCTCGACCCCAAGGGCCGACTGATGCTGCCGCCGGATTTCCGCGACATCCTCGTGTCGCGTGCCGACGGCGGCAAGCTGGTGCTGACCAGCTTCGACGACTGCGTCATGGGCTACCCCCTGCCCGACTGGGAAGACTTCGAGCGCAAGTTCTCCACCCTCAAGAATCCTTCGCGCAAGATGCGCGATTTCCGCCGCCTGGTCATCGGCAGCGCCGAACTCATGGAACTGGACGGCCAGGGCCGGGTGCGCATTTCACGGTCGCACATGGACTACGCGGGCATCACCAAGGACGTGGTGCTCCTGGGCCAGGGCAGCCGCTTCGAAATCTGGGACCAGGGCCGCTTCGACGGCATCGTGGCGCAGGACTTCGACGACGTGGCCGCCGAACTGGCCGACAGTGGCATAGAACTTTCCCTTTAGGCCCGGCAGGGCACAGCCCCTTAAGAGCAACAGGATACTGCAATGACCGGCGCACCCGATTCCACCACACCGCAGGCCGCCCCCGCTTCCACGGAAGGGGCCCGCGCCGCCACGCTGCACGTGCCCGTGCTGCTGGACGAGGTGCTGGAAGCGCTGGCTCCCCACCCCGGCGGCCGGTACCTGGACGGCACCGTGGGGCTTGGCGGCCATTCCGCCGCCATCATGGAGCGCATCGGTCCGGACGGCGAACTGTGCTGCCTCGACCGCGACACCACGGCGCTGGAACTGGCCCGCCAGCGTCTGGCCCCGTGGGGCGGGCGCGCGCACTTCTTCCACACCCGCTACGCGGACTTCGAGGCGGCGCTGGACCAGCTGGGCTGGGACAAGGTGGACGGCGCGCTCATCGACATCGGCGTGTCGTCCATGCAGATCGACATGGCCGACCGAGGCTTCAGCTTTCATGCCGACGGCCCGCTGGACATGCGCATGGACCGGGACGGCGACGAGGCCCCGGCCTCGAAGCTGGTGAACCGGGCCACCGTGGATGTGCTGAAGGACATCATCCTGCGCTACGGCGAAGACCCCATGGCCGGGCGCATCGCCCGCGCCATCGTGGATGCCCGCGCCGCAGGCCCCATCGAGACCACGGCCCAGCTCGCGGCCATCGTGGACCGGGCCTACCCGGCCAAGTGGCGCGCCACCTCGCGCAACCACCCGGCCACCCGCACCTTCCAGGCCCTGCGCATGGCCGTCAACGACGAACTGGGCCAGCTGGAACGCTTTCTCGACCGCATCCTGGACCGGCTGAACCCCGGCGGACGGCTGGCGGTGATCACCTTCCACTCGCTGGAAGACCGCATCGTCAAGCACCGCCTGCGTGACGAATCGCAGGGCTGCGTGTGCCCGCGCAGCGTGTCCCGCTGCGAATGCGGCCACAAGGCCCGCGTGGACGTGCTGACCAGAAAGCCGGTCACCGCCGGCGAGACGGAACTGGCCCGCAATTCCCGCGCTTCCAGCGCCAAGCTGCGCGCGGCCCAGCGGCTGGCGGAGGGGCAGGCTCCGCGCCCCCGGCGGCGCAACAAGTACGCCCCGGAAGGCCGCGATGAAGCGGAAGGGGGCGCGTCATGAGCCACGGCGTGGGAAGCTGGGTGCTGGCCATGATCCTGTCGGTGCTGACCAGCCTGGTGCTGGGGCTGTCACTGGTGTGGCTGAACATCGAACGCATGGACATGGCCTACAACCTGCGCAAGTTGCAGGGCGAACTGGACGGCAGGGCGGCCCTGACCGCCAAGCTGGAAGTGGAACGGGACCGGCTGATGTCGCCATATGAACTGGGAAGGAAGGCGGAGGCCATGGGCATGCGGGGGGCACGCCCCGGCCAGATCCGCCGCATCGAGGAGGCGGGGCGCTAGCGCCCTGGAGCGTCATGCTGCGAGCAGACAGGAAGTCACGCATACTCGGCAGGCCCGCGCCGCGCACCGCGCGCGACGCGCGTCCCTCTTTCGAAGCGCGCGCCCCCCGTGCCGCGCGCGTCCTGCGCAACAAGAAGGCACCCGGCGCATCGTTCGGGGGCGGCCCCCGCTTCAATCCCTTTGCCCGCTTCGGCGAGGCGGACTGGAGCAAGGTGCGCCTGTACAGCGTGGGCTGCGTGTTCGCGCTGCTGTGGATGCTGCTGTGGTCGCGCGCCTGGTACGTGCAGGTCTACGACGGCGACCGGCTGGCAAGCCTTGCCCGCCGCCAGCACATGGCGGCGGAGACCGTGTCCGGCAGGCGCGGCGCCATCCTTGACCGCAACGGGCAGATCCTGGCCCGCAGCGTGGAGGTGCGCTCCGTGTACGTCCGCCCCGGTGAGGTCCGCGACGTGGACGCCACGGTCAACACCCTGGCCGCGGCCCTGGAAGCCCCGGTCAAGCAGGTGCGCGAGGCCATTGTCTCCAAGCGCGGCTTTGCGTGGGTGGCCCGCAAGGTGGACGACCTGGCCGCCGAAAACGTGCGCAAGGCCGGGCTGCCCGGCGTGTACCTGAGCAGCGAGTACGAGCGTATTTATCCCTTCAAGCAGATGGCCGGGCAGTTGCTTGGTTTCGTGGGCATGGAGAGCAAGGGCCTTGAAGGTCTGGAACTGACCTTTGACGAAGTGCTGAGCGGCGATTCCGCCCGCAACGTGGTGCAGCGCGACGCCGCCGGGCGCCGCCTGGACATGGACGGCGGGGCCGCGCGCGCATCGTTGCGCGGTCGTGACGTGCACCTGACCCTCGACACCCAGGTGCAGTTCTTTGCCGAGGAAGCCCTGGCCCGCTCCGTGGACCAGTTCGACGCCTCCTGGGGTGGTTGCCTGGTGGTGGACGTGGATTCCGGCGACATCCTGGCCTGGGCGCAGTACCCGTTCTTCAACCCCAATGCCTACCGCGACTACAAGGCCGACCGCTGGCGCAACCGCCTGGCCGCCGACGCGCTGGAGCCCGGCTCCACGCTCAAGCCGTTTCTGGTGGCCGCCGCCCTGCAAGAGGGCGTGGTCAAGGGCGACACCACGTTCAATTGCGAAAAGGGCCGCTGGAAGACCCGCTACATCACCATCCGCGACACCCACAGCTATGACGTGCTGCCGGTGAACAAGGTGCTGCGCTATTCCAGCAACATCGGCATGGCCAAGATAGGGCTTGAGCTTGGGTCCAAACGGTACTGGGAATACCTGAACCAGTTGGGCTTCGGCGACCGCACCGGCCTGCCCATCACCGAGAGCAAGGGCATCCTGCGCGATCCGCGCCACTGGTCCGAGCCGGACCTGATCACCACCTCGTTCGGCCAGTCCATCGCCGCCACCGGCGTGCAGATGGCCCAGGCCTATCTGACCCTGGCCAATGGCGGCGAACGCAAGCCGCTGCGCCTGGTGGCGGACACCGGCGACGACACCCCGGCCAACTCGGCCAGCCAGAAGGTGTACAACGACAAGACGGTGAAGCAGGTCATCTCCATGCTGCGCGAAGTGGTGGAGGAAGACGGCACCGGCACCCGGGCGCGCATCCCCGGCATCATGGTGGGCGGCAAGACCGGCACCGCGCAAAAGGCTGACGAAACGGGGCGTTACGGCCACAAACGGCTGGCTTCCTTTGTGGGTTTCGCGCCCATCGACAAGCCCAAGTACCTGATTTTGGTCATGGTGGACGAACCCCAGAAAAATTCGTACGGCGGCGTGGTCGCCGCGCCCGTGTTCAAGCACGTGGCCATGCGCACCATGGCCTATCATGGCCTGCTGCCCGATGCGCCCGATCCCGAGGCCCCCACCTACGCCACGCCCATGGGCAAGACCGGCCCGGTGGAAGTGCGCCGCGAGGTGGCAGAGGCCGTGCGCGAGGCCCCCGACGGGGTGCCCAACGTGGTGGGCAAGTCGGTGCGCCGGGCCGTGGAGGTGTTTGCCCGGCAAGGCATGGTGCCCGTGCTCAAGGGCGCGGGGCAGACCGTGATCCGCCAGACCCCGGAACCGGGCACCGAATGGCCCAAGGGCCAGCCCACGGGGCAGTGCGTCCTGTGGCTTTCCGAGAATTCCTAGGAGCATCGGCAGATGACCCGTATATCTTTTGATGACCTTCTGGCCCGTGTGCGCCAGAACACGCCGGAAATCCGTACCGATTCGCGCAGGGTGGGCCGGGGCGACGTGTTCGTGGCCGTGCCCGGCGTTGCCGCCAACGGCGGCGCGGGCGTGGACGGCGCGGACTTCATCGCCAAGGCCTGGGCCGCCGGGGCCGGGGCGGTGGTGTGCCTGCCCGGCAAGGTGGAAGCAGCCCTTGCCGACGCCCCCGAAGGCGCGGTGGTGGCAGGGCACGACGACCCGCGCGCGGCCATCGGCCTGCTGGGCCAGGCCCGCTACGGCACGGATGCGCTGCCCTTTCCGGTGGTGGCCGTTACCGGCACCAACGGCAAGACCACCATCACCTATCTGCTGGAGCACGTGTTTTCCGCCCTTGGCCGCCGGGCCGGAGTGCTGGGCACCGTCAGCTACCGCTGGCCGGGCTTTGCCATGGACGCGCCGCTGACCACGCCCGACTGCATCGAAACCCACGCCATGCTGGCCCGCATGCGCGACGCCGGGGTGGACGTGGCGCTGATGGAGGTCTCGTCGCACGCGCTGGACCAGCGCCGGGTGGCGGGCATCCGCTTTGCCGGGGCCATCCTGACCAACCTGACCCAGGACCATCTGGATTACCACGGCGACATGGAACACTACTATGCCGCCAAGGCCCGCCTGTTCACCGGACTGCCCGACGCGGACAAGGCCTGCGCCGTCAATGCCGACGATGCCTGGGGCCGCCGCCTGCTGGGCGAGGTACCGCACGCCATCGGCTTCGGGCTGGATGCGGCGCCCGATGGGGTAGAGTCCGTTCCCGGTCGCCGGTACCTGCACGGCGAAATGGTGCGCAACGCCACCTCGGGCCTCACGCTGCGCATGACCTTCGAGGGGCGGCAGTGGGAGCTTTCCTCGCATCTCGTCGGCGCGCACAACGCCTCCAACCTGCTGGCCGTGCAGGCGGTATGCCTGGGCATGGGCCTTGCGCCGCGGGATTTCGCCAGCCTGGCCGACTTCACCGGCGTGCCGGGGCGGCTGGAGCGCATCGTGAATCCGCGAGGGCTGGACATTTTCGTCGATTACGCCCATACCCCCGACGCGCTGGAAAACGTGCTGCGCGCGCTGCGCGCGGTGGGCTTTTCGCGCATCGTCACCGTGTTCGGCTGCGGCGGCAACCGCGACCGCACCAAGCGCCCGCTGATGGGGCAGGCGGTGGCGCGCCATGCCGACGTGGCCGTGCTCACCTCCGACAACCCCCGCCACGAGGACCCGGAGGCCATCATGGCCGACGTGCTGCCCGGCCTTGCCGGGGCGCGCGAAGTGGTCAGCGACCCCGACCGGGCCAGGGCCATCGGCAAGGCCCTGGCGCTGCTGCAACCGGGCGACGTGTTGCTGGTGGCGGGCAAGGGACACGAAAGTTACCAGCAGATCGGCGACCGCAAGGTGCCGTACAGCGACCAGCAGGTCATCCGGGAGATACTGGGGTGCAACTGATGTTCACGACCGCGCGCCATGACGCGCGGGGCCGCGCCGTGCCCCATGTGGCAGGCGGGCCCGGCCTTTCCGCCCGCACCGGGCTCTGCCCGCGCGCCTGCCTGGCCGCACGCCGGGACGTTCCGTCAGGCGCACGCAGGGTCGTTCCGTCGGACGCGCCCGTGGCCGGACAACCGGAAGGGCACGTGACCGTGCTCGCCACCGGGGGGCGCCATGCTGTATAACCTGCTGTATCCCCTCAGTTCCGAATTCACGGTCCTCAACGTCTTCCGCTACATCACCTTCCGGTCGGTGTGGGCGCTGCTGACGGCGCTGCTGCTGTCCATCCTCATGGGGCCGCGCTTCATCGCGTGGCTGCAACGCATCAAGTGCGGCCAGCACATCCACGAGGACGTCACCTGCCACATGCAGAAGGCGGGCACCCCCACCATGGGCGGTCTGCTCATCGCCTTCTGCCTGACGTGCAGCGTGCTGCTGTGGGCCGACCTGACCAACAAGTACGTCTGGCTGACCATGCTCATTTTTCTGGGCTTCGGCCTGGTGGGCTTTCTGGACGACTACATCAAGATCCGCCGCCGCAACAACAAGGGCCTGTCCGCCCGCGCCAAGTTCCTGGGGCAGGTGGTGGTGGCCGCCGCGGCCATGTACCTGGTGGTCAGCGAGCCGGTGTATTCCACCCGGCTGGCCTTTCCGTTCTTCAAGGGCCTGGCGCCCGACCTCGGCTGGCTGTACATCCCCTTCGCCGTGACGGTCATGGTGGGTTCGTCCAACGGGGTGAACCTCACCGACGGGCTGGACGGCCTGGCCATCGGCCCCACCATCATCGCGGGCATGGTCTTTGCCGTGTTCATCTACGTGGCGGGCAACGTGCAGATGGCCAGCTACCTGCAAGTGCCCAACGTGCCCGGCGTGGGCGAGGTTACCGTGTTCTGCGGGGCGCTGGTGGGCGCAAGCCTGGGCTTTTTATGGTTCAACGCCTACCCGGCCCAGGTGTTCATGGGCGACGTGGGCTCGCTGGCCCTTGGCGGCGCGCTGGGCTTTCTGGCGGTGCTGTGCAAGCAGGAACTGTTGCTGCTCGTCGTGGGCGGTCTGTTCGTGGTGGAAACCCTGTCGGTGATCCTGCAGGTGGGCTATTTCAAGTTCACGGGGGGCAAGCGCATCTTCCGCATGGCCCCGTTGCATCATCACTTTGAATTGCAGGGCATTCCCGAGTCGAAGATCATCATCAGGTTCTGGATCATGTCGGCGCTGTTGGGGCTGATGGCGCTGTCCGTTCTCAAGCTGCGCTAGGGGTTGTTTCGAAATTGTCCTTTCGCCCGTTGGCGGCGTCAAGCTTCGCCTGCCATTGCGTTGCTGTCCTTATCCGCGCGTTGCGGTCCCTATCCGTAAGGTTCGCTTCGCTCACCCAACGGCTAGGGCAAGATTCGCGCTACGCGCTCGCCTAACGGCTAAGGCTCGGTCAAATACGATAAGAGCGCTTTGCGGTCCTCATCCGTAGTGGCTCGGGGACTCGCCAACGGCTGAGGCATACTCCCTCATGGCAGGCTCGTTTTCCTTGCCAACGAACGAAAACCCTAATTTGGAAACAACCCCTGGGACAAGGATACGGCAATGACCTGCGACAAGCACACGGCGCAAACCATCGGCAAGGGCGACCTTGTGGTGGTAGTGGGCGCGGGCCGCTCCGGCATGGCTGCCGCGCGGCTGCTGCACCGCATGGGGGCGCGCGTGCGCCTGCTGGAACGCAACGCCGACGGGGTGCCCGCCGACTTTGTGCGCTGGGCCGCCGAAGCCGGGGTTGAAATCGCCACCGGCGACCATGCGCCAGCGCAGTTCGAGGGTGCACGGGCCGTGGTGCCCAGCCCCGGCATGGCCGTGGCAAAGCTGCGCCCGCTGTTGCCGCAGGGGCCGGACGCTCCGGAAATCATGGCCGAAATGGAGCTGGCCTGGCGGCAACTGGACGGCGAGCCGGTGCTGGCCGTCACCGGCACCAGCGGCAAGACCACCACGGTTTCGCTGTGCGCCGCCATGCTGCGCGCGCAGGGCCTTGCGGTGTTTTTGGGCGGCAACATCGGCACCCCCCTCAGCGAGTATGTGCTGTCGGTTGCGCAGGGCGGGGCGGACGGGCAGGGCAGGGCCGACGTGCTGGTCATAGAGATTTCCAGCTTCCAGTTGCAGGCCTGCACCACCTTTCGCCCGCGCGTGGCCATGCTGCTGAACATCAGCGAGAACCACCTCGACTACCACGCCGACATGGCGGAATACATCGACGCCAAGTTCCGGCTGTTCCGCTGCATGGAAGAAGGGGACCTGGCCATCTTCGGCCAGGGCGTGCGCGACCTGGTGGCCGCGCGCGAGCTGAAGCCCCGCACGCTGTTCTTCGATGCGTCTGCCCGGCGCTTTCCGCGTACCCGCCTGCTGGGCGGGCACAACCAGGCCAACATCGAGGCCGCGTGGCAGGCCTGCCGCGAGTTCGGCGTGACATCGAATGCGGCGGAACAGGCCGTGGCGGGCTTCGCCCCGCTGGAACACCGGCTGGAGGCCGTGGCCGAGCGCAACGGCGTGCTGTGGGTGAACGATTCCAAGTGCACCACGGTGGAAGCCCTGCGCGTGGCCCTGCAAGCCTTTGACCGGCCCGTGGTGCTGATGGTGGGTGGCAAGTTCAAGGGGGGCGACCTTGCGTCCCTGCTGCCGCTCATGCACGGGAGGGTGCGGGCCGTGGTGGGCTTTGGCGCCAGCCGCGAACATTTCGAAGGGGCCTGGATGGGGCAGGGCGATTTTTCCATGTCCTGGCATCCCGCCCTTGACCCCGCCGTGGCCCAGGCTGCCGTGCTGGCCCAGCCGGGCGACGCGGTGGTGATGGCCCCGGCCACCTCCAGTTTCGACCTCTTCGCCAACTACAAGGAGCGCGGCCACGCCTTCCGCCGCGCGGTGGAGGCCCTGCCATGAGGTTCGGCGCGAACGCGGACGCCCATCCCTCCGCCGCACTGGCGGACCTGCGCCATGGCGGCGGCAGCTTTGGCGGCATCGCCCATGGCGATCACGGCCCGCAGAACGGCGTGGACTGGTGGCTGTTCGCCATCGCACTGACCCTGCTGGGCATCGGCCTGCTGATGGTGCTGTCCGCCAGCGGTATCGTGGCCGAGCGCTTCAACGCGGACAAGTACTACTTTTTCAAGCGCCAGCTGATCTTTGCCTGCGTGGGCGGCGTGGCCATGTTCACCGCCGCGGTGATCCCCCGCAACGTGCTGTACAAATTGCAGTATCCCATCCTGTTCGGGGTGCTGATCATGCTCGTCCTGGTGCTGACCCCGCTGGGCAACAAGGTCAACGGCGCGCGCCGGTGGATCCAGGTGGGTCCGGTGGCCGTGCAGCCCATGGAGTTCACCAAGATCGCCCTGGCCCTGTACCTGGCCTACTTCATGAGCACCAAGCAGGACATCATCAAGACCTTCAGCCGGGGGGTCATCCCGCCCTTCGCGGTGACCGGGGTGTTCTGCGCGCTGCTGTTGCGCCAGCCCGACTTCGGCGGCGCGGCCGTGCTGGCCATGATCCTGTTCTTCATGTGCCTGGTGGGCGGCACGCGGTTCTTCTACCTGGCCGTGTCCGGGGCGGCGGCGGTGGCCGGGGCCATCGTGCTGGTGGTGCATTCGCCATACCGCTTCCGTCGGTTCACCGCCTTTCTCGACCCCTTCGCCGACGCGCAGGATTCCGGCTACCAGCTGGTGCAGTCGCTGTTCGCGCTGGGGTCGGGCGGCATCACCGGCGTGGGCATCGGCGCCAGCCGCCAGAAGCTGTTCTATCTGCCGGAAGCGCACAACGACTTCATCATCGCCGTGCTGGGCGAGGAACTGGGCTTCATCGGCATGTCGCTGGTCTTCGTGCTGATGGGGATGCTGTTCTGGCGAAGCTTCCGTATCGCCGCCCGACAAGAGGATCTGCGCGACCGGTTCACCGCCTTCGGGGTGACCCTGGTGCTGCTGCTGGGCGCCGTGCTGAACATGGCGGTGGTCATGGGCGTGGCGCCCCCCAAGGGCGTGCCCATGCCCTTCCTGAGTTATGGCGGCAGCAGCCTGCTGACCACCCTGACCTGCGTGGGGCTGCTGTTGAACTATTCGCGGACGGCACGCTGACGGCGTGCCTTCGCCCGTTTTCGCCACCGTTCAAGATACCGGAGGAAACACCATGCGCCGCGTCATCCTCACCACGGGCGGTACCGGGGGGCACATCTTCCCGGCGTTGGCCGTGGCCGAGGAGATCACCCGCCGGTACCCCAAGGCCCGTATCCTGTTCCTGGGCGGACGGTACGGGCCGGAAGCCGACCTTGCGGCCCGCGCCGGGCTTGAGTATGTGGGCCTGCCGGTGCGTGGGGTGATGGGGCGTGGCCTGCGCGCGCTGGCCGCGGCCGGGGCCATGGGCCTTGGCGTGTGGCGCGCCGTTTCCGTGGTGCGCCGGTTCGACCCGGACATCGCCGTGGGCTTCGGCGGCTACGCCGCCTTTGCCGGTGTGCTGGCCGCCCGACTGTGCGGCAGGCCCGCCGCCATCCACGAGCAGAACGCCATTCCCGGACTGACCAACCGCCTGCTGGGCCACGTGGTGCAGCGGGTGTTCCTGTCCCTGCCGGATACGGCGGGCGCGTTTCCCGCGCGGCGCTGCGTGGCCACCGGCAACCCGGTGCGCGCGGCCATCGTCGCGGCCGGGGCGACCAGCACTGCCGACGCGGCGGACAAGGGCGACGCCCCGCGTTCCTCCCATTCGCGCCGCCTGCTGGTCATGGGCGGCAGCCTTGGGGCACGGGCCATCAACGAGGCCGTGGTGGCCGCGCTGCCCACCCTGAGCGATGCCGGGGTGGAACTGTGGCACCAGACCGGCACCAGCGATTGGGAACGGGTGCGCACGGGCTACAAACAGGCCGGAATTTCCGAGGCCCGCGTCGAGGCATTCATCGACGACGTGGCCAGTGCCTACACCTGGGCGGACCTTGTGCTGTGCCGCGCCGGGGCCACTTCCGTGGCCGAGCTGGCCGTGGCGGGCAAGCCCTCGGTGCTGGTGCCGTTTCCCTTCGCCACCCACAACCACCAACTGCACAACGCCCGGCACGTTGCCGACGCCGGGGCGGCACTGGTGGTGGAGCAGAAGGACGTGACGCCCGGTGCAGACGGCAAGCCCGCCGTGGCGCCCGTGTCATTGGACCGCGTGCTGGTCGAGCTTCTGGCCGACCGCCAGCGGCTGGCCGACATGGGCCGCGCCGCGCGCGCCATGGGGCGTCCGCAAGCCGCCGCCGCCGTGGTTAATGGCATGGAGAGCATCCTTGCGGGGCGTGGGAAGTAGGTTGGAGTTTTTTGTGTGACTCCGGCGGGGGCTGAGATTTTTTGTTTGCCTCCGGCGGGCAAGGGCTTCGCGCTCTGCACCCCCGCTATGAAAAAGTATTTTGTTTGGTGCGCACCACGCATCAGTGATGCAGCAGAGAATAACGTAAGACAGCCCCACTGAAATGGGGGTGCAGGGGGCGAAGCCCCTGCCCGCCGGAGGCGTAAAGACGCTTGCCTCGCCAAAGGCTGATCAAAAACACCAAAATCAGATAAAATGTTATGAATAACAACAAGATAAAGAAAATACACATGGTCGGCATCGGCGGCTCGGGCATGAGCGGCATTGCCGAGGTGCTGCTGAACCTGGGCTACGAGGTGCGCGGCTCGGACATGTCCGACGGCACGGTGGTGCGCCGTCTGCGCAAACTGGGGGCCGAGATCTACATCGGCCACGGCGAGGGCAACCTGACCGACGCCCAGGTGCTGGTGAAGTCCACGGCCATCGGCGACGAGAATCCGGAAGTGGCGGCTGCGCGCAGGCGCGGCATTCCCATCATTCCGCGTGCCGAGATGCTGGCGGAACTGATGCGCCTGCGCACGGGCATCGCCATCGCGGGCACGCACGGCAAGACCACCACCACCTCGCTGGCGGCGGCCATCTTCGACGAGGCGGGCACCGACCCCACGGTGATCATCGGCGGGCGGCTGAACGCTTACGGCGCCAACGCGCGCCTGGGCGACGGCGCCTACCTGATCGCAGAGGCGGACGAATCGGACGGTTCGTTCCTGTGCCTGTTCCCCATCGTCACCGTGGTCACCAACGTGGACATGGACCACATGGACCACTACCCCTCGCAGCAGGCCATCGACGACGCCTTCGTGGACTTCATGAACAAGGTGCCGTTCTACGGCATGAACGTGGTCTGCGGCGACGACCCCGGCGTGCGGCGGCTGCTGCCCCGCGTGAAGCGTCCGGTGGTCACCTACGGCTTCGGCGAGGGCAACGCCATCCGGGCAGAGGTGCTGGCCTGCGCGGACACCAGCCTGTTCAACGTCATCGTCAACGGCGACGACATCGGCCAGGTGCGCCTGGCCCAGCCGGGCCGCCACAACATTTTGAACGCCCTGGCGGCCATCGGCGTGGCGCTGGAATGCGACATCGCGCCCGAGAAGATCGTGGCGGGCCTGGCCAAGTTCGGCGGGGTGGGGCGGCGCTTCGAACGCAAGGGCGAACGCGACGGCGTGCTGGTGGTGGACGACTACGGCCACCACCCGGCCGAAATCGCTGCCACCCTTGCCACGGCGCGCCAGTGCTTTCCGCACCGGCGGCTGGTGGTGGTGTTCCAGCCGCACCGGTTCAGCCGCACGCAGGCGCTGTTCGGCGAATTCTGCAAGGTGTTCGACGGGGTGGACAAGCTGTTGCTGACGGAAATCTACCCCGCTTCGGAAAAGCCCATCCCCGGCGTGAGCGGGCAAAGCCTTGCCCAGGGCATCCGCCAGGTGTCCAGGACCGACGTGACCTACCATCAGGATTTCGATTCCGTGCTGGCGGCGCTGCCAGAGGTGCTGCAACCCGGCGATCTGCTGCTGACGCTGGGCGCGGGCAACGTGACCACCATCGGCCCCCGCTACCTGGAAAGGGAATAGCATGCTTAAGGTTCTCGACGGCCCCGTGCTTGCGCACCGCACCACGCTCCGCCTTGGCGGCAGGGCGCTGGCGGAGGTGCGCGCGGCCGGGCCCCGGGACCTGGACGAGTTGCCCGGTGCGCTGGCCCGCCTTGGCGGAGAGCCGCGCATGCTGGGCTGCGGCAGCAACATCCTTGCCGACGACGGCGAACTGCCCGTGGTGGTGGTGGCGCTGGACAGCGGCGGCCCCTTCGAGGCCGCCCCGGAAGTGACCGGTGAAACGGAAGATGGCCGCGTGCTGGTGCGCGTGGGCGCGGCGCAACGGCTGCCGCGCCTGGTGTCGCGCCTGTCCGGGTGGGGGCTGTGCGGCATGGAGGGGTTGGCGGGCATACCCGGCGCCGTTGGCGGCGCGGTGGCCATGAACGCCGGGTCCTACGGGTGCGAATGCGGCGCCGTGCTGCATGCCGTTTCCGTGTTTTCGCCCGCGTTGGGCCACGTGATCCTGGGGCGCGACAGGTTCCGCCATGGCTACCGGCATTTCGAGGTGCTGGACGAGGCTGGCGCGCCGCTGGGCGGCTGGTATCTGGTCACGGCCGCCACCTTCGCGCTGTCGCGGTGCGACAGCGCCGTGGTGCACGCCGCCATGCGCGGCAACTACCTGAAGAAGAAAGCGACGCAGCCGGTGCTGTCCCACAGTGCGGGTTGCGTGTTCCGCAATCCCTCGCCGCAGAATCCCGCTGGCAAACTGCTGGACGCGGCGGGGCTGAAGGGATACCGCATCGGGGATATGGCGTTTTCCATGATGCATGCCAACTTCATGGTCAACGAAGGATATGGCACTGCAAAAGATGCTTTCAGTTTATTGCAGTTTGCAAGAGTTGCCGTGAGTGAACGTTTTGGAGTCGATCTTGAACTTGAAGTGAAGGTCTGGTCATGGCGATAGCGTTGTCGCGCGGAAAGAAAGGCGCGAAAAATGCGTACAGCAGGAAAAGCGTGAAGCCGCAAAAGGTCACGCTTAATCCCGGTAATGGGCTGCTGACGTTCGCCAAATGGATATTCACCATGGTGCTTTCCGTATCCCTGCTTATCGGTATAAGCGTAGGTTTGTTGTATCTCTACAGATATGCGACGAGAACTGAATATTTTGCAGTCAAAAGTATTGAAGTCTCCGGCAATTTGAGGTTAAGACAAGAGGAAATCCTGGGGTTGGCGGGCATTGCCCCCGGCGCGAACAGCCTTGCGGTGAACATCGCGGACATGGAGTCCGGGCTGCTGCGCAATCCATGGATTACGGAAGTATCCGTAAAAAGGTTGCTTCCTGACGGATTTGCGATAAAAGTCGCTGAACGGGAACCGAAGTTCTGGGTACAGCGCGGCGCGGAGCTGCTCTACGCCGACGAACACGGCAACATCATCGCCCCGGTGGGGGCGGGCCGGTTCACCTCGCTGCCCACGCTGGAAGTCGAAGCAGGGGCGGAGGAAGCGCTGGAGCGGCTGCCCGAGATAACCGGCGATCTGAAGCGGGCCAGGCTGCCCGTGGACATCGCCCTGGTTTCGTGGGTGCGCCTCAGCCCCGGCAAGGGCGTGGAACTGTATCTGGAAAACAGCGACCTGCGACTCAGCGTCGCGCTGGAAGACTGGCGCGGCAACCTCGACAGGCTGGGTAAGGTGCTCGACGACCTTGCCCGTCGGGGCGAACTGAAGCAGGTGCGCGAGGTAAAGGCGGGGGGCGTCAACGTCTGGGTACAGAAGGACGCCGCCCTCGGCGGCTGACCCGGCAGTGCGAAACCGCACGGGCAGCCCCATGGCACCCGTTCGGCATCGCGTAAACAGGAGTAGCAGATGCCCAAGTCGGATCTGATTGTCGGCCTTGATATCGGTACCACGAAAATCTGCGCGGTCGTGGGTGAAGCCACGCCCGACGGGGTCGATATCGTCGGCATCGGCACCAGTCCCTCCACCGGCCTGCGCAAGGGCGTGGTGGTCAACATCGAGCAGACCGTCCAGTCCATCAAGAAAGCTCTCGAAGAAGCCGAGCTGATGGCCGGCTGCGAAATCCGTTCGGTCTATGCGGGTATCGCGGGCAGCCACATCAAGGGCTTCAACAGTCATGGCGTCATCGCCGTCAAGGGCGGCGAGGTGGGCCCCAAAGACGTGGAACGCGCGCTTGACGCGGCGAAAGCCGTGGCCATTCCGCTGGACCGCGAAGTCATCCACATCCTTCCGCAGGAATACATCGTGGACGACCAGCGCGGCATCGCCGACCCGCTCGGCATGGCGGGCGTGCGGCTCGAGGTCAAGGTGCACATCGTCACCGGCGCCGTGACGTCCGCCCAGAACATCGTGCGTTCCTGCCACAGGAGCGGGCTCGACGTGTCGGACATCGTGCTCGAGGCGCTGGCCTCCAGCAAGGCCGTGCTGACCGAGGAAGAGAGGGAGATTGGCGTCGCCCTCGTCGACCTTGGCGGCGGTACCACCGACATCGCCGTGTTCTCCAACGATTCCATCAAGCACACGGGCGTGCTTGCGCTGGGCGGACAGAACCTGACCAACGACATCGCGTTCGGGTTGCGCACCCCCATGGTTTCGGCCGAAAAGATCAAGGTCAAGTACGGCTGCGCCATGGCCGACCTTGTGCGCAACGACGACCTCATCGAGGTGCCGAGCGTGGGCGGGCGCGATCCGCGCCGCCTGTCGCGCCAGGTGCTTGCCGAGATCTGCGAACCCCGCATGGAGGAGATCCTGTCGCTGGTGGATCAGGAACTCGTTCGCTCCGGCTTCAAGAGCATGATCGGGGCGGGCGTGGTGCTGACCGGCGGCACGGCCCTCATCGACGGGTGCCAGGAACTTGGCGAGCAGATTTTCAACATGCCTACCCGCATCGGCTACCCCCGGAATGTGGGCGGGCTGCGTGACGTGGTGAACAGCCCGAAGTTCGCCACCGCCGTGGGGCTTTTGCGCTACGGCGCCGAAAAGGAGGGCCTTGAACTCAAGTTCCGCATCCGCGACGGAAACGTGTTCAACCGCGTGCTGTCGCGCATGCGCAAATGGTTCTCCGACATCTCGTAAACCGTGGGTCCAACGGAATAGTCATTCGGACAAGGAGAGGCGTATGGAATTTCACGAGATCGATGCCGAAAGCACTGCGAAGATCAAGGTCATAGGCGTCGGCGGCGGTGGCGGCAACGCGGTCCAGAACATGATATCCTCCGCGCTGAAGGGCGTTACCTTCATCGCGGCCAACACCGATATCCAGGCCCTCAGCCGGTCTTCCGCCGAACTCAAGATCCAGCTCGGCGACAAGCTGACCAAGGGCCTTGGCGCGGGCGCCAACCCCGGCATCGGCCGCGACGCCGCCCTTGAAAGCATGGGCGCCATCAAGGACGCCATCGGCGAGGCCGACATGGTCTTCGTCACCGCGGGCATGGGCGGCGGCACCGGCACCGGCGCGGCCCCCGTCATCGCGCAGGCGGCCAAGGAACTGGGCGCGCTGACCGTGGGCGTGGTCACCAAGCCGTTCTTCTTCGAAGGCAAGAAGCGCCTTGAAGCGGCGGAAGTGGGCATCTCCGAATTCCGCGAGCACGTGGACAGCCTGATCACCATTCCCAACGACCGCCTGCTCTCCCTGGCCCCCAAGAAGGCCACCTTCGTGGAAATGCTGAAGAAGGCCGATGAAGTGCTGTACTTCGCGGTGAAGGGCATTTCCGACCTGATCATGGTGCCCGGCCTCATCAACCTGGACTTCGCGGACGTGAAGGCGGTGATGGGCGAATCGGGCCTGGCCATGATGGGCGCGGGCATCGCGCGCGGCGAATCGCGCGCCCGCGAGGCCGCCATGAAGGCCATCACCAGCCCGCTGCTGGAAGACGTGTCCATCGACGGCGCGCGCGGCGTGCTCATGAACATCACCTGCGGGCCGGACCTGACCATCGACGAAGTCAGCGAAGCCGCCGGGATCATCCAGGAAGCCGCGCACGAAGACGCGCGCATCTTCTTCGGCACCGTGTTCGACGACACGGCGGGCGAGGAAATGCGCATTACCGTCATTGCCACCGGCATCGACGCGGACATGGTGGGCGTCGAAGGCGCGGGCAAGTCCGGCACCGTCACCCCGTTCCGCAAGGGCGGCTCCATGGGCCAGGCCCAGCCCGCTCCCCGTTCCGCCGCGCAGCCGCGCGCCGAGCAGGTGCAGCAGGCCAAGCCCGCTCCCCAGTCCGTGCAGCCGCGCGGCCTCGGCGGCTTTTCCGACGATGACCGCAACATCCCTGCCTACCTGCGCAAGCAGGGCCAGGTGCAGGCCACGGTGAACCGCATCAATACCCACGCCCCCGGCGAAGAAGACTTCATCTTCGACGAGGACGAGTTCGAGATTCCGTCCTTCATCCGCAAGCAGGCGGACTAGCGGACGGAAGCCAGGCCGCATCCCCTTCCTGCCCATACGGCAAGGACGGATGCGGTCCCCGGCCCTGCGGAACCGGCGTACAACCGGGGGGGTACACCGCAGGCACCGGGTACCCGCGCGCCACGTGCGCACGATAGACCCCGCGCTCGGGACGAAGAAGACGCCTCTCCATCCCGGCACGGTTTACGGGAGGGCCGCCCCCAAAGGGCGGCCTTTTCTCGTTGCGGGGGCTGGATTTTTTCGTGGCAGTGGTTACGCTGTATGCCGTGCGTGACTGCACGCTGTCAGCGTGTCTGCCGTAAAAAGGGCGTCGTGGTCCGCAAAGGAGACAACCATGTTGACGTTGCGTCGTTCCGGGGTGGGCTCCACCCCCTCAGGTTCACGGTATTTGCGGTTCCTGCCGCTGGTTCTGCTGGTGCTGCTGGTGGCCGCCTGCGCGCCGCTTACCCGAGGAATGAGTGGCAAGGACATCGTGTCGTCATCGCGCCCGCCGGTGCTGGTGCGTCCGGCAGCCGGGTTCGACCTGCTGGGCAGCGGCGCCGCTGCCCCCCTGCTGGATACCGAGTTGGGGCTGCGCCATGCCGACGTGGGCTGGGCCTTCTACGCCGATGCCACGCGTGAACGGCAACTGGCCGTCCTGCTGAGCGAAGCCCCCAGCGGCTGGCAGTGGGAACTGGACGTTTCCAGCCCCTGGCGCGAGGTGCGGCGCGACGTGTACGCCTCCGGGCCCGCCCGCTTCGCCGGTGCGACCTTTCTGATGCCCGCCTCCGCCGATCCGTTCGCTCCCATGTTGCCCACGCCGCCCACGCTGCATGCCGACGAGGGCGAGTGGCGCTGGCTGGTGCGGCGCTACACGCAGCTGTTCGACTTCCGGGCGGTGAAGCTGGTGGTGGAATACCGCGAACCCATACCCGCCGGGGTGGGGGAACAGCTGGCCGACGCCCTGGACGCCGGGCAGCAGCCTGCCGGACGCGCGGCGGCCCTGCTGGGAGAGTTCGAGGCGCGGTCCCGCGCGGCGTTCTCGGTGCTGGCCTACCCGGAAGGCGGGGTGGCTGCGGAGAACTTCGTGCATGATGCCAGCACGGTGCACGTGCGCAACCTGGCGGGCATGGCAGGGCGCATGGAGCCCATCCGCAATCTGCCCAGTGACGACAAATAGTGCCGGGCATTCGCCCGTGCGGGGGGGGCGTCGGTGACAGTCTGGACCATACTGTGTCCTGGCGAGACGCCCCCGCCCTTGCCGGCCATGCTCCACCGTCCGCCTTTTCGCTGGCGTGCCGTACGGCGCAGCCCGTGCTGGCCGCATCCCGCACAACCGCCAGGTGACCCATGCCCAAACTGATCGTTTTCGCCCTTGTCCTGCTGCTGGCCGGTCTGGTCTACGCGTTCATGCACCGCAACCCGGTCCGGCGGGGCCTTGCCGGGGACATGCTGGCCTCTTCGGCACGCCCCGCGTTGCTGGTGCGCCCGGCATCCGGACTGGCGCCCGCAGGCGCGGGCGTGGCGGACATCGCGCCGGATACGGCCAGCGCCACCGGTTCCGCCAGGGTGTACTATGCCCTGCATGCCAGCCCCACGCGCGGAGGGGGCAGCGGCGCTCCGGTCCGTCTGGCGGCCTTGCTGGCGGAAGCTTCCAGCGAATACCGCTGGCCGCTGGACGTGGCGCCGGGACCCGACGTGGTGCCCGATGTGGTGGCGGCCGAAGTGCGCACCGCAACCGGCCAACTGGCGGGCATGACCGTGCACGCCGCCACGTTCGCGCTGCCCCCGGACAGGGACGCGCTGTCCCCGGCCTTCGGCGACGATCCGGCGCCGTGGCGCGGGGGCGCGCTGGTGCGCAGGTTCACCGGCCTTGCGGAGATGCGCCACGTGAAGGTGGTGGTGGAATACCGCGAGCCGTTGATGATGGCGGGGGGTATGGCCGGAGAGGATGCGCCCCGCTTCGGCCGCCCGGCGGTGCTGGACGACCCTGTCGCATTGGCGGCCTTCGAGGCGCGGGCGGAACAGGCCTTCCGCCTGGAGCGGCCCGGCGGCGACTGGGCCAAGGGCAAGGACATCGTCAAGGTGGACGCCGCGCCGGAACAGCTGAAGCGCCGCGAGATCACCCGCATGCTCGGCATCCTGGAACGCGACAGGGGTGACGATCGCTGAGGGTAGGAGGCCAGGTCTCCCGCAAGGTTTCCCCTTTGCGCGCACATTGCGTGCTTGCACATGAAGAAGGGCGCCCGTGCCGTTTTCCGGCATGGACGCCCTTTCGTATCCGGTTGTTGTCGCGGGCGGAAAGGCGGGCAAATCCGAACTGCTTCTCCGGCCCTTCCTGCAAATCAGCCGTTGCGCAGCGCGCGGACCAGGTTTTCCAGTTCCTGGGTCTGCTGGGCCAGTTCTCCGATGGCCTGCGCCGAATGCTGCATGGCTTGCGAGGTCTCGCTGGAAATGCGGTTGATGTCCTCTATGGACCGATTGATCTCGTCACTGGCCGTGGACTGTTGCGACGACGCGGTGGCGATGGCGTTGACCTGGTCCGCCGCCACCTGCACCAGGTTGACGATTTCGCCGAGGGCCGTGCCCGATTCGCCCGACAGGGTGGTGGCCTCGCCGATGGTGCTTACCGCCCCGTCCACGCTCTGCATGCTGGTGCGGGCGCTGTCCTGGATGGCCCGGATGGAGTCGCCCACTTCCTTGGTGGCGTTCATGGTCTTTTCGGCCAGCTTGCGCACTTCGTCGGCGACGACGGCGAAACCCCGCCCGGCGTCACCGGCGCGGGCCGCCTCGATGGCCGCGTTCAGCGCCAGCAGGTTGGTCTGGTCGGCGATGTCGGTGATCACGTTCATGATCTGGCCGATGGATTCGGCCTGACTGCCCAGACGCCCCATGTCGTCCTTCAGGGCTTCCGCCTGGCGGCGCACCGCATCGATGGCGTGCACGGCCTTGTTGACCACCTGCGCGCCCGTTTCGGCACGGGTGCGGGCGTTGCGGGCGTTGTCCGAGGCCTCGGTGGCGTTGCGGGCCACCTCCAGCACCGTGGCGTTCATTTCTTCCATGGCGGTGGCTGTTTCGCTCACGCGGCGGGTCTGTTCCTCTGCCCCCCGGCTGGCCTGTTCGACCTGGGCCGCCAGCTCGGTAGACGAACTGGAAAGCTGTTCCATGACCACTTCCAGGCGGGATACGGCAGTCAGGATGGCCTCGCCCTTGGCCTCGGCATCCTTGCGGGCCACCTCCGCCTCGGCCATGGCCTTGCGGGCGCGCTCCGCCTCCTGTTCGGCCTCGCGCGACTTCTGCTCCGCGCCCTTCAACGCGGCCACGATCTTGGTGACCATCTCGCCAAAGGCGTGGTGCAGGGTGACCAGTTCACCGTGAAAAAGGGCGTCGGGCGGCAACGGGGTGTCGTAGGCGCCCCCGGCAAGGCGCTCCGCCGAAGACGCCAGTTCGGTCACGGGGCGGGCGATCAGGCGGCCCATGTACAGGGCGATGGCGGCGGCCACCAGTGTGGCGCCAATGGTCAGGCCGTACATGACGTTACGCGCGGTGGCGTAGGTACGGTCGCCTTCGTCGCTGGCGGCGGCGGACCTGTCGTTGTTGGCTTCGATGGTCTTGCGGGCGGTGGCTATCATCTTGCGGTACAGCGCCAGCATTTCTCCGCCCATCAGGGCCAGGGCCTCTTCGTTCTTGTTGGCGCGCGAAAGTTGCAGAAATCTTTCGTGCAGCGAAAGGTAGCGAGTCCAGTCGGCCTTCAGCAGCGCGTAGTTTTCCTGCTCCACGAGGGCCCGTGGCAACTTTTCATACTCGCGCATGGTCTTTTCGAAGGAGTCGGTGGTTTCCTTCATCTCGTCCTCTGCCGCGCGCATGGATGCCGCATCGGTGGAGATGTTGTGTTGGAACTGAAGTTGCCGGAATATGGTTACGTACTGGATCATCCGGTTGGTATACCTGATGGATGGCGTGAATGTTTCGTTCATTTCCGTGGAGATGTTGTTGATGGAAGCCATCCTGGTAACACCGAACATGCTGATGAAGACCATGATGCAGATGATTGCCGCAAATGAAACGGCAAGCTTGGAGAAGATGCGCATCGATCTGAACATGGACATATGGTATCTCCTTGTGCATATATTTATCTATAATTTTGCGACGTTATGATTTACTGCATGTATTCTGAATGCCGCGCGGGCAGTTGTAAAGTATCAATTTCCCAAATGGCGTCACTTTTAACGTGCAATTTGAGGAAGTGATAATAAGCAAGGCTAATCATTGTCTCATGAATATCTCATTGCATGAGATGTGCGACGTGAAAATGGCAGATGCTGTATCTGGCAGGCGCGGAAAGGTTTGGCGAACGACAATATCCTGTCGCGCCCTGGGGAGGCGGGGAAAAGGGGGTGTGGCAAGCGGCGGGAAGGGAATGGCAGAAACGCTGGCCGGCCTGAAAGGCCGAAAAATCCGGGCGGCAGGGATGGTGGTGGGTGGAGGTGCTATTCGGCGCGCTTCACGTAGCAGACGATGCGGCCTTCGGCCACGGCCACGCCGGGCGCGGATTCCGACGCGATGCGCACGAAGATGTTGCCGATGCGGTAGCCCTGCAAGCGCACGTCGGCCTCGGCTATCAGGTCGGCGAAGGGGGCGGGCCGCAGGAAGTCCACGCGCATGTCCACGGTGGAAACCATGTCGTTGGGGCCGAAATGGGTCCACAGGGCCACGTTGCCGCAGATGTCCGCCAGGGTGGAGATGACCCCGCCGTGCAGCGCCCCGCGCGACTTGTTGCCCGCGAATTCCCCGCGGAAGGGCAAGCGTAGCCGGGCGTAGCCGGTGCGCACCTCCTCCACCCGGATGCCCAGGTGGCGGTGCCAGTCCACGTGTTGTTCGACGAAGGCGACAAGATCTTCATGGACGGTGCTCACGGAGCCTCCCGGTGTATTGCGTGCAAAAGGGGCGGGGAACATTGCCCCGCCCCTTTGTATATCCGATGCGTGCAGTGCACGCCACTGGCGGCGTTGCTGGCGCCGGTCTGATCGTGGGTTCCGGCCCTGCGCCGCGCCCCTCCCCCGGCCCGTCCGGCCCGTCCGGCCCGTCCGCTTGGTCCGGTTCGTTTGACCCGCGTCACCCGCGCAACGTTATTCGTTCAGCGTCTCGCGGCCATGGCCTGCAAGCGGGCGATGCGCTCTTCCATGGGCGGGTGGGTGCTGAACAGGCTGGCCATGCTGGCCCCGCTGAACGGGTTCACGATGAACATGTGCGCGGTGGCCTGGCTGCCGTGCTGCATGGGCACCTTCTGCGACCAGGCCTGCAACTTGGCCAGGGCACCGGCCAGATACAGCGGGTTGCCGGACAGCGAGGCGCCCGTCTCGTCGGCCAGATACTCGCGCGAGCGCGAGATGGCGAACTGGATCAGCGAGGCGGCGATGGGCGCCACGATGGCCATCATGATGGCCACCAGCGGGCTGGTGCCGCCCTCTTCGTCGTCGCTGCGGCCAAAGCCGAAAATGGCCGCCCACTGCATCATGTTGGCGATGGACACGATGACCGAGGCCAGCACCCCGGCCACGGTCTGCACCAGGATGTCGCGGTTGGCGATGTGCCCGATCTCGTGGGCCAGCACGCCCTTCAGTTCCTCCGGCGAGAGGATGCGCATGATGCCGTGGGTTACCGCAACCACGCCGTGGGCCGGGTCGCGCCCGGTGGCGAAGGCGTTGGGGGCGTCTTCGGGGATGACGCACACGCGCGGCTTGGGAATGCCCGCGCGGGCGGCCAGTTCCTCGACCATGGCGTGCAGCATGGGGGCGTCCTGCGGGGCCACTTCCTGCGCGCCGTACATGGAAAGGACGATCTTGTCGGAATACCAGTAGCTGCCGACGTTCATCACCAGGGCCAGGATCAGTGCGATCATGATGCCCGTCTTGCCGCCCATGGCCCCGCCAAGGACGATGATGATGCCCGAAAGAAGGGCAAGCAGCATGGCGGTCTTGATCTGACTGGTCACGGTCTTGTGCTCCTTGCGTGAGGTAGGCGCGGGGTGCCCGCGCGGTTGATGTCGGGCGGATGGCGGGGCGCGGGCCGGAGGCTGCCGAACCTGAACGCGCCAAAGGGCGCTGGCCTGAATGGGCCGAAGGGCCATGGCATGGCCGCACGGCACGTCTTTCCGTCCGTCCGCCTGCGCAACTATGTAATATCGCAGCGGGAGAAGGCAAGGGGGGTGACGCCGCAATACTGCGCCAGGGGGCTGCGAGGGAAGAGGGTGGCGCTTTCGCCGTGCGGAACGGATGGGGCAGGGGCGTGTCGGTTCGCAGCGGCACTGCATCCATCCATTGCGGAGGGATATGCGTGGCGCAAAGGTCCGGCAACGGATGCGGAATGCGTGCATCCCGGCCCCCCAGAAAATGGGCGCCGGGATGTGTCGTGGATGGTGCGTTGCCTGCGTGCGCAACGCAAAAGTGAGGGAGGATCAGGGAAGCAGTGCCCCCTAGTGGGTAATCATGCCCGCCCGCAGCATCATGTGGAAGCGGCGGGCCATGGACTGCGGCAGGGGCGAATCCCACATGCCCAGCGCCTGCGCCACGCCCCAGGCCGCCAGCAGCACCAGCACGCACCCGGCGGCGATGGACCACGCGGGCAGGCGGCGCTTGCCGGGCAGGGTTACCGACAGGCAGCCGTTCACCGGGCAGGCCGCGATGCATTCGGTGCAGCCCACGCATTCGCCGGACGACACCCGCTCCAGCCGCTGCACGGGCAGGGCGGCGGGACAGGCGCGCGTACAGCGCCCGCAGTCCACGCAGGTTGCCGGATCGCGCCGCACCGCCACCGGAGAAAGGCGCGCCAGCAAGGACAACAGCGCGCCGTACGGACACAGCACCCGGCACCAGAAGTAGGGCAGCACCAGGGAACCCACGCCCAGCACGGCGAACACGGTGAGCGCGGTGTTGCTGGGCGCCAGAAAGAACTGGAGCATCCGGGTATCCGCCACGAAGTTGTAGGGCGAAAGCAGGAAGCCTTCTATGGATTCCACGTCCATGGACACCACGGAAATCCAGGCGAACTGGGCCAGCAGCAGGTACTTGGGCAGCGAGAGCAGGCGCGCTGCGCGCGGCCCGGTGCGCCGGGCGATGCCAAGCCGCGTGCCCAGCCGGGCCAGCAGCGACGAGACGAAGCCCACGGGGCAGATGTACCCGCAAAAGCCCTTGCGCAGCAGCAGCGCCATGCCCAGCACGGCGATGAAGATGAACAGCCCCGCCGGGTGCACCGGGTCCCACTGGCCGGTGAGCAGCAGACGCTTGAAGGCGATCAGCGCGCTGATGGGCAGAAAGCCCTCCACGGACGGGGGCTTGGGCACGAAGTCTTCGGATTCGCCCATGGCCCAGCGCACATAGAGGAAAAAGCGCCACCCGGCATACAGCAGGAACAGGGCATAGGCGGCCTGCACGCCAAGGCGGACGCGGGCTGGGGACGGCAGGCGGGACGGGGAATGCGGCACGGAATGCTCCTTGGGACGGATGCAGGCGAAAATGGCCGAGGGGTTTGACTGACGGACGGCTTGCGATGCGACGCGCGCAGGACAGCCGAGCGGGTGAGGCCGGAGCCTGTCCGGTTTGTCGCGTGGCGGCAGCGGCCTGACGGCGGAAACACAGCGCCCCACGCGGCGGTTCTGCACCTTGCGGTCGTTGGTGTCCGTCGGGCAGCCGACAGTTGCGGCACACAGTCCGGATACGCAGGTAATGAAGGCTGCGCAGCGCACACGCAACGGCGGCAGGCTCGCTGCCACCATGGTCCGTGGCGGCGGATGCGTCCGTGACCTGGGTCACGGTGAATCAGGCTGGGCGTTGCGTCCATGCCGTGGCGGCGGCGAAAACCGCCATGCCGGGTCAGGCGGGACCGCACGGCGCCATGATCATGGCCGACAAGGCAGGGGGCCGACAAGGCAGGGGGAGGTCCGCCTGATGTGCGCGGGGGAGAGGGGCTGGCCGGAAAACGCGAAACGGACGGCCAGAGCCGTCCGTTTCCTGCGCGGGCCGTGGCCGGGTGTAAACCTGGCGCAGGCCGCATGCCCGTGAGGGCGAAAACCGTGCTTTAGTGGTGGTGCGGTGCGTTGGGGGTGGTGCACTTGATGTAGCGCAGCGCGATGGCCACGCCCAGAATACCCGCGATGAACCATGCGAAATCCATGACAGCCTCCTTCTGGTGCCCCGGCGCGGACGCGCGCGGGTTGTGCGCAATTTCCCAATCCTCAATGCGAGGTGTAGCGGAAAGAATCAGGAAGTTCAAGGGCCTTGCCGCAGGAGGGGGAAGGAAGCGTGCGACCGGTGACGTGTGGCCGGCGGCGTGCGACCGGTGGCGTGCGCCGGACGGCATGCAGTAGACACCGGGTGTGCAGGCCTATCTGGATGCAACTGGCGCCGGAAGTTGCCGGAGGCGCAGGAAACGCGTCAGGCCCTGGCCCCGAGCAACCCCGCCTCCGCAAAACCCAGCCGGGCCTCGGCCACGAAGCGGCGCAGCCGGTCCGGGCACTTGCGGCCATCCGGGCCTTCCACGCCGGTGTGCGCGTCCACCCCTGCCGGGCGCACCCGCAGGATGGCCGCGCGCACGTTGTCCGGGTCCAGGCCACCCGCCAGGATCACCGGGCGGGGCGAGCACCGCACCAGTTCGGCGCTTACGGACCAATCGTGGGTGAGGCCGGTGGCACCGTCCGCGCCGGTGGCGGGGTTGTGCGTGTCGGTGATGAAGGCGTCTGCCAGGTCGGCAAGTTCATACACGGTGTCCAGCAGTTCCGGCAGGTTGCCGTCTGCCCGTACCACCAGGCTCTTGATCAGGAACAGGTCCGGAATTTCTCGACGCAGCCGGGCCAGTTCGCTGGCTGCCACGGGGCCATGCAGTTGCAGGCGGCGCAGCCCCAGCGTGCGGCAGAACTCCGCCGCCTCGGCCCCATCGGCAATGTAGGTGATGCCCACGGCCAGCAGAGGCGGCGCGGGCAGGTGTTCCACCGCCGTCACCAGCCGGGCGGCCTCGGTTTCGGTCAGGTCTTCCGCGTTCACCGGCAGGCGCAGGGGCAGGCCCATGGCGTGCACCCCGGCCTCGCGCAGGGCCAGTGCCTCGGCCATGTCGTGCACGCCCGCCACCTGGATCAGCCCGGCGAAGGGCGCGCCGTGCTCCAGCCGGGGGGCCTCGAAAAGCGGGCCGCCGGTCATGCGGATTCGTCCCGCACCAAGCCGTCGCCGCCATCACCGCGCGGGCCGCAGTGGGTGACGCGGCCATCGGCCAGACGCAGCACGTGGCTGATTTCCGGAATCAGGTCGCCATCGTGATGGGTGACCAGCACCATCTGCACGCCCGCGCGGGCCAGTTGCCCCAGCAGGGCCAGGAACGCGGCGCGGCTGGCCGGGTCCAGCCCGGAGCAGGGTTCGTCCAGCAGCAGCAGGTCCGGCGCGCCCGCCAGGGCGCGGGCCAGCAGCACCCGGCGCAACTGTCCGGTGGACAGGGTGCGGATGCGCTGCCCGGCAAGCCCGGCGGCGCCCAGCATGCGCAGCCAGTGGGCGGCCTCGGCCCGCTGCTCGTCGTCCGGCTCGTCGTACAGGCCGATGGTGCCGGAAAACCCGGTCAGCACCAGTTCCTCGGCGGTCAGGTCGTAGCCGTAGGTGGCCTGCAACTGGTCGGACACCAGGGCCACGCGACGGTGCAGCAAGGGCAGGTCGCGCAGGGACGCCTGTTGCGGCGGCTCGCGCCGGGCCACCCCGCAGGACGCCTCGTCCGCGAACCACACGATGTCGCCGCCCACGGCCACGTTTTCCTCGCCGTGCAGCAGGCGCAGCAGGGTGGACTTGCCGGATCCGTTGGGGCCGATGACGCACCAGTTCTCGCCCCGCCGGATGGTCCAGTCGATGGCGCGCAGCACGTGCACCCGCTCCACGTACACGTCGGCGCGCTCGATGCGGGCCAGCACGGGGGCCGGTGTCGGCGCCGAATCGCCATCCGCGCCAGACATGCCGGGCATGCCGGACATGCCAGACATGCCAGACATGCCGGAAAGGGCAATGTCCGCCGTATCCGGGATATCCATCCCATCTCCCCCGCACACGCCGGAGTCGGCGGGCAGGTTGTCCATGACCTCGGCCAGCGGGCCTTCCGCCGTGATGCGCCCGCCCTGCACCAGCAGGGCGCGGCTGAGGCAGGCGGGCAACTGGTCGGTGCGGTGGGTGGCGAACAGCACGGTCACCCCCAGCGCGGCGGCCTGGTCCACGACCCCCAGCACGGCGGCGCGGGCCGTTGCGTCCAGCCCTTCGCATACCTCGTCCAGCAGCAGCACGGCGGGCTGGCGCACCAGGGCGCGGGCCACCAGCATCAGGCGCAGCTGCCCCTGCGACATGGCGGGCACCCTGGCGTCCAGCAGGTGGGCGGCCCCCAGGCGGCGGGCCAGGTCGCGCGCGGTGGCGGTGCGCTCCGCGCCGGGGTCTTCATAGAGCAGGGGGGTGTCGAAATAGCCGGTAAGCAGCAATTCCTCGCCGGTGAGCAGCCAGCCCTGGCGCATGTAGCGTTCCTGCTGGGCCGAGGACACGCTGGCGCACAGGGCACGCCCGGTCAGCGGGGATTTTTCTCCGGCGGACGTTTCTCCGTGCGGTGCCTCACCGTGCGGTGCGGTTTCTCCGCCGCTTGCGGGCGGGTACCAGGTCACCTGGCCGCCGTCGATCTGGTCGGGCCGGGTGGTACCGCGCACCACGCGCAGCAGGGTGGACTTGCCCGCGCCGTTGCGGCCGAACACGGCCCAGCATTCCCCGGCGCGCAGGGTCCAGCTTGCGCCGTCCAGGGCGCGGCGCCCGCCGAAGCTGACGCGGACGTTGTCCAGCACCGCCAGCGGGGCGGCGGGGTCGGTATGATGCATGGGGGTGGTGGTCATGATGAAAGACTGGCGGCGGAACCGACCGGGGGCTGGAGGATGAAAAAACGCACGCCGGGGCCATGGGGCGCCCCGGCGTTGCGGGCGGAACATGTTTCTGCGGCTAGAACGACCTCTGGTGCATCACACCCTTCCGGAACCACACGCTGTGCGTGTAGCCGAAGCGGCGGGCGTATTCCTCCAGCTGGTCGAAGCCCCAGGCCACGGTGGAGGTGCAGTGCGCGTCCGAGCCGAAGGTGATGGGCAGTTCCAGTTCGCGGGCCATCTCCATGATGGTGGGGCAGGGGTAGATTTCCTTGCACAGCTTGCGCAGCCCGGCAGAGGATATTTCCATGGCCATGCCCGCCGCGCGCAGGGTGGCCAGCGCGTCGTGCACCCGCTGGCGCGATTCCGGGCGGTCCAGCCATTCGTGGAAGGCCTCCACCGCGAAGATCTTGATGATGTCCGGGTGGGCGGCGATGTTGAACATGCCCGATGCCCCCATGCGGCGCAGGCTGTCGAAGTAGCGCTCGAAGGCGTCGTTGGCCTGTTCCGGCGCAAGGTCCTTCCAGTCGTCCACGGTGCAGTCGAAGCCCCAGGTGCCCAGAAAGTGGATGCCCCCGATGATGTAGTCGAACGGGTAGCGGTGGATGGTTTCCGCCGTGAAGGGCTCCTGCCCCGGCAGCCAGTCCATTTCCAGGCCCAGCAGCACGGTCTTGCCGTCCTGGCGCCCGTCGGCCAGGGCGCGCACCTCGTCCACGTAGCGGGGAAAGCCCGCCGTCAGCTTTTCGCGGTAGTCCTTGGGATAGGAATAGGCGAGGGGACGGGGCGAGTGTTCGGAAAAGCCGAAGATTTCCATGCCGCGATCCATGGCGGTGGCGAACATTTCCTCCACGGTGGCCTGCCCGTGGGAGTGGCTGGTGTGGGTGTGCAGATCGACGGTGATCACGGCGGTGTGTCCATGGCCGCCCGGTGGTGGCGGGGCGGGTTGCGGTAAAAGGCGGTGCGCGGCCCAGACGGGCCGGCAGACGGGCCGGGCAGTTGATCCGCTCGGGCCGCGCGGGGCGCTGATTATTCCTTGGGACGTTCCATGACCCGCACGAAGGCGTTGCGCACGGATTCGACGATCTGGTCGTCGCGCACCGGGTCGCGCAGCACGATGGTGCCGGTCTGGGCGTAGCGCGGGGTCAGGTTGTTCAGCGCCAGCGCGTAGATGTCCTGAACGTCCTTGGGGTCGGGGGTGTACACCGGGGGCTCGCGCAGGACCTGCTCGATGGCCTTGATGACCCGCAGTTCGTTGCGGTTGCGGATGTCGGTCAGGTCGATGTCGCCGATGCGGTACTTCTCGCTTCTGGGCGCCATG
>JAITSV010000049.1 GCA_031287575.1 Desulfovibrio sp.
AAAACCACCCCCAAGGGGGTGGTTTTCCATGCTGGCTCGCGCACACGTGCAGTGCCCGTTCGGGCACCAGCCCAGACCGGGTCTGACCACCAGCCCGGTCACAGCTCCGGCAACAGGCCTGTGCCCTACGGCAGATATTCCACGGGACTCGGCGGCAACGCCGGGTCGGGCACGTCGCCCCTGTCCATGCCGCGCCGGAACATGTCGCGCGAGCGCTTCATTTCTTCCAGGGCGTTGGCCTGCGCAGCTTCACGGGCGTACAAATCCGCCGCCTGCGGCCCAAGCGCCAGTTCGTCACCGCGCAACAGGTCGACGCGCGGACGCACCGCCCGCAGCACCTCGGTCCTGTCCGTGCTCCAGCCGGACCAAGCCGCGCGGGCCGCGTCGCCGTCTCGCGCGGCAATGGCCGCGATGCCCGCCCAGAACCGGGCATATTCCGCCGAGCGCCAGTCGTCCATCAGTGGTGCCAGCACGGCGCGGGCGGCAACGTAGTCGCCCTGCCGGTACAGGGCATAGCCGTGGCGCACCCCGGCCCGCCAGTCGGACGGGTCTTCCGTGGCCACCTGGGCATAGGCCGTGGCTGCCTCTGCGTACCGGCCCTGCTCCAGCAAGGACGAGGCCCGCATGCTTGCGCCGGAACACCCGGCCATGGTTGCCGCCGCGACGACAAGAGCCCCCAGAAAAGAAACACCGCGCAACCTGTTCATGACGCCTCCCCGCGGGCTACATGCCGCGCCGGATCAAACCGAACTTCTTCAGCTTGTATTGCAGCGTACGCCGACTGATGCCCAGCGCGTCGGCCGTGCGTTCCCGATGCCCGCCGTGCACTTCCAGCGCGCGCAGCAGGGCGTCGCGCTCCGCGTCGTCCAGAGAGCCGGGGTATGCCCCAGGAACGCCGCCATAGCCGCCGGACACGAGGCCGTCGCCCTCTCCGGGCCAGCCCGCATCGCCGCGCGGCATGGCGGAAGCGGCATCCTGCCCCAAGCCCCTGCCCTGGCGCTCGAAGGCACGGTCAACCGTGCCCCATCTATCCGACATGTCTGGCCTGTCTGGCCGCTGGCGATCCTGGCCCCGCTCCCAACGATCGGCGCGGTCCGCCAGCACCTGAGAGGGCAGCGAATCGGGCCCCAGGGTATCGGAACGGCTGAGTATCAGTGCCCGCTCCAGCACGTTTTCCAGTTCGCGCACGTTTCCGGGCCAGGAATAGCGCATCAGGGCGTCGAGAAATTCCGGACTGACGCTGCGGATGCCCTTCTTGTTCTTGCGGCACAACCGCTCCAGCAGCCGCCCGGCCAGCATGGGCAGGTCCTCCAGCCGGTCGCGCAGGGGGGGCGAAACCACCTCCAGCACGTTGAGCCGGAAAAAGAGGTCCTCGCGGAACTCACCCGCTTCCACCGCGCGCTTGAGGTCGCGGTTGGTGGCGGCAATGATGCGCACGTCCACGGGCACGGGGCGCACCGCGCCCAGCGGTTCCACAACGCGCTCCTGCAAGGCGCGCAGCAGCTTGGACTGCAACTCCAGCGGCAGTTCGCCTATTTCGTCAAGGAACAGCGTGCCGCCGCGCGCCAGTTGGAAGCGCCCCGGCTTGTCGCGCACGGCCCCGGTGAACGCGCCCTTCATGTACCCGAACAGCTCGCTTTCCAGCAGATGGCCGGGCAGGGCCGCGCAGTTCACCTTCACCAGCGGCTGGTCGGCGCGGTTGCTGGCGTCGTGCAGGCCCTGGGCGATGAGTTCCTTGCCGGTGCCCGATTCGCCCATGACCAGGATGGTGGCCTCGCTGGGGCCAGCCTGCCGGATGAAGTCGCGCACCCGGCACATGGCCTGGCTGGCTCCCACGATGGGCGCCGTGGGATCGTCGTCGCTCAGGCGGCGGCGCAGGTTTTCGTTTTCTTCCAGCAGCCTGCCGAAGTCCCAGGCCTTCTCCAGCACTGCCGTCAGTTCCTCGTTGTCGGCGGGTTTGGTCAGATAGTCGAAGGCGCCCTTCTTCATGGCCACCACGGCGGAGCCCACGGTGCCGAAGGCGGTCAGCATGACCACGGGCAGGCCGGGGTACATTTCCTGGATACGGGCCAGGGTTTCCTGGCCGTCCATACCGGGCATGCGCATGTCCAGCAGGACCACGTTCACGCGGTCCTGCGCCAGCAATTCCAGGCCTTCCTCTCCGGAACCGGCCTCTTCCACGTTCCAGCCACTGTCCTCCATGACGGCGCGGACCATCAGGCGGTGCCCGGGTTCGTCATCGATGACCAGAAGTCGCTTCATCTTGTTTCCTTGGTGATAGCTATGCAAATGCCCGCGCCCGGCACGACGGCGCGGACCATCGGGCGGTGCCCCGGTTCGCCGTCGATGACCGGAAGCCGCGTCATCGCTTGTCCTCGGTTATGTCGATGACCGTATCCATGGCGGACGGGTCTGTCGCGGATTGTCCGGCGGCGACATGGCCATTGGCGGTAGCGTTCCGTGATTCCCGGCCCGGCATGGCGACGCCCTGGGCCTCGCCCGGCCCTTCCGGGGCGCTCGTGGCCATGTCGAAGGCCGCCGCGCCGGGGCAATTGCCCGCGGGAATGTCCGCGCCGTGGTCCAGCGGGTCGCCACCCTCCGGCACGTCCATTCCCCCTGCCCTCTCCGGCTGGCCGGACCGCGCGGCGTGCCCCGCCCCCGGAAAGAACAGCGCCACCGTGGTGCCGCGCCCCACCTCGGAATCTATCTGCGCGCGGCCACCGTGGTCGCGCATGGTCTTGTGCACCAGGGCCAGGCCAAGGCCGGTACCCTTCTTCTTGGTGGTGTAGAACGGCTCAAAGGCCTGCTCGCGCTGCTCGCGGCTCATGCCGGGCCCGGTATCGCGCACGAACACCCACACCCCGCCGTCGGAGGCCATGGACGAAATGTGGATTTCACGCCCCCCGTCACCGGCGGGCCGGGGGCACTGGGACAGCGCGTCCAGACTGTTCAGGACCAGGTTCAGCAGGGCCTGCTTCAACGCGTCCTCGTCGGCCATGACCAGGTCGGGCCCCAGGCTGGTGCGCATGTGCACCCCCAGCTTGCCCGCGTCGAAGCGCACCAGGCTTTCCAGTTCCGCCGCCAGTTGGCCCAGGCTCACTTGGTGCGGCTCGATGGCGCGGGGCCTGGCCAGGTACAGCAGATCGGTGATGACCCGGTTCAGCCGGTCGGCCTCGCGCACCATGGTCTGGGCGTAGTTCTCGTCCGGCTGCCTGCCCGCCAGCTTCTTGGCGAAATACTGGGCAAACCCGCGCAACGCCGAGAGCGGATTGCGAATCTCGTGCGCCACCCCCGCGGCCAGGGTGCCCACGGCGGCCAGCTTTTCCGCCTCGCTCAGGCTCTTTTCCAACTCGCGGATCTGGGTGCGGTCGCGAATGATCACGAGGCGGTCGTGCTCCTCGTCGCTTTCGCGAATGGGCAGGGTAAGAATTTCCAGGTACGCGCCGTCCACGGTGCGGTTGGCCCAGCCGGGGGTGGCGCCGCTGTCCGGCCCGGCGATGCACCCGGCGATTTCCGGCGGCAGTTCGGCCACGTCCGTGCCTGCAAGACTGCCGTCACGGGCCTTCAGGATATCATGGGCCGCCGGGTTGGCCGCGCGTACCACGTTGTCCTGGGTGATGGTCAGCAGGCCGTCGGGCAGGTTGTCCACCAGCCGGGCCTGAAAACGCTCCAGCACGGCGGCGCGGCCTGCCTGTTCGCGCCGCTTCAGGAAGCTCATGGTCAGCACCCAGATGAACACCGCCGCCGCCAGGATGTACGCCGCCTGGAACAGGGCGTTCTGGCGGAAGCCCCGGTACACCGCGAGGTGCTTGGCCATGTCCAGCCCCACGACCAGGAAGGTGGGCAACTGGTTGGGGTCGTCCGGGACAAGGTCACCCTGTCCGAACGAACCGGATGAACCGGACGGGCCGGACGAACCTAACGAACCTAACGAACCGGGGGCATGCGCCAGCCCACCGTCGGGTCCGGCTTCGGGGCGGACCTGCTCGCCGTCGTCCAGTTCCGGGTCGTGCATCAGAGTATGGCTGCGCGGCAGGATGCGCTTGCCGTACACGTAGGCGCTGAGCTTGCCGAAGGTGGCGCGGCCATGCCATTCGCCCTTCTGGGCCAGGTCCTGCAACGCCTCGGGCGGAAAGACCAGCGTGCCGCCCGCCTCTTGCGTGGGGCGCGAGGTAAGCACCCGCCCCCCCTGCCGGTCGATGATGCCCACGAACAGCACGTCGCCGCTCTGCTCCAGCTCGCGGAACAGTTCCGCCGTGCCGGGGCTGAACAGACCGGGTCCGTTGGGCCGCATGAACAGTCCGCGCCGCAGCGATGTTTCCACCGCCTGCAACACCGACCGGGCGGTAAGGATGAGGTGCTGGGTGCCCGCCTCTTCCTGCCGGTTCAGGGTCTGCCCGGTGGAGACGATGAGGGAAAGTCCGATGGTCACCAGCGCCATCACCGCGATGATCAGGGTGCTGCGCTCGGTGTTCTTGTCGGCGATATCCATGAAACGTCCTTGGAAAATCCGTGGGGATGCCCGTGCCCGGTTGCACAAGAAGCCGGGCGCGGGAGGCTGGCATGAAAACCTCGTGCCAACGCATGCACAACGTGATTCCGGGTTGTTACGCGAAATACATTGCACAAACGGCACAAACCATGACCTTGCTGTGCATGAAATTGCACATATGGACAAAACGCGCAACCCCGCTTGCACGTGTGCAACGGCGGAAGGATGGCGAGAAGATCGCGGGAGAACGCAGAGGAAGCGAAGGGGGAAGCAGGGGAGGATGGCGGGAAGCCAGGCGGACATCCAGCCCCGGCGCCGCAACGGCATCTGGCTGGCGGCTGCCCGCAGGGCCACCACCCCGCCGGTTGCCCGTCGTTCTATTGTCCCGGTTGTTGCCGGGACTGTTGTCCGTCGGGGGCCGTGCCGTTGCCGCGCGCGGCGTCCTGCAGGCCTTCCAGCACCCGCAGCGGCATGCCGATGACCCCGCCCAGCAGGTCGAAGACGGTACTGCCCAGGTTGCCGAGGGTGCCGGTGACGATGCCGGTCTGGCGCACGCTGGTTTCCGGCTTGCGCAGGTCGCCGTGGAAGCGGATGGGAAAGGTGGGCACGCGCACCAGCGAGACATCGGTGGTGTAGTCGATGCGCTTTTTCGCAAGGTCCACCCAGCCCCGGCCCGCCATGGTCAGCAGCAGGCTGTTCAGGGTGAAGTCCTCGTTGTGCAGCACCCCGGTGCGCATGTAGCCGCTGCCCCGCGCCTCCGAGAACGGGGTCTTGGACTGTTCCGGCGTGCTGGACTTGCCGCGCGTGCTGTAGAAGCCGTCGCGCACCTCGAAGGCCCAGGTGCCGGAAAGGGCGGCGGGCATGTCCAGTTCGGTGCGCAGGGGGCCTTGCACGTCCAGCACCAGCATGGCCTTGCCGCCCACGTAGTCCTTGCCCGCGAAGCGCAGGCCCACCGGTTCCAGGTCGAAGTCGCGCGCGTCCAGCACAAGGCGCGTGGCCAGCGCGTCGCCCGCCGTGGCGCGGATGCTGCCGCCCAGCGTGCCGCCATGGAAGCCCGAGGCGATGGGCCCCACTTCCAGTTGCCCGTCGCGCAGCAGGATGGGCGCGGTAAAACCGTCGAAACGCAGCTGCTTGAAGGTGCCGCTTCCCACGGACACGCGCCCGTCGGCATCGAACGCGCGCAGCCACGCGTAGTGCAGCGGCTCGTTGGAAGGCACGGGTTCCGGCTCGCCGGGGACGGGGTCCGGCGTACGGGGGGCCAGGTAGCGGTCCGCGTCGAAGGCGTCGGCGTGCAGGCTGAACCGCCACAGGGGGCGCTGTCCCGAAATGCGCGAAACGTTGCCCGCCACGGGCTGGCCGTCCAGCACCAGCCGGGCGTCGGTCAGGTCGAAGGTGTTGCCGGACTGGCGAAAGCCCGCCGACAGTTCCGCCGAACGCAACGCACCGTCGGTCATCGTCCATGGCGCAACACCCAGCCCGCGCAGGGTGGCGCGCGGGTCCGCGAAACGGGCGGTCAGGCTGCCCTCCCAGGCGGCAACCTTGTTCAGCCCGATGGAGGTGAGGGACAGGCTGCCCCGCGCCCCCAGCGATTCCATGTCCAGCCGGTCGGAACTCAGGGAACCCGCGTCGAAATCGAACCGGACCGGACCGGTGAAGCGTGCCTCCACCGTACGGTCAAGGTCGGTCAGCGCGGGCGGCAGTGAAAGGCGCAATGTCGCGGGCAGCCGGTCGGCGGCCACGGGCAGGCCGGTGGCCGTGTCGAACAGCAACGGCCCGTTGGCCGTGGCTTCCCACTCCGTACCGGTGGGGGTGCGCATGGCCGCCCGCCAGGCCCCGGTCCACGGCAGGCGTGCCGGGGGATTGGGGGGCACCTTGCCGCCCGGCAGGCCCTGGCCGGTCGCTTCTCCTCGCAGGTCGAACCGGGTGAAGGGCTGCCGTTCCAGCGCGCCGTTGCGCCATACCAGCAGAAAACCGTCGTCGATGCGCGCATCCAGCGTGCCCCGCATGGAGGCGGCCACGGCCCCCAGGCTGTGGCCCTGCCCGCGCAGTGCGGCCTTGAGCCCCAGCTTTCCGGCGGCGGATTCGCGCCCGCTGACGATGGCCGCCGGGCGCGCCAGGGCCACGTCGGCGGCGGTGAATTGCAGGCGGTAGTCGTCCACGATGTCCAGCAAGGCCTTTGCCGTGCCGCCGTAGAACGAGGCGGCGGTGAATTCCAGCAGCGTCCCCTCGCGCGAGGGAGAGCAGCGGAAGGCCAGCCCGCCCACGTCGAACTTCCAGCCGCGCGCCTTTTCCGCGCGCACCCGGATGTCGTAGCCCACGTCCGGAATCTCGTCCGCCGCCGCTGGCGCGGCCTGCTGCCCATTCCTGGTGGCACCGTTGGCCTTTGCGGGGCTGCCGGGCGTGTTGGCAGCGCCCGTCGCACTGTCTGCATGCGCTTCCACCGCGGGCGGCCCGGCATGAACCAGCGGGCGCGGGTCGGCCCCGGTCAGTTCGGGCATCACCTTGTTCACGTCGATGTCCGCCCCGGTCACGTCGATGGCGATGACCGGCGCGGCGAAATCGGCCACGCCGCCCGAACCGTGCAGCGGCATGCCCAGCACCTCCGCCTGCAGCACGGGCACGCGGAGCGCGTGCCGGTCCAGCGAAAATTCCAGGTGCCCGGAAAGGGCATCCAGCGCGTGCTGCAAGCCCACGGGCAGGTTGCGCGCAAAGCCGAACCAGCGCGGCAGGCTGAGCCGCCGCACCTCTGCCGTGCCGCGCACCACCGCATCGCCGGTGCCCAGCCCGCCCAGGCTGGCGGTAACCTCCAGGGCATCCTGCTCCAGTTGCAGGCGTGCGCCGGTAACGCGCGGGTCCGCGCCGCGCCGAGCGTCGAAGGGCACCACAAGCTCGAAGGGTACGGCCTGGCCACCCAGCGGCATGTGGCCGCGCGCCCGTGCCGTACCGTGGGCCTCCGCCGGTAGCAGCCCGGCCATGTCCGAAGGCGCGCTGTCCGGGGGGGCGCTGTCCGGGGGCGCACTGTCCGGGGGCGCATGGGAAACCGCCGCCTCCAAACCCAGCGAACCGGTGACGCCCGGCGCCACGTCGTACGTGCAGGACATGCGCAACACGCCTGCCCTGCTCCCTGCACCCCGGCCCGCGGCGCTGCCCTGCCCGGTGACGGCGCCCTGTCCTGTCGGGCTCTCCGGACCTGTGGGGCTCTCCTGACCGGCACCCTCGCGATGGGGCATCACGTCCAGTGCCCCCTGCAACAGGTCGCGCAGCGCCTTCCACCCGCCCCCGGGCGTGGTGAACGACACGTCAAGGTCGCGCAGCGTGGCGGGCCGAGCCTGCGGTTCCGCGCGCCATTCCAGGCTGCCGTGCCGCAGCGTCGCCTCCGCCAGACGCCCCTTGTTGGCCACCAGATCGACATCCACGCCCCGGATGTGCAGTTGCGCGCCGCTGGCCGTGTTGCGCCATTGCAGATCGGCGGCGTCGATGCGCAGCGCGGCAGTGCCGGTCAACACAACCTGCGGGGTGAACCAGGAGGCGGCCGATGATGGAGGCGAAGATTCGATGCGGGGCTCACCCTCCGCCGCAGGGGGTCCTGGGAAGCCAGGGGATCCGGGGGAGTCGGGGGACCCGGGGGATGTGGGGGATGGGGAAGGCGCGGGGGCCGAGCCCTCACCATCGGCGGCCTGACCCACAGTGCCGGCGGAGGCGCCGCCATCCGCCGGCGGCACGGGTGCCGGTGCGGAAGCGCTTCCGCCCAGACGCCCAAGCAGTCCGTCCCAACCATTGCGGCCTTCACCGTCGGCCAGCAGCACCAGTTGCGGGCGGTCCACTTCCACGCCACGCACTTCCACCCGGCCGGAAAACAGCGGCGCAAGGCGCAGGTTGAAGCGCGCCTCCGCCACCCGCAACAACGGCTCCTGCCCGGCAAAGGGGGCGGCCTGGTCCATGACCACGTCGCGGGCCACCACCGTGGGGTCGGGATCGAAGATCACCCGCACCCCGCCCTGCACCCGGCTGGCGTGCCCGGTGAGCGCGGTGAGCGATTCGCCCAACTGGCGCGCCGCCGCATCGGAGTCGACCAGACGGCGCAAGGCCGCATAGCCGCCGCCAGCGGCAAGCAGCACGAGGCACAGGATGATCGGCAGGGGGCGCAAACGCATGGGGGTTCCGGTTCGACGAAGTGAAGCACGCACGACGCGGCACGCGCCCCGCCGCCCCTTTTCGGGCGGCGCGGGCAAGTGCGGCGTGTCATGCTATACCGAACCACCCGCGAAAACACCACCCCCGGCGGACGGAAACGGCGCCGCGCCCAACATGGCGGCAAGATCGCCCGCCGAAACCGGCGGCGCGTACAGAAAGCCCTGGGCGTACCGGCAGCCCAGGGAAGCCAGGATTTCCGCCTGGGTAGGCGTTTCCACCCCTTCGGCCACGATCTCCAGCCCCAGGTGCAGCCCCAGCGAGACGATGGAGCGCACGATGGCCTGCCCGTCGCGGTCGTGCTCCAGCCCCGCCACGAAGCTGCGGTCGATCTTGATGGAATCCACCGGCAGCCGCTTCAGGTAACCCAGCGAGGAATACCCGGTGCCAAAGTCGTCCAGGCACAGCCGGATGCCCAGGTCGCGCAGCTGGGCCATGACCGTGATGGCTTGGCTGCCGTGACGCATGAGCACGCTTTCGGTCACCTCGAAGCGCAGCGCGCGCGGGTCGGTGCCGGTGCGTTCCAGCAGCATCTCCACGGCGTAGGGCAGGCCCGGCTGCATGAACTGGCGGCCGGAAATGTTCACGTGCACCACGCCCGGAGGCGGCAGACCGGCGTCGTTCCAGCGGCGCAGCTGCACGCACACCTCTTCCAGCGCGAAGGCCCCGATGGAGGTGATCAGCCCGGTGTCCTCGGCCACGGGCACGAACTCGGCGGGCGAAATGTCGCCCCCTTCGGTGCGCGTCCAGCGCAGCAGCGCCTCCACCCCGTGCAGCCCGCCGTCTTCCAGCGCCACCACGGGCTGGTAGTGCAGGCGCATCTCCTGCCGCTCCACGGCGCGGCGCAGATCGGTCTCTATGGTCAAAAGGCGCAGCGCCTCTTCGCGCATGCGCTTGTTGAAGACCTTGAAGCGCGACTGGCCCTGCTCCTTCGCGCGGTACATGGCGGTGTCCGCGTCGCGCACCAGTTCTTCGGGCGTGCTGTATTGATCGGTGCGCAGCACGATGCCGATGCTGGCCGTGGTGAACACCTCGTGCGGACCGATGCGCACCGGTTCCGCCAGGTGCGCCCGGATGCGCCGGGCCACGCGCACCGCCGTGCCGCGCGTGGGGGTTTCCTCCAGCAGCACGCCGAATTCGTCACCGCCGAAGCGGGCCACGGTATCCACGTCGCGCACGCATTCGCGCAGCTTGGCGGCCACCACCTTCAACAGGGCGTCGCCCACGTCGTGGCCCAGGCTGTCGTTGATGACCTTGAACCGGTCAAGGTCCAGGTACAGCATGGCAAAGGTGTAGTTGCGGCGGCGGGCGGCGCGTTTCAGGGCCATTTGCAGCCGGTCGTGGAACAGCACGCGGTTGGGCAACCCGGTGAGCGGATCGTGGAAGGCCTGGTGTTCCAGCCGCTCGCGGCTTTCGTGGCCCATGGTGACGTCTTCGAGAAAGCCTTCGTAGTACATGGTGGCCCCGTCGGCCCCCGGCACCCGCCGGGCGTTGACCGACAGCCAGATGAGTTCGCCCCCCTTGCGCCGCCCCCGGAACTCGAAGGCGTTGACCTGGCCGTGCTCCTCCATGCGGGCCACGAACTCGTCGCGCCGGGCCGGGTCCACGTACACGCCCTGGCCGATGGATTCCACGCCCTCCAGCAGTTCCTGCACCCCTTCGTAGCCCAGGATGCGGGCCATGGCCGGGTTGACGCTCAGAAAGCGCCCTTCCGGCGTGCTCTGGAAAATGCCTTCCAGGGCATGCTCGAAAATACCCCGGAAGCGTGCCTCGGCCCGGCGCAGGGCCTGTTCCACGGTGCGGCGCTCGGCGTTTTCCAGCATCAGCTGGGCGTTGGCGCGGCTCAATTCGCGGGTGCGCTCGCGCACCTTGCGTTCCAGCATGCCGTGGGCCCGGTGCAGGGCGTCCTGGGCGCGACGGCGCTCGGTCACGTCGCGCACCAGGCAGATGCCGTAGGTGGTGCCCAGCACCTGCCGCCGCACCAGCGAAAGCTCCACCCAGCAGGGGGTGCCGTCGCGCCGCACGGCGGCCACTTCGCCCGAGCGCAGGGCCGTGCCAGTACCCGAGGGGCATGACCCGCCCGGCGGCAGGCCCGGGGCTGGTCCGGTGGCGTACCCCGCTGACGGGCCGGGCAGCGTGCAGGACACGCCGGGCATGGGCTGACCGGGCACGTCGGCGCCGTCCAGGAAGGCCAGCAGCGCCGCGTTGTCCTGCACCACGGCCTCGGGCAGGATGTCCTCTCCGTCTTCCGTCTCGAAGGCGAATTCGTGGATGCCCTCCCCCGGCGCCTGCATGGCGGGCGCCACGAAGCCGAACACCTCGCGCACCGGCCTGCCGTCGGGGTCGGCATCCAGGCCGAACATCTCGCACAGGGCGGTGTTGCTGCGCAGCACCATGCCTCGCGGGTCGGTGACCAGCAGCCCGTCGGCCATGCCCGCCACGATGGTGGAAAGCTGTTCCAGCGCGCCGCCAAGTTCCGCCGTGGCCTGGCGCACCGAATCCTCCAGCCCCTCCACCAGCCCGGCCAGGTCGCGGGACATGGTGTGCATGGCACGGGAAAGGTCGCCGATCTCGTCGTCGGCCTTCATGGCGGGCAGGTCCGGCGGGGCGGAAAAATCGTGCGCGGCCACCCGGCGGGCCTGGTCGGTCAGGCGCATGAGCGGCCGCGAGATGGAATGCAGCAGCACCCACGCCCCCACGGTGCACGCGACGAAGAAGGCCAGCCCCAGGCCCTGCTGGCGCAGGATGGCGCCGTCGATGTAGTCGCTGATGCGCCCCCGGTCCATGCCGATGTGCACGAAGCCGCCCACGCCGGAAAAGACCGGCATGGTCACGTGCATCACCTCGCGCCCGCCCCCATGCCCGTCGCCGTACCCGTTGGCGCCCGCCGGGCCGTCCAGGGTACGGGACAGGGACAACCGGTCGCGCAGCACGGTGACCTCGTTCATGCGCGCGCCCGCCAGCGAGGCCACCAGTTCGCGCACCGGTTCCGGCACCACGGGCACGAAGGTGTGGGCCACGGTTTCGCCCCGGCCGTCCACCACAAGCACGTAGGACACCCCGTCGATGCCCAGGAACTGGTCGATGCGCGACTGCACGGTGGTCACGTCGCGCCCGATCAGGCTTTCCAGGTCCGCCCCGGCGATGGCGCGGGCGATGGCCAGCGCCTTGCTTTCGTATTCGCGGGTCAGCAGGGTGTGCAGGGTCCAGCCGGAATAGATGGACGTGACGGCGGCGTACACCCCGAACAGCACGATGAGCCCCCGCAGGGTGCGCCCGAACAGGCGCGAACGCCTCATCGCCGCCACTCCGAAAAGTCGCGCAGGTCCACCGGCACGCCGTTGCGCACGGTGGTGAAGCGCACCAGCCCCAGCCCCTGTTCGGTGGGGGTGTAGCGGTACGGCTGGCCGACACCAAGATCGTGGCCATCGAGCCCGGCCAGCGCCGCGCGCAGCCCTGCGGGCGACGGATGCGGCCCCATGCGTTCCAGCGCCCGCACCAGCAGGCGGGCCGCCAGATACCCCTCGAAGCCCACTTCGCCGGGGTTCAGCACCGGCCCCGCCTGCTCTCCGCCAGAAACCGGCGGCGGGACCGCATCGTCGCCGGGAACGGCCACCACCTCGGGGGTCTCCGCCATCTCCGCGAAATCGCGGCGGTAGTCCACGGCGGCGGGCAGGTTGCCGGTCCACGGGGGCACCACTTCCGCCAACACGAGATCGTGCGTGTAGTCGCGCTGCACGGTGCGCCCCATGGCGGACAGCAGTTCCATCAGGTGGCTGCTGTCCACGAACGACGGCATGGCCACGGGGATGGCGGGCTGCCCCTTGCCGAGGGCCTGGCGGGCAGGCTGGCCTGCCCGTTGGTCCGCCTGCCGATTCGCGTCCCGTGCGGCCAGAAGGTCGCGCAGGTCGCGGATGAAGGCCGCGCACGCGGCGTCCGTACCCACGCAGACCACGGCGTCGGGCAGGCCTTGCAGGATCAGCCCGGCCTGTTCGGTGAAGTCGGCGTCGCTGCCCGCCCCGCGCGGATAGGAGGCCTCCGCCGCCAGGGACAGCCGACGGCGGGCCAGCGCATCGCGCAGATCGGCCCAGCCTTCGCGGCCATAGGCGTCGGCCTGGTAGAACACGGCGATGCGGGTGCACCCCGCGCCGTACAGGCGGTCCACCAGTGCGGAAAATTCGGTGTCGTACGAGGCGCGCAGGCGAAACACCAGCCCCTCGTGGCGCGGCAGGGACAAGGGGCGCGCCCCGGTGAAGGGAAACAGCAGCGGCACCGTGCGTTCGGGGTGGCCGCCCAGCAGGGGCAGCACCCGCGTGACCGTGGGTGTGCCCACCAGTCCGAACAGCGCGAAGACCCGCTCTTCCTCGATGAGCCGGATGACGTTCCACACGGTGCGCTCCGGGTCGTAGCCATCGTCCATGGCCACGATTTCCACCCGCCTGCCGTGTACCCCGCCAGCCGCGTTGATCCGCGCCAGGCAACTGGCCGCGCCGCGATGGAATTCGCGTCCCAGCGATGCGCCGGAACCGCTGAAGGGGGCGGACATGCCAAGGCGCACCGGTTCGCCGGGGGCCAGTTCGTCCTCTGTCGGCTTGCCCTCTGCAACCCCGGCCTGATCGGAACGGGAGGACGGAACCGACGCCCCCACGGGGGCGGAAGGGGCCGCACCGGTGGCGACCATCCCTGCGGTGCGGGAATTCTGGGCCCACGGAAGCCCGGTGGGAAATCCCGATGGACGGATGTCGGCGGCGTTGGCGACTGCCGTGGCATGCGCGGGTTCAGGGGAACGTGCGGGGCTGGCGGAGTTGACGGAATGCGTGAACGGACCGCCTGTCGGGCTGCCGGTCGGATTGCCTGTCGGGCCGGGGGCGACGGCACCACGCGCCGTTTCCTGCTCCGCTCCCTGCGCTGCCCGGACGTCCTGCTCCGGCCACGCGGCCAACAGCAGAAGAACCGTGCAGACCACGGCCACACAGAACTGCTGATAGGTCAACCCGGCTTGCGCCTTGCACATGGTCCCCGGTCCCGTATGCGGCTGGTACCCCCGGATGTGGCGGCGGGCTTTACCCCGACTGCGGACTCACGTAGGATTCCGAAGGTTACGTTTCGGTTTACTGGACACAACGCCCCGTGGCAACAGAAAAACCTTTTCGGAGTACTGCCATGCGTATCGTCGTACTGGACGGCTACACCCTGAACCCCGGCGACAACCCGTGGGATGCCGTTGCCGCGCTTGGCGAACTGACCGTGCACGACCGCACCCCCCGCGAGGCAATCCGGGAACGTGCCGCGGGCGCGCACATGGTGCTGACCAACAAGACCCCGCTGGATGCCGACACCATCGCTGCACTGCCCGACCTTGCCTACATCGGGGTGCTGGCCACCGGGTACGACGTGGTGGACATTCGCGCCGCCGCCGCGCGCTCCATTCCGGTGTGCAACGTGCCCGGCTACGGCACCGACGCCGTGGCCCAGCACGTGTTCGCCTTTTTGCTCGAACTGTGCCGCCGCATCGCCCGGCACGACGCCAGCGTGAAGGTGGGCAACTGGAGCGCCAACAAGGACTGGTGCTTCTGGGAAACCACCCAGATCGAACTGACCGGCAAGACCATGGGCATCGTGGGATTCGGCAACATGGGCAAGCGCGTGGGGCAGATCGCCAACGCCTTCGGCATGAAGGTGCTGGCCTATTCGCCCAACACCCGCACCATGCCGGGGTACGAGCCGTTCGCCTACGTTTCGCTGGACGAACTCTTCGCACGGTCCGACGTGGTCACCCTGCACTGCCCGCTCACCGACGCCACGCGCGGCATGGTCAACCGGGTGCGGCTGGCTTCCATGAAGAAGGGGGCCATCCTCATCAACACCGCGCGCGGCCCCCTGCTGGACGAGGCCGCCGTGGCCGCCGCCCTCAACGACAATCACCTGGGCGGCCTTGGCGTGGACGTGGTGGCGGTGGAACCCATCCGGCCGGACAACCCGCTGCTGACGGCCAAGAACTGCCTGATCACCCCTCACCTGGCCTGGGCCACCCTGACCGCGCGCCAGACCCTGATGCGCGTCACGGCGGACAACATCCGCGCCTTCCTGGCCGGCATGCCCGCCAACGTGGTGAACGCGCCCAAGGCGTAGCGCGGGCCGCCGCATCACTCAGGAGACAGCATGAAGGCGGGCACCGCCGAAGAAACCGCTCCAGCGCCCACGGGCGGGGAGCGAATCACGGGGGACGTGGCCGACGACGACGCGGCCAACCACGTCGCGCCGTGGTGGCGGCTGCTGGCGGCGGCCTTTGCCGACGTGACCGAACGCATGGCCGACCTGCCCGTGGTCATCGCGGTGCAGCGCGCCCTGGCCCTGGTGCTGCCGCTGGTCACCGTGGGTGCCTTCGCGCTGATGGTGCGCCACACTCCCTTCTCCCAACTGCGCGGGGCGCTGGACACGCTGTTCGGCCCGGCGTGGATCACCATGGGCGACGCCCTGATCTCCGGCACCTTCGGCATCGCCTCGCTGGCCGTGCTGTGCGCCTTCAGCGGCACCATGGCCATGGTGTACAACCAGCGGCGCGGGACGCAGTTCGTCAGCCCGGTCATGTCCGCCATCGTCGTGCTGGCCTGCTTCTTCGTGGTCACCAACCCGGCCAGCGACATGCCCTGGCGCGACATGTTCTCCATGGACCGGGGCCTGTTGCTGGCGTTCATCGTTTCCGTGGGCGGGTCGTGGCTGTTCCTGCGCCTGTCGGACGTGAAGCGCCTGCAACTGCCGCTGGAGGCCGTGGGTCACGACCCGGTGGTGCGCGACATCCTTACCGTCATGCCCGCGGGCATGCTGACCATCGCCATCTTCGGGCTGCTGCGCGTGGTGCTGGTGGACAGCGGCATCCCCGACCTGCACGGGGCCCTGCGTGCCGCCATGACCCGCCCCTTCATCGAGGGGGGCAACACCCTGGGCCTCGGCCTGCTGTACACGGGTCTGTCACAGGTGCTGTGGTTTTTCGGGGCGCACGGCCCCAACCTGCTGTTTCCCATCGAGGACGCCATCTTCGCCCCCGCCGGGGTGGCCAATGCCGCGGCGCTGGCGGCGGGCCAGGCGCCGCCGTTCGTGCTGACCAAGACCTTCTTCGACGTGTTCACGCGCATGGGCGGGTCGGGGAGCACGCTGTGCCTCATCGCCGCCATCCTGTACGCCAGCCGCGACAGCGGCACCCGCAGGCTGGCCATGGTGGCCCTGCTGCCCGCGCTGTGCAACGTCAACGAACCGCTGCTGTTCGGCCTGCCCATGGTCATGAACCCGGTGTACCTGATCCCCTTCCTGCTGGTGCCGCTGGCGCAGACCGCCGCCGCCCATGCGGCCACCCTGCTGCACCTGGTGCCGTACACCCTGCCCGACGTGGTCTGGACCACCCCGCCCCTGCTCAACGGCTACGCCGCCACGGGTTCCGTGGCGGCGTCACTGATGCAGGCCTTCAACCTGGGCCTCGGCATGGCCCTGTACCTGCCCTTCGTGCGGGCAGCCGACGCCCTGCGCGAACGGCACGGCAGGCACATCCTGGCCGAGTTGCTGCGCACCGCCAGCAGCAGCGAGGTGGGACCGGGCGGGCGCAAGTGCATCGACCGTCCCGGCGAGCAGGGGCGTATCGCCTCTTCCCTGGCCAACGATCTTGCCGCCGCCATGGCCCGCGACGGCGAAGTGTTCCTGGAATACCAGCCCCAGATCGGGGTGGATGGCCGACCGCACGGGGCCGAGGCGCTGCTGCGCTGGCACCACCCGGCCTACGGGCGCATCGCGCCGCCCATCACCGTGGCCCTGGCGGAAGACACCGGCATCATCGACCGGCTGGGCATGTTCGTGCTGCACCGCGCCTGCGCCCGGCGCGTGGCATGGACGGGGCTGGTGCCCGACGGCTTCGTCATGTCGGTCAACGTGGCCCCGCGCCAGTTGCTGAACCCGCGCTTCGACCGCGACGTGCTGGCCGCGCTGGCGCGCACCGGCCTTGCGCCGCACCTGCTGGAACTGGAGCTGACCGAATCCACCGTGCTGCTGCCCGACACGCGCACCATCAAGGCCCTGCGCCGCCTGCGCACCGCCGGGGTGCGCGTGGCCATCGACGACTTCGGCATGGGGCATGCCTCGCTGCGCTACCTGCGCGATTTTCCCGTGGACACCGTGAAGATAGACCGTTCGCTGACCGAGGCCAGCCACGGAGACATCAACGAACACATCGTGCGCAGCATCGTGGACCTGGCCCGTACCCTCGACATCACCACCGTGGTGGAAGGAGTGGAACGGCGGGAACAGTTCGAACGCTTCGTCGAACTGGGGTGCCAGGTCTTTCAGGGCTACCTGTTCAGCCGTCCGGTAAGCGCCGTCCAATGCCTGGAGGTGGTGGCCGGATGGAACAACGGCGCAGGCCGCACTCTATTCACCGCTCCGTAGGCGGCGGCATACGCGCCGACACTACCTGCTCCCCCCCGTCAACGCTTCCGGCAGGCATGCGCCCGTGCGCATGCCTGCCATTCCTTCGTCTGCCGCATGGCCCGGCTGGCTCACCGGGGCCATGCCCCTCGGGCCAGCAAGACGCCCCAAAGAGAATTAGGCAACGTTTCGCCAGAAAAATGCAAAGACATGCAGTCACGAATAGGCGAGAAAGGATGGCAGAATCAGGTGCCGTCTCCCCCCGCCATGGCCGGGAGAACCTGCAGGCACGGGCGGCGGACATTCCGGCCACCGCCTGATGGCGGCCCGCGGGCCTTGCGCCAGCCCCACCGGCGCACCGCGGCCCTACAACTGTCCGGCTCCGCCGGGACACCATACGGAGTTGCGATGTGCGATCATGATGCGGCCATGTCGCGCCCGGCGGGCATGACCAGGCGGCAGTTCATCAGAAGCGTCATAGCCACCGGCGTGGTTTCCTTTTCCGTGCCGCTGCTTCCCGCGCGCGGCGGCGCGGCGGCGCGAACCGCTCCGGGCACGGTGGAACGGCTGGTCACGCTGACCGTCAACGGAATGCGGCGCCGCGTGGACGTGCTGCCCAACGAAACCCTGGCCCAGACCCTGCGCGGCAAGCTGGGACTGACCGGGGTCAAGGTCGGCTGCGACAGGGCCGAATGCGGGGCCTGCACCGTGCTGGTGGACGATGTGCCGGTCTATTCCTGCTCCACCCTCACCCACAGCGTCCTGGGCAAGGCCATTCTCACGGTGGAGGGCCTCGCCAGCCCCGGCGGTGAGTTGCATCCGCTCCAGCAGGGCGTCCTGGACGAACAGGGCTTTCAGTGCGGCTACTGCGCGCCGGGCTTTCTCATGACCGCCCTCGGCTACCTGAAGACCAACCCCGACCCCACCCGGCAACAGCTGGCCCACGGCGTTTCAGGCAACCTCTGCCGCTGCCAGGATTACGACAAGATCCTCACCGGCCTCCTGCGCGGGGCCGAATACATGCGAAGGGGGTAGCCATGCCGACGGACGCCGCCCTGTTCACCCCGAACCTGACCGGACGCGACTACACCACGCCCGATCTGCGCGCCAAGCTCACCGGCGCGGCCCGCTACGCCGAGGACTTCCGGGCCGAAGGCATGCTTGCGTGCCGGCTGCTGACCAGCCCCATGCCCCATGCCCGGGTCGCCCGCCTGGACACGCGCGCCGCCCAGGGCATGCCTGGCGTGCGCGCCATTCTCACCGCCGATGAACTGCCGCCCCCGGCGGATTCGGTGGCCGACAGCGGCGCCACCATCAAGGCCAGCCCGTGGGCAGAGCCCGCCCTGAGCATGGAACCGCTGCATCAGGGCGCTCCCGTGCTGGCCGTGGCGGCAGTTGACGACGCCACCGCCGTCGCCGCCATCGAGGCCATCGAGATCGAATTCGCTCCCCTGCCCTTCGTCACGGACCCGCTGGACAGCCTGCGCCCCGGCGGCCCCGACGCCCGTACCGGGGGCAACGTCTGGCTCCCCCCCGCCAGGGCGGGCGAACAGGCCGCGGTGGGACGGCTGAAATGGACGGACGAGGACTTCCGCGCCGCCGGTCCGGGCAGGTTGCCCATGGGCAAGGCCGCCGCGGAATGGAGCTACGGCGACGTGGAGGCCGGCTTCCGGCAGTCCGCGCTGGTGCTGGACGAAAGCTTCGTCACCCCCAACGTCAGCCATCAGGCCCTGGAGACGCGCTCCACCCTGGCCTGGTGGGAAAACGGCAAGCTGTTCCTGGCTGCGGGCACCCAGAGCACCATCCAGACCGTACCGGCCATCGCCCGCTGGCTGAACATGGACCCCAAGGACATCGTGTTCCTCAGCGAGTACACGGGCGGCGGGTTCGGCGGCAAGATCACCGCCTCGGTGTCGGTGATCATCCCCGCCCTGCTGTCGCGCAAGGCCAATGCCCCGGTCATGCTGCGCGTCACCCGCGAGGAGGAACAGTACATCGGCCGGGCCAGGCCCAGTCTCGCCGGGCGCATGAAGGCCGGCTTCTCCCCGGAAGGCCGCCTTCTGGCGCTGGACCTGTTCGTGGTGCAGGACAACGGCCCCTACGAGCAGCAGCACGACGCCGCCATTGCCGGGCGCATGGGATCGCTGCTCTACCAGCCCCAAGCCATGCGCTGGCGGGGGGTGCCGGTGCTCACCAACACGCCCGTGCGCGGCGCGCAGACGGCCCCCGGCGGGTTGCAGGTCAGCGCCTTCATGGGGCCGCTGCTGGCCAAGGCCGCGCGGCGGCTCAACCTCGACCCGCTGGACGTGTGCCGCATCAACGCGCCCGCGGGCCGCGCCCCCGTCGGGCCTCCCAGGCCGGACGGCACGCTCAACGCCGCCACCAGCGCCTTCGTGCGCGAAGCGCTGGACAAGGGGGCCCAGGCATTCCGCTGGGGCGAACGGCGCGCCCGCCCGGCGGACGCGGGCACGGTGCGGCGCGGCATCGGAGTGGCCACGGGGTGCTTCGTGGCCGGAACCGTGGGATTCGACGGGTTGTTCGTCATCACCCCCGAGGGGCGACTGCGCATCCACTGCGGGGTCGGCAACCTGGGCACCGAATCGTTCAGCGACGTGCAGCGCGTGCTGGCCGACGCCATGGACGTACCTTGGGAAGCCTGCGAAATTCTGTGGGGCAACACGGCCCGGCATCTGCCGTGGAGTTGCATTTCCGGCGGCAGCCAGACCATCCATTCCATGTCGCGCGCCGCCCTTGCGGCGGCCCTTGACGCCCGGCGCAAGCTTGTCGGTATCGCCGCCGCCACCCTGGGCGGCGTGCCGGAGGACTACGACGTCGGCGGCGGACGGGTATTCCGGCGCGGCGACGGGCGCGGCCTGAGCCTGGGAGAGGCGGCGCGGCGGGCCATCGAGCTCGGCGGCGCCTACGACGGCCACGAATGTCCGGACGACGTGCACGGGATGACCAGGACGGCCGTTGCGGCCCTGGCCGGGCAGGGACTCGTGGCCGTGGCCCGCGACGCCTTTCCCAGGGACGGACAGAGTTACTCGTACGTCGCCGCCTTCGCCGAGGTGGAACTGGACACCGAAACCGGCATGTACCGCATCACCGACTTCCATGCCGAGGCCGACGCCGGCCGCGTCGTCCATCCCCGCGCCTTCGGCGGACAGATGGTGGGCCGCTCCATGCTCGGCATCGGTCATGCCACCACCCAGAAATGGTTCTATGACACCCGCTACGGCCTGCCCGTGGCCAAGCGTTTCCACCAGACCCGCCCGCCGACCATCCTCAGCATGCCCGAGCGGTTCACCTGGGGGGCCGTGGGCATCCCCGACCCGCAAACCCCGGTGGGGGCGCGGGGCATCGGCGAGCCGCCCACCGGCGCCGCCTGCGCCGCAGTGCTGTGCGCGCTGGCCCACGCCATGGGCGACGACGCGTTCATCCGCGCGCCGGTCATGGCCGACGCCGTGCTGGCCGCAATGGAACCGGAAAACGGAAAGAACCGCGCGAACCGCCCGCGCGGCCTTTCGGCCAACGTCTGACCCGCACAGGAGCCCGACATGGCAACAGTACGCGACGGCATGCCGCACTTCGACCTGTACCAGCCGGACAGCGTGGAGGACGCCCTTGCCCTGCTGGACCGGCTGGGACGGGGCGCCCATATGGACGACGGCACGGACGGGCCTCTCCGGGCGTGGGTGCTGGCGGGAGGGCTGGACTGCCTGGAACGGTTCAAGGACCGCATCAGGCGTCCTTCGGCCGTGGTCGACCTTGCCCGCGTCGGCGCCCTGCGCGGCGTGCGCCGCGAGGGTGACGAGACGGTCATCGGCCCCATGACCACCCTTGCCGAGGTGGCCCGCCATCCGGACATCCGCGAACGGTTCGGCCTGCTGGCCGAGGCGGCCGCGCAGGTGGCATCGCCGCAGATCCGCAACCAGGGCACGCTGGGCGGCAATCTTTCGCAGGACGCCCGCTGCTGGTACTATCGGGGTGGCTGGCCCTGCTACCGGGCCGGGGGCAACATCTGCTACGCCGCCGCGCCCGGCGCCATGAACCGCGAGCACGCGGTGTTCGGCGCGCGCCGTTGCGTGGCCGTTTCGCCCTCCGACACGGCCCCGGCGCTCGTAGCGCTGGAGGCGCGCCTGGTCATCCGCAACGCCGCGCGCACGCGGATGGTGGCGGCGGAGGACTACTTCCTCGGGCCGGAAACGGACATCACCCGGCTTACCGTGCTCGAACCCGACGACCTGCTTGTGGAAATCCGCATTCCGCCGACCTGGGCCGGAACCCGGTTCCATTTCGAGAAGGTGCGTGACCGGCCGGTATGGGATTTCGCGCTGGCCAGCATCGCCGCCGCCATGCGGCAGACCGGCGACCGCATCGACCAAGCCCGCCTTGTCCTCGGCTCGGTGGCGGCCCGGCCGTGGCGGCTGCCCCAGGTGGAGGCGGCACTGGCCGGCCGCCCCCGCGAGGAGGCGGCGGATGCCGCGGACCTTGCCGTGCGGGGGGCCGTGCCGCTTGCCCACAACGGCTACAAGGTGACCCTGGCCCGCAATCTGGCGCGGCGCGCCATTCTCGGGCAGCCCCCCGGCGCGCCATCCCTGGCGATGGGGGCGTCCGGCCTGATGGGAGCCCCCGACCCGTCCCCCGCCCGGCAAACCGGCAAGGAGGCGTCATGAATTTCGTCACGTGGGGTGTTTCGCCCTGGGGGCAACCCGTCATCCTGCACGCCGCCTGGCATCTGCTGTGGTATGCCCTGATCGCGGGAGTGGCCTTCGTCCTCGCGCACGCGGCGTGGGTGCTGCTGCGCCCGTCGCCCGCGCCCGGCCCCGGCTCCGTCGGCGCCTCCGGCACCGCCGACGCCCTGCCCCGGCGCATCGTCCGCCACTCGCTGCCCGCCCGGCTATTCCACTGGGTCATGGCGGCGGCCATGCTGGTACTGCTGGGCACGGCCTTCCTGCCCAAGGCGGGCCTGCCTTTCGACTGGGTGGGGGCGCACGTGTGGGCTGGTGCGGTGCTGCTGGCGGCCATCGCCTTCCATGTGGTCCATGCCCTGTGCTGCATGGATTTCCGGGCCATCTGGCCCACGCCGGGCGACCTTGGCGAACTGCGGGGGATCATCGATCCCCCGCAGTTCGCCAAGGTCGCGGACGGCCCGGTCCGCCGCCCCGGCAAATACCCGCTCGGCAACAAGCTCTACCACCTGGCGCTGGTTGCCGTGGGACTCACCCTTGCCGCCACCGGACTTGCCCTGCTGGTCCGCGTGCCCACCCCGTTCCTGCCCCACGCCCCCCACAGCCTGTTCGACGACGCGGGCTGGGGCGCCGTTTATGCCTTGCATGGGCTGGCCGGTCTTTCGCTCGTCGCGCTGGTCATCATCCACGTCTACTTCGCCCTGCGCCCCGAAAAACGGCCCATCACCCTGTCCATGCTCACCGGCGACATGGACCGAGACTACTACCTCGCCCACCACGACCCGGAACGCTGGCGGGTGGACGCCTCCCCGCCCCCCATTACCCAATGACCGCAACGGAGCCATGGACGCCATGCCCCACCGTGACGATGTCGCCATGTACTGCGACGCCATAGAGGAATGCTACGAATTCATGCTGGCTTACGCCGCCCAAGGCGTGGCCGACGACCACGAGAGCCGCAACGGCGCGCAACTGCGGCAACTGCTGGCACGGGCGGTCGATGCCGCGTCGGGCCTGCCGGACGCCTGCGCAGCCGTGGCCGCCACCATGCCGCCCGACGTGGCGAGACCGTTCGAAGCCTACGCCGGCATGCTTCGCGCAGATGCGGAGAAAGCCCTTGCGGCCCTGCGCCTGGTGCTTGCACAGCCGCGCATATCATCCCAACTCGTGGATAACCTGAACGCCTCGCTGCACGTGCGCACCCTGCTGACCGACGTGTTCCTGCTCGACGAGGTGCTGGCCGCCGGAAACACTGCTGCCGGGAACACCGAACCCGGAGGATAGGCGTGCCCGTCGCGGCCGTGTGGACGGGACCGCGACACGCGAACGGGAAAACGGGAAGGATGTCGGCATCCCTCCCGTTTCCGGATTCCGTCCGCCGCCGCCTGACCCAGCCCGGCCCAGCCCGGCCCAGCCCGGCTATCCGAGCATGCCCTGGGGTTCGCGGGGGTCCGTGAGATCAGGCGGCGCGGCGCGCTGCTACAGCGTGCCCTGCGGGTCGTCGCGCAGCATCTTCACGGCGCAGAACTTGCCGCACATGGCGCATTCCTCTTCATTGCGGTGTTCGCCACGGCGGGCATCCACCATTTCCGGGTCCAGCGCGCAGCGCTTCATGCCGTCCCAGTCAAGGGCCATGCGGGCCCGCGACATGCCCGCCTCGCGTTCCAGTGCGTGACGGCGGCCAAGGGCCACCTCGCCCGCCTGCGCGGCGATGCGCGAGGCCATGACACCGGCCTTCACGTCCTCGATGGTGGGCAGGGTAAGGTGTTCGGCGGGGGTGAGGTAGCACAGGAAGTCCACCCCGGCGCGCACGCCGATGGCCCCGCCGATGGCCCCGGCGATATGGTCGTACCCCGGCGAGCTGTCGATGGTCAGCGGGCCCAGCACGTACAGCGGGGCGTTGTTGGTCAGCTTCTTGATGCCGACGATCTGCGCCTCCACCTCGTGCATGGGCACGTGGCCGGGCCCTTCGATCATGCACTGCACGCCTTCGGCCAGCCCCGCCTTGGCCAGGCGCCCCAGCATCATCACTTCATCCCACTGGGCGGCGTCGCCCGCGTCGGCGCCGGCGCCGGGGCGCAGGGCGTCGCCCAGCGACAGGGTGACGTTATGCTTGCGGGCGATCTCGAGGATGCGGTCGTACTGTTCCAGCAGGGGGTTTTCCTTGCCGTTCTTGCGCATCCAGCGGGCCAGGATGGACCCCCCGCGCGAGACGATGCCCAGCACGCGCCCGCCCTCGGTGGCCCATTCGGCGCCGCGCCGGGTCAGGCCGCAGTGCACGGTCATGAAGTCCACGCCCTGCTCCGCCTGCATCTCGATTTCGGCAAACAACTCTTCCGGGTCCATGCCCGCCGGGTCCTTGCCCTTGTCCAGGTACTTCTGGGCCACGGAATACAGCGGCACGGTGCCCAGCGGCAGGGGGCAGGCGGCCAGCATGCCCTTGCGGATGGCCAGCAGGTCGCCCGCGATGGAAAGGTCCATCACGGTATCGGCCCCGGCGGCCAGGGCGGCGGCCAGCTTTTCGATTTCACGGTCGGGATTGTTGCACAGGGGCGAGGTGCCGATGTTGGCGTTGACCTTCACGCGGGAAGGCTGGCCGACAAGCAGCGGGCGCAACGAAGGGTGCGACGGATTGCCCAGCAGCACCATGGTGCCGCCTTCGATGCCGTCGCGGATGGTTTGGGGCGCAAGGCCCTCGTCCGCGGCCAGGGCCGCGAGATGGGTGTCGAGAACGCCCGCGAGCGCGGTGTTCCGGGTAAGGATGGACATGGGTGGTCCCCGCTGCTGACTCAACGGGAAGGGGCCGGTGACGCCGACAACACGACGTCTCAGCACTATCCGTTCGCACGGCGGCTGGCAAGGAGGAAAGGAGCGTGGTTGACGAGAGCACGACCTTGCCGGGCAGAGCTTCCACGCTATCCCCGCCTCCTCGCCACATCACCCCCGCGTTGCGCCCGCCGCCCCGGCACGGTATACCCCGGCCATGACTGGCGAACACGAAAAACGCATGCCCAGGCTGTTCTGGATCGGCAGCCCGTTCTTTTCGCAGGCCCTGCGCGACGAAGGCTGGCAGGTGCACGCCATGGACTTTCAGCAGGTGGCGGTGTTCGGCTGGGAGGACATCGTGCGCGCGGCGGGCTGGGAGCCAGACGTGGTGGTGGTGGCGGACAAGAGCCGCCCGCCCTTCGTGCTGGGCATGGAATCGTTCCCCTGCCTGACGGTGTTCTACTGCGTGGATTCGCACATCCACAGCTGGTACCCGCTGTACGCCCAGGCCTTCGACGTGTGCCTGATGAGCCTGCGCGACCACATTCCGCTGGTGGCCGGGCGGCGCCTGCCCGACGAGCGCATCTGGTGGACGCCCGCCTTCGCCAAGGACGCGGACCTGCCGCGCCCCCCCGCGCCGGAATGGGATCTGCTGTTCGTGGGCACCGTGGACGCGGCCCGCACCCCTGCCCGCCACGCCTTCCTGCAACGGCTGGGGCAGCGCCTGCCGGGCCTGCACGTGACCCGGGGCGACTACCGGGCGCTGTACCCGCGCGGACGGCTGCTGCTGAACTACTGCGAACACGGCGACCTGAACTTCCGGGTGTTCGAGGCCCTGGGCTGCGGCGGGTGCCTGCTCACCCCGCGCATCGGCCACGGGCTGACCGACCTGTTCGAGGACGGGCGTGATCTCTTGCTGTACGAGACCGACGACATCGACAGCCTCGTGGAGGTGGCCCGCGCGGCGCTGTCCGATCCCGAACGGTGCGCGCGCATGGCGGCCTCGGGGCTGGCCAGGGTGGACGCCGCCCACCGGGCGCGCCACCGGGCACGCGACTTCACCGAACGGCTGCGCGGGCTGCCGCAGGACATCGTGGCGGAGCGGTGTGCCCAAGCCGACGACATCCGCCGCACCCACCTGCGCCTGATCTACCTGCTGCTGGCCGAACAGATGCCCTCGCCCCTGCTGCGCGAAGCGTACCTGGCAGCGGCACGCTGAACGCGCAAACGCCCGGCGGCCTGTGTGGCGTGCCGGGCGTATGCCATGCAGCAAGATTCCGGAATTGTTGGCGCACCAGTTGCGGTCGACGCGCCAGATACGCCAGATACGTCGGTGACGGCTCAGGCCGTGTCTTTGCCGCCTTCCGTAGGTGCCGGGCCGGCTGCCGGAGCGGTGGCCACCCTGGTCTGCCGCTTGTGCTCGTCACGCTCGGCGCGCAACACGTCGGGGGCGATGAAGCCCAGCAGGGCCAAAATCTCTTCCGTCGGCAGAGGGTTGCCGGTGTTGCGGTGGTAGGCTTCGGCCTTGGCCACCTGGTCGGCATTCACCAATCCCTTGCGCACCAGGCGTTCGGGCAGGCTTTCGCGCTGTTCGGTGGCGGATTGCACGGCGGCGTCGCGCAGCTGCCGGGCGCGGTCGGCTTCGTGCTCGGCGTGGGTATGCAGGCGGCCGCGCATGGAGGCCACGCTGGCCTGAAGGGTGCCGCAGTCCTCGGTCAGGTTGGCCAGGCGCATTTCCATGAGTTGGATGTCGCGCTCGAGGGCCGCCTCGACCGCGCGCGAGGCGCCCCCGCCACCGCCGCCCAGCTTGGTGTACAGCAGCACCCCCGCCACGCAGCAGGCCAGCAGTATGTAGACGATGTCCATGCGCCTTCGATTCCTTCGCAGCCCGTGCGTCGCGATGTACCTAATCGTCCAGCTTGAGATCCGGCAGCCCCCCCTTGCCACTCGAGGCACGGGACTCGGCCCGGCGTTCGCGGGCTTCGCGGTAAGCGGCCTCGTCCGCCAGATCAAGACGATCCGGGCGGTCGGCGTGGTCGGGGCCGAAGGAGAGCAGGTCCGCCTCGTCGGCATCCGGGGAATGGCGCGGGGCCGGGTGCGGTTCGTGGTCGCCGCGCCCTCGGGCCGAGCCGCCGAAGGCGTCCAGCGAAGAGGCGTCCAACGCGGAGGTATCCAGACCAGCGGTCCTGCCGCGCGTAGCACCCGCGGCCCTCGTTGCCGGGGCGGACAGGTCCAGGCTGGGCAGTTCCACCGCATGCAGGTCTGCCTCGCGCGGGGCGGCTGTCGTGCCGCCATCACGCACGCCATGCCCACCGTCATATCCCCGGCCGGGCACGCCGTCTGGCTGACGATCCACCAGTTCCACGGGCTCCTCGAAGTCCATGGCCAGGCCGCCCGGCAGGCTGGATTCGGCGTCCTCGTGCACCAGACCGTACAGCGGATCGTCGCCCGTGCCGTATCCCGTATCGGTGCGGGCATCCGGGCCGGTGCCGTACTGCACGTGATACTGGCCTGCCGGTTCCTCGAACGCGTCGGCCCCGGCATCCGCGTGGGGGATGGACGGCAGCCCGGCGGCGGTCGCGCGCTGGGCGCGGGCCAGTTCGTTCACCCGCGCTTCCAGCGTGCGCAGGCCCGAGGCCAGCGCGGCGTGCTCGTCGCGCATGCCGCGCGCAAGTTCTTCCATGCCGCGCAGCACGAAATAGAACATCACCAGCAATCCCGCGAAACACAGCAGGATGAACATCATGAACATGGTGGCGTTGTCGAACATGGTTCCTTTCTCTCCCGGAAAAAAAAGGCGGCATTTCCCCGGCCACCGGCCAGCGGGCCGGATATGCACTTGCCGGGGAACCCCGCTTGCAGTAACCATCCGGCACCTAGCACATCCCACGATGCACCACAATACATGAGAACAAAGGGCACCACATGGCCTCATCCAATATCCGCCCCCACCTTGTCGTGGCCGACGAAAACGGCGAAATCTACGACCACCCGGACCTGCTGATGGTCTGTCGGCGCGGACACGAATTCGCCCTGCCCCGTCCCGACGAACTGATGCCCCTGCCCGACGAGAGCGAACTCTTCCTGCTGCCGGGCCGCCGCGCCGTGGGGCTGGACCCGGAAACCGGCGAGGCCGTGGGCATGGACGAACTGGCCGTGGCCGCATTCGCCGCGCCCGCGCACACCCTGACCGCGCACCCCGCCTACGTCAGCGAGCCGGATGCCCCCACCCTGCCCCTGTTCGCCTACGGGGCCGTGGGTTTCGCCAACGGCCGCCTCTACGTCTGCGCCAAGCGGGTGGACGAATCCAACCGCCAGGTGTTCCGGGGCATCCACCGCAAGAAGGTGGAGCAGACCGCCCGCGAACTGATGCGCCGCTACCCGGACAACCGGCTGATGCAGCACCTGACGGCCAAGTGCGCCCTTACCTATTCCTGCCCCGCCGCGCGCAACCTGTGCCTTGGCCGGTACGAGGCGCCGCTGCCCGTCTCGCGCACGTGCAATGCCCGCTGCGTGGGCTGCATCTCGCAGCAGGAGGCCGGGTCGCGCATTTGCGCCACGCCGCAGAACCGCATGGCCTTCACCCCCACGGCGGCGGAAATCGTGGAGGTGATGCGCCACCACGCCCGCAATGAAGTGGCGGAGCCGGTCTTTTCCTTTGGCCAGGGCTGCGAGGGCGAACCGCTGACCGAGGCCCCGCTGATCGAGGAAGCGGTGCGCCTGTTCCGCGCCGGAGGCGGGCGCGGCACGGTGAACCTGAATTCCAACGCCTCGCTGCCGGGCGCCGTGGAGCGTATTGCGGGGGCGGGGCTTACCTCGCTGCGGGTCAGCCTGAACAGTGCCCGCGAAGAGCCGTACAACCGCTACTACCGCCCGCACGGCTACACCCTGGCCGACGTGCGCGGAAGCATCGCCACCGCGCGGCGGAACGGCGTGTTCGTCTCGCTGAACCTGCTGTACTTTCCGGGCATCACCGACACCGAGCCGGAACTGGAAGCCCTGCTGGACATGATCCGCACCTGCGGGGTCAGCTTCATCCAGTTGCGCAACCTGAACATCGACCCGGAAATGTACCTGGAACTGCTGCAAGGCATCGAATTCGGCCCCAACATGGGTCTGGTCAACTTCCGCAAGCGGCTGCGCCGGGAATGCCCGTGGCTGGGCTTTGGCTATTTCAACCCGTATCTGGGCGACCGGGCGGAGTTGACGGAACGGGGTGTGCCCCTGCCCGGCGAATGGCAAGCCACGCCGCTGGCCGACCTGCTGCGCGACGCGCCGGAGGCCGGACCTGACGACACCCCCGAAAAAAACAACCTTGACGCGCGTGGAGCCGCAACGGCGGAAAACCTGTCCGGCCCTGAAAAGACCGAGCCGGACGACACCGAGCCCGACGATGCCGACGAAGGCCTGCCCGAAGGCCATCTGGAAGCCGGGCCGCACGACGGCGTCCCGGACGACGGCGTCCCGGACGACGACCAGGCCTGCGGCTGCGAGGACTAAGGCAGCCCGCGCCACCGCCATCGAGATGATACCGCAACGGGCCGGAACCACGAAGTTCCGGCCCGTTTTTCTTTTTGTAGGGCATCCCCGCCAGTCCCGGCAAAAAGAACGGGGCCGCTCCCGAAGGAACGGCCCCGATGGCGTCCAATGAATGTCGTTGTGTAGCCAAGGACTTTTCCAAAGCCGGATGGCTCTAGAACGCCACCTGCACCTGCTCCGCCGTCTTGTCGCGGCGGCGGCCAATGCTGCCGATGCGCCAGGCCTGGGCATGCATGGCGTTGACGCGCCCCAGCACCTCGTCGCACACGTCGGGCGAAACGATCATGATGTAGCCGATGCCGCAGTTGAATATCTGGAGCATTTCCGGCCAGGTCAGGTTGCCCTGGGCCAGCAGCCAGTTGAACACCGACGGCACGGTCCACGAGCCGAAATCGATGTGCGCCTCGACGGTGGCGGGCAGCACGCGGGGGATGTTGTCGTAGAAGCCGCCGCCGGTCACGTGTATCATGCCCTTGATGTCGAAGTCGCGCATCACCGAGCGCACGATGTCCACGTAGATGGCGGTGGGTTCCAGCAGCACCTCGGCCACGGTACGGTCCGAGCCGGGCAGCGGGTCGTCGCCGTTCAGGCCACTCTGGGCCAGCACCTTGCGGGCCAGGCTGTACCCGTTGGAATGCAGGCCGGTGGAGGCAATGCCGATGATGGAATCACCCACGCGGATGGACGAGCCGTCCACGATGCGCGTGTTGTCCACGAGGCCCACGCAGAAGCCCGCCAGGTCGTATTCGCCGGGGGCGTACATTTCGGGCATTTCGGCGGTTTCACCGCCCAGCAGGGCGCAGCTTGCGCGGCGGCAGCCCTCTGCCACGCCGGAAATGACGCTGGCGGCCACGTCCACGTCCAGCTTGCCTGTGGCAAAATAATCCAGGAAAAACAGCGGCCGGGCGCCCTGTACCAGAATGTCGTTGACGCTCATGGCCACCAGGTCGATGCCCACGGTGTCATGCTTGCCGAACTGGAAGGCGCACTTCAGCTTGGTGCCCACGCCGTCGGTGGAGGAAACAAGGACCGGTTCGTCCATCCCCGCGAGATCCGGCTTGAACAGGCCGCCGAAGCCGCCGATGTCGGATATAACGCCATTGGTATGCGTGCGGGCGACAATGGACTTGATGCGCGACACGAGGGCATTGCCGGCGTTGATATCCACCCCCGCATCGGTGTAGGCTTTGGAACGGTCCTCAGACATTAACGTAGGCTCCTTGGGTCGTCTGGCTTCGGATTTTCCGGAAGCCCTTCATAGGCTTTTACCCCCCGAAGCGCAAGAGGAACACACCATGAAACCCCTGCTGGCACGGGCCTTGCTCAATGGTATACTGGTAATGGGCATGCTGTCCACAGCGGTATTGCCGGGCACTGCCGTTGCCCGCGAAAGCACGACCGTACAGGCAAAACCCGACGCCCTGATTGCCGCAGCCGCGGTTGGCGCCAACGGCACGGGGGATGGCATTCCCCCGCAACAGGAACAGCCCCGCCACGACACCTTCATGGGTACCGGCGGCGACCAGTCGTACATCGGACGCGACCCGGACACCGGCGATCGGATCATGGAATCCAAGGGGCCACCGCGCCACCAGGACATGCCGCAACAGCAGGTGCCCATGATCATCGCGCCCGAAATCAACGTGAACGGCACGTGGGGCCAACCCCAGGGCGGCAACAGTGGAAATTGGGGCAGCGGCGGGAACAGTGGAAACGGGGGCGGCGTGATGCGGCCCACGCCCCTGCCCCCCGGCGGCATCGGAACGGGCAGGCGGCAATAGCCGCGCGGCCCCGTGCAGGCTGAAGGCCGTGTCCGGCGCGACCGGCAGGCCGCATCCCTTTCGCCTGGCGTTCCCGTCCGGCGCTTTTCCATCCACCAAGGACTTCGCCATGCTTGATGCACGCCTCTGGAAGCCCCTGCCCCCGCCCGGTGGCGCTGATGCCGCAGGCACCGCCGCATCGCCGGATGCGGATGCCGCGCGCGTGCAGTGCCGCCTGTGCAGCCATTACTGCATCATTCCGGGGGGCGGCACGGGCCGCTGCGGGGTGCGGGTGAATCGGCCAGTGGTAGCGGAATCCGACGCCGTGGGGCCAGACGTGGCACCGAAAACCGCCCCCGTCGGCAGACTGTTCACCCTGGTGGGCGACAACGTGGCCGCCGTGAACCTGGACCCGGTGGAAAAGAAGCCGCTGTTCCACTTCATGCCGGGCACGCTCACCTATTCCTTCGGCACCATGGGCTGCAACCTGGCGTGCGGGTTTTGCCAGAACTGGTCGCTGTCGCGCCCGCCGGCGGAAGAAGGCGTGGTGCGCGGCCAGCGCACCACGCCGGACAAACTGGTGGCCGAGGCCAGGGTCAGCGGGGCGGCGTCGGTATCGTTCACCTATTCCGAGCCCACCATCTTTTTCGAGCTTATGTGCGACACGGCGGACGCGGCCCGCGCCGCCGGGCTTGCCACCATCATGGTCTCCAACGGGTTCCAGTCGCCGGAATGCCTGGTGGAACTGGAACACCGCATCGACGCGGCCAACATCGACCTGAAGGCGTTCACCGAGCATTTCTACGCAAGCCAGTGCGGCGCGCGGCTGAAGCCGGTGCTGCACACCCTGCGCACCATCGCCCGCATGGGCTGGTGGCTGGAGGTGACCACCCTGCTCATTCCCGGCCTGAACGACGACCCGGACGAACTGCGCGACATGGCCCGGTTCATCCGCGACGAACTGGGGCCGGACGTGCCGTGGCACCTTTCGCGCTTTCACCCGGCCTACCGGCTGACCGACCGTCCCCCCACCCCGCCCGCCACGCTGGAACGGGCCTGGGAAATCGGGCGCGAGGAAGGATTGCACTTCGTCTACCTGGGCAACATGCCGGGCCATCCCGCCGAATCCACCCACTGCCCCGCCTGCGGCGCCCTGTTCGTCCTGCGCGAGGGCTTTCACACCCACCTGCCCGCCTCGTCGCGGTGTGCCCGCTGCGGGGCCGCCATGCCGGGGGTGGGCTGGGATACCCCGGAGAACCGATGCTGCTGATATACACCGGCAACGGCAAGGGAAAGACTTCCGCCTGCGTGGGGCAGGCCATCCGCGCCCTGGGCCAGGGGATGACCGTGGCCTTCGGCCAGTTCATGAAGCGCCCCGGCCAGGCGGGCGAGCAGGAAATGCTGGAGCGCCTGCTGGGCGAACGCTTTCGCGCCGGGGGCAAGGGCTTTCTGCGCCGCGAGGAGGACCGCCCCGCCCACCGCAAGGCCGCCCAGGAACTGCTGCAATGGGCGCAAGATACCCTGCCCGACGTGGACATGCTGGTACTGGACGAAACCCTGTACGCCCTCGGCTACGACATCGTGACCCGTGAAGAGGTGGAACACCTGCTGGAACTGGCGGAACCGCAGGGCAGGCATCTGGTGCTGTCCGGACGCGGCCTGCCCGACTGGCTGGCCGAGCGGGCCGACCTGGTCACCGAGATGAACGAGGTGAAGCACCCGTGGCAGAAGGGGGTGCAGGCGACCAGGGGCATCGAGTTCTAGGGGACGGTGTTCCGGAACGGCACGCCGCCGCCCCGCGCAAATCATTGCGACACTGTCGTTATGTGCCTATATGATGCCAAAGGGTATCGTATTCCCGCAACACGAAGGAGGCACTATGGAACCCCTCGCCATGACCTCGTTCACCGGAGCTTCGGGCAAGGCCTACACCTTTGCGGTGTACCCGCTGGGCGCCACCCTGGCGGACTTCAGCGGGGTATTCATGTTCGCGCGCAAGCCGCGGGCGGTGCTGGACACGGGGTACAATCCCCTGTTCATCGGGCACTCCGCCGAACTGGGCAGCCACCTTGGCAGGCATGACAAGCGCGCCGCCGCGCTGGGCCAGGGCGCGGACTGCCTGTGCGTGCACCCCGCCGATGCGGAGGACAGCGCCGCCATTGCCGATGACCTTCTGAAGTCGCACCCCACCCCCTGCAACTGACGCGACGCGGCCAGCCGGAGGCCGCACCGCGCCGCCGGACACCGGTCCGGCTTCCGCTTCCGGCCCAATAGACAACAAGCCCCCGCCAGCATCGCCAGCGGGGGCTTCATCATGCGCAAGGGAAGGATGGCATGGAGGGTGTCGGTGAGCAGGTGGCGGCTTTGCCCGTCCTGCCGGGCGGTCGGGGCTTAGTCTCCCAGCGGACTGGCTGCTGCCATCCCGCCGCCGCCCCCCAGACCGCCTGGAGCGGAACGGTTTTCGCCCTACCCGGCCATGCGGCGCACGGCATCGAGAAAGCGCGAGCGCAGCGCCTCGCCCATCAGCGCCCGTTTCACCGGGCCAAGACGCAGAAAGCCGCCCACCAGCCCGCGCATGAATTCCTGGGTGCGGCTGTTGGGGTTGTCGAACACCAGGTTTTGCAGGGTGCCGCGCTCCAGGCTTTGCAGGATAACCCGTTCGAAGCTGTCCGCCGGGTGCAGCACCTTGCGTTCGCGCGGGTGCAGACGCAGCGCCCCGGTGGGGCACTTCAGTGCGCAGGCCCCGCAGCCCAGGCAATAGGCCTCGTCCACCGTGCAGCGCCGGTCACGCTTACTACCGCCGGGCGGCACCGGCAGCGACACCGCGTCGATGGGGCAGGCCCGTTCGCACAGGCCGCAGCCGTTGCACAGGCTGGCGTCACACCGGGCGATGAGCGACGAGGTGACCAGCACCCCGGCGTGCCCCCACTGGCGGATGCCCTGCATGAGGTTGCAGCAGCAGCCGCAGCAATGACAGATGAACCCCACGCCCTGCTGCACGTTGTCGGCGGACAGGGTGAAGCCGAGGTCGCGCGAGCGGGCCAGGATGTCGTGCATGGCCGCCTTGTCGATGCGCCGGGCAAACCCGTGCCGGACCAGGTATTCCGCGCCGGTGCCCATGGAAGTGCAGGTTTCCATGTCCACGTCGCACTGGCGGGTGCCGAGGTGATGTTTTTCGTGACGGCACGAGCACAGGCCCACGGCAAAGGTGCGGTTCTGCTCCACCAGCGCGGCGGCGCGCTCGTAGTCCAGGATTTCCACGTGGTCGCCCAGGGTCTGCTGGTGCGGCAGGGTGCGCATGACCGAAACGCGCTGTCCGTCGCCGAAGTTGGCGTCCAGGAAGGCCCGGTCGCCGAACATGTAGTCGTGGAACAGCTCCGCCCAGCGCTTGCTGGGCAGCGCCCCGCCGGTGCGCATCATGGTGAATTCGAAGATGCCGATGACGATGGGGCTGATCATGTACAGGCAGCCGTCGTCGGGATGGTGATGGGAGTGCGGGAAGCCGGGGGCGGAATGGTCGTGGCCGTGCGGGGTGTGGGAATGGCCGTGCAGATGCGCATGCGGATGTACGTGATCCCCGTGCGCATCATGTCCGTGCTGCCCGCCATGCCCGTGCGCCGATGCGGCTTGGCGTTCGACGGATTCTGTGGCCCCGGCTGCGTTGGTCGCCGCAACTGCATGGTCGCCATCCTCGCGGATGTCCAGCACCAGCCCTTTGTCGCACAGCCGGTCCAGCAGCCCCTGCAACCGCGCGCGGTCCATGCCGGTGATCCGTTCCAGCCGCCCGAGGGACGACGGGCGGTACGGCATGCGCACCACCAGTTCCGCTTCTTCCAGGGTGTACAGTTCGCGCAGCATGGTGTGGAAGGCATCGTTCCACGGCGTGCGCACGGGCGTGTTGTCGATGGCGTGGCCGAGGCGGCGATAGATGTCCCTGGCGGCGATGTGTCCCATGAACGGCTCCGGAGAGGGTGCGGAAAAACGGAGGAGCGCGACAGACGAAATTCCCCCCACCGCAATGCCCCATGCCGACGGGGGTGTCAAAGCCAGGGGGCAGCGCGTGGACAACGGGGCGGGCCAAGCCATCGAGGACGTGGCAGCAGACAAGGCGGATGGTGCTGCGCAAGCCCGGCTCAGCGGGCGTGATCAACGCAGATGGCGCAGTACCCGCCCACCCGGCAGACCCCGCCCCCCACCCATGCCGTCCGCAAACGAAAAGCCCCCACGGGCACGATACCGGCAGGGGCCTTCAGGCTACGGGACACGGCGCGGGGCCGTGGCGGGCCGCCTAGCGTTCGCGGAAAACGATGCGGCCCTTGGTCAGGTCGTAGGGGGACATGGCGACGCGCACCTTGTCACCGGGCAGGATGCGGATGCGGAACTTGCGCATCTTGCCGCACAGGTGGCTGAGCACGGTGTGGCCCGTTTCCAGTTCCACACGGAACAGCGTGCTGGGCAGGGCTTCCTGCACCACGCCCGCTACTTCGAAATAATCGTCCTTGGCCATGGGGTCTCCTCCTGCTTGTGGCGCGGAACCGCGCCGAAAAGAAAGGGTCCCGCCCGAAATGGGCGGGACCCGGTCCAGACGATAGGGGGAGCGAAGACCTACCAGCGGGGCTGGCGGGGAGCGCGTTCCTGCGCTTCGTTCACCTTCAGGCTGCGGCCCTGGAAGTCGCGGCCATCAAGGGCTTCCATGGCGGCGCGGGCGCCGTCGTCGTCCATTTCCACGAAGCCGAAGCCACGGGGACGACCGGTTTCGCGGTCCATGATCAGGGCGACGGACTGCACTTCGCCGTGGTTGGAGAACAGGGCGCGCAGGTCGCTTTCGCTGCTGGAGAAGGGAAGGTTGCCGACGTAGAGCTTCTTGGACATGTGAAATACTCCGGAATTTTCTCAGGCTCTTCTTTTCATCTGTCCGGAGCTTTGCACATGCGAAGATCGAACGAGGGAAACAAGAACGCTGCCAATTGGTAAGGAGATGCGTAAATACGCACCTTGCCCCCTGTCGTCAAGCGGCCCGCGTGCAAAATAACGCGCCACGCCGAAATAGTTTGCCGCCGGAGCGAACGATCGAGACAATAGTTTTTACATTACACCATGTTACAAAACGCACGCCGTACAAAAACACTGTAGAAAACAGGGAGGCACATGGCGTGCGGATGGGCACGGACGATGCGCGGACGAATGCGTGCCGACACGCGCGCAATTGCCCGGCTGCCAGCGCCCGGCCTGTCCGCCTTTGCCTGACCTGCCCATATCGATCCAGACCGATGCAGCCCCATACCGGTCGTTCCCATCCGCATTTGTCCTCGCCGGTCTCCTCCGCCCTTCACGCCACGCCCATACCCGCCGGGCCGCCTTGCCCTCGCCGGGACCGCCGCAACCAACCGACCGCATCGCCATTTCCCCTTGCACCGCGACACGCTTTCGACTATCTGACCACCGTACGCCACGACGCCACCGCCGTGGCCCCGCCGGAACGTAGCGCAGCCTGGTAGCGCACCTGCCTTGGGAGCAGGGGGTCGCTGGTTCGAATCCAGTCGTTCCGACCATTAAAATCAATGGCTTACGATATGCTCGTAAGCCATTTTTCAGTTTAGGGCATACAGTTAGGGCATACAGCCTCCAAAGGGCGCATGAAGGCCCTCTTAGAAAAACGTGTCCTTTCGGGCCATTACCCAAAGCCCCCTCTCCTCCGCCAGTGCAATGAGCTTGCACGACCTTGCACGGGGTTGCACACCGCGCAATGCGCCACAGCGGGCAATAGCCAAGGCGGCCCAAGGAATACGCCGTGGATTGCACCGGTGGGCCGATTGCACAATCGCGCTCGAAAAAGGCCGAAGGTTTGGGGCGGAGGAGTGAATTTTTCCGGGGGGCGCTGGGTTTTCGCGGATGAGATGGGGGGCACAGGGCGGCGCGCGGCGGCTGCGCCACCTGGTGGGCGGATGCCCGCGCTGCGCGGGCGCGCCGGGAGAAAATGGAAAGGGCCGGGAGTGTATCCCGGCCCTGATTCGTTCATGGGGTAGTGCGCGTGGCCGTGCAACGGTGTGCAACGGCATTGATGCCTACGTGATCAGGCTGCCACCTTGGGCTTGGCCTGAAGCGAAACGCCCATGGCTCCGAGCAGTTTGACGATGGTCCCGTAGCGAGGTTGGGCACCAGGCGCGAGGGCCTTGTACAGACTCTCACGTCCGAGGCCTGCGTCCTTGGCAAGCTGGCTCATGCCATGGGCCTTGGCCACGTCGGCAACCGCCGCAAGGAACACATCCGGGTTCGGGTCTTCGAGCGCTGCCGAAAGGTATTCGGCGATGGCTTCTTCGCTGTCGAGGAATTCGGCGGCGTCGAATCTGGCAATCTTAGTCATGGCTATCCTCGAATTCCCGCGCCAGCTTCTTGGCAAGCACGATATCACGCTTCTGGCTAGACTTGTCGCCACCCGCGAGCAGCAGGTAGATCGTCTCGCCCGACATAGCTGTGTCAGGTGAATGCTTTCTCTGTATACTCTCCCAGCGGTGCAAACCGACCCACATTTCTCAATTTTTATCAAATGATGAACCTATTAGTCCCCAATCTCCAAAATACATTCTCGAATAGTCATAAGCAAATTCACTGCCATGCTCGAAAGAAGGATGCGCAATTTTGAGGAAAAACGCCTTGCCTTCTTCATCTAACGAATTCCACCACTTTGGTTCAACGACAAAATTATCAGTATACGCGCATAGCATCCGAACGATCATCTCAGTCACTTGCGCTGAATTCGCTAAAGACAACTTTTCAAAGCACTTCCGATATACTTCGTCTGCCCCCTTATCCCACGAAAAAAGAGCTATCCCCTTGTCGTCATTTGCGAAGACATTCACACACAACAACGGAAACTTTTTTTCTGGACTCGATATGCGCTCCAGGCGGCCCGCTACAATGCGCAGAACACCAGACAGTGTACTTTGAACAACATCTCCAAACGCATCTACAGACATTGCAAAAGCAGAGCATGCCATTACAGATGGAATTCTTAAGAATTCAAAAACACAATATGAATATTTTTCAAAAGCACCAGTTTTATACACCTCGCAAGCTTCATTCATAAAAAATTCCATATCTATCAAATCTTGTTCATTTCCAGCTATATACATATTCAAAAACATTTGCACATTTCGCTGGAGATTAGCGTTCATACCTCTGTCAATCATTTTAAGCTGTTCTTTTTGCGATTCAATCGCAACCATCTTATCATAGTATTGCTTGCACATAGATCTATAGTGAAGCCTAAACACGTCTTCATAACATTTTTCAAAATTCTTATTCTCAATTTTCAAAAAAAAATCCTGATCATGCTTCTTGCAAAAACCAAAAAAAGTTGATGCACTAGATACTCCTACCAACTTAAGACCAATCTCACCTTCGTTTTTAACAAGATCAGGGTAATCCTTTCTCACATAATAAACTTTCCCATCTTCAGAAATTTTTGAAAGACTTCCATTTTTTTGAACTGTATGCGATTGTATAATTTTATCACATTCGCCGTTTGGCTGCGGGTGCAAACACATCTTTCTCTTATTCATTATATTTAAAACATTTATAACATCTTGCATTCCAACAACGTCCTCATTAACACGATTAAGGTGGCATTTTTTGTATTTGATACCAGAACCACACCAACACAAGTCGTTTCTTCCCAGCTTCATTTCTCCCTCCTGCGGGTCTCTTAATTTTATCCCTTTATAAATATTATATAAACAAAAACAACAGGTAACCAGCCACGCCCACATATCACGCAATCACATAGAATCGCTGAATAACAACCCATACCCCATTCATCACCCTTGACTTCGCCGGGCGGTTACGACACCTTGTCACAAGGTGCTCAACACACCTGTCAGTCCTAGGCGGCCATCACGCCCGTCAGCCGTGGTTTTTTTGCGCCCGTCATGCGCCATCGTTGCCCATGGCACGGTTGCATCTTTCCACGTACTTTTCTGCCGGGAGTGCGGCTAATACAATACCCGCAAGGGGAATACGCCCGCCGCCCTAGGACGGTGTTGAGCTCCCGGCAGTCTCTTTTCAGAGACTGCCAATCAACAACATTCCTAGGAGCCTTCCATGTCCCACACCCCTCTCATCTCCCCCGCCGTGGCGAGTCGGATCAGCGCCCTTGCGTCTGAACTGGACGACCTGGAGGTGCAGCTTGGCTATCTGGCCGACTACACCGAACCGGGCCCGCTGTTCGGGCTGTTGCGCTCGCTTCAGGACAGCGCCGCCGAGTACAGCGGCAGCCTGTGCTCCACCCTTGACGACGAAGACGGCGACAACACGGTGCTTGGCGATGCCGGGCCGTACTTCGCGCCGTTCACGCTGGGCACCATTGCCCGCCAGTTGTCCGCCGCGCCGGGCATGCTGGCCGAAGCGGGCAAGGACCGCCCGCGCGACGCCCGGCTGGCCCTTGAATGGCTGGGCCTGCGCATGCTGCAACTGTCCGACTCGGCCAACCGCATCGCGCGAACCGTGATGTCGGAACTGCCGCCCTGCCAGCCGCAGGCGCTGCCGCCCATGGTGATTGCCTCGGCCTAGCCTTCCGCCCCCTGAAACGACGCCGCCCCGTGCCATCAGCCGATGACACGGGGCGGTTTTGCGTGGTGCGGGGTCCGTCACGCCGTGATGCCTCCAATGCGCCCCCGGTGGGTGCCCAGCCGGGATGCGTGGGTTGCCACCTCGCCGCCTTCCGTGATGGCCGACGAGGATGGGTGGGTGTGGGCGGCCAGCACATCGAGCGCCGCCTTGATTTCGTCCAGGCAGGCCAGCAGTTCCTCGAACAGGCTTGTCCCCGCCCCGTTGCCGGAGGTGGACACGCACGAGATGGTCGCCGCCCGCAGTCGCAGGTTGGCCGCTTCTATGGTGCGGTCGCCCCCGGCCTTTTCGGTGCTGCTGCCGTCCACGGTCTGGTCGTGGTCGCCGCCCACGGCCTCTGTCCTGTCGCCGCCGATCTGCGTCTGCTGACCGCCCTGCACTGCCTCGCTGCGGCCCCCGGCAACGGTGATGTACCGGCTGCCCTTCACCGTGCTGGCGTGGTCGCGGCCCACGGTTTCGGTGGCGGCGCCCGCCGTGGTGTGGGTGGAATCGCCCCCGGCGGTCAGGTTCAGTACGCCCAGGGTGCCTAGATCGGCCCGCAGCCCGGCCAGCAGGGTGAGCACCGTGCCCGCCTCCACCGTGTACGTGCCCTCCACCTCGGTGGCGGAATGCTCCGACACGCGGCGGATTTCGCGCGCAACCTCGGTCACCGCCTCCATGGCCCGTACCAGCCGGGTCTGCGATTCGTCGGTGATGGCCGCGTCGGTCTGGCGGGTCCAGTTGCCGTCCGCGTCGGCCCGCTGGAACACGGCGGGCGACTGTTGCGCCAGCCATTCGCGCGGGGCCACGGACGGCAGGCTGGCCCCCATGGGGTACACCTGCCGGATGATGGGGTGGTCCGGCCTGCCGTAGGCAAAGCCCACCACCACCAGCGCGCCCGGCTCCGGAAAGGCGTAAGTGCCGCTCTCCTGCCCTGCCCCGCCGGGCACCGGCAGCGGCACCGCCGGAAACACGGGAAAAGCCGTGTCCGGCTCAAGCTCCGGCGTCAGGATCTGCACGTCCACGGCATAGCGCGGTCGGAACCGTTCGCAGGTCACGCCCTCCCCGGGCTGATCCGCGATGGCCACCACCCGCCCGTACCGGTCCAGGTGCAGCCCGCCGGACAGCTCCGGAAACAGCCGCAGTACCGCCGTCCTTATTGCTTCCTGCATGTGACCTCCATCTGGTGCCCGGCAAACCGCACGGACGCTACCCACCCCCCGTCCAGCACCACGCCGGGGCGCAATCCGGGGATGGCCGTCACCGTGCGCGCGCCCGTGGCCATGGTCTTTCCCCATGCCTCGTCCGGCAGATCCACGGCGCGCCCGGCCCAGCGCGAATCGGCCCACGCCCCCACGAATACCTGCCCGTCGCCCTGCGCCTGCCACACGTAGTCCTCGATGCCGAAGACCTGGCCCAACTGCGCCATACCGTGGAAGCCGGAACCTACGGCGCCGAAATACGGCACGCGGGTGGCGGCATACGGCCTGTCCGGTACGATGAAGCGCACCCGCGCGGCCTGCGCATAGGCGGCCAGCACCTGGTGCAACGTGGGGTGGCGCAGCGCCAACGGGATAGCCACGTCCAGCCGGGCCGAAACCTCGCGACAGAACAGCCGCTGCTGCGCCCCGTCCACGGGGGTGCACCGCTCCACGTCGCCGCTGAAGAACAGGGTAAGGGCCGCATCCCAATGCCAGCCCATGGCAAAGGACACCTCGCCGGAAAGCGCGGCTTCCGCCCGCACCTGAAACACGGCCCTGCCGGGCCGGTCCAGATCCAGGCGCACGTCCTCGCTCACCAGCGGGACTTCCGCGCCCGCCACGGTCAACCGCTTTTGCAGCCTCATTTCCCGGCCTCACTGCCCGTGCCGTCCGACGCCTTGTAGTCGCCCAGCACGTCGCTGGCGGCCTTCAGCTTCTTCTCGAACCACGTCAATTCCTGGGCGGGTTCCGCTTCTTCCGGCGGCGCCACGGCCTGCCCCTCGTTCTGCTGGGCGGTGGCCGTCTTGGCGGGTTCGCGCGCCTCGGCCCGCTCCGGCACCGACACGTGCTCGGACAGGCTGAAGGTCACCAGCCAGCAGCGGCGCTCCTCCTGCTCCTCTGCCTTGAAGTCGCCGGTGAACCGGCCCTGCCGCATCCCGGCTGCGTTGGCCGTACGGTTGGTGACGGTGTAGACGCGCCCGTCGCCGCCGCTCTTGGCCTCGGCCATGCGGGTCAGAGCGCGCAGATCGTCCTCGTCCGTGAACCGGATGAAGATTTTCGCCTCCAGCTTCTTGGCCTTGGTGCCCTTGCTGGCCTTGGACGTGCTGCTGGTGTCGCCGCTGGCGTCCTCGTCCTTGAAGGGCAGGGTCATGGAGGCGAGCAGGCCGAAGCCCGGCACGGTGAAATCGTCCAGACGCAGAAAGCTCACGCTATGCCCTCCAGCGGGTTCTCCAGCCCGAAGGCTTCCTTGTAGTAGGCTACCTGCCGCTTGGTTCCGTACCAGCACACCGCCGCGCAGCACTTGAACGCGGCGTCCATGGGCGGGGCGAACTTCACCAGCAGCTTGGCCAGTTCCACGGCCTGCCCTTCCAGGTACACGCCGGACCATCCGGGGTCGCTGCCGGTCATGGACCCGCGCAGCGCATCGAGGTCGGCCTGCCGGGCCGCCATGGCAGTCTGCCGCTTGGCCCCGAACGCACCCAGCCGCCCCACAGGCGACGTGCTGGCGGCGGAAAGGCCCTCCGCCATGGCCAGCTGCCCACCCAGCGCCCGCGACGTGGCCAGCCCCGGCCCGCCCCGCTGCGGCGACGATGCGCCCCACGCGGGATAACCGGGTGCAGGCGGGATGGTGAACTTGTCACGCTCCAGCCCGGCCAGCCCACCGGCGCGCCGCTGCGCCTGCTGCAACTCGGTGATGGGGAAGACGCCGTTGAACCGGCCCAACGAGGTGGCAAGGCCGCTCTCGTCGGGCGCGGCCATGACCAGCAACACCATGGCCGTGTCCATCTCCGTGGGGGCCGTGGAAGCTGGCAACGCTCCGGGGGCCTGCAGATCCTGCGCCTCGCTCATGCGCCCGGCCACAGCGGAGACGGCTCCCTGCGGCGTCAGATAGGCCCGGTCACCCCGGCGCTGCCCCACGCCCTGCTGGTACGGCGTGACCGCGATGTACGGGCACGGGCTGGCCAGCATGCCGGAGGCGTCGTTACGAAGATCCGCGGTGCCCCCTCCGGCGGGGGGCGGCCCCTCCGGCAGGCCCAGCCCGGCAAGGGACGCCGCACCGCTGGCCACGGTGGACCCCACCGTCCCCAGCGAACCGGAAAGCCCGTCGCCCACCGCGCCGATGCTGGCCGGGGGCGTGAACGATACGGGTTGCCACAGCATGGCCGCTCCCCGCCCTACGTCGGGTAGCTGACCACGATGGCCAGCACGGCGGGCACCGGGTCGGCTTCGGCCTGCGCAGCCAGCAGGGCCTGCTCCAGTTCCACCCGGCGGGCGGTCAGCATGTCCACCAGGTATTCCAGCCCGTCGGGGTCCGTGACGGCCATCAAGGCCGACCCCACGGCCACGCCGGTGGCGGTGGCGTCCGCCCCGGCCAGCACGCCCGCAAGGGCCGTGTCGTACCCGGTGCGGATCTCGCGCGCCTTGGCGGCGGCTACGCTTTCCAGCGAGGGCACAGGGGCGCTGGTGCTCCAGCCTTCGGGCAGCGGTCCCAAGGCCGCGATGGTTTGGGGCTGTTCATCGGGCAGCCATCCCTTCTCGCCGCGATGGTCGTCAACGTACTCCCAGCCGTCAGCCTGCACGGTGAGCACACGGGCAAACCCCGCGCGCACATCCGGCAGGGGGACGGCATCGGCAGACACTGCATCGGCGGGCAGGGCCACCCACGGCTCCGGCGGGGTCCAGTCTTCGGTGCGCAGATATTCGCGAGTATCGGTGGCGTAGATATGAATCAAAGGCATGGCGTGCTCCTATACCAGGATGATGTACATGGTGGCGATGCTCCGCACTCGAACTTCGGCTGCCGTGGGGACCACGCGCTGGGAGTCGAACGAGAACCCCCGCCCGATGTTCAACGGCGTGCCGCTCACGCCTGCCAGGTCAGACGCCGAAGGCCCGGCGAACGCCCCATCCGCGCCGGATATTTGCGCCCTGTCCGTGTAGACGTTGCCGGTAATCCGCCGCATGGCATCGCCCTGGGCGCTGCCCAGCACGCGCCCGGCATCCACGCCGCGCCCGTGGTCCCAACCTCGCGGGTATTCGCCCCGCCTGTCCTGCAACCGCAGGTACCCGCCCGCCGCATCGCGCACCCCGGCTGCCGTGCAGCGGTACCACGCCGGTGCCGTGGCGTTCTTTGCATCACCGCACCACTTGCGCGAAAGGCGGGGAAAGGTCGCCAGATTCACCACGTTGCCGTTAAGCTCCAGCCCCAGGGGCAACCCGTCAGCCAGCGTCGGGATGGTCTCGCTTTCCCACTCCACGATGCCGCCCGCCAGCATGTCCCGCACGGTCCTGGTCATGTCGAAGCTGGCCAGCGCCGCTTCCAGTTCCTCGCGCGTCACCGCGCCCAACTGTTCCGGCGCAAGCCCGATGCGGCGCGACCGCAAATCGGTCACGCTTCCGTCGGCCTCGATGCGGGCCACCTTCTCGCAGTAGTGGGGGGTGTTATGCGGCGCTGCCGCCGTGTAGTCCGGGCTGGCCGTGCCGGGGACCAGGCACAGCGGGGTCACCACCGTGACCACGTCCGAACCCTGCCCCTGCATGGAAACGTCCAGCCACACCTCGCACGGGGTCACGGCGGGCACCACGGGCGTGGGGTCCGGCAGCGCCGCGCGGATGCCTTCCACGTAGCCGCGCCCGGCCTCGAACCGATACGCCCCGCCGGTGTGGGTCAGCAGCCAGCCGTCGTCCAGAAACGCGGCGCGCCCGTAAATGTCCCGGTTCGACAGGCGCTCGCGCTCGTCGATGCCCTTCAGGCGCACCGTGAAGTCCAGCTGCCACACCGCCGCCTCGACGGTGATCTGCGTCAGCTCGCGCGCGCCGCTGAACTCCAGCAGAAAGTTACGGGTCAGGTTGTTGCCCTGGGTGTTGGTGGCCGGGTCGTACCGGCGCTTTTCCAGCCGGGGGAAGGTGGCCACGGCCACCAGCGTGGCGTGCTCGGTGCAGTACAGGCCCTGCCAGTTGAACGAGAACGGCCCCACGTCGCTGCCCAGCAGCGCGGAGTACACAACCTGGCTGGGGTTCACATAGGCCCGGTACTCCTGCGGGATGGGAAACTCGTGCACCACGTGGTCCGTGGGCACGCCCTGGGCGGGGTTGGCGGGCTGGGTGTGATCCTGCCCCGGCACGTCCGCGAAGACGAACCGGTCGATGACAAGGGGGGTGCCTTCCGCCTGCAAGCGGGCGATCAGGGCCTCCCCGGCGGCGGTCAGGGTAACGCTCATGCGTGGGCCTCCGTGGTGTGGTGGCTGTTGTCGAACGCGGCGGCGCGCATGCCCGCCGTGACCAGAGTGAGGGGGTTGCTCACGGCGCACACCGTGGCGTGATCGTCGTCAAAGGCGCAGGCGGCAACGCGCACGGCCTGCGGGATACGGCTGATGAAACGGTAACGGCGGCAGGTGCGGCCATACTCCTGCACGATGATTTCCAGCACGTTCTGCCGGTCGGGGAAGGCCGTGTCGTCCACCACCACGCCAATGATGTCCCATGCATCATCCGCTGCGGCGGCAGTGCGGATGCCTGCCGAAGCAAGTTCGTCAGGCCCGCCGCCTGCGCTCTCAGGCGCTACCGCGCCTACTGCGTAGCCTGCGGAAGGCGCGCTTGCGGGATGCCGGTCGCTCCATTCTTCCAGCGCCACGCCGCCCAGCTCCAGCCGTTGAAAGATGCGCCCCCACCCGGTCACGCTGCCCGCATCGCGGGCGTTGGCGTAGGCGTGGGCCACGCGCAGGCGGTACAGCCGCTCCGGCTCGCCCTTGTAGGTGGTGACATTGCGCTGCCAGGCCAGCAGATCCAGCACGGTGGGCGTGCAGGTAAGCGGGTCCAACTGCCGGGCGGGCAGGGCCGCCCATTCGCCCAGGCGCGTGAACCAGCCATGGGCGGCGCTGGCCAGCTTGGAGCACTCATCCCCGCCCATCCAGAACGGCAGGCTGGGCTGGTCGAGCTGCGGCAGATCACTCATGCCGCGCCCCCAAGGGAGACGGTCAGGCTGCCCAGCACCGGCAGTTGCAGCTGGGCCACGATGTCGGCGCCCACGGCCCCGCCCTCGCCGTCGTGGGTGAACTCCACGCTTTGCAGATCCGGCAGGGCCGCGTGCAGTTCCTCCGACAGGCGCGAGAACGAGAACCGCGAAAGCGGCAGCGTCCTGGTCATGGTGAAATCGGCGTTCTCGCGCCACGCACAGCGCACGCGATTTTCCACGGCCTGGCGCAGTGCCTCCGCCCGCGTGGCGCTGGCCGTGGTCACCGGGTACACCGTCACGGCCAGCGCCACCGGCATGGCCGCGATGGGCATGCACAACATGTCGTCGCCGTGGCCATGGTTGCCGGAGGCCCGCACGTAGGCGTTGATGGTGTCGATGAACTCCTGCGGGGGGATGCCGCTTTCCACCATCACGTGGCAGTTGGCCGTACCCGGCCCGCGCGGCCCGTCCTTTTCGAAGTGCAGGTAGTCGGTGCGCACCCCGGCAAACTCCGCGATCAGGGCGCGGTACGCCGCGTCGTGGTGGTACTGGCCCACGGCGGCAAACTGGTTGCGCGCCCGCAGCCGCAGCGATTCGTCGTCCTCGGTGTCCGCGCCGGGCGAGGTCAGCCAGTCGGCCCCGTTGGTCACGCCCGTGATACCCGGCACCGGTCTGGTGAGGATGGAGTAGTAGCCCGGCCCAAGGTTCCACGCGGCCCCGGCCTGCTCGGCCTGCACCGGCACGGCCAGCGCCAGCTGCCCGGCGGGGATCACGGCTTCCGCCACGGTGGCCACGCGATAGGTCACGTCGTTGATGGGGGGCGATTCCACCAGCGTGCCCGCCGGTATGGTCAAGGCGCCGGTGGCCGTGGCCCGCGTGAAGGTGACCGCCCCGGTGGCCGTGGCAGCCGCCTTGCGCTTCACGTCCACGCCCCAGGCGAACACATCGAGCCAGGCGTCGGAGGCGAACCGCAAAAAGGTGTTGGGCAGCGCGTGCTCCACCAGCAGGCCCACCAGCCATTGCGCCGGGGCCGTGACGATGGCCGAAATCAGCCGCCAGAACGGCGACCATGCGCTGTTGTTGGTGATCTGACTGCCCTCGGTCGCGTTCAGGGCGTCCCACTGCTGCTGCATCTCGGCCTGCGTTACCGGCATGCCCGCCTCGCGCAGCATGAGGGTGAACAGTTCACGCGCGGCGCTGGTGATGGCCATTGGCCCCTCCTGTTCGCTTTCCCCCTTGACCATGTGTAACCAAGATGGTTACAGTAACCTCATGATTCGCAGCTTCGCGCACAAGGGTCTTGAAGACCTCTTCTACGACGGCACCACCAAAGGCGTGCAGCAGAAGCATGTGCGCAAGTTGCTCGACGTTCTGGACCTTCTCGACAACGCACGCGAGGTCCGGGACATGAACTTTCCCGGTTCGGGCCTGCACCCGCTCAAGGGGAATCTGGCCGGACATTGGGCCGTGAAGGTATCCGGCAACTGGCGTCTGACATTCCGCTTCGAAAACGGCGATGCCCATATCGTGGACTATCAGGACTACCATTAGGAGAACCGCCATGCGTACCCGCACCAGAAAGCCCACGCACCCTGGGGGAATCCTGTTCAGGATGCACATGGACCCGCTGGGCATCACCATTACCGAACTGGCGCAGCGCCTGGGCATTTCGCGCAAGGCGCTTTCGGCCATCGTCAACGAGCGCGCATCCATCACGCCGGACATCGCCCTGCGCCTTTCCCGCGCGCTGGACACCACGCCGGAACTCTGGCTGGGCATGCAGCAGGCGTACACGCTGTGGGAAACCGCCAATACCCGGACGGAATGGCGGGACGTGCAGCCCATTAAGGTGGCCAACGCGTAGCCTTCCGGAACGCCCCCCTGAAGCCTTCCACCCGCCACGCGACCAGCCGGGAGCCGATGCCCCATGTCCACCAGCGAACAGAGCACCGGGTACACACTCGAAGAAATCCGCAAGATGCGCCCGCTTACCGACGGCAGGCGCAGCCGGACCTTTTCCGATGCCCAGCTCACTGCCAACGCGGAAAGCGACCCCGACAACCCCGTTCTGGACGAAGCGTTCTGGGAGCATGCCCGGCGCGTGACCCCGGCCTGCAAGAAGCCTCGATAGCCCCTCACCTCACGCCCCCAATTGCAGCGAGATGCTGCCGTATTTCACGGTGGTGGCCGTCAGCCAGTATTCGCCCAGGGCCGATTCGCGGATGACCGTAGTGCCGGGCACGATGCGCTCGTCGTCGTCCACGGCCATGGTGATGCGGACAAGGTTGGTGCTCCGCGCGCGGGCGTCCCGGTTGGCGATGATGTCCACCAGCAGGCCGCTTTCGCGGATCATGTGCTGGATGTCCTGGGCGATGGACGCCCGGCCATCGAGCAGCACGGGCTGCCCCCCGGCGTCGAGCGTCAGATCGTCCTTGGAAATACGTAGGTCGATGTACTCGGCCATGTGGTTCCCCTGTCTCCCCTCTCTCCCTTGACTTCCCCACCCGCTAGGGCTATCTGCCCTATAGGTGCTCAAAACACCCCGTCCAACAGCGGTTCCACGTCCCGTCAGCTCGTGGCTTTTTCATGCCCTTCGGGGTATGAGCATCTCCACGCATAGCTTTGCCGGGAGTGGCCGATATACAATACCCGCGAGGGGAAGTAGGTCGCCGCACTGTTGGGCGGTTTTGAGCTCCCGGCATCTTCCATTTTCGGAAGGTGCCCATCAAAACTCCCAACAGGAGCCTTCCCATGTCCCACACCCCTCTCATTGCCCCCGCCGTGGTCAGTCGCCTGCATGAACTGGTGTCCGAACTGGACGATCTGGAGGTGCAGTGCGGCTTCCTTGCCGACTACGCCGAACCGGGCCTGTTGCTCGGCCTGCTGCGCACCTTGCAGGAAGACGTGGCCGAGTACAGCGGCAGCCTTTCCTCTACCCTTGACGACAGCGACGGCGAAAACTTCGTCCTTGGCCATGGCGCGTACTTCGTGCCCTATGCCCTTGGCACCATCGCCCGCCAGTTTGGCGCGGCTGGGGGCATGCTGGAGGCCGCGGGCAAGGACCGCCCGCGCGACACCCGCCTTGCCCTGGAATGGCTGGGCCTGCGCATGGCCCACCTGGGAACCACGGCAGGGTTCATCGCGGAAACCGTGATGGAAGAACTGCCCCCCTGCCAGCCGCCCGCACCGCAGGTGCTGGCCAGCGTCACCGCGTAGCCGCCACATCCCGTTTCCTTTCGCCGCCCCGTGGAGTTCCGCGCCGCCCTTCCCGGAGTTGTCGCGGCGCGCCACGGGGCGCGTTGCGTTGGGGGTGCCGGACAGTGCGCGCACCCCGCTACCCCGCCTGAAGCGCCATCTGCTCCGCCAGTTCTCCCGGCGAAAGCGACGACTGCACGTTGAACGTCTGGCTGCCGATGTTCACCTGCTTGCTGTTGCCCCGGTTGATCTGGTTGGTGGTGGACCGCAGGACGCCCCCCGCCGGGACCGCCGGGGTCCGTGCCTGCTCCAGCGACGAAAGCGGGCCGATGGGTTGCGCCGTTGTCAGCGACGTAGCCATGCTTTCAATGGCGCCTTGCGGCGCGCCCGTGGCGGCGCTGATGGCTGCGGGTGTGGGCGTGGTGGCCAGCCCCAACTTCTGCTGCAACCAGTCCCACGTTTCGCCCAGGGCGCGGAACGGGGCCATCACGGCCTCGATGGTACGCATGATGGCCTGGCCCCACGCCGTATCCAGAAACGCGGCCTTCAGATCGTCCCACCAGTAGATCAGCGCCCCCACGGCAGCGATTAGCACCACGATGATGCCCACTATCCAGAAGGCCGGGTTGGCGAGAAAGGCGAGGTTCAGCTTCCACTGGGCCAGCATGGCCAGCCGCGTTTCAGCGTTGAGCAGCTTGTACAGAAAGATGAGCGGCTTCAGTGGGCCGCCCAGCGCCAGCATGGCCACCCGGTTGATGGCAATTGCCGTGGTCAGCAAGCCCATGCCGCCCGCCAGCCCCATGACCACCATGGCCCCGTAGCCCACCCAACGCGCCAGGTTGGGGGCAAGGTCGATCCAGCGGATGAGGGTTTGCAGCACGGCCACCCCCTTCCCCACGATCTCCTCCAGCGGAGGCAGCAGCTTCTGGCCAAAGCTGCCCGCCAGCACGTTGACCGTGCCGCCCAACCGCCCCCAGATGTCGGTCATCTTGGCGGCCATGCTGGTCACGTTATCCATGCCCTTGATGTTGGCGATGTTCGCCATGTTGGCCTTCAGCCCGTCCGTGTCCATCATCAGCTGCTTGATCAGCGACACGGCCTCGTCGGACCCGAACGCCTTTTTCAACTGGTCGCTTTCGGCCACCGACAGGGTGTCCCCGAACTTGCCCTGGATTTTGTCCAGGATATCGACCATGCCCAGCATGTTGCCCTGGGTGTCGGTGAACGTCAGGCCCAGCGCTTTCTGGGCCGTGCCCACACCGGCAAGGAACGCCTTGTACTTGGTGCCGGATTCGCTGCCCGACATGGTGGCCTGAAGCGTGCCAAGGATGGCCATCTGTTCCGCCGCGCTCCGGCCCGCCGCCGTGGCGTTGGCCCCCAGCGCGGTGAACGCGGCGGACATTTCCGGCCCGGACGACTTGAACAGGCCCACGGCGTAGGCCGTCTGCCCGGCGATTTCCTCGACCCACCGCGACTTGCCCATCTCGTCGGCGGTGCGCTTGAATATCCCGTACATGGTGCCCATGTACGAAGTCATGGTTTCCACGTCGGCCTTGGACGCCTTGGCCAACACGCCGGACGCGGTGGTGAACCGGGCCAGCTCGTTGTCCGTCAGCCCGTCAATGGCCGACTGGATCTCGTACCCGGCCCGGATGACCTCGGCGGCGCTGCCGCCGTAGGCCATGGCGAACTTTTGCGCCTCGGCCTGCAACACGGCCAGGCCGGTATCCGCCCGGCCAAGGCTGGACACCTCGCCCAGCGCCCGGTTCAGGTCGATGGCCGGGGCCACCATCTGATGAATGGAATAGCCGGTGGCCACCGCGCCCAGCGCGCCGTCGCGCGCCTGCCCGAACTGCTTGCTGACCGCACCCGTCATCTTGTCCATGTTGGCGCGCAGCCTGCCCAGCTTGCCCGATGCCTGGTCCTTCAGCCCGACGGAGAATTCCAACCGCTCCAGCCTGGTGGCCATGCCCTAGCTCCCTACCCGTTGAACGCCTTGGCGATGCCGTTGCACACAGCCACCGCCATCTTTTCCCAATGGTCCCGTTCCAGCCACAGCGCCTCGGCCATGGCCTCCGCGTCCACCGCGCGACCGGGGAACCACTTGCGGGACAGCGCGACCAGTTGCGCCGCGCCGTTCTCCGCAAGGGCCACCGCCCGCGCCTCTACTTTCCCACCGTTATCTTGATATCCGGCATGTACTCTTCAATCAGAGACGCCATGAGCATCACGCCCATGCCGGGCTGTTGCAGCAGTTCCTGCAAGGTCTCTTTGCTCTCCGGGGCCACGGTGCGCATGCACAGGTTCTGCGCCGGACCCACCTTGTTGGTGGGCTGGACCTCGTTGAGGTAGCGGTTGTAGGCCGCAAGGTTCATGTTGAAGGTCAGTTCGCTGCCGTTCACGTCCAGCTTAATGGTCTTGTCCACGGTCATCTCCTTGTGTCGGTTGCGATTCACGCCGCGCGCCCAGCAACGCGGCCAGCACGTCGGCAATGCGGGTTTGCAGGGCGTCCAGCACGGCCCCGCCGGAATATGCGGAGACGGATGCACAGGCCACGCGGGCCGTTTCGGGCAGCGATGTCAGGTCCACCAGGATCAGGTTGGTGACCACCCCGGCGAACAGCGCCACCAGTACGGAGCAGAACCACGCCCACAGGCTGCGTTCTCCGCACTTGGCGGCACGGGCCATGCCGCCTGCCACGGACAGCGCCAGCACAAGCCAGGTGCTGGCCAGCCATTCCTTGACCTCGGTCATTTGCCCGGCCCCGTGGCGGTATCCGCCGCCCAGGCCCGCAGTTCCGCCTTGTCGGCATTGCATCGGTTCACGGCCCCTTCCAATTGTTTGGCGAACGCCGACAGGTCACCGTTGGTCACGCCGTTCCACTCCGGAACCGCCGTTTCCCGCGTCAGCGAGGCCGGGGGCAGCACCCGTTCCGGCACCGGCACGGGCACCCGTTCCACCCTTGCCGAACAGCCGGTGCACGGCAGCAGGCACAGGCACAGCATCCCAAGCGCGAGTAGCTTCATCATTCTGCACCTCTTCCTTGTAGGCGCGCAGGGCCGTCGCCTGTTCCCGTTCCAGTGCCTCCACCTTTCTGTCACGGCGGATGATGGCGTCGTCCCGGACCTTGATGTCGCCGCGCAGCAGCGCAATGGCCTGGACGTTGGCCTGTCGCGCCTCTTCCAGGGTGGCCACCGACCGGCGCTCCGTTTCCAGGTCGGCGCGCAAATCCTTGATGGTCCCCGCCTGCCACCACAGGGCCAGGCACAGCACGGCTGCCCCGGCCACGATGGCCAGCAGCCTGTTCACGCCATCCCCTTGGCGCGCCGGATGGCCGCCGCGTAGGTGGTCGGGGCGTAGTGGTCTGCCCAGCCCCTGCCGTTCTCGTGGTCCACGATGGCCCGCATCAGCGGCTCCAGGTTGTCCTTCACGCTGATGGGGGCGCCGGGGGCCACGCCCATGCGGGCCGCCACGTGGGCGATGTAGCCTTCGGTGTCGTTCTCGGTGTCCGGGGCGTACTTGTTCAGGATGCCCCGCACGGTGTTCAGGCCGTCGCGCTCATACTTCAGCAGCACCTTGGCCAGCGCCCGCAGGCCGTCCTCGTCCCGCACGAAGGTGCAGAAGGCGGAATCGGTCTGCGCCGCCGTCAGCCCTTCCCACGGCGAACCGTGCCGCAGGTTGCCGGGGTTGTTGTTGCGCACGCCACGGGGGGGATTGTTCCGGTCGATCATGCTTCCAGCTCCTTCTGGCAGGTGATGCACAGGCGCACGCCGGGCACCGCCGCGCGCCGGGCCTGGGGTATGGGGTCGCCGCATTCCTCGCAGGTGGCCCTACTGGTGAGGTCGGCCCGCTGCGCGCCGCGCGCGGTGCGCAAGCGGGCAAGCGCCTCCTGCCGCAGGAAGAACTCGCGTTCCGTGGCGATGTCCGCTGCGTCGGCCATGCTAGTTCTGCGAACCCATCAGCCCTTCCGTGTCCGCCTTGGACAGGTAGGGCACGCCGTTGATGCGGACAAAATCCGGGCTGGTGACCATGTACTTCAGCTTGGTCAGGTGCTTTTCGCCGCCCTTCTTGTCGATATCCAACAGGTCTTCGACCTTGAACTTGCAGCCGAAGGCCTCCACCTTCATTTCCTCGCCGTCGCCAGTCTTGGCGAAGTAGAGGATGTCGAACAGGGGCAGTTCGCGGTACGACCCGGCGCTTTTCGCCGCCTCGCCCAGCAGGCGCACGCCCAGGGCGTCCAGCTCGATTTCGCCGTCGGCCTTCGCGTCGCCGGAAACCCATCCGTTGGGCACGCCGTTGTCCTGGGCCACCTCTGTGCCGTCCTCGATCTTCAGAGATGCCTTGGACACGGTGATGGCCAGCGTGCCGATGGTGATGTCGAAGTTCTTTCCGCTGATGCGCTGCATGTGCTCACCCCTTTAGGCGTAGTTGGTCAGATCCAGCAGGATGTTGCAGGTAATGGCCTTGGGGCTGTTGTAGGGGCGCACGGCCATCCAGATTTCCACGGCGTACTTGCTGGGCCACGTGATGACGATGTCGCCTTCCTTGGGCGGTTCCACCTCGCCGGGGAACACCTGCCCAAGGATCTGGCGCGAGCGGCTCATTTCCCGTAGCGGCTTCATGAAGAACATGGCGGCAGAGGCCATGCTGCCGGGCGTGTTGTTCAGCCGCCGGTCGGCCACGCGGGACACGGCCAGCGGGTAAATGCGGCGCATGGCCTTCTGCACCACCCGCAGGTTTTCGATGGCCTGGTAGTCGCCGCCGGGCACGTCCAGCACGTTGCCGTCGGTCCAGTAGACGCCGGGGTAGTCCGGGTACCACTGCGGGGCGGAGAACCGCGCCGCGTCCAGCGCCGCGATGACGGACAGGTCCAGAATGCGCCCGTTCTTGTCAGCAGGACGGGTGGACCACGCGCCCAGCAGCGCACCGGTGGCCACACGCATGGGCGAATCGGCCACGGTGACGGAGCTGTTGCACAGCCGCCCGGCGTAGGTGCCCAGCTCCGGCCCCCAAATGGTGGCCACGGGGTTCACCTGGTCGCAGGCAAGGTTGGTGGTCACGGGGCGGACGGCATCCAGCCAGTCTTCCCACGTCTCGGTGGGCAACGGCCCCCGGCTACGCGGGATGAAGAACAGCGGGCGCATGTAGCGGGCCATGATGCTTTCGGCCTTGGCCTGCATGGCCTCTATCTCCGTGGGCTGGGCCACCGGGTCGGTGATGGCGATGGCCTCCACCGTCACCCGCTCCATGGCGAAGTCCACGGCCTCGCCCCACGTGTCGCCCTCGGCCAGCGGAATGGCGCAGCCATTCCAGTTCTGCCCGGCGTTCAGCCGGGCGGCGGCCACATGGGCCTTCAGGTCCGAATCGGCGCTGCCGAACACCCCGTCCAGATCCGTCTCTGTGTTCAGGGTGATCAGCTTGCCCTCGTTGGTGCCCGCGCCGCGCCCGACGAACAGGAAGAAGTTCTCCACTTCCTCCAGCGGGCCTTGGATCAGGTTCAGGTTGTTTACCTGCACGCTTCCGAGCATGGATGGTCTCCTATTGGCGGTTCAGTTCCGCCATGACTTTCGTGGCCAGCATGCCCAGCAGGGCCTCGCTTTCCCCGGCGTTCACGCCAAGGAAAGGCCGCGCGGGGATATGCACCGTCCAACTTGTCTTCTTGGGCGCCGTGGCGCTGCCGTGCACCAGCATGCGCAACAGCCACGCCGCCTGTTTCTGCTTCATGGTCCGGCGAATGTGCATGCTGGAAACGCGGCGCAGGCGGACCTTGCCGTCGCGCCCCCGCACCGGCTGCCGGTAGCCGTGCCGCAACAGGGCATCGGCCATCCGCTTGGTGGCCGGTTCGCCATCCTTGCGGTTTCGTGGCGCGTCACCCATGTTCGACGCGCCCCGCTTGACCGTGATGTCCATGCCGCGAAAATGCGCGTAGGCGATGTTCGCCCAGCCCCCCATCTTGCCCTTCTTCTGCCACGACACCACCACGTGATCGTCCTGGCGGTAGGTGCTCATGTTCCCGGCCTTGCCCAGCGCCTCGAACATCCGGCGCTTCTTGCGCCAGTTACCGTCCTTGCTCTTGCGGTAGCGCGACCTTTTGGCCGAGCGCGGCGCCATTGCCCCGCCTTCAAGGTGTTCCTGCTTGCGAGCGCGCCGGGCCGAAAATTTCCGCACCTCGCGGCCCATCTCGCGCGCCAGTTCAAAGCGGCGGCGCGGGTTGAAGCGCAGTTGCTCCAGTTGCTCGTACAAGCGGTCTCTGGTCGCCAGTTGCAGCGAGATGTCCACAAGGCCCCTGTCCATCACGCCTCCCCGCGCCGCGCGCCGAAGGTGAACGAATCCGCAGCCACGATCTCCGGCGCGGCCACACTCCAGCGCCTGCCGTTGAAGGGGACGGGGCCTGCCGGGTCTTCCGCCACGGTGATGCGTTCTTCGAACTCCACGGCCAACTCCACGTCGCTGGTGGTGGCGTCGTTGATGTCCACGTCCAGCTCCGGCTCGGCCAGCCCGTCGCGGTCGCCGTCGTGGTCGGCCAGCCAGCCAAGCACGATGGCCATCAGCGTGGGGCCGTCGCCCGCGTAGCGTTCCAGCCGGATCACCGCGTCGTACTTCCACACGCCCACTTCAAGTTGGGCGCGGCCATCAGGCGTTGTGCCCAGGTCGCGCCCGGTGGCCAGCAAATCGCCCTTGTCCGCAAAGGCGTGCATCTGCTCGCGCGGCAGGCCGGTGGTGGTCAGCAGGTGGTCAACGAGGGATGAAATCTTGCGCATGCCCGCCTCACACCAATTCCGCGTCGATGCGCCCGCGCCCGCGCAGATCGGCTATGGCGTCGTGCGCCCAGGTGTAGAAGCGGTCGGCCACGTCCGGGCCTTCTTTGGCATCTTCGCGGGCGGCCTCGCGCCGCTCCACGGTGGCGAACTGGCCCAGCAGCAACGCCTTTGCGTGGCAGAACACCGCCCGCTTGAAGAGCCGCGTTGCCTCGCCTGCCATGCCGTACACAGGCACGGCGTCAAGACTGGCGAACCCCGCCGCCTCCTGCTCCGCGCGCCACGCCTGCAACTGGCGCACGGCCCACAGCCGGGCCAGGCCAAGGTGATCGGCCACCAACGCCTCCGCGTATTCGGCAGGCAGCCGGTACACGCGCTGGAACTCGCCCACGGACAGATCCGGATACCAGCCGTCGCCCGGCAGGGTGACGGTGGAGGTCTGGTCGGTGATGGCGTTGAAGCTCATGGCGTGGCCCGTTCGTTTGGTTGGGGGCGGACCCGGATGTTCAGTCACCGGCACCCTGTGCCGTGCATCCGTCCGGGCCGCCCCGGCTGGGTGGAGGAGTATCTAGCTCCCCGCCCCGTCGCCGCCCGCCGGTTCTTCGGGGGCAGCGCCGGGTGCGGCGGCATTGCTTTCTTCAGTGTCGGGCGCAGCCTGTCCGCCCTCGCGGGTAAGCCGCTTGCGCACGCCGTCCAGCGCAGTCTTCACCTTGGCACCCAGATCCAGCGCGCGGGCCAGCTCACGTTCCGCCGTGGTCAGGTCGCCGCCCTGCTCGGCCCGCAAGCCGAACAGGCGATGGAAGCCCGCGCGCACCTTGTCCGGCACCTCGCCGCCGGGTTCCACCAGCGACTGCGCCTGCGACAGGTACGGCTCGAAGTCGTGCCCGGCGTCGTGCTGGCGCTCGGCCCACGCAACCACGGCGGACGCCACGAACAGCGGCACGCTGGCGCGGAAGCGCTCCGGCAGCGGCAGCCCCTGTTCCATGGCCCACGCGGCCACGCGCAGGCCCTCTTCCATGCAGCCCGCGTCCAGGCACCACACCAGGTAGTAGCCCAGCAGCTCGTGCCGCTGGCTGTCGGCCATCAGGCGCGCCGCATAGTCGCGGTACTTGGGGATGAGGGTGTCGCGCTTCAGGTCGATCTTGCGTTCGACGGAAGCGATGGACGACAGCGCCGCCAGATCCTCGGACAGCGAGGCGGAAAGGAAGGTGCCCAGCTGGCTGCCGCCCAGCAGGCCACGGGGCGCGGCGGGCATGCTGCCCAGCACCACGGCCCCGGCCCCTATCCGCTCGCCCGGCGCGTCATTGCCCACGGGGGCCACGCGCGCGGCTTGCTGGTTTTTGCGCATCAGGCTCATGGTTAATCCCACCCGCCCTCGCCGTCGGGCAGCTTCACGTTATCGAAGTCCACAGCCACGAAGCGCTCGGGGGTTTCCACCACGTAGCCCTCGTTGCGGCTGTTGTAGTCTTCCACGCGGTCCTTCTTGGGGTTGTCCTCCACCTTGCGGCGCCACGAGCCGTTTTGCAGGTAGACGGAAAGGTTGTCGTAGCTGGTGACCACAAGGCCGCGACCGGGGAAGTTGCTGGGGGTATCCCACGTCAGCCCGCCAAAGGTGGTCAGCGCGTTGCCCAGCAGGGCCTTTTCCGTGGGCTTGCCGCCCACCACGGCGAACAGCGCGGCCTTTTCCTGCGCGATGAGGTCGGTACCGATCAGCGCCACCAGGTTCTGGCGCATGTAGGTGGGAATGCCCTGCAACAGGTCGTGCACGGCAATGTCCAGGTTAGCCCAGTCGCCGCCCGCGCCGATGCGGATTTCACCGGCGGTGGCGCCGCCGCTCAGGATGTTGCCGGGCAGGTTTTCGCGCATGTACTGCATCCAGCCCTTGTTCACGTCCTGCATCAGCGGGAAGGCGGAAAGGTCGGTATCGGCGGCAGCCGAGCGGCCATGCCAGCCCACCAGTTCGCGGTCATTGGCCATGCGCTCCTGCACGTAGCGGGAGTAGCGGTCGCCCATGTCGGGGAACTTGGCCCACGCGTCCATGGTGGCGTAGCGCATGTAGACGTCGGTGTTGGTCTGGGCCAGCTTGTAGCGGTACGCCTTCAGGCCCAGCACGTTGCGGGGCGTGCGTTCCTTGTCGGCGCTGGTGTCCGTGCGTCCCGAAACGGGGCCGGTGGCCGAGCCGAGCAGGGTTTCGCCTTCCAGATCATCCACGGGGATGGTGTTGATCTTGGGCAGAAAGGTGGACCGCTCCACGATGGCGTCCTGCAGGCGCTGTTCAACGGTGGGCGAAATGGAAAACTGCTGGCGCACGTTGGGCACGCCGTAGGTGGCGGCCATGCGGCTGCACAGGGTGTTGAACTTCTGGCGGGTACTTTCGCGCATGTGGGTTCCTCCCGCCCCTACAGAAGGGGGGCGTTGTCGTCCGCCGGGCCTTCGGTGGGGGGCACCGGCGTGCCGGACTTGGCGGCCTCGAACCGGGCGGCGATGCCATCCATCTGCGCGCCCAGCTTGGTGATGGCTGCGGCCAGCTCGGTGTACTTTTCCGACTCCGCCCCGACAGGGGCAGCCGGGGCCGCAGGGGCGGCAGGGGCAGCCGGGGCCGCAGGTGCGGCGGGCTGCGCCGGGGCAGCCGGACTGGCCGTGAAGGTGGCCACGGTGGCCTTGATCTCGGTAACGGTGGTGGCAAGGGCGTCGATCTTGCCCTGCATCTCCGCGTACTGCTGTGCGTCCATGGGCTCCTCGCGTTGGGTGGCGTTGGGGGTGAACAACTGAAAAAGCCGGGCCACCCACGAGGGTTCCCGGTCTTCTGCTTCTGCGGGCAGGACGCATTCCACGTTGGCCAGAAACTGGCTGCCCGGCGTGTTGCGGCGAGCGGCAAACTTCAACTCGCTGGTGCCCAGCGAGGCGGGGGAATCGGTAATGCCAAGGCCCAGCAGGTAGGCCCGGCCCGTGCCCGCGAAGTTGTCGTCAAGCTCCACGGAAAAGAAGAGCCGCTGCCCGTACTGGTTGCCCATCAGGTAGTTGGCGTTGGGCTGAAGCCGCGCATACAGGCTGACCACGCCGCCCTCTTCTTCCGCCTTCAGCTCCAGCACTTTGCCGTAGTTCTGAAAGCGGAAGTGGTCCGGCCAGATCAGGGCGGTGTAGGTATCGGGGTTGTACGATTCCGCAGCCTGCAACAGCCACTCGGGGTTCATGGTTCTGCCATCAACGGTGGCCCCGGACTGTGCAATCTTGATGAAATCCGTAGTGAGGGTGGGCTTGCTCATGCGCGCCATGTAGGCACGGCACGCAAGGCAAGGTCAAAGACATGGCGTCCGATTTTGGCAAAATCGGATTTGTGGTGCGTTGGCGGTTGCCGCAACAGTGCTATTGCAGCACGATGGAGACCATTGCAGACGGCGGGAATACGCAGGAAGCCCGGCAGGGCGTGCGCCAGTACCCGGACGAGATACGGCAGGCCGCGCGGGGCATGTACCTGCGGCGCTACACCGTGGCGGACATTTCCGACGCGCTGGGCGTGCCGCGCCGCACCGTCTACCACTGGAGCACGACGGGCGAATGGGACGCCCTGCTCACGCACGAGACGGCGGAAGAAGCCGTTACCCGCCGCCTCACCCTGCTGGCCGAGCGCGACCCCAAGACGCCCGGCGAACTGCGCGAGGTGGAGCTGCTGGTGGCCACGCTGGAGCGGTTGCAGGCCCTGCGCACCAAAGAAGTGGCCCTGGCGCGCCAGCGAGGACAGGAGCAGGGCAGCGCCCACCCCGGCCCGGCCCCCCAGCCGGACGCCGCTCCCGGCGAGTACGCCGCAGACTCCCCTTCCCCGCGCCCCCGCCAAGCCCGGCGGGGCAAGCCCATCAAGAACGACGTTACAGCCCTGACGCCGGAGCTGTTCGCGGACAAGTTCCACCGCCGGTACTTCGGCTACCAGCACGCCCTGCGCGCGGCCAAGCAGCACCGCAACCGCATGTTGCTGAAGGCCCGGCAAATCGGCGCCACGTGGTACTTCGCGCAGGAGGCCTTCGAAGACGCCTGCCTGACCGGCGACAACCAGATTTTCCTTTCCGCCACCAAGGCGCAGTCGCAGGTGTTCCGCAACTACATCGTGCAGGCCGCTTCCGATGCCTTCGACATCACCCTTTCCGGCAACCCGCTGATACTGCACACCCGCAACGGCAAGGCCGAGCTGCACTTTCTGTCCAACAACTCGCGCAGCGCGCAGAGCTACCACGGGCACGTCTACATCGACGAGTTCTTCTGGATCACCAAGTTCCGCGAGCTGTACAAGGTGGCCACCGGCATGGCCGCGCACAAGAAGTGGCGGCGCACGCTTTTTTCCACGCCATCGGCCATCACCCACGACGCCTACCCGCTGTGGACCGGCGAAGCCTTTCAGAAGCGCTTTGCCAAGCCCCGGCCTTGGCCGGACGCCGCCGCCCTGCGCGCCGGTTTCCTGTGCCCGGACACTTACTGGCGCAACATCATCACGCTGGCCGACGCGGAGGCGGGCGGCTGCGACCTGTTCGACGTGGCCCAGCTGCGGCTGGAATACACGCCGGACGAATTCCGCCAGCTGTTCGACTGCGAGTTCATCGACGACACCCAGGGCGTGTTCCGCCTGGCGCTGCTGGAACGCTGCATGACAGACCCGGCGGACTGGCCGGACTACGCCCCCGGCGCGCCCCGCCCGGTGGGCAACCACCCGGTGTGGGGCGGGTACGACCCCAGCCGCTCGCGCGACGACGCATCGTTCGTGGTGCTGCAACCGCCCCTGAAGCCGGGCGGGGTGATCCGCTGCGTGGAGCGGCACAAGTGGGTGGGCAAGAGCTACCTGTGGCAGGCGGAACGCATCCGCGAGCTGGCGGACAAGTACCGCTTTGCGCACCTGGGCATAGACACCACCGGCCCCGGCATTGGCGTGTACGAGCACGTGCGCCAGTTCTGCCCGGTGGCCGCGCCCATCAACTACGCCGTGGCCAGCAAGGCCGCCCTTGTCCTGAAGGCCCGCGAGGTGATCGAGGAGCAGCGGCTGGAATGGGACGCGGCGGAAACGGACATCGCCCACGCCTTTCTGACCATTCGGCAGACCACCACCGACAAGGGACAGATTACCTACGCCGCCGGGCGCACGCCCACCACCGGGCATGCCGACGTGGCGTGGGCCATCATGCACGCGCTGGCGGCGGAACCGCTGGCGCGCCAGACCGGGCACGGGGGCTGCACCGTGGTTATCGGCGCGTAGCGCAAACAGGAGGGATACATGGCCAAGGCCAGAACGAAAAAGCACGCCACAACCAACGGCACGCACATGGGTGCCGCCACCCGGCCCGGGCCGGGGGCCGACGCCGGGGCAATCATCAACGATGCCCTGCGCGGGGTGCAGGCCTTCACCTTTGGCGACCCGGAACCGGCACTGGCCGGGGCGGTGTACGACCACCTTGGGGTGTGGCTGCTGGACAACGGCAGCTACTACCAGCCGCCGGTGCCCCTGCGCGGGTTGGCCCGGCTGCTGCGGGCCAACGCCTACCACGGCCCCCTGCTGGAATTCAAAACCAACGTGGTGCTGCGCGGCTTTGTGCCCACGGCGGCGCTGCCCCGGCGGGCCATGCACGCCATGACCACCGACTACCTGGTGTTCGCCAACGGGTACCTGCAGAAAATCCGCAACTGGTACGGAGAGGTGGTGCAGCTGCGCCACCTGCCCGCCATCAACATGCGCCGCATGAAGGAAGACGACTGCTACGGCCTGCTGACCCTGACCGGGCAGATTCACCGCTTTGCCCCCGGCGAGGTGGTGCATATCCGCAACTACGACGTCAGCCAGACCATTTACGGCCTGCCATCGTACCTGGGGGCCATCCAGTCCATGCTGCTGAACGAGGACGCCACCCTGTTCCGCCGCCGGTACTACCGCAACGGCGCGCACATGGGCTACGTGTTCTATTCCTCTTCCAGCTCGCTGGAGGCGGACGACCGCGACCGCATCCGCGCTGCCATAGAGGGCAGCAAGGGCATAGGCAACTTTCGCAACATGTTCCTGCACATACCCAACGGACGCGAGAAGGACGTGCAGATACTGCCGGTGGGCGACTTCAGCACGCGGGACGAGCTGGAGAAGATCAAGAACATCAGCCGCGACGACATCATTGCCGCGCACCGCATACCCCCGGCCATGGCCAGCATTATCCCCAACAACACCGGCGGCTTTGGCGACATTACCAAGATAGACGCGGTGTACGAGAAGAACGAGATAACCCCGGTGCGCGAGCTGCTGCTGGAAGTGAACGAGCACCTGCCGCCCGCCGCCCGCGTGGGCTTTGCCCCGCAAACGGAAAACCCGCCGGTGGCCTGACCACCGGCGGGTGAAACGCATAGGACTTGCTGCCCGATTGACAGCAACGCCCCCTTGTCATTGTGTTTGTGCAGGAGGATGAACACCATGCGCATTATCTGCGACAAGTGCCACGGCAAGGCCCGCATTACCACCCGCCGGGAGATAACCCCCCGCTTCACCAAGCTGTACTGCGTGTGCAACAACGCCGAATGCGGTCACAGCTTCGTCATGCATCTGGAGTTTGCGCACACGTTGTCGCCGTCGGGGTTGGAGACACAACGGAAGCCTCCCTGCATTATATTCTCAACAAGTCTCCAAGAGGCATAGAACAACTAGAGGCCTCAAAACTCTCTAGGTAACCAGCCGTTTTCATTGCGCTCTGGTTCATCAATGTCGTTTTCTTCAAGATGTTCTATAATTTTACTATCATATCGCGGATTCCAACCATCTTCGTTAAAATCGTAGCAAGTATCACACACGAACATCTCGTATGACTTTATATACTTGCCCTCCCATAAATGGTTTTCACTGGAGTAGCCCCCATTTGGACCGGACACCCCGCCAACGATAGGAGATAGGTCTAGCCCTATGTCCAGACCTAGTGCTAACGGGGGAGCAGTGGTGGAAGTGCTGACCACAGCCCAGCG
>JAITSV010000057.1 GCA_031287575.1 Desulfovibrio sp.
ACGGTGCAGCGCACCCGCAGCTTGTCGGACAACTGGTCTTCCAGCACGCCGCGCAGCAGCGGCGGCATGGCCAGCCCGGCCAGCACGCCCCATGCCGCGACGATGCCGACGATGGTGTAGGTCCAGCGGCGCACCCGCCGCAGGGCCCACCACGCCTTGCCGCGCACTGCAATGGCGTCTGGCGACCACCCCGATGAACTCTTTTCCGGCTTCGCGCTCATACCCGCTCCATGCCTCCAGATTGATGATGCTGCCAACACCATAGAGCAGTTGCGCTTTCATGAGAAGGGGTGTGCGCCACAACGCGGGGCAACCCTACCCCCCCTCACTCTTGACGGCCCCCCGTGGAGGCACGGCGGCATCACCATACGGCGACACGCATGCCGCGAATCATGCGGACCATGCAGGGGGTTGGAGCCTGGACGCAAAAAAACGCCGCCGGAAACACTGTTCCCGACAGCGCTGACATGCATACCGTGGCATACCGTGGCATACCGTGGCATGCCGCGGCACACCGTGGCTCGCTGCGGCACACCGGGCACACCGGGCACACCGCTTCGCACCGCATGCGTACGCGGCCGCGCCCCCGGCCCTACACGTAGGGCATGAGCAGCACGGGGATTTCTCCGTCCTCCTCCTCGCCGTACAGCTGCCCCATGCGCTGCATGGCCCCGTAGATGGCCACCAGGTCGCGCCCCCGGCCTCCGCTGACCCGCGCGGGTTCATCCAGCCCGCGCCGACCACCCGGCGCGCCGTACACGTTCAGGTTGTCGTCGCCCTCTCCGCCGCGCACCTCGTTCCAGGCCAGGTCGCCTTCGGCGTAGTAGGCACCCGGCAGGCCGTCCACCTTCCATGCCGTGGGGGAAAGCCCGCCGGGCACCAGGTCGCCCCCCTTGCTGACGTGACGCTTGCGGCCCACTTCCAGCACGTCGTTACCCTCGCCGCCGTCGTAGGTGGCGAAGAACGAGGTCACGGCCCGCATGACGTCATCGCCGGTGCCCCCCGTAAACACGGTGGTGTGCGCCGCGTTGACGGCAAAGGTGTCGCCGTCCTGCCCGCCGTCGGCATTGCCCCGCTCGTACAAGCCGGTGAAGGTATCGCGCCCTTCCTCGCCGAAGACGCTGGAAACCCGGAACCGCCCGCCGAAGGTATCGTCCCCCAGCCCACCGTTGATGGCCGACCTCCGGAAATCGCCGTGCACCACATCGTCGCCGAGGCCCGCGTTGACCTGGGAATAGGCGACGAGGTCCATCTTGAAGCTGTCGTTGCCGTCGCCCGCGTCGATGCCCGCGAAGTGCATCTCGCCCTTCAGCCTGTCGTCGCCGAGGCCCGCGTTGACGATGGCATGGGCCATGGTGCCGCCCAGCGTGTCATCGCCCTCGCCCCCGTCCAGCAGCACGTGCAGACTGTTGTCCAGGTCGATCCGGTCATCGCCCGCCCCGCCGGAAAGCAGCGTCATGCCCCCCTCGCCGGAAGCGGCATTGCCCCACACCGAGCCCAGGATGGTGTCGTCGCCGTCGCCGCCATCCACCCCGCCGCTGCCGCCCAGCGAAATGACCATGTCGTTGCCGGCCCCGGCGTTCACCTGCCGGTCGCTCATGCGGATCAGGATGTCGTTGCCCTCCGTGCCCTCGAAGGTGCCGCCTTCCTCGGCTTCCTCCAGCGTCACGCTGCCGTCGGGGTTGCGCACCACCCGGGTATCGGCGGTGATCTCGCCGCGCGCCAGTTCGGTGCCGCCCTGGCGGACCACCACGCGCCACGCGGCGCTGGTGTTGCCGTCCTTGTCCTTTTCGTGGGGGGCCAGCATCTGCACGTCCAGCGCGTCGGCGCTCATGGCGCGCAGGCCGGTGGCGCCGCCGGACAGAATGCGTTCGTAGCGCAACTGCTGTTCTTCGGACGCGCGCGAAATGTTGCCGAACTCGAACACCACGTCGGGCGTACGAGTGGACACGGTGTCGTAGGCGTCGGTCAGGCTGCCGCGCTGGCTCACCGGCCCGGTGCCGTACCGGGCGCGGCGGGCCTCCTGCTGCCGCGCCTGCGATTCGCGCAGCAGGTAGCCGGAAATGGGGGAAAGGATCATGGCGTTACCCCGTGACAGGTTGCCGTCACAAAGCCATATCGGCCCACCTTTACATATCTTTACACAAAAAATGGCGCCAAACCAAAAAACGCCGCTCCGGCGAACCGGAGCGGCGTGAGGACACCATGTGAATATCTATAACCGCGCGACGTTGCGGTGCAAACGCGAATCCGCCGGATACCGGGGACTACCCCGTGACGGTCAGGCGCAGGAAGCGCTTCTTGCCCAGCTTGACCACGTAGCCGCCGGGGGCCAGCGGGGCCATGGCGTCGTCGCAGCGCACGCCGTCCACGGACAGGGCGCCTTCCTTGATCAGCCGCTTGGCCTCGCCGCGCGATTTGACCAGGCCCGCCGCTTCCAGAAACACCGGCGGGGTGCTGTCCTCGCCCAGGATGCAGGTGTGTTCGGGCGCGTCGTCGGGCACGCCGCCCCCGGCGAACACGGCGTTGAAGCCCTGGCGGGCCTCGGCGGCCTTGTCCTCGCCGTGGTAGCGGGCGGTAATCTCGAAGGCCAGGTCTTCCTTGACCGCCTTGGGGTGCGCCTCACCGGCCCGCACGCGGCGCTTCATGTCCGCGATGTCGTCCAGCGAGCGGGCGGAAATGAGTTCGTAGTAGCGCCACATGAGTTCGTCGGACACGGACATGATCTTGCCGAACATGTCGGACGGCGGTTCATCGATGCCCACGTAGTTGCCGAGGGACTTCGACATCTTCTTCACGCCGTCAAGGCCTTCCAGGATGGGCACGGTAAGGATGCACTGCGGCTCCTGCCCGTACTGCGATTGCAGCGTACGGCCCATGAGCAGGTTGAACTTCTGGTCGGTGCCGCCCAGTTCCACGTCGGCACGCAGGGCCACGGAATCATACCCCTGCACCAGCGGGTACAGGAACTCATGGATGGCGATGGGCCGCCCGTCGCGGTAGCGCTTTTCGAAGTCGTCGCGCTCCAGCATGCGGGCCACGGTGTAGCGCGAGGCCAGGCGCACGAAGTCCGCGGCGGAAAAGGCGTTCATCCAGCGCGAATTGAAATCCACCTCGGTCTTTTCCGGGTCCAGGATCTTGAAGACCTGCTTCTTGTAGGTCTCCGCGTTGTCCAGAATCTGTTCCGGCGTCAGCGGCGGACGGGTGTCCGAGCGGCCCGAAGGGTCGCCGATCTGGCCGGTGAAGTCGCCGATCAGGAAGATGACGGTGTGGCCCAGTTCCTGGAAATGGCGCAGCTTGTGGATGAGCACCGTGTGGCCCAGGTGCAGGTCTGGCGCGGTGGGATCGAAGCCCGCCTTGATGCGCAGCGGCGTGCCGCGCGCGATCTTCTTGCGCAGTTCGGCCTCGTCGATGAGTTCGGCCATGCCGCGCTTGATGCGTTCCAACTGGGTGTCGATGTCGATCATGGTCTGCAACCCCTCTGCATGGTATCGGGACGGTCTTCCAGAGATGGCGGGTGGTGTCAACCCGATTGGGGCCAAGCGGGGGCCGGCCGGGTGACGATGGGGGCCGACGGGAAGCCGGGCGGGTGCTCAAGGCGGGCCGGCAGCGGCTGGCAGCAGCCCGTGCGCCCCCGGCAGGGGACGTGCCGTACGCGGTTGGCGCCCTGCCGCCCCGCATCAGCCAGCGCGGCCCCTTCCGTCAGGCTCAGGCGTCCTGTGCCTGCGGCGTGGCGTCGCCCGTATCGAACACCTCCGCCGCCGGGCAGCCCACGCGCAACGTGCGGATGGACCGCGCCCTGCCGGTGGCCTCGTCCACGTCCAGCAGCACGCCGTTCAGCGAGCCGCGCCCCGTGGCCGGGCGAAAGCGCTGCGGCAGCCGGGTCAGAAAGCGGTCCACGATGACCTTGTGGTCCATGCCCAGCACGGAGGCCTCTACCCCGCACATGCCCGCATCCGTCAGGTAGGCGGTGGAGCCGGGCAACAGCATGGCGTCGGCGGTCTGCACGTGGGTATGGGTGCCGATGACCGCGCTGACGCGCCCATCCAGGAACCAGCCCAGGGCCTTCTTTTCGCTGGTGGCCTCGGCGTGGAAGTCCACCAGACGGATGACGGGATGCCCCTCTTCCGCCTCCAGCCGGGCCAGCAGGGTTTCCGCCGTGCGGAAGGGGCAGTCCAGCGGGTCCATGTAGGTGGTGCCGCACAGGTTCAGCACGGCCAGGCGATGCCCGCCGGGCAGATCGTACACGCCAAGGCCGCGCCCCGGCGCGCCCGCCGGGTAGTTGGCGGGGCGCAGCAGGCGCGGCTCCTTGTCCAGCGCGCCGTACAGGTCGCGGTGCTTCCAGACGTGGTTGCCGGTGGTCAGGATGTCGATGCCCATGCCCAGCAGTTCGCGCAGGGTTTCCGCCGTCAGGCCGATGCCGCCGGAGGCGTTCTCGCCATTGGCGATGACCACGTCGGCGGCATGCTCGCGCCGCAGGGCGGGCAGCAGTTCCTTCAGGGCCTGCCTGCCCGGCTTGCCCACGATGTCGCCAAAGAAAAGAATGCGCATGATTTGCTGTTCCGTATGCTGTGTAACGACCAACGCGGAGATTTTCGTTTCCGGCAAGGAAGAGGGCTGACGCCGCCGGAAGCGAAAAGGCCGCGTTGGATCAAATAAGGTAGGCGTCGTGCTCCGAGCCCGCCACCAGTCCCTCCGCCCGCTCGGGGATGCGCACCAGCGCATGCGCCCCGGTAAGCGTATGCAGCAGGCCGGACTTGCCCAGCAACGGCACGGCCAGCGGCGGCACGGCAACGCCTCCGCCCTGCCCTGCGTCTCCAGGTTCGCGGGTCGCGGTTTCGATGCGCACCCGCACCCAGTCCTCGCGCCCCTGGCGCGACGCCACGTTGCGCGCCAGGCGCACCCGGCGCGCGGGCCACAGAGACCGGTCGAAGGCTTCGGCCCTGCCGGAAAGGTGGTGCAGAAAGGGTACCCCCAGCACGAACATGACCACCTGGGCAGAGGTCACCTGCCCGGGCAGGCCCCACACCGCGCGGCAACCGTCCCCGCCGCCCTCCCCGCGCACTCGCGCAAGGATGGTCGGCTTGCCGGGGCTGATGGCCACGCCGTGGGCCAGCAGTTCCGCCCCTTCGATGCGCGACAGCGCGGCCACGGTCAGGTCGCGCACCCCCACGGAACTGCCGCCGGACAGCAGCACCACGTCGGCGTCACGCAGCCCCTCGCGCAGGGCCGCCTCCAGCGCGTCCAGTTCGTCGGGCACGATGCCGAGGCAGCGCGCGTCGCACCCGGCCCGGCGCACCAGCGCGGCCAGGGTGTGGCTGTTCACGTCGCGCACCTGACCGGGCCGGGGCGTGGCCTCGGGGGGCACCAGTTCGTCTCCGGTGGAAATGACGACCACGCGCGGGGCGCGGTGCACGCGCACCGCCGTGGCACCCACGGCGGCCAGCATGCCCACTTCCTGCGGGCGCAGCCGGGTGCCCGCCGTCAGCGCGGGCGTGCCCGCCATGGCGTCCTCGCCGCGCAGCATCACGTTTTCGCCGGGGGCCACGGCGCGGCGCATCTCGATGGTGCCCGCCCCCAGCTCGTGGGTGTGCTCCACCATGACCACCGCGTCGGTGCCTTCGGGCATCACCCCGCCGGTGACGATGGCGGCACAACGGCCCGGTGCAACGGCAAAGGAGGCGGGATGCTCTATGTCCACCCTGCCGTCGCATTCGAGGTAGGCGGGGTTCGTTTCCGTGGTGCCGAACAGATCGGCGGCACGCACGGCGTAGCCGTCCATGCCCGCGCGGTCGGTAAGGGGCAAGTCTTCCGCGGCGATGACGTCCGCCGCCAGCACGCGGCCATCAGCGTGGTGCAGGTCCACCGTTTCCGCCGCCAGCGGCGGAAAGGCGCGCAAGAGCCCGGTGAACGCCTCCACCGAGAGCACGTTGAAAAATCCGGTCATGGTCACGGGTGGTTCCTTTTCCTTCTCGCGCACAGGGGGCGCCGCCCCGCGCGGAATGGCCGCACGGCGGCACCGCACGCCTGTGGTGGCACGGGTTGGACGCGAACACCTCTCCTACCCCGCACGGGCGCTACGGGCAAGGGAGCCGTCACGGTCAGGAATGCTGTCCGACCCATTGACACGTTTTTCGCAAAGGGCTAGACATACCACATACGATTTTAAAAATCGTGTCACCGCCTACACGGTGAGTTTCCGCAAGAGAGCTACGCATCCCTCCCACCTGCGCCCCCGTCGCTCCCGCTGGCGGGGGCGCGCTGCCTTTCCGGGACGGGTTGGGCATGCCTGGCGCCCCGCGTAGCGGGCGTGACGGGCCTCCCCCCATTGAAACAACTGGCCCATCCGTCGCAACCGGCCCGTCTGCTTGACACCCCCATGCCCCCGGCGTAGGCAGGATGCTCCCATTTTCGGAGTACATCCATGCACGCATCCCCCCGCAATGACGGCCCTGGCGGCGGCACGCGCGGCGTCCTGCTGGCGCTGGCGGCCACCGTCATCTGGTCCGGCAATTTCATCGTGGCGCGCGCGCTGGCCGACAGCATGCCGCCGGTATCCGTCTCGTTCGCGCGGTGGCTGGTGGCCACCTGCGTCCTGCTGCCCTTCGGCCTCGGCCCGTTGCGCCGCGAATGGCCGGTGGTGCGCGCCCACCTGGCCTACTTCTGCGTGACCGGCTTCGTGGGCGTTTCGGTGTTCAACACCTTCATCTACGTGGCCGGGCGCACCACCGCCGCGTTGAACATGGCGCTCATCGCCACGTCGTCGCCCATCTTCATCATCCTGTTCTCGCGGGTGTTCCTGGGCGAGGCGGTGACCCTGCGCCGCCTGGCGGGCCTGGCCACGGCGGTGGCCGGCATCGTGGTGCTGGTGACGCGGGGCGACCTGGCGCGCCTGTCCACCCTCACCTTCACCAGCGGCGACCTGTGGATGGTGGCCGCCTCCATGCTGTTCGCGGGGTATTCGGTGCTGGTGCGCAAGCGCCCGGCGGGCGTGGGGCAGACCACGTTCCTGATGGCCACCTTCATTCCCGGCCTGCTGGGCATCCTGCCCATGCTGGCGTGGGAGCTTTCCACCGGGCCCATGCCCGTGTTCACGCCGCAGGCCGTGGCCGGGGTGCTGTACATCGGGCTGGGGGCGTCGCTGGTGGCCTACCGCTGCTGGAACCTGGCCATCGCGGCCATCGGCCCCAGCCGCGCGGCGCTGATCTACTATTCCCTGCCCGCCTTCAGCGGGCTGGAGGCGCTGCTGCTGTTGGGCGAACCGGTAACGCCCGCCCACTTCACGAGCGGCGCGCTGATCCTGGGCGGCATTCTGGTGGCCACGCGGGAATGACGGCCTAGCTTCGAAACTCGCCCACATCCATCCCCAGCCGCGCCACCATCTTCTGGATGGCCACCCGCGACAGGCCGGACAGCCGCGCCGCCTCGGACACGTTGCCCCCGGTCTGGGCCAACAGGTCGCGCAGGTAGCCCTGGGTGAACTGGTCGGTGACGCGGGCCTTGGCCGCCTTGTACGGGACGACGCCACCTCCGCCCGCCGGTCCCGACCCGACTCTTCCGGCTGGCCCGGCTGCCCCACTGGGCACGCTGCCCCCGGCTGTCTCCGGGCCGCCCTGCCCGCCCGTCTGGCCGTCCGTTGGCGTGGCCGCAACGCCCCCGCCGACGGCACCGGGACCGGCAAGTCCCCCCTGCCGGGTCCGCAGCCAGTCGCCCGTGCGGCCATGTCCGCCCGCCGCCACATGGCGCACCGTGTCCATGCCCAGCACATCGCCGCCACTGAACAGGGTCAGCCTGCGCACCACGTTTTGCAGCTCGCGCACGTTGCCCGGCCAGTCGCGCCCGGCCAGGTGGTCGAGCACGTCCGGCGCCACGGTCTTCTGCGGCAGGCCCAGTTCGTCGCAGGCATTGCGCAGGAAGGTGACCACCAGCAGGGGGATGTCCTCCACCCGCTCGCGCAGGGGGGGCACCCGGATGGTGACCACGTTGAGCCGGTAGAACAGGTCCTCGCGGAATTCGCGCGAGGCCATGCGCGCCTCCAGGTCCTGGTTGGTGGAGGCCACCACCCGCACGTCCACGTTTTCCGTGCGGCCGGACCCCACGGGGCGGATTTCGCCCTCCTGCAGGAAGCGCAGCAGCTTGGTCTGGATGCGCTGCGAGATGTCGCCGATTTCGTCCAGATGCACGGTACCGCCGTCGGCCATGGCGAACAGCCCCTTGCGGTCGCGCTCCGCCCCGGTGAAGGCCCCGCGCACATGGCCGAACAGTTCGCTCTCCAGCAGGTGTTCCGGAATGGCCGGGCAGTTCACGGCCAGAAAGGGCATGGAGGCACGCTGGCTCTGCCAGTGGATGGTGCGGGCCACCATTTCCTTGCCGGTTCCCGATTCGCCCCGCACCAGCACCGTGTAGTCCGACTGGGCCACGGTGGCGATGGTGCGGCGCAGCGCCTGCATGGCCTGCCCCTGCCCCACCAGGTCGTCGCGTCCGGTGCCCAGCGAAACCACGTCGCGCAGGCGGCGGTTTTCCGTCAGCAGGCGGCTGCGTTCCAGCCCCTTGCCCAGCACGCGGGCCAACTGGTCCGGTTCCACGGGCTTGGCCACGAAATCGTAGGCCCCGGCGCGCAACGCCTCCACCGCCGTTTCGATGGAGCCGTGCGCGGTCAGCACCACCACGCTCAGGTCCGCGTCCTGCTCCAGCGCCATGGTCACCAGTTGCAGGCCGGTCATGCCGGGCATGCGCAGGTCGGTGAGCAATACATCCATCCGCTGCGCGCGCAGGCAGTCCAGCGCCTCCGCACCGGAGAACGCCTGCGCCACCACCACCTCGGGAAACAGTTCGGCGGCCAGCCGCGAAAGCCCCCGGGCGAAGTCCGGTTCGTCGTCCACGATGAGCACGTGCGGTCGGTGGGGCATCATTCCTCCCGGATTGGGGCGTCACTGTACGCCGGTCGGCCGGCAGCCGGGCCGGATCCGGAACCGGGCGGAGGGCCGGGCGGTACCGCGCCCGAAAAGGTCGGGGACGGCGGCACGGGGCCTGCGGGCGGCGTGGGTCTGGCGGACGGCGCGGGAACCGCGGGCGGTGTGGGCCCGGCAGGCGGTGTGGGACAAACGGCACCCACCACAGGCAGGCGCACCGTGAACTCCGCGCCGCCAAGTTCGGCGCTGTCGCCAGCCGCCACGCTGCCGCCCGCGTCCACCACCAGGCCGTAGACCACGGCGAGGCCGAGGCCCGTGCCCATTTCCTTGGTGGTGAAGAACGGATCGAACACGTCCGTGCGCAGGTGGCCGGGCACGCCGGTGCCGGAATCGGCCACGGTGGCCACCACCTCGCCGGGGTTTTCGCCCCGCCGCACCCGGATGCGCACCCTGCCCTCGCCCGAGACGGGCAGCGCCTCCAGCGCGTTGAGCACGAGGTTGCTGAAAATCTGTTCCAGGGCCTGCTCGCCCGCCGTCACCGGGGGCAGGTCCGGCTCCGTCTGTGCCGTGACCGAGGCGAACTTCTTGGCCGCCTGCACCGCGAAGACCTCCGCCACCGAGCGCGCCACGCGGGCGATGTCCGCTGGCGCGGCCCCGGCGGCCTTGGGCCGGGCGAAGTTCAGGAGGTCGCGCAGCACGCGCTGGGCCTGGCGGGTGTGCCGCAGGATCACGTCCAGGTCGGCCTGCTGCTGGGCATCGCCGGTATTGCGGCGCAACAGTTCGGCGTAGCACAGGATGACCCCCAGCGGGTTGTTGATCTCGTGCGCGAGGCCTGCGGCCAGCTTGCCCACGGTGACCATCTTTTCGCTCTGGCTGACCTGCGCGAACATGCGCTTCTCCAGCGTGGTCTCGCGCACGTAGACCGCCGCGCGGCCCGGCTCGTCGGCCCCGCGCGCTAGCGGGTACCGGTTGACCATGAACGAGCGCCCGCCGGGCAGCACCACCTCGCGCGATTCCGCCCCCTGGGACGGGACGGGCGTTGTGGCCATGGCCCGGCCGGTGGCGCCGCGTCCACGGGCCTCACCCGCCTCACCGGGCAGGCGGGCACCGTCGCCGCCGCCCAGGACGGCCAGCAGGTCGCCAGAGGGCGCGGAACCGCCGGAAAGCTCCAGCGACAGCCGCCGCGCCCCCTCGTTGGCGATGATCACCGAACCGGAACCATCCACCAGGGCCAGCGGTTCGCGGATGCCCTCGAACACCGATTGCAACACGTCCATGTGACGTACCAGCCGGTCCAGGGCCGACAGGTTTTCGGCCACGGTGCCAAGCTGTCGCCCCAGCGCGGCCAGCACGTCCGGATTCTGCCGCGCCGCGTCGTCGGCGTCGTCCCATTCCAGGCACAGCAGCCCTTCCGCCTCGCCCGCCTGCGCCTCCACCGGCACGAACAGCGAGGTGCCGTGCCCCACCACCTGCCCGCCGGTCAACGCGGCAACCAGGGAACCGGGCAGGTCCGGCCGCCGGCCGGGTTCCGGCCAGGCGTAAAAATTGTGCGAGACCAGGGTGCACACGTAGCTGATGCGCCGCGCGCCGAAGCGGCGGCATATCTGCGGCAGGGCGCAACGCCACAAGCCCTCGCGGGTGCGCAGGGTGCGCATGTCCTCGAACAGGCGCACGAACAGGGCAACGTCGGTGCGGCGTTCATCCGCCTCGCGCGAGAGTTCGGCGGTGCGCTCGTCCACCATCTGGCGCAGGTTGTCGGCATAGCGCTGCAACTGGATCCGGGCGTCGGCCAGGTGGTGGGCCACCTGCTCGAAGCCGTCCACGAGTTCGTCGATCTCGTCGCCCTGCTCCAGCTTTTCGATGAGCGCGGCGCTGCCGTCCGTCCCGCAGGCCCCGGCGCCCCATTCGGCCCCCTGCGCCAGGGTACGCCGGAATACCCCGGTCAGGCGGCGCAGGTTGCGCACCACCAGCACGCGAAACACCACGCTGGCCGACGAGAAGAAGATCAGGGCACACCCCACCAGCGACACGAAGAAAATGGTGATGGACTGGCGCAACCCCTCCACCGACGCGGAAACGGGCACCGCCACGTAGTCCAGCCCGGCGGCCACGTTCATGACCTGGCCGAAGCCGCGTGCACCGTACATGTCCACCAGTTCCGACGGGGCGTCCACGGGACGGCCATGGCAGGCCATGCACGGTTCGGTGAACACCACGGGCCGGGCAATGGCGTAGTACTCCTGCCCGTTCACGATGTCGTAGCCGGTCCACAGCGAAATGTCCGGGTTGGCGCGGAAGTGCTGGATCAGCTCCCGCTCGCGGAGTGTGGCTTCGTAGGCCGGGTTGCGTGCGGAGATGGCCACCCGGCGATAGGTGTGCCCGGTGCCCGTGCCGCGCATGCGGTCCATGACCTGGCGCGAGATGAACGACGAGGACATGGCCTCCATGATGAAGTCGCCGGGGTGCTCCTCCATCATGCGCGGGCGCAGGGTGTCCCGCACGAAGCCCTGGATGGCGTCCACCTGGGCGAAGACCAGTTCGGCCTTGGCCTGCACCTCTTCTTCCAGCACGTCGCGCAGGTGCATGTACAGCGCCGAGGCGAACACTCCGCCAAGACAGACCACCACGACGGCCAGCCCGGCGAGGAACTTGTGCTGGAGGGTGTGCGGCTTGGGAATGTGCATGGGCGGCACCGACCGGAAGAAAGGCCGCGAGGGCGCGGGATATACGGACGGTATGTCGGGCGGGTCGACCGCGTCAAGCACGGCGCCCCGCCTGGTGCATCAATGGGCTCCGTCCGGCCCGCGCGGCGTGAACCGCCACGTGTGACGCGAATTCATCTCCGCCATCTGCGAGGTTTCCACATCGGTGTAATACAGTTGCCCGCTGCGAATACCGTAGATGTCCTGCACTTCGCCGTAGTGGCGCAGCGCGGGCAACGACGCCACCAGCAACGGGCCTACGCCGAAGAACAGTGCCCACAGGACCGCGATGGAAAGAAACAGGCTGGCCACCCGGCCGGCAAGGGTACGTCGCATGGGGACTCCGTAAGGCGGCCCCCCGCCCGCGCGGAGCGGGGAGCCGGTTGAGGCGCGGAAAGGCATGTGCCGCCGCGGAAGCTAGATCTTGGCCGTGATTTCGGGGAACAGCACGTAGAACATCAGGTACGCCAGGGACAGCGCCATGACCAGGTTGAACGTCTGGCCGACCACGTACAGCACCAGCGCCTTGCCGCCCTGGAGATAATGGGCCAGTTCGCGGAAGTTGGTTTCCAGGCCGATGGCCGCGAAGGCCAGGCAGAAGAACCAGTTGCGCGCGGGCGAGGTAAGGCCGCGGATCACGCCCTGGTCAAGCAGGGCCTGTCCCATGTCCGGGCCAAGGCTGCCGCTGATGACCGAGAACAGGATGGAAACGCCCAGGAAGCCCAGCACGAACTTGGGGAAGCGGTGCCAGATGTCGGTCACGCTGGCGGTATTGCCAACGCTGGTCTCCACGCGGGTGGTCCAGTACACGGCCACGCCGAACGCCACCACGCCGATGAGCACGTTCTGGATCATCTTGATGGTGGCGGCCACGTGCAGCGCCGTTTCGCCCAGGAAAGCACCCGCCGCGGCCACCGCGCCGGTGGCGTCGATGGTGCCGCCCATCCACGCGCCAGCGAGCACCTGGGGCATGCCCACCGCCTTGATGAAGGCGGGCATGGCAATCATCATGATGGCCGTGAACACCAGCGAAAGGCCGATGGCCAGTGTCAGTTCCTCTTTCTTGGCCCGGCACGCGGCGGCGGTGGCGATGGCGGCAGAGGTGCCGCACACCGACATGTCGGCGCAGATGACGATGTTCAGCGTCTTGGAATGCAGGCGCAGGACACGCTGGCCAAAGATGTAGGTGCCGATGAGCACGATGGGCGTCCCCACCCAGGTCATGAAGATGCCGGGCACGCCGATGGCCACGATCTTGTCGAACAGCACCTCGGCCCCCAGCAGCACGAGGCCGGTCTTGATGAAGAATTCCACCTGCAACGCCGGGTGCATCCAGCGTGGCGTGCCCACGGTGTTGGCGATGACCATGCCGATGATGATGGCCCAAGCTTCCGCCCCGACACCCCAGTATTTCATGGTGGACTGCTGGCCCATCATGAAGGCCAGGCATGCCACCGCGAACACCCCGACGAAGCCCAGGAGGAAACGCGGCACGTCGCGGCCCATGGCCTTCATGCCGATGGCGAACAGCAGGCCCCCGGCGACCATGACCAGCGGCAGCGAGGTCATGAGGTTGAACGGGCTGGACTTGGCCTTGTCCGCCGCCGACTTGGCCTTGGCGGCCGCCGCGCGCCACTGCGCGATCTTGGCCTGGGCGTCGGCATTCAGGCTTGCGTCTGCAAAGACGGCATCGCCCGCCGCCTTTTCGGCGGCCACGGCCGCGGCCAGGGCGGTCTCCGCCGCGGCCTTGCTCGATGCGGCCCTGTCCGCGTTGGCGGCAGCCTTGGCATCGGCGTCCGCCTTGCTGACCGCGAACGAATCCAGCGGATTGGACACCCATCCTTCCGGCGTCTTCATGATGCCTGCAATGGCCTTGCCCATGGCGCTGTCGCGCGCCCTGATGCGCGACTTGTCGTCCTGCGCCTTGTACCAGGCAATGGTCTTGAACGGAGCCCGTTGCGCCTCGGCCGCCATGACGGCGTTGGCCTTGTCGATCTTCTGCCGGTAATCGGCCGGCGGGTTGACGAGAAAGAGGAAAATGGCCGCGACGATGAGCGCGAGCCCGAGCCAGATGGCCCAATAGTCTTCCTTGGTCCACAGGTCGGATAGTTTCGACTGCCCCTTGTCGATGACAATGTTCGATGCATCGGCGTCTGACATGCGTGTGTTCTCCTCCTTGCGGGTTCGCGTGGCGCACCGCGCCACGCGGTACTGCCTGCCCGGAATCAAGAAGCATGCCGCATTGACAAGAAAGCTAACATATTGCAATAAAACGATTATAAAAAGAGCACCCCGTCCGCCTGCGCAACCCCTGATTTGCAGTGCAAAGCGCGGTTTGCACTGCAATGCCTCCAAAAGTTTACACCCCGCCCTCACGGTTGCCGTGAGGGCGGGGTGTCGCATGTGTGGAAGGATGCCATGCCCGCCTGCCGCGCGCAGAGCACGGGAGGGCCGGGGGCTGCCTGGCGTGGGCGCGATCAGTCTTCGCGCGCGGGACGGCGCTTGCCGTCCGAGCGGCACTTGCCGCACACCCCGAACAGGTACATGCGGTGCGAGGTCAGCACGTAGCCGTGGCGGCGCGCCAGATCCTCCTGCAACCGTTCTATCTCGTCGTCCAGCACCTCGATGTTCTCTCCGCAGGCTTCGCAGATGAGATGGTCGTGGTGCTTGCTGCCGTACTTCTGCTCGTAGCGGGCCACCCCGTCGCCGAAGTGCACTTCCTTGGCCAGGCCGGAATCGCACAGCAGCTTCATGGTGCGGTACACCGTGGCCTGCCCCACGGACGGATCCGTGGCCTTCACCCGTTCGTACAGTTCCTCGGTGGTCAGATGGCCGCCCGCGCTCATGAACACCTCTACGATGAGCATGCGCTGCGGCGTCACCTTCAGGCCGTTGCGGGCGATGTACTCGTGAAACACGTCTATGGCTTGCTTCATGGGTCTCCTCGCGATGTGGGCGTGGTCTGGCTGTTCCTATACCGTGTGTCCGGCCAGCGCAACAGGCCCGATGCAATGGGCCGTTGCGATGGCGGGGCGACGGAAGCCGGAACGGCCTGACCGCCCCCCCTGATTAGAGGACGCGCTCCACGATCCACCCCCTGTCCGCAGCCACGCGCTCCAGCGCCGCGCCGCCCAGCACCGCCACCCGGCCCGTGCGGGCCGCCTCGGCCATGACCTCGGCCAGGGCGCGGAAGTGGTCGTTGGTGGTGGAAAGGATTTCGTCGCGCATCTGCTGGCGCGCCGCGTCGGAGTCTCCCACCAGGCTGCGGTACAGCGCGGCGGAGCCCTTGGCGTCGGGCAGCATGTGCTTGTCCACGTCGCCGATGGCGCCCACGATGGCGTTGGCCAGTTCCGTGGACGACAGCGAGACGCGGCGCAGGTAGTCCGCCGTGGCGTCGTACACGTCCAGCGTGGCGGCCACGTTGGGGTCGCGGTATGAAACCTGGGTCAGCAGGCCGCTGGCCCGGTCGAAGGCGCAGAACGCGCCGTACGCCCCGCCCTGCACGCGCACCCGGTCCCACAGGAAGGCCATGCGCAGGTGCTTGAACACCACGTTGGCCGAGCCATGATAGGTGTAGCCAAGGCCGTACAGGTCCGCCGCCTTGCCCACGTAGTTGACCTGGGCGGGCATGACCAGCGCCTCGGCCTCTGCCGGGGTGCCGTGGAAGTGCCACCCGGCCACCGCAGACGCGGCAGGCGCATCGGGCAGCGCGGCGGCAAGGGTGGCGGCCGGGCCGGACACCATGCTCGCGCCCTCGGCATTGGCGGTAAGGTTCATCAGGCAGCCGGAACGGCGCACCACAAGGGCGCGCAGTGCCGCAAGGTCGGCCAGCACGCCGTCCCAGTCCTTTTCCAGACGTTCCGCAAGGGTGCGCAGGAAGGCCAGGTACGACACGCCGGAGGTGGCCTCGTCCAGCCAGCCCGCCGCATTGTAGCCCGCGCGCAGCCGGGCCATGACGATGCCGTGGCCGGACGGCACCAGCACGTGCTCCTGGCGGGCCTTTTCTTCCAGCACCATGCGCTGGAAGCGCTCGCGGTCGTCGAACTTCGCCTCCAGCAGCACTTCGGACAGCAGGTCGTACAGCGCGGGCACGTTATCCCGGGTGGCCTTGGCGTGCACCACCAGCCGCGCCACGGGCTGGCGCGCGCCAAGGGTGGTGGCGAACAGGGTGTCCGCGTCCATGCCGCCGGTCTTGCGGGCGATGCGCATGCCAAGGTCCACGAAGTCGCGCTTCGCGGTGCCCATTTCGAACAGGGCGCGCCCGAACAGCGGGACAAGGGGCACGAGGCGCGCGGGCACGGCGGAAAGGTCGAAGGTGGTTTCGGTGTAGGCGATGCCCGAGGTGTCCAGATCGTGGAACAGCACGGGCACCGCGCCCGCCTGCGCATCCTCGCTGGGGATGGGGCGGTTTTCCTTCGGCAGGTCTTCCAGCTTCAGGCCGGGGATGGTGGCCAGGGCATCCAGGCTGTCCGGGGCCTCCTGCAGGCTGCGCAGGGCGCGGGTTTCCTCCACCTGGGCCACCCGCTCGCACTGGCGCAGGCCTTGGCGATACGCTTCAAGCCCGGCGGCCTCGGCGGCCTCGCGCCGGTCGGCCAGCGTGCGGTCGGGGGTCAGCAGCACCGTGGCCACGTGCTGGTTGTCCAGCAGCCACTCACGAATCAGCCCTTCGAAGTAGCGCTCGCCAGAGGCGATGCGCGCCTTGATGGACGCCAGCGGCTTTTCCCACTCCAGCAGGGCCAGCGGGTCCTTGTCGTACAGCCAGGTGGTCAGGCTGCGCACCATCACCGCAAGGCCCACCGGGTAGCGACCGGAATTGTTCTCGCGCAGGGCGAATTCCACGCTGTTCACGGCGGCTTCCACGGCGTCGGCGGGCAGGCCTTCCTCGGCCAGGTCGGCCAGGGTTTCCATGATCAGCATTTCCACGTCGGACGCGGTCCTGGGTTCGATGCCCTTGAGCCCCACGGAGAAATACATCTGGCGCAGGTCGCTTTCCAGACCCACGCCCGCCACGTCCTCTCCCAGGCCCGATTCGATCAGCGCGCGCCGCAGGGGCGATCCGGGCAGGCCCAGCAGGATGTGCTCCAGCATCTCGAAGGCGAAGTTGCGTTCCACGTCGGCGGTTTCGCACAGCAGCCAGTTCATGGTCACCATGCCCCGGTCGTCGCCCTCGGACGCGGCGTAGGGCACTTCGAGCATGCGCGGCGTATCCGAGCGGGGCTGCAAGGGCACGGCGGAATCCACCTCGATGCGCTGGAAGCGCGCCAGCACGGCGGCCAGGCAGGCCAGCCGGTCCTCTTCCGGGTCGTCGCCCCAGAAGAAGAAGCGGGCGTTGCCGGGGTGGTAGTAGGTGGCGTGGAAATTGGCGAACTGCTCGTAGGTCAGGTCCGGGATGTGTTCCGGGTTGCCGCCGGAATCGAGCCCGTAGGTGATGTCCGGGAACAGCGCCTGCTGCGACTGTTCCGACAGGATGGATTCCGGCGAGGAATACACGCCCTTCATCTCGTTGTAGACCACGCCCTTGTAAGCAAAGGGACCTTCCGGCGCGTCGGCCTCGATGTGCCAGCCTTCCTGCCGGAATATCTCTTCCGTGATGCGCGGAAAGAACACCGCGTCCAGATACACGTCCACCAGGTTGCGGAAATCCTGGAGGTTGGCCGAGGCCACCGGGTAGCAGGTCTTGTCCGGGTAGGTGAAGGCATTCAGGAACGTTTGCAGCGATCCCTTCAGCAGTTCCACGAAGGGTTCCTTGACCGGGTACTTTTCCGACCCGCAGAGCACCGAATGTTCAAGGATATGCGCCACCCCTGTGGAATCGGACGGCGGCGTGCGGAAGGTGACCCCGAAGACCTTGTTCTCGTCGGCGTTGCAGCAGGAAAGCAGTTGCGCGCCGGTAGCGCCGTGGCGCCACAGGCGGATGCGGCTGTTCAGTTCATGGACGGTGCGCTCGAAAACGAGATCGAACCCGTGGGATTGCATGCGTGGGATTCCTCCGTGGGGGGATGTCATGACTGGGCGGAGCTGGGGCGTGCTCGCCTGTGGCCGGAATATGCCCGGCAGTGCGAAAATGGTCCGGTGCGGTGCAGGGCAGGGACGGAGCGGCAGTACCGCGATGGTCCATGCAATGCGTCGACGCCCCGCAGCCCTGTACCATGAACATTTCGTGGCGTCATGGCAACCGGGACCGCGCAGGCATGGGACGGAAGACGGCGGCAGCGCAGCGACACGAGCGAACCCGCAACGGGCTGGCAGAAGACACGGGACCGACTGGCCTCAGCAGGGGCCCAACTGGTCCTCGACGCCGCCCGGCCAGGCGGGCTCCACCCGGTCGCGGCCCAGCCCCTTGGCCCGGTACAGGGCGTCGTCCGCCAGGCGGAACAATTCCGTGGGGCCGGAAACGGCCAGCCGCTCCGTGCTGGACACGCCGATGGAGATGCGCACCGGAATGCGCGTGCCCGGCCCCACCAGAAAAATGCCGTCGCGCACGGCGATGCGCAGCCGCTCGGCGGCGGCCAGCGCCCCCGCGCCGCCCACGCCGGGCATGATCACGGCGAATTCCTCGCCGCCCACCCGCGCGGCCACGTCCTGAGCGCGCAGGCCCGCGCGCAGGATGCCCGCCAGGGTCATCAGCACCTGGTCGCCCTCCTGGTGGCCCCAGGTGTCGTTGACCTGCTTGAAGTGGTCGAGGTCGAGCATGAGCAGCGAAAGGTCGGTGCCGTCGCGCAGGTGCCGGGCGAACTCTGCTTCCAGCATCAGCTCGAAATGCCTGCGATTATACAGCGCGGTCAGGGGGTCCACCAGGGTCAGCCGTTCCAGGCGCTGTTCCTTGCGGCCCAGGTGGTAGCCGAACACGGCGAACACCAGCACCCCGCCCACGGCCATGTACACGTTGAGCACCCGCTCGTAGTGGGGGGTGGTGGGCGTGAGATCGAACAGCCAGCGCAGTACCTGCCAACCCAGCGGCGCGCCAAGCCCCAGCGCGGCCCCCTGGACCAGCCGCAGCAACCGGGCCTTCGGCCGTTGTGCACCGCCCCCGCCGTTGCCCGCCATGGTCCACCCCCTGCGTTGGCTTATGCGCCCCGATCCCCAGGGGCTGTTTCTAAGTGAGGATTTTCGTTCGTTGGCAAGGAAAGCAAGCCAGCCATGAGGGAGTATACTCTTATCGTATTTGACCGAAATGGCAGGCGAAGCTTGACACCGCCAACGGGCGAAAAGACCAGTTGGAAACAGCCCCTAACGCATGTAAGAGCGCGCAACGCGAAACACGTCGTCGTAGCTCAGCCGGGCCTTGATGCCGAGGGCCAGTTCCACCGACATGGACATCTTGTCGCGCACGTCGTCCAGCAACACCTGTTTGTGCTTCTTCAACCACTTGCGCACGAAGGGCACGTCAAAGCCATCGGCCACCAACGCCATGCCGTCGGCGAAAAAGCGCGAGCCCAGATGCTCCAGGAAGGGACGGCAGGCCATTCTGCCATGGTGGCGGGAAAGCAGGACGTAGAACAGCAGGGCCACGACAAGCCTGTCGTCCTGCAAGCGGTGGGATACGTCGAAGAACCGTTCGGCTGGGGGCTTTTCCCCGGCCTGGCGCAACAGTTCCTGGGCGTAGCCCAGTGCCTTTTCGGTGGTGATGGGCGGGACGGGGTAGAGAGCGGCGATGCGGGCCATGGTGCGCAGGGGGTTTTCGCCCCCGGCCACGTCCAGGACGGCCACGCGCATCAGATCCAGCCGCCGGTTCAGTTCGCCGCGCAGCAGATCACCCCGCGCGGCGGCGCAGCGGCGCACACGGTCTTCGCCCATGTCGCCGCTGAAGGTGATTTCCAGCAGATGCCGCACGAAGGGTTCGGAGGTGAACTCCGCCTCCTGGTCCACCCCCTTGAAGTTGCGGCGGTTGCCCACCAGCTTCTTCAGGGAGAGCCAGTAAGCGGCCACCCCTTCCATGGGCATTTCGAGCAGGTCGAAATCCCTGATGCTCTGCGCTGCGGTCTGCGACATGTTCCGCCCCTGCATGCTCACGGCGACCCGCCCCCCGACCGGTTCATTATATCAAGGATACAACCGTTTCGGGAGGTTGACAAGGAGAGCCGTGAAACATTCGCCGCCATCGCGGGGTATTCCGGCGGGGCGAAGCGGCAACCTGCCGCAAGGGCACGCCTTGCCCGGAACGCGTGACCACGAGGCACGCGTAGGCATGCAGTACCCTTGCGGGGCTGGCCGCCGGTCACGTGCGGCGTGCCCCCATGCGGCACGGGCAAGGCGAGGGGGAAGGGGACGAAAGACGGGCGGCATGCCCGGCTGGCGCGACGTATGGTGCAAGGGGGGCGCAAAGGCCGCCCTGCCGGGGTGATGCCCGGGGGGGGGTGTCCCCGATCAGGATGACGCTAGACGCTGACCAACGAATTGTCGGTCCCCGCGAAGGGGCAATACTCGTAGCTGTCGGCCCGGCCATCGTTCAGCCAGCCGGAAGCGCCGCCCGCCAGCAGGTAGCGGAAGCGGTATTCGCGTCCCGTCTCCAACTCCACCTCGGCGGTGAAGCCGCCGTCCTTCATGCGGCGCATGGGGGTGGCCTGTTCGTCCCAATCGTTGAATTCGCCCACAAGATACACTTCGGTGGCCTGCCCCACTTCGTCGGGTTCCAGGCGAAACTTCACCTTGCAGGCGGGCCTGCTCTTCAGGAACTGCTTGGTCAATGCCATGGTTTTTCCTCCATGATGCCCGGCGGCAAATCCGGACACTGTCGGCAAAAGGATACCCGGTCATTGTGACAGGAACATTATAACTCGAAAAAGGCAACCCCGGAGAAAGACTGCTCCGGGACCATGAGGGGCGCGGCTTTTCCGCCGGGGCACCCCGCCGCGCCACGGCATGCAAGGCCGGACCTGCCCGCCGTTTCACCCGCGCGGGGGACATGGGCATGCCCGAATCGACGTCGGACATCCCCCATGCCGGTTACGAAGACCCCCTGCCCGCAGAGCCAAGCACGCCACATCCGTGGTGCGTGCGCGCGCCAAAAAACGCGAAACGCGCACCCCCCGGCCCCTGCCGGAAGGTGCGCGCACGAAATTCGCGCCAGAGGATCGGCCAGCCTCAGCCGTTGGCGGCTTTCAGCGTCTCTTCCACGCTGGCCAGCAGGGCCGCGTCGGACGGGGCGGCATCAAGCCCGCACAGGCCGCGCACGGCCAGCAGCAGCATGTCGAGTTGCATGGACATGTCGCACGCGCCGTTGTTGATGACGCAGCGGTCGCCTTCCACGCGCAGGCGGTAGGCGCGGCGGCTGCGCGCGGCACCGCTGCCGGAGACGATGTAGTAGATCTGCTCGTTGTCTTCGGTGACGTAGAGCTTCTGGCGGGTAAGCACGCCGGTCTCGTCGTCGTACCACGAGCATTCGGAGAACAGGCGCCCCTTGAACGCGATGTCGTGGCCCGCGTCGTTGCGCAGCGAAATGTCTTCCATCGCCCTGCAGGTCATGTCCGAACCCATGCGCGCCTCCTCACGATGTGGGAAGGGTTAGCTGTCGGGGGCCTTCCGGCTTCTTCGCCTTGCCCGGCGCCGGTCGTTCCGCGGGCGGCACGTCCGCCGGGGATTCTCCGTCGCCGAACAGCGCGCCGCCGCCCTGCGCGGTCCAGAAGGCTTCCAGGTCACTGCGCGAGATGCGGTAGCCGCGCCCCAGGCGGGCAGCCCGCAACGTGCCGTCCTTGATGGCGCGGCGAAGCGTCTCCTTGTGACAGCTCAGGAGATCCGCCGCTTCCGCAAGGGTGAAGGTGGTCTTGGCCATTCGCGCGTCCTTACGCATGCATGGCGCCCAAGGCCCATGCAGACACTGCGGGCGCACGGCCCGCCTCGGCGCTTATTGGCGCACCGCGCGCCTTGCAGGCACACGGCGCACCCACCATCCGGCACTCGCAATCGGCCGCGCGCCGCGCGCTCTCGCGGCGTTCGGCCACCCGCCATGCCTCCCCCGGTGCCGCATGGCGGCCCCGCATGGTCCGTCGGGAAGGCCGGAATGTTCCGGCCTGCGCCCATCTCTTCGTCGGACTAGCACCGACAATCAACTGGTGTCAACAATAGTCCACTCCGTGCGCACACGCACCACCATTTTTTACCCAGGGCGGCCCGAACCGCTCTACGCCGCGTCAAGCTGCCCAAAACAACCCAAGGCAACGAACGGCAGCCATGACACGAACGCAGCCACTCCCGTCCCTTCACCGCGCATGGGCACCCACCACGCGCCATGAACACCACCGCGAACGGCAACCATACACCCGCCGCCACTCCCGACCGCGCACACTCAGTCGGGCACACTCAGTCGGGCACACTCAGTCGGTCATGGTCCAGCCGCTTCCGGCCCAGTGAGTCCGGTCCCGTGCGTCCGGTGCCGTGCGTTGGCCCGGCCGCATCCGAAAACGGCGACGACGCAACCGCCCCTTCCATCCGCGCCCCCTGCGCCCCCTGCCCTCCGGACGCGAAAAGGCCCGCCCCCTTGCGGGAGCGGGCCGTGTCGCATCATGCATCGCGCGGGCGTCAGCCCTGCACGATCTCGCGCAGGCGCGCGGCCAGCGCGCCAAGGTCGGTGATGGCCCGCGCCGCCTCTTCCATGCGCCGGGCGGTGTCGTCGGACAGGTCGCTGACCTGGCTCACGCTGCGGGTTATCTCCTCGCTGGCGGCGGACTGTTCCTCCGCCGCCGTGGCGATGGCCGTGACCTGGGCCGAGGTGTCGTTGACCAGTTCCACGATCTCGCGCAGGGCCTCGCCGGAGCGACCCGCCAGCGACGTGGCGTTGTCCACGGCACCGGCCACCTCTTCCATGCTGGCGATGTTGCGCGCGGCCCCGGACTGGATGGTTTCTATGGACCGGCGCACTTCCTGCGTGGCGTTCATGGTCTTTTCCGCCAGCTTGCGCACCTCGTCGGCCACCACGGCGAATCCGCGCCCGGCATCGCCCGCGCGGGCCGCCTCGATGGCCGCGTTCAGCGCCAGCAGGTTGGTCTGGTCGGCGATGTCGCTGATCACGTTCATGATCTGGCCGATGCCTTCGGCCTGCCTCCCCAGTTCACCCAGGTTGCCGCGCAGCACGCCGGTAAGGTTGCTGACCTGGCCGATGGCGGTCACCGCCTCATCCACCACCCGCGCGCCTTCCTGGGCGCGGGCCTGGCCGCTGTCGGCCTGGCGCGAGGCGTTGGCGGCGCTGCGCGCCACCTCCATGATGGTGGCGTTCATCTGTTCGATGGCGGTCACCGACTCCGTGATCAGCCCGCGCTGGTTCTCGGTGCCGCGCATGACGCCCTCGGTCTGGTTCTCGATGGCCCCGGTGGCGTCGGCAACCTGTCCGGCCACGGCGGCCAGTTCGGCGTTGACCTTTTCCATGCGTTCCATGTGGGCGTGCAGGTCGCGTTCCTTCATCACCAGTTCGCTCACGTCGCTGGCCACTTCCAGGTACCCGGCCTTGTTGCCGTGGCAGTCGCGCACGATGTCGCCGTAGGGGCGCACGTAGCGGGTCTGGCCCAGCAGGTTCAGTTCCACGATGCCCGCCTCGAACCGGCCCTGCAACTGCATGGCCTGGTTGATGGGGCACTGGGAGGTGCCGCAGATGGAGGCGTTGAAGATGGAACTGCACCGGCGACCGCGCACCTTCTCGCCGTCGTCCACCCCGGCGATGCGCGCCACGGCGGTGTTGGCGAGGATGATGTTGTACTCGTCGTCCACCGCGAACACCGGGTCGGGGATGGCGTTGACCACGTTCTTGTAGCCTTCCACCGAGCACAGGATGTCCTCTATCTTGCCCATGAGCCGGTTGAACCACCGGGCCAGTTGGCTGATCTCGTCGCGCCCCGCGTCGTTCAGGCGGTCGTTCAGATTGGCGCGGTCCTCGGTGATGTCGCGGATCAGGGCCACCACGCGGGACACCGGCGTGGTGACGAAGCGTGACACCAGCACCGAGAACACCACCCCCGGCACCACCAGCAGCGCCGCCAGCGCCGCCAGCATGATGCCGGAAAAGCGTTCGAAGATGGCCGTGGCCCCGCTGATGTTCGAGGCGTGCACGAACACGCCCACCTGTTCGCCCCGGTAATCCTTGACCGGGAAGGCCACCAGGGCGATGTCGCCGCCCTCCGCGGTGCTCAGCCCCTGCTTGCCCGCCGTGAGCAGTTGCGGGGTGACCAGCGCGGCGGCGGGAATCTGCGGATTGCCCGCGGCGAAGATGAAGTCGTTGCCCACGCGCGGGTGCTTTGCGGGGTCGCTCATGCCCTGGGCCAGCGACCCCAGCGAGGCGTTCATGTACAGCAGCACGTCCTCGCCTTCGGCACTGGAGGCGATCTTGAGCAGCGGCGCGAACTCGATGAGCACTTCCACGGAGCCGATCTGCTTGCCGTCCGCGCCCTTGACCGGCGAAACCCCGCGGATGTCGAAGCCGCCGCGCCCCACCTCGATGCCCTTCATGGGCTGGCCGGTGCGGTTCACGTCCACCACGGTCTTGCGGAAGGAGGAAATGTCGTCGGAAACGTCGATGTCCTGCCCGTCGCGCTTGATCTGCGTCTTGCTCCACAGCCGCACCAGACTGCGCCCGTTGGGCAGGTGGAAATGCAGCTTGAACTTGCGGCCCGTCACCGCCTCGAACGAGGCAAGGTGCGCGGCAAGTTCGCGGCGCAGGGCTTCACGCGCCTGCTGCGCCATGGGATCCCTTTCATCGTCTATCTTGCCGGAAAGCGCCGTGGCGTAGGCCGCCTGCACTTCCGGCAATTGCGAAAACAGCGAGGCCTGTTCCAGGGCTTGCGCCGCCAGCAGTTCCACCGACTGGCTCACCTCGTTGGCCTTGGCCCGCGCCATCTGGCGCAGGAAAACGCCCTTCAGGTCCGTCAGTTCGCCCGCCAGAAACCAGTATGCGCCGCCGCCCAGCAACAGCACGGACAGCGCGAAGGGAAGAAAGAGTTTTTGCCTGATGCCCATCATGACCCCCGTCTGGGTGATTCCGTGGCGCATCCCCTTGCGCACGGTAGAACTTATGATCCTACTTGCCGTATCGGAAAAAACAACAGGACATTTAGATCGTGAAAATAAGAACTATCATTCCGGATTTGCCCGCTCCGACCAAAATGCCATCGTACGCCATCAACGCACGCCCCCCGCACCGGTGCAGCAAGTCTGCCACCATGGCGATATCGCGTCCATGGCATGAGCCGGCGTTATAGTTCGTGCGACGGCGCACACCATGGCACCCCACCCCTTCCCGCCGCCGGAACGAAGCGTCACCCTGCACGGCAGCGTCGGCATGATGCCCGACAAACGCACCATGCGTGCACGCCGCCGTCCGGACAAGAACGTGCGGGTGCAACACGATGTCCTGACGGACGGATGGACGTCCAACGCAGGGCATTGATCGGGACACGGGAAGAGATGGTCGCGCGGGCTGGCGCGAATTGGCACGAACTGGCGCGAATTGACGCGGACGAGGCAGGCGTGGCGAGGCACCAGTCCGGCAGGCGCCGGGGTGGGTGGCAAATCATTCGGGAAGGGGGAAGGCAACGCCGCCGGGACAGCGGCGAAACCGCCAATGGCGTGGGGGGCTGTCGGGGCGGGACGGTCGGGGCGGGGCAGTTGGGGGGGGCTGAACGGCCGTTCAGCCCCGCTCGACCCGGCCCGTCCATTTCAGTCCGGCCCCGGGTCCAATCCGGCTCAATCCGGCTTGAAATGGGTATCGTAGTCCGGCGCCAGGCAGTCCAGGGAGCCGCCCATCATGGCCCGGAACTTTTCCTGCGGCGGCACCTGCGGCGCGTCCGGGTGCTGGCATTCGGCCTGGCCCAGGGTCATGCGGCGCGCCTCGTCCAGACTGCGGTATTCCATTACCCCGCAGAAGACGCATTTCAGATGCGTGGCCCGGCGGGTGCAGTTGCAGTCTATCTTGGCGAACTGATGCTTGCGCATCACACCCCCCGGCGCCCGGTCATGTCCGCCCGCGCGGCAAGCCTTTCGGAACCGGCGAGGCAGCCCTCGCCATCATGGCGCAGTACCAGCACCGCGCCGATGACCGTACCTTCCGGCGCGCGATAGGGCGAGACGCTGCACGTGCACGCCTCGCCGCCGGGCAACAGGCGCACGGGGCCGGCCTGATGCCCCCCCTCGCGCAGGAAGCGGTCGAGGGGCGTGGGGCCGCCGTCCTCGGACATGCACTCGGGGCAGCGCACCATGACCGCGCCTTCCACCTGCCCCGCCATGTCAGCCGAAGGCGCCGCATCCGGATGCCCGGCCCCGCACATCTGCCGCACCCACGAGGCATTGGCCATGATCACGTTGCGCTCCAGGTCCAGCAGCACCACGTGGTCGGGCATGGCGTCGATGGTGCTGCGCAGGATGCCGAGGGTGGTGCGCCAGCGCTGCTCCGCCTCGATGCGGGCGGTGACGTTGACCACGATGCCCTCGTAGTGCAGCAGTTCGCCCGCCCAGTCGTGCACGGCGGTGCAATGTTCCGACACCCACAACAGGTCGCCGTCGCGCCCGTACACCTGCGAGACGAAGCCCGCCACCGTGCCCTCGGCGCGCAGACGGGCCAGCAGCTCCTGCCGTCGGCCCGGAACCTCGTAGACCTGCGCGTCGATGGAGCGCACGCCGGAAACGAGATCGCCCGGTCCGGACCAGCCCAGCATCTCGGCAAAGGCCCGGTTGGACACCAGATAGCGCCCTTCCGGATCGGCCATGTAGATGCCCACCACGGCGTTGTCGAAGATGGATCGGTAGCGCTGCTCGCTGTCGCGCAGCCGGGCGTGCAGGCGGGTGTGGTGACGCACGATGCGCAGGTTCATGCGCAGGGCGTCGCCGGTGACCGGCTTGGACATGAAGCCGAGCGCGCCGCTGCCCACCACCTGTTCCATGAGGTCGTGGTCCGTGGCCTCGGTGGCGCCGGTAACCAGAATGACCGGAATGTCGAAGTCGGCGGTGATGGCGCGGGTGGCCTCCACGCCGTTCATGTCCCCGGCCAGCCAGATGTCCATGAGCACGGCGTCGGGCCGCTCGTCGCGGGCCAGGCGCACGGCCTCCTCGCCCATGGCGGCGGGGCCGATCACCATATGCCCCTCGCGAACCAGCAGCCCGCACAACAGGGCCGCGCCAACGGAGTCGTCCTCAGCGACCAGCACGCGCAACGGCTGCGTCATCGCTCCCCCATGCGGTTGCGTCGCGCCCGCGCGCTTCGCCGTTGTCGTTCCACTGCGGGCCTTCGCCGGGGGCCTGCCCCTGCTCGCGCGCCCATGCAGGCGCAAGGCCCGGCGCGCCGCCGCGGACGTCGCCGGGCGCATCGCGCATATCGGGCGTATCGGGCGTGCCGGGCCTGTCGGACGTATCTGGCGCGTCGGATGTCGTGCCGTTGAAGGCGTTGCGCGGCAGGCAGACCCGGAATTCCGTCCAGCCCGAGGGCGACGTTTCAAAGCCCACCCGGCCCTTCAGGTAGTTCTGCGTCAGCAGGCGGATGCTGTAGGTGCCAAGCCCCCGCCCAGCCCCCTTGGTGGAAAACGAACGCTGGAATATCTGGCGCTGCACGTCGGGCCGGATGTAGCCGGGGTTGCGCACCCGAAAGGTGACGCACTCGCCGTCGCAATCGCAGCCAAGCACCACTTCGCCCTGTTCGGGGGTGGCCTCCAGCGCGTTCTTGACCAGATTGCCCAGCACCCGGCCCAGCAGCGTGGAATCCGTGACCATGGCCGCGTCGGCGGCGCAGGACAGCACGGTGAGGGCACGCCCTCGCGCGGTATCGTGCCCGGCGTACAGGTTGGCCACGTCGCGCAGCAGTTCCACACCATCCACCGGATGCGGGTCCACCGGCAGTTCGTCGGTTTCGGCGGCCAGCAACAGCTTCTGGGTAACGATCTCTTCCACCAGCGCGTTGGAAAAGCGGTGCAGCAGCATGGTGTCGCCGCGCAGATCCAGGGGCACTTCTTCCAGGATCATCTGGGCCAGGTTGCGCAGCCCCCCCGCCGTGTTCAGGATGTCGTGGAAAAAGATGCGTTCCAGCGCGCGGCGCCGCTTTTCGTGGCTGATGTCGTTGATGGCGAAGATGACGAACCGCTCGCCGTCCCGGTCGAACGGCGTGGCGCAGACCTTCAGGTCGTAGGCCAGCACGTCGTCGCCCTTGCGCTGGGTGATGCGGCATTCCTCCACCCTGCGCTCGTCGCCCAGGGCGCACAGCACGGCCTTTACCGCCCCGCATTCACGGCACCCGTCCGCCGTGCCGCAGCCGCCGGGGCCTTCGCAGGCGTTCTCGCAGTGGAACAGTTCGCCGGGGCGCAGCCCCAGCAGGTTGGTGCCGTCGGACAGGGACAGCAGTTCCAGCAGGTTGCGGTTGACGAAGACGATCTGGCGATGCCGGTTCAGGATCAGCACGATGTCCGTCACCGAATCGAGCAGGCTGACCAGGGTGGGGTCGCGGAACAGCCCGGCCTGGCGCAACAGGTCGGCGTCGGCCGAACGCTCTGCGGGGGCGTGGAACGTGGGCAGGGGCGGGGTCATGCGTGGTCCTGTGGTGGCGTTCGGGGTGGCGCCGGATGCGGGCGGGAAGGCGCGCGATGGGACCGGACGGACCGGGCGTGGACGGAGCTGGCGTGCGGACCGTACGGAGGCGCGGGAAACACCGGGCAAAGCCTACCCCAGGTCCATGATATTTCCAAGTCGGCAGGACGGGGCTGTCCCGGCGGTGCCACGGGCATCGCCGTCCGCATCGTGAACATGCAAAGGGCCGCCCACAGGGGCGGCCCAACTACGCTGAACAGATCAGACACACCCCCTGCGGCACACGAGGACCGAAGGCCGGACCGGGGGGATGGCCTGCCTCCCGCCCCCGCTAGAAGTCGCGCAGGGTCAACGGCGCGGCATGGTTGGGCGGGCCGAAGCCCTGCCCAGGCGTGTAGCTTTCACGCAGGCACAGGTTCAGGTAACGCTGGGCCCGCTGCACGGCTGGCAGCAGTTCCATGCCCAGGCCAAGGCAGGTGGCGATGGCGGCGGACAGGGTGCAGCCGGTGCCATGGTTGTTGGGGGTATCCACGCGGGGTTGGGAAAGCGCGATGATCTCCGGTTCGCCGTTCGTGGCGGTGCCGGGCAGGCCCAGCCAGTCCACCAGATCGCCGCTGCCCTCGAAGTGGCCACCCTTCAGCAGCACCGCCTTCGGCCCCATGGCCAGGATGCGGCGCACCGCCTCGCGGGCGTCGGCTTCCGTGGCGATGTCCATGCCCGCCAGCATTTCCGCCTCTGGCCGGTTGGGGGTCAACAGGTCGGCCAGGGGCAGCACGCGGCGCACCAGGGCCTGCACGGCGTCCTCGCGCAGCAGGCGGTGCCCGCTCTGGCTGACGGACACCGGGTCCACCACCAGCGGAAAGGTCTTGCGGGCGTCCAGCACATCGGCCACGGCCTCGATGATGGGCGCGGAGAACAGCATGCCCGTCTTGGCCCCGGCCACGGGAAAGCCGTCCAGCACGGTGGTCAGTTGCAGGGCCACGAACTCCGCGTCCGGGGCGTGGATGCCGGTGACGCCAAGGCCGTTCTGGGCCGTGAGCGCGGTGATGACGCTCATGCCGAAGCCGCCGAGGGCGGTCATGGCCTTGATGTCTGCCTGGATGCCCGCGCCGCCGCCGGAATCGGACCCAGCGATGGTCAGGATGCAGGGGGGCGTGGCGTGCGGTGCGTGTACGGTCATGCGGGGTTCCATCCTGTACGGCGAAACGGTGTGGTGAAATCCTCGCGGGAAGCGGGTGGTCGAGAGCAGAATTCGTTTTTGCGCTGTGTGACAGGCGGAGTGTGACGCGAGCATGCTGCTCGCGGAATCCGTCTTTTTACGCCGGGCTGCGTCAGATTTGTCTTTTTGTGCTCACGTACACAAGTACGCTCCGCGCAAAAAGCCAAATCTTCCTTGCCCGGCGCAAAAAACCGTAATTCCTTGCATCCTCCCCGCACCAGCCAGCCGCGCTGCAAAGCCCGCGCGGCAAAAAGGGAAAAACGCAACCCCATTCCACTGAAAAGGAACGTAACAACTACACCACGGCATCCAGCAACAGGTTGTCTCTATGGATAACCTCGGGATAGTGCGCGTCACCCAGGATGGCCGCCACCTCGTGGCGCTTGTGCCCCATGATGCGCCGCAGTTCCGCCGCCGCGTAGTTGGAAAGCCCCACCCCGATGACCGTGCCGTCCTGCGCGGCCACGCGCACCAGCGCGCCGGAGCCGAAGCCCCCCTCCACCCCGCACACCCCGCCGGGCAGCAGGCTTTTGCCACCTTGCAGCAGGGCGCGGGCCGCGCCCTCGTCCACGGTGACGGTGCCTGCCGGGTCTGACTGGTAGGCCAGCCAGTACTTGCGGCGCGAAACGGTGCGCGCGTCGGCGCGCACCCAGGTGCCGATGGCCTCTCCCGCGAAGGCGCGGGCCAGCACGTCGGGCTCGCGCCCCGGCACGATGAGCGTGGGCACGCCGATCTGCGCGGCGCGCCGCGCGGACAGCAGCTTGGAATACATGCCGCCGGTGCCTACGGATGTCTTGCCGCCGCATATCCCGTTCAGGTCCAGCCCGTGCACGTCGTCGATGCAGTCCATGACGCAGGCGTCGGGGTTGTCCTGCGGATTTTCGGCAAACACGCCGCCCGCAGAGGTCAGGTTCACGAACAGGTCGGCTTCCACGATGTTCAGCAACAGGCTGGCCAGGCAGTCGTTGTCGCCGAACTTCAGGTCGTGCACGGCCACGGTGTCGTTCTCGTTGACCACGGGGATGGCCCCCCAGTCGAGCAGCGCGGCAAAGGTGTTGCGGGCGTTGAGAAAGCGGTTGCGACTCTTCAGGTCGTCGCGGGTCAGCAGCACCTGAGCCGATATGCGCCCGCGCCGGGCAAAGGCTTCATCATAATGATGCATCAGGCGGCTCTGCCCGATGGCCGATGCCGCCTGCCGGTGGGGCATGCCCGCGATCTCGCAGCAGCTGCGCAGCACGCCGCGCCCCGCCGCCACCGCGCCGGAAGACACCAGCACCACGCGCCGCCCGCCTTCCTGCACGGCGGAAAGCTGGCCCGCCAGCGATTCCACCATGGCAAGGTCCAGCCCCTCGCCATTGGTCAGCACGGCGCTGCCCACCTTGACCACGACGCAGCGCGCATCCGCCAGCGCCTTGCGCCGCTCGGACTGCCAGTGGCCCGCCGTGTCCCCCTGATCCCGCTTTGCCTCGTTCCGTCCGGACATGCCGTCGCTCCGTTGGGATGCGGGCGCGCCGCCAGCTTGCGCCGGGCCTAATCGCGCACCCAGATCACCTCGATGTCGCTTTCTTCCTCGTCGAATTGCTCGGTCTCGCGCAGGCGCACCAGGGCCTCGTGGTTGGCCAGTTCGTCGCGCATGCGCCACATCTCGGCCACCACGTCCTCCACTCCCTCGCCGGTCAGCGCGGACATGAAGTGCACGGTGCGGCCATCGGCGGCGGCGCGTTCACGCAGGGCCTGCACAGCTTCGGGGTCGCGCAGGTCTATCTTGTTGACCACCTGCAACTGCACCCGCTGGCCAAGGTCCGCGTCAAAGCGCACCAGTTCCTCGTTGATGAGGTCGAATCCGCTCCACGGGCCGTCGGGGCTGTCCAGCGACACGTCTTCCACGCTCAGGATGTGCACCAGGAACCGGGTGCGCTCCACGTGCTTCAGGAAGCGGTGGCCAAGGCCCTGCCCCGCGTGCGCCCCCTCGATGAGGCCGGGAATGTCCGCGATGACCAGCCGCTGTTCGGGATCGACCTCGTCGATCATCACGCCCAGGTTGGGGATCAGCGTGGTGAACGGATAGGCCGCGATCTTGGGTCGCGCCGCCGACACCTTGGAGATGAAGGTGGACTTGCCCGCGTTGGGCAGGCCCAGCAGGCCCGCGTCGGCCAGGATCTTCAGTTCCAGGCGCAGCGAGCGCACCTCTCCCGTCTCGCCCTTCTGGGCAAAGCGCGGGGCGCGGTTGGTGGACGACTTGAAGTGCTCGTTGCCCTTGCCGCCCCGCCCGCCCTGCGCCACCACGAACACGGTGTCCGGGTCGGAAAGGTCGCACAGCAGGGTTTCGCCGTCCTCGGTCACCTCGTAGATCTGGGTGCCCACGGGCAATTCCACCGTCAGGTCGTCGCCCTTGCGGCCATGGCACTGGCTGCCCATGCCGCCCTGCCCGTTCTGCGCCTCGTAGGTGCGTTGCAGGCGGAAGTCGTAGAGCGACAGCAGCCGGTTGGAGGCGCGCAGGATGACGCTGCCGCCGTCGCCGCCGTCGCCCCCGTCGGGGCCGCCGCGCGGCACGAACTTTTCGCGGCGGAAAGAAACGCAGCCGTTGCCGCCGTTGCCCGCGCGAACCGTAATGGTGGCTTCGTCGACGAAGCGCATGATGATGCCTGCCTTGAAAACTGTGGATATGCGATGGATGCGGCGCGCGGGATGTCCGCAACGCCGGGCGAAGCCGGAAGTGCCGGTCTGCCGGAATGCCCGGAGATGCTCGTACCCCGGCACTGCGACCGCAACCGGCGCGGAAAGCGCCACGGTCGCCCAAACATCCGACGGGAGGGCCGGTTCCGGGGGCCCCATGTGCCCCGTGCGCCCGTAGCGCCTGCGCGCGCCTGTCGTACAAGCCTGCCTGCCCCGTGCACTACACGAGCGCGCACGACGGAGCAAATACGAAAGGGGCGGAAGAACGCTACGCGACTTCCGCCCCGGAAATGCAAGCCGTGGACGTGTATGTGCGGCCGGGCCTACGCCTGGGCGGGCACCACGTGCACGCGGGTCTGGACCTTCTTCTTGCGGGTGTACTTTTCGTACTTCACGGTACCCTCGACCGTGGCGAACAGGGTGTAGTCCCTGCCCATGCCCACGTTGTCGCCGGGGTGCACGCGAGTGCCCAGCTGACGGACCAGGATGTTGCCGGCCAGAACCCGCTCGCCGCCGAAGCGCTTCACGCCGCGGCGTTGTCCGGCGCTGTCGCGACCGTTACGGGAACTGCCGCCTGCTTTCTTATGTGCCATGACGTGTTCTCCTTGGCGCTAGGCCTGGATGGCCTTGATCTTCAGGGCCGTGAAGTCCTGACGGTGGCCCTGCTTCTTGCGGGAGTCGTTGCGGCGCCACTTCTTGAACACGATGAGCTTTTCGCCGCGACCGTGTTCGACCACCTCTGCGGTGACCTTCGCGCCTTCCACATAGGGAGCGCCGACGGAAAACGCGCCGCCGCCCAGCATCAGAACCTTATCGATGACAATTTCGCTGCCGGCTTCGGCCACGAGCTTCTCGACGAAGATCTTGGCGCCTTCTTCGACGCGGAACTGTTTGCCACCCGTTTCGATAATCGCGTACATTAGTATCCTCCATGACGAGAGAGGGCTGACTTATCCTCATTCGGGGCAGGAAGTCAACCCCGGATTGCCACCCTGCGCGGCCGTGCCCCGGAAATGTTCGTAAAATTCCATCCGGGCGGCCACCAGCGGGCCGCATCCGTGCGCCAACGCGGGCCTTTTGGCCGGTCCACGCTCCCCGGCATGCGGGGCCGATGTCGATAGCACACGCCCACCCGCCCCGCAAGGTCGGGATTTCCCCCCGCCAGCAACGGGCACCGCGCCGCGCCCGCGTTAGAATTCCCCCTTTCTTCAACGATATCACGCGCCGGCAATCACTCACCGCCAGGCACGGCCAAGCCCCGCGAAATTTCTAACAGACGCTCCATGGTTCCGGGGGTATATCCCTTCTCGAGTGTGTCTCGTCTCGCGTCCGGGGGGAACCCCGCACCAAGGCCCTCCCCCAAGGCTGTTCCCCCCGGACCACCAAAAAATGCGAGCACACCCCAGCGCCCTTGCCACAAAGGGCGCCCAAACGGCGAAAGCCGTTTTTTTGTTGCCCGAGCACAGACGCGCGCATCGCCCCGCCATGTCCTATCTCCGCCAGCTTGCCAGATCGCCAGCCCGGCAGTTCGGCAGTTCGGCAGCCTAGCACAACCGCACAGCCGCACGGACGACATCCCTGCTCGTCCCAGCCGACCTCGCCGCGCACCCCCCTTCCCTTCCCGCCCCGTCCCGGCTACCATGCCACACTGCCGTGCCCAGCACGGCATCATCACCAGAGAGGTCGGCATGAAAGGCATCATTCTCGCCGGGGGGTCCGGCACGCGGCTCTATCCCATCACCATGGGCGTCTCCAAGCAGCTCATGCCGGTGTACGACAAGCCCATGATCTACTATCCGCTGTCGGTGCTGATGCTGGCGGGCATCCGCGAGATATGCATCATCACCACCCCGGCGGACCAGCCGCGCTTTCGCGAACTGCTGGGCGACGGCGCCCAACTGGGCCTTTCGTTCACCTACATCGAACAGCCCCGCCCCGAAGGGCTGGCCCAGGCCTTTCTGCTGACGCGCGACTTTCTGGCCGGGGAACCCAGTTGCCTGATCCTCGGCGACAACCTGTTCTACGGAGACCGGCTGCCCTCGCTGCTGCGGCAGTGCGCCCGGCTGGAGCATGGCGGCGTCGTGTTCGGCTACAAGGTGCGCGACCCGGAACGCTACGGCGTGGTGGAGTTCGATACGGCGTGCAAGGTCATCAGCATCGAGGAAAAACCCGCCGCGCCCAAATCGCGCTTTGCCGTCACCGGCCTCTATTTCTACGACGGGCGCGCGCCGGAACTGGCCGCCCGGCTCACCCCTTCGCCGCGCGGCGAACTGGAAATCACCGACCTGAACAACCTGTACCTGCGCGAGGGCAGCCTGTCGGTGGAATTCCTGGGGCGCGGGGTGGCCTGGCTGGATACCGGTACCTTCGAATCGCTGCATCAGGCTGCCTCGTTCGTGCGGGCCGTGCAGGACCGGCAGGGGCTGAAAATCGCCTGCATCGAGGAAATCGCCTGGCGCAAGGGCTACATCGACGACGACGCCCTGCGTGCCCTGGCCGCCCCCATGCTGAAGAACGACTATGGCCGCTACCTGATGGACATCATGGAGGACCGCCTGCGGGTGTGACGGGGCGGAAGCGGATCTGGCAGAAGCAGGCCGGAATGAAGCAGACGTGGCGGGCGTGGGCAGGGCAGAAGCGGGCCGGACGGGCCGGACTGGCAGGACTGGCCGGACTGGCAGGACGGGCGCGAGGCAGACACCGCCCGCCCCGTGGCACGGCAACGTGGCTGCCCGGCCAGACCTTGCCCCCCTGATCCAGCGGGCACCGGGACCCGCGCACGCAAAAGGACCGCCCTTGCGGACGGCCCCTGCGAAAAACTGGCGATGCGCGCGCTGGCGCACCGGTACCCCCGCGTCGCCCCGGCGAGGGAAGCGGCACGGCGTTGAAGAAACCCGGCGGGCAAGCCCGTCCGTGATCCCTTCTAATGATGCATGTGGTCGCCCTTGCCGATACGGTAGAAGGCGGTGGCCACGATGACGCAGAAGTAGATGGCGATCAGGCTGACGCCCAGGAAACCCTGCGGGCTCGAATGCATCGCATTCTGAATCAGTTCGTTCAGCATGTCCGGACTCCTTGTGCGGCCCGGCAGCGGCACGCGACCGTACAAGACGGTCGCCACACACCGGGCGGGGATTGACGTGAACACTCCAGGTCCGCAGATTACTTGCCGCTTTTCCGGCAAATGTCAAGTGCATCGTGAATTCCCGCACAAGTAACGCACACCTCAAACCCTGCGCGCACTTGCCTAGCGCGCCGTCCCGCTGTACATGGCCCGGCCCGGCCCCGGTCGGAATGGCACCGGGCATGGGCAGCCCCGAACGGGGCGTGCCCCTCGGCAGGTGCCGTCCCGCCCTTTCCAAGTGGTGCAAATGCCATGAACGGGCCAGACGGGCCGAAACGACACTGCGCGCACGCGCGGCCACCCCGGCCGCCGCATCCATAACATTTTCTGGAGACATCATGTCCGATACCACCCTCCGCCCCGGCGACCTTCTGGAACTGACCGTGGACGGCCTTGCAGCCGGTGGCCGCGCCGTGTGCCGCCACGAGGGCCGCGTCGTGTTCGTGGCGGGCGGCTTGCCCGGCCAGCGCGTGCGCGCCAGGCTGACCACGGTGAAGCGCCGCTTTGCCGAGGCCACGCTGGACGTCGTCATCGAGCCGTCACCCGTCCAGTGTACCCCGTTCTGCGCTCACTTCGGCGAGTGCGGCGGCTGCGCCTGGCAGGACCTGCCCTACGCCGAGCAACTGCGCTGGAAGGAGCGTTTCGTGGTGGACGCGCTGGGGCGCATCGGCGGTCTGCGCGACGCCAACGTGCTGCCCATCCTGGCCTCCCCCGCCGAGCGCGGCTTTCGCAACAAGATGGAATTCGCCTTCAGCCAGGACCGTGACGGCCAACTGCACATGGGCCTGCGCCGCCGTGCCTCGCGCGCGGTGGTGGACATCACGGAATGTCACCTGCAGACGCCGCTCACGGTGCGCATCGTCGAGGCGGTGCGCGACCTCGCGCGCGAAAGCGGCCTGCCCGGCTGGGACGACGGCAGGCAGGACGGCTTCTGGCGCTTTCTGGTGGTGCGCGAGCCGGAACTGGGGCGGGATGCCGCATCCGGCACCCCGGCGGAAGGCGAGGGGCAGGACACTCCGGGCCGCCAGTGCCCCCAGTGCATGATCCAGTGCATCACCGGGCGGCACCCCGGCGCGGCCCAGGCCGTGTCGCGCCTGGCCGAGGCATTGCGCGCCCGCTTTCCGGAAGTGACCGGCGTGGTGCATTCGCTGCGCCTGGACCCGGAGCAGATCGCCTACGGCGAACGGGTGCTGGCCGTGGACGGCGAGGCCGTGCTGACCGAGCGCCTGGGCGGCAACGACCTGCTGCTGGGTCCCGATTCGTTCTTCCAGACCAACACCGCCGCCGCCAGCCTGCTGTACGACGAGGCGCGCCGCATGGCCGCCGCCGGGCCGGACGACACGGTGTGGGACCTGTATTCCGGCGTGGGGGCCATCGCCCTGCACCTGGCCCGCGCCGCCGGGGCGGTACGCGGCTTCGAGATCACGCCCGAGGCGGTCAACGACGCCCGCGCCAACGCCGCGCGCAACAACATCCTGAACTGTTCCTTCGTCTCCGGCGACGTGCGCGCCAGCCTGCGCCGCGAGCGGCCCGGCGAGGGCGTGTCGCCGCGCATCGTGGTCATGGACCCGCCCCGCGCGGGCCTGCACGAGGACGTGGTGGAGGCCGTGGCCACCCACCAGCCGGAGCGCATCGTGTACGTTTCGTGCAATCCGGCCACCATGGCCCGCGACGTGGCCCTGTTCGCCGCGCGCGGGTATGCGCTGCAAGAGGCGCGTCCGGTCGATCTGTTCCCCCATTCGCCCCACGTGGAGTGCGTGGCCCTGCTGATCCGCGCGGGGGAATAGGCGAGAACTAGGCAAGAACGCTCCATTCGCAGTCGCCCCCCCGAAAACAAGCCCGCCGCATGGTGCTGACCATGCGGCGGGCGTTTTCGTTCCCTGCGGCGGCAAATGAAGCCTAATGGGCGCCGCCATGCAGCAACGGCTTGAAATTGAAGCTGCGCACCCGCTGCTCGTTGTGGCAGACCACGCAGCCCTCCATGGTGGGCTTGTCGATGAGCGCAACGTCGCCCCCCGAATCCACGTGGGCGGAACCGGGGCCGTGACAGACCTCGCACCCGGCGTCGGCCAGATGGGGGGTGGATTCGAAGCTGACGAACCCGCCCGGCTTGCCGTAGCCGGTGGTGTGGCAGGCATAGCAGCCCTGCACTTCTTCCTTGCTCAGCTTGGAGGCCATGACCTTCACGCTGTCGGCGGACTTGGATTTCTTGGCGTACTTGCGGAAGGTGGCATGCTGGTCGGCGTGGCAGGGGGCGCAGGCGTCGGTGCCCACGTAGCTGCGCGCTTCGGCGGCCCGGGCCGTGGAGGGCAGCGGCCCGGCGATGGGCAGCACCAGCAGCGCGGCCAGCAAGACCGCCGCGAGGGGCATGTGCAGAGCCGGGGGCAAAGCCGGACGCAGGACCAGGAACCGGCCAGAAACCGGGACTGAAGCCGGGGCGGAAGGCAGGGAGGAAGGCAGGAGCGAGGGCTGGGTGGAATCAGGGCGGCGGCACACAACGGCAGGCACGGTCAGGCGCATGGCATCCCCCCAATGGCAGGTCCGGCGGTTTGACGTGGTGGCGGGCACGGCGCCGCGTGACGCGCCGTGGCGCATTGGTACCGCGTTACAATCGAACAGTCCAGCCTTCATGAATATTTCCGCGTGCCTTCCGGTCACGTGTTTTCAGGCCGCACGTTTTCGGACCGCAAACCCCAACCGGAACCCGCGGTGCCACTCCGCCGCCCCTCCTGCGGCTCCATCCGACACTATGCGTGGCGCGAGGCGGTCATCCTGTCCGGCACCAGCCGGAAAAATGCCGTGCGGCCCACCGCCTCTTCATTCACCGGGGCATCGGGGGCCTGCACGGCGGACAACAGGGCGCGCACCGCCACGGACACCTCGGCGGGATCGTGCAGTTCCTCGGGCCGCCCCCAGGCCAGCACGCTGAGGAAGCGCATGGAGAACTTGCACCCCGTGCCGTCCTCCGGCCTGACCACCTCGGCGTAGGGCACGAACGAGCAACAGACCGTTCCGCCGCGCCGCAGCAGTTCCACCTTGTGCCCCTTGCGCGAGGAATGGAAATAGATGGCCCCGTCCGCAACCCCGAACGACAGGGGCACCGCGTACGGCTCCGCGCCGTCGCACAGCGCCATGGTCATCCACGGGCTGGCGGACACCCCCGCCCATATCTCCGCCGCGTCGGTCACTTCCCTGTCCTTGTGCCGCATGGTACCTCCGGTGTGGGCGCGGCCCGGAACGGACCGCCGCACGCAGTTGAATTGTTCAGGCAATCAGCAAACATGTCCGGCACTTCGGTGGGGAATTTTTTCACGAACTCCGCCCCGCCGCGTTGACGCCCACCATCGGCTGTGGTAGACACGTGCCGACTTGTGAACGTTTGCACGAAGTGCCCCATGCGGCCGCCCGCTCCGAAACGGGCGCGGCAGCCACGGGACGGTGCCTATGTTCTTCAATAATTGGTTCAAAATCAACGACAAGAAATACCTCGACGCCATTTCCACCGCCGGGGTCATCGGGCTGCACATGGTGTCGGCCACGGTGGTCGGCCTGGGAATGGGCTGGTACCTTGATCGCTGGTTGGGAACGAAGCCGTGGCTCACCGGGGTGTTCCTGATTCTCGGCATCGTCGCCGGGTTCAAGAACGTCTGGCTGGACTCGCGAAGGCTGCTCAAGGCCCAGGACAAGGAAGATGCTGAAAAGTTTGGCCCGAAAGACAGATGAATGGCTGTGGCACAAGGGGTTCCGCGCGTCGGAAATCCGCCTTCTGCTGCGCTGCCAGCTTCTGGTTTCGGGGGCATCCTTGCTTGCCGGGGTTGCGTGCGCGCCTTTCTGGGACTGGGGGTTGTGGTTCGGCGTGGGGGCCGCGCTATCGACCTTCAATTTCTACGCCTTGGCCAAGTTCGTGCAGGGCATCGTCTTCATGCCGTACACGCGCGCCATGGCGGCCGGGCTCATGTTCAGATTCTACGGTCGGCTGCTGCTTACCGGTCTGGTCCTTTTCGGCCTGATCGTTTGGCTAAAGGTCTCTGTCTCCGCGCTGCTGGCGGGGCTGTCCACGTGCGTTCTCAGCATCGCCGCGTGGGGAATAGCCAGGGGCGCAGGACAAAAAGTGAAGGAGGCGTAAGGGAATGGCTGGTGGATTGCCGCATCCGGTACTCTGGTCCACGCTGTTGCATGTGGATCAGGTCACCATCGGTGGAGCGACCGTCGAGTTCAAGCATGTCTTCTACACGTGGTGTGCCATGGCCGTCCTGTTCAGCCTGGGCCTTGTGGTCCGTGGCGGGCTGAAACTGGTGCCCGGCGGCATACAGAACGTTTTCGAGGTGGTCATCGGGGGTCTTGAAGACTTCGTGGTGACCAACATCGGAGAGGATGGACGCAAGGTGTTCCCGCTGCTTGGCGGCATCTTCCTGTTCATTCTCTTCCAGAACCTGCTGGGGCTGATCCCCGGCTGCGATGCGCCCACGGCCAACGTGAACACCAACGCGGCCATGGCCGTCTTCGTGTTCCTGTACTACAACTACCAGGGCATCAAGCGCTGGGGGCCGGGCTACATCAAGCATTTCATGGGTCCCATGTGGTGGCTCACGCCGCTGATGCTGCCGCTGGAACTCATCTCGCACACCGCGCGCCCGCTTTCGCTGACGCTGCGTCTGTTCGGGAACATCCGCGGTGAAGAAATCGTCATGGTGCTGTTCTTCCTGATGGCTCCCATCGTTGGCACCATCCCGGTCTACTTCCTGTTCCTGCTGGGCAAGGTCCTTCAGTCGTTCATCTTCTTCATGCTGACGATGATCTACCTGAAGGGTGCGTTCGAACACGCCCACTAGCCCGAAGGGCGCACGCGCCCGCTGAATCCGAAGGGAATGGTCAACCGACCAAAACAACCATACGCAATGAGGAGTTTGTCATGCGCAAGTTTCTGATGATCGCCCTGAACACCGTGGCCCTGATGTCCTTTGCCGCCCTTGCCTTCGCCGCCGATGGCAAGATGGACGCCGGCGCGCTTGGCCTGACCTGCCTCGCCGCCGCCATCGGCATGGCCATCGCCGCCGCCGGTTGCGGCCTCGGCCAGGGCATGGGCCTCAAGGCTGCCTGCGAAGGCACCGCGCGCAACCCCGAAGCGGGCGGCAAGATCATGGTTACCCTGATCCTGGGCCTGGCCTTCATCGAATCCCTCGCCATCTACGCCCTCGTGGTGAACCTGATCCTGCTCGTCGCCAACCCCTTCGTGGGCTAGTTCGCGAGCCTCGCTCCGACAGTACGGAAGGAGGCCGTTGCAAACGGCCTCCTTTTTCAGCATTATGGCGGCTCGCCGTACGACATCCGCCAAACGAGAGACCAATCAAGCCATGCAAACCCCCAAGAGTGAACACATTCCCCGCGCCACCATCCAGCGCCTTGCCGTGTACGTGCAGGTGCTGGAAAACCTGCTGCGCGAAGGGACCGACGTCATTTCCTCCGAACCGCTGGCCAAGGCGTGCAACGTCAATGCTTCGCAAATCCGCAAGGACCTTGCCTACTTCGGCGAGTTCGGCGTGCGCGGCGTGGGCTATTACGTCAAAAGCCTCATCGAATCCATCACCAGCGTTCTCGGAGTGAACCGCGAATGGCGCACCGTGCTCGTCGGGGTGGGCAACCTGGGCCGCGCGCTGCTGAACCACAAGGAATTCAAGCTGCGCGGTTTCCACATCGTGGGTGCCTTCGACTGCGACCCCTTCAAGATCGGCGAGGAAGTCTCCGGCCTTGAGGTGGTGTGCACCAAGCGGCTGAAGGAAAAAGTGGCCGACCTCGACGTCGAGATCGGCATCATCACCACGCCGCCGGAACGCGCCCAGCGCGCCGCCAACCATCTGGTGGACGCGGGCATCAAGGGCATTCTCAACTTCGCGCCCGCGCGCATCACGGTGCCGGACGACGTGTTCGTGGAATACGTGGATTTTTTCCACCACCTCTACGCACTGTCGTTCAACATCACCTTCGACCGGGCCAATCGCTGATCCGCACGCGCGCCGCTCACCCTCCGCAGCCGTTCACCGCTGCGCCATGGAACCCGCCTTTCGGCGGGTTCCGTAGTTGTGCGGCAGACGCCGCCTTCTGACGGGCTCCATAGTTGCAGGGCTGGCACTGCCGGACACGGGGTTCACGGGCCTGAAGCTGCCACTACCGCACGCCGGGTTCCGGCTCCCGCCCCCTGCTTGTGGTCGTGCCGCGCCCGCGCTAGGGTACGACCATGCCTCCCGCAAGGCATGCCTTGGTCCGGCGTCCGGTACCGCCCAGGGTCCACGCCGCGCGCGGACCGTCCCGCCTCCCTCCAAACCACGGAGCGCCCATGGACACCCCCCATCGCCCATCCGCATCGGCCTGCCCGCCTGCCGCAACGTCCACGTCGTCCGCCCCCGCTTCCGCGTCCGGCAAATCCCGCGCCCATGTCCGCTGCTTCGCCCTGCTCACGGACTTCGGGCTGGACGACCCGTACGTGGGCCAGTTGAAAGGCGTGCTGCACCGGCTGGCCCCCTCCGTGCCGGCCATCGACATTTCGCACGGGGTGCCGCCCCACCGGGTGGAAACCGCCGCCTTCTTCCTGGCGGCCAGCCATCCGCACTTTCCTGCCGGGTCCATCTTCATCTGCGTGGTGGACCCCGGCGTGGGCACGCCGCGCGGCCTCGTCTCCATGGAAACCGGCGGTCAGGTGATGCTGGCCCCGGACAACGGCCTGCTACATCTGGCGGCGGAAGCCCGCCCCGACGCGGTGCTGCGCAAACTGGACCCGGCCCGCCTGCCCGATCCGCAAAGCGCCACCTTCCACGGGCGCGACGTGCTGGCCCCACTGGCCGCGCGCCTGGCGGGCGGCGAATCCCTTGCCGCCTTCGGAGACCCGGTGCTGCCCACCGATCTCGCCCGCCCCCCGTGGGCCGTGCCCCGGCGCGAATCGGACGGCGTGCACGCCGCCGTGCTGCACGTGGACCGCTTCGGCAACGTGGTCCTGAACCTCTCGCTACGCGAATGGGACTGGCTGGCCGCCTGCCGCCTGCATCTGCCCGACGGCACCCTGATCGACATCGCCCGAGCCGCCACCTACGCCGACATCCCCACAGGGCGCACCGGCCTGGTGGCGGGCAGCCAGGGCTACATGGAACTGGCCTCGGACAAGGCCTCCGCCGCCGAACGGCACTGGCTGCGACCGGGCGCGGAAGTGCTGCTGGAGGACTGCCGGTGAAACTGGCCCCCCTGCTGGCCTCCCAATGGCGCGCCCTTGTCCTGTCCACGGGCTTCCTGACCCGGCTTGCCCCGGCCCGCGCCGCCACCGACACGGAAATGGCCGCCGGGGTGGCCCATTACCCGCTGGTGGGGCTGCTGGCCGGGCTGGCATGCGCCGGGCCGTTCCTGCTGGGGCTGCTCGGCGGGCATCCCTGGGTGCAGGCCCTGGGCTACGCGGCCCTGCTGCTGTGGGCCACGCGCGGCCTGCACTGGGACGGCTGGGCCGACCTCATGGACGCCTGGGGCAGTGCCGCCACCGGCGACCGGTTCTGGGACATCCTGAAGGACAGCCGCATCGGGGCCTTCGGGGTGCTGGGCATCGTCTTCGGCGTGCTGGGACAGGTGGTGCTGGCCCACGAAGTCATCACCATGGGCCGGACCGGGGCGCTGGTGTGGGCCCCCGTGCTGGGACGCGCCGCCTGCGTGGTGCTGGCGGCCTGCGTGCCCCCCGGCACCCGCTCCACCCTGGGCCGCCTGACGTCCGCCGGGGCCACCCACATGACCGTGCTGTTCTGCGCCGGGGTGGCGGCAGCCACCGGCGTGGTCCTGGCCGGGCCGCCCGCCGTGCTGGCCGCCGCCCTACCCTGCGCCTGCGCCGTGGCCTGGCTGGCTGCGCTGGCCCGCCGCGAGGGCGGCCTGAACGGCGATTTCCTGGGGGCGTGCATCATTCTGGGCGAACTGTCGGCACTGCTGGGCAGCGTGCTCGCATAACTGCCCCCACGCCCGGCCCGGTATTTGCTATCCCGGGATGGACCAGACGCCGCACGACGACATTCCGACGCCAGCGCCCTGGCCACGACCGTGAAAGGACCACGCATGCCCCCGTTCCGTTTCCGCCTGCAACAGGTTCTCGACTACCGGGAACAGTTGGAGGAACAGGCCAAGCTGGCCTTCGCCCGCGCCAAGGCCGCCCACGAGGCGCAACAGCGCCAGGTGGAGGCGGTACGCGCGGCCATTGCCGAAGCGGAACGGAAACTGTACGAAGACGCGCGCCTCACGCGCGACGAACTCTGGCTGCAACGCAACTTCCTGCGCGGCCTGCGCGAAGACCTGACCCATGCCGAACTGCGCCTGCGCATGCTGGCCCAGATGATGGAACAGGCCCGCGCGGAACTGGTGAAAAAATCGCAGGAACGCAAACTGCTGGAAAAGCTCAAGGACAAACAGGCGGCCCGCCATGCGCACGACGAACTCCTCCGCGAACAGCGTACCTATGACGAAACCGCAACGCTTCGCTTCGAGCCTCCGTCTTTCTAGAATCTGCCGCTGGCTGCTCACCGCCGCCGCCATCAAGGTGGCGCTGCTGGTGGCCTTTGCCCTGGAACAGCCGTGGCCCTTCGCCACCGCAGCGGCCCCCTCGGCCGTGGCCGTGGCCCCGGCACGCAGCGAGGCGGACCTCGCCGCACGTACCGGGCAGGCCTTGCGGCCCGGGCAATCCGGACAGTCTGACCCAACGGGGCAGACAGCACAATCCGGCCATGATGCCGAATCCCAGCCCCTGGCGGCGGACATCGCCCGTGCCGTGGGCCTGACCGCTGCCGCCACCCCCGCCTCCCCCGCACCCGCCGTCAACGACGCGCGGGGCCGCATGAACCGCGACGGCACCGCCTGGGCCGCCGAAGCCCAGCCCGCCCCGGCACCTACCCAGCCGGGCGCCGCGCCTGCCGCACCCGCCGCCCCATCTTCCGCCCTGCCCGCGGCCGCCGGTCTGCCGGGTTCCTCGTCCATGGGTTCGGGCACCGCCGCCCCCTCCCCCGCACAGCCCGGCGCCCAATCCGGTCAGGCCACCCAGGCCGCCATGGACGCCCTGAACCGCAAGCAGGACGACCTGAGCCGCCGCGAACAGGAACTGAAAAGCCTGGAACAGCAGGTGGATGCCAAGCTGGCCCAGATGCAGGACCTGGAGGCGCGCATCAAGACCATGCTCAAGGATGCGCAGGGCATGAAGGACGAAAAGCTGCGCCATCTGGTGGACGTGTACACCAACATGAAGGCCAAGCAGGCGGCAGCCGTGCTGGAAACCCTGGACGAGAAGATCGCCGTCAGGATTCTGGCGGGCATGCGCGGCAGGCAGGCGGGCGAAATCCTGACCTTCGTGCAGGCGGAAAAGGCCGCCAAGCTGTCCGAGGCGCTCACCCGCATGCAACTGCCCCTCGAATAGCGCATGGCCCGTCTCGCGCTTACCGTTTCCTACGTGGGCACCCGGTTGGCCGGGTGGCAGATCCAGGCCCGCACCGACCGACCCCAGCCGCGCACGGTGCAGGGCGAACTGGAGCGCATCGCCGAACGCATCGTGGGCGCGCCGGTGCGCCTGCACGGCGCGGGCCGCACCGATTCCGGCGTGCATGCCGAGGCCCAGGTTGCCCACATGGACGTGCCCGATCACCGGGCGGACCTGGACTGGCAGCGCGCCTTCAACGCCGGGCTGCCCGACGACATTTCCGTGGCCGCGGTGGTCCGCGTGCCCGACGGCTTTCACTCCCGCTTCGACGCGCGCGGCAAGACCTACACCTACCGGATATGGCCCGAACGACGCTGGGTGCCGCCCAGGCTGGCTCCCTTCGCGTGGGCCACGGGGCCGCTTGATCTGGACGCCATGGACGCCGCCGCCGCGCACCTGCACGGCACGCACGACTTCGCCAGCTTCCAGAACACCGGCACCGATATCGTCACCACCGTGCGCACCGTGACCAGGGTGGCCCGTCGCGAGGAGGGCGAAGCTCCGGCCCTGACCACGCTGCCGGGCGCACAGCCCCTGACGGGCACGGGCGATACCTCGAGTGCCATGGTCGGGGGCCTGCGCGTTATCGCCTGGGACTTCGAGGCCGACGGCTTTCTCAAGCAGATGGTGCGCAACATGATGGGCCTGCTGGTGGCCGTGGGGCGCGGCAAGCTGCACCCCGATGCCGTGCCCGCCATCCTGGCCGCCCGCGACCGCACGACCGCCCCGGCCACGGCCCCCGCGCACGGACTGACCCTGACCCGCGTACACTACTAGGGGCGGCTTCCTCCGATCTTTCCCGCCGCAGGTTTGCCAGCCCACCCGCGAACATCGACGGCACCCTTCGCCAACGCATCCCCTTCCCACGACACGAAACGGCGCACCCTTTCGGGCGCGCCGTCGTTTGTTTCCCATGCCGCGTGGAGCGGACCGCCGCGCATCAGGTGTAGCGCGGCTCTTCTTCCTTGATGATCTGGAAGGCCTTGTTGGCCTTCACCGTGCCGGAAATGCCCCAGAACTTGGTCACGCCCTGCACGGTGCATTCCAGCAGGTCGTCGGTGTCGGTATCCAGCAGCAGCACGTCGCCCACCTGCAACCGCAACAGCTGGTTGCCGGTGATCTTGGACTCGCCGAAGTGGATCTTGAGGTTCACCGGGGTTTCCATCAGCCGTTCCTTCAGGCGCGAAACCCAGGCATGGTCCACTTCCAGGCGTTCGGTCTGGAAGCTGGCGTGCAGCTTGGAGCGAATGGGTTCGATGGTGGCGTACGGCAGGCAGATGACCATGGATCCGATGGCCGTCTCCAGTTCCACCTCGAAGGTGATCACCACCACCACGTCGCTGGGCGGCACGATGGCCGCGAACTGGGGGTTGATTTCGGAGCGCACCAGTTCAAGGCTCACGTCGTGCACCGGGCGCCACGATTCTTCCATGTTGTCGAGGGCGATCTTGATCACCCGGTCCACGATGGCCTGCTCGATGCGGGTGAATTCGCGGCCCTCGATCTTGGGCTGGCTGCCCGCGCCGCCGAAGAAATTTTCCACCAGGGCGAAGACCAGGCGCGAATCCACCACGATGATGGCGTTGCCACGCAACGGCTCCATCTTGAAAATATTGATGCTGGTGGGCACCGGCAGCGAGCGCATGAAGTCGCCGAACTTGGTCATGTCGATGGAGATGGGGTTCAGCTCCACCCGCTTGCGCACGGTGTTGGACAGCGCGTTGGTGCACAGCCGCGCGAACCGGTCGTTGACGATTTCAAGCACCGGCATGCGACCGCGAATGATGCGGTCCTGATTGGCGAGGTCGAACGGGACGATGCCCGAGTCGTCCTCGGGGATGTCGGTCTCGCTCTCTATCTCGCCGCCGGAAAGGCCGCGGAGCAGTGCATCGACCTCGTCCTGCGCCAGAATCTTGTTCATGGGGTGCGGGCTCCTCGCGCATGGAATACTGAATGGCCTGATAGTGGCAGCGACGGCGGGCCGGGTCAAGCTTCGGCCCGGTCCGGCGGGCCTTGCATCGGGCGGGCCTTGCATCGGGCTGGCCCGGCTGACCGGGTAGCCTGACCGAGTGGGCTGGCTGGCCTGACTGGCTTGGCGGGCTTGCCCGAAAGGCCGAACGGACCCGGAAGATACGCCGCAACCGGGAGAATACTGCCGCCGCCTGATTTCATGCAAGATGAACGCCAAGCAGTGCAAACAGCACCGGCAGCCGCCGCGAAACATCCGTGGGTGGGCAGGGTGGACGGGAGGCCGCCCGGCGGGCCGCGCCGCTATTCGTCGGGCAGCTTGGGATAGCGAAGGCGCATGCGCTGCACCACGTCGGCCTTGACGTAGTCGAGCATGGTCACGATCTCGGAAAGCGGGAGCCGCGAACGGGTCTGTTCCCTGTAACCGCGGGCCTTGGCCAGTTGTTCCGCGCTCAGCAGCCGCTCGTGCAGCAGCACGTCGAGAATGGAACCGAACTGGCTTGCCTGCTGGCGGGCATCGCGCTGTCTGCGTACTTCCATGGCTTGGCTGGCGCGCTTGTCGGCCTCGGCCAGCCTGCGGCCCAATTCATATTCCACGACCTTGAGCTGCTGGATGTTCTCCTGCAACTTGCGCAGATCCACGGCCAACGCACGGCGCCGGGCATGCAGTGCGCGCAGGCGTTCCTCGTGCGCGGCGCGGGAACGCTGGTTGGCAACCAGCACCACCACCAACAGCACAAAGCCGACCACCGCGCCAAACACGATTTCCATGCGCGAACTCCTTTCGCCAAACCCGGAAACAATAACATAACCGTACAGGACTATTGTTGAATATGCAATGGCAACCGAACTTGCGCCGTATCCTTGCCACTTCCGGGAGCATTGAGGCATGCCGGGCCCGCCCCAGCCCGGCGCCGATTCCGCGCCAGTTCCCCACCAGACACGCGCCACGGTACGGATGCCGTTGAAGCGGCAGGAACGCGGGCACTTGCCATATGCAGCGTCTTGGGGCAGTTGCAGGCAAGGAACCATCTTGGACACCCTGCCAGGGAGCCGCATGTCCCCCCATTTTTCGTCAGAACAGCCGCCGCACTCAACCGGATGCGACACCGGATGCGCCGCCGCCAGACCGAACGGACGGGGCGGACCGGACACGCCGGGCACGCACCCGACACCGGGCGCCATGGCCGAGGTGACCCTGCCGGACGGGCGCATCCTGCATCTGCCCCTGCCCGCGCAGGCGGATTCCGGGGCAGGCCCGGCGGGCACCCTGGCCCAACTGGTATGGATGAGCGGCCAGGTGGACCCGCCCGCGCTGTGTTCCGGCCTTGGACGCTGCGGGCGCTGCGCTGCGCGCTTCACGCGCGGCGCGCCAGCGCCCCACCCCGCCGACGAAGCCCATTTTTCTCCGGCCGAACTGGTCGACGGCTGGCGACTGCTGTGCCGTCACGCTCCGACCGAGTCGGCACCGTCGCATGCCAACGAACGCGGCATGGCCTTTACCCTGCCCGCCGGTTCGGCCCCGCGCCGCTCGCGGGTGACGGATGCGCCCCTGCCCGGACCTGTTCGGCCAGACGCCTTCCGGTCTTCCGAGTCCGGCACGGTCCCGGCAACCGGCGTGCCGCTGCTGCTGGCCATCGACCTTGGCACCACCACCCTGCACTGGTCGGCCCTGACCCCGGACGGCTGCCGCGTGGCCCACGGCGCGGAACTGAACCCCCAGATGGGCGCGGGCAGCGAGGTCATGTCCCGCCTGGCCGTGGCCTCGTCGCCGCAAGGGCTGGCAGCCCTGCGCCGCCTGACCCTGGCCGCCGTGGTCCGCATCGCCGCCGGGCTGCCCGGCCCGGTGCGCGGGCTGTGCGTGGCGGGCAACTCGGCCATGACCGCCATCCTGCTGGGGCGCGACGTATCCGGCCTTGCCGCAGCCCCCTACCGCCTGGACTATCCGGGCGGCACCATGGAAAGCCTGCCCGAACTGGCAGATTTGGCCGACCTTACCAACGAGGCCGACGGGGCCGACCTGACCGGCGGGACTGGCGGGATCGGCGGGACAGGCGTGCCGGTGGTATGGATTCCCCCGCAGCCCGCGCCCTTCGTGGGCGGCGACGTGGGGGCGGGCATGGCCGCGCTGCTGTACGGCGGGCTGGCGGATACGCCCGGCAAGGACAGCGCGTCTGCCTCATTACTGCCCGCAGGGCTTGGCTCATTACAGCCCGCAGGGCTTGATCGGGCACCGGCGGCAGACCCCACGCCCACACCCGCAGCATCACCCCGCTTTCCCTTCCTGCTGGCGGACCTTGGCACCAACGGGGAATTCGTGCTGGCCACCGGGCCGGGCAGCGCGCTGGTGACCAGCGTGGCCCTTGGCCCCGCGCTGGAAGGCATCGGACTGTCCTGCGGCGGGGTGGCCCAGCCGGGCGCCATTGCCGCGTTCACCCTTGGCCCCGCAGGGCTCGTGCCCACCGTGCTGCCGGAAGACGGCGGCACCCCCGCCGCCCCCACCCACCTGTGCGGCACGGGCTATCTTTCGCTGCTCCGGGTGCTGTTGCGCGCCGGACTGCTTGACGAAGACGGTCGCTTCGTGATGGAACCGCATTCCCCGCTGGCGCGCCGCCTTGCCGCATCGCTGGACGAAGTGCGCGGCGAACGACGCCTGCCCCTGCCCGGGGGCTTGCATCTTTCGGCGGGCGACATAGAAGAAGTGCTGAAGGTGAAGGCCGCCTTCTCCCTGGCCTACGAGCGGCTGTTGGCGGAAGCCGGCATGCCCGGAACGGCGCTGGACGCCGTGTACCTTGCCGGGGCGCTGGGCGAGCACGCCCGCCCCGATGACCTCGAAACACTGGGATTTCTGCCTGCAGGGGTGGCCGGTCGCACGCGGGCCGTGGGCAACGCCTCGCTGCGCGGGGCGGAACTGCTGCTGCTGCGGCCCGAACTGCGCGCGCGCATCAACGCATGGCGCACCGGCTGCCGCGTGGTGGACCTGACCACCGCCAGCGATTTTTCCGCCGCGTTCCTGCGCCACATGCGCTTTCGCTGACACGGCGCGACGGTACGGCACTGACGGCCCGGCACAACCCGTGCCGCGACGGGCGATACCAACAGCGACAGTCCGCGCCGCCACGGCAGGCGGAATCATCCGCGAACAGGCCCCGGCCACACGCCTTCGTGCGGGCGGGACGCCGCAAGTGCCTGACAGGCCGCACCGCAAGGGTGCATCCAGCCGCCCCGGTCCCCCCTGTACCGGCGGACCACCAGCGGCCCCCGAAGACCGGGAAGCCCGGCCGGCCACGTGCCCGCCCGCTCCCGCGGATTCCGAGTACTTCCCGATACGGGCGGCGCCCTGCCGCAGACCGCCCGCACCAGCGCCCGCGCACCACGCCGGGCGCCACGACACCGGCCCCGCGCTCCGGTCCATGCTCCGGCCCCGTGCCCAGGCATGATCGCAAGCCGCGCTGGCCGCGCCCCGCGCATTTCCGCGCGCGGCAGCCCATGCATCGCCGGTCGCACCGGCACCCAACCAACGGACTTCGCATGCACCATCTTTTCGCCGCCCTGTCCCCGGAATACCGGCAGCGCCTGGAATCCCTGCCCACGGCGCTGGACACCGTGGCCCCGCTACGCACCGCGCACCGCCGCGACCTGCCCACGGCCATCCACGACCTGTCGCTGGTGCTCACCAGCGAGCGCGGTTCGCTCTCCGATCCGTACTGGGCGGCCCCGCGCCTGCTTTCCGCCTATCTGCGCTACTTCATGCCGTGGAACCTGGTGCGCCTTGGCCGCCTGCTGCCATCCCTGGACCTGGTGGACCGCGATGCCCTGCTGGAACGCCCGCTGATCCTGGACCTGGGCAGCGGCCCGCTGACCCTGCCCCTGGCCCTGTGGCTGGCCCGGCCCGACCTGCGCACCCTCCCGCTGACCTTCCTGTGCGCGGACATCGCCCCCCACCCGCTGGAAGTGGGTCGGGACCTGTTGCAGGTCATCGCGGGCGAGGAATCACCCTGGGCGCTGCGCACCCTGCGCGCCCCCATGGAGTCGGCCCTGAAGGAGGCGCGCGGCGACGCGGCGCTGATCCTGGCGGGCAACGTGCTGAACGAACTGAAGCCGCGCCGCGACGAGCCGCTGGAATACCGCATGGAAGACCTGGCCGAAAAGATCGGCTCGGCGCTGTCGCACGGCGGGCGCGTACTGGTCATCGAACCGGGCACCCGCCTGGGGGCACGCTACGTCACCCAGTTCCGCCGCGCGGCCATGGAGGTGGGGCTTGCCCCGCTGTCCCCCTGCCCCCATCACGACGAATGCCCCCTGCTGGAACAGGGCGGCGCGGGCGGCTGGTGCCACTTCACCTTCCCCATCCAGGGCGCGCCCACGTGGCTGGAAGAACTGAGCCGCCGGGCCAAGCTGGAAAAGGGCACGGCCAGCCTGTCCTTCGTGCTGCTGGGCGAGGCGGACAAGGTGACGGCACCGCGCAACACCATCCGCATCATCTCCGACGCCTTCCCACTGCCCGGACGCCGCGAACCCGCGCGCTACGCCTGCTCCGAACGGGGGCTGGCCCTGCTGCACGACGCGCGGCACGTGCATTCCGGCACTGCCATCGACATCACCTGGCCCGAAGTGGAACGCCGTGACCGCAAGTCCGGCGCGCTGGAACTGGAATGGACCCCGCCCGGTCGGGACGGCAAGGCGGCTGGCGCGGCGGGTACTGCGGCTACTGCGGGCACGGGGGGCGCAGCGGGCAAAGGCCCCAGAGGCAAGACAGGCCCGGTTGAGCGGGGTGGAAAGCCTGTGCGCGGCAGGGCTGCCGGACGCGCGGCGCAAATACCCGATGACGAGGACGACACGCAGCCAGCCTTCCTGATGGAAGGCGCGGCGCAGTGGGATGCGTCCGTTGCCGCCGGAGCCGGGGCCGAGAGCGATGGCGACGATTTCGACGGACACGATGCACATGACGGGCACGACCCGTCCGAGCCCGACGGCAACCGCGCCGACGGCCCGGACCATGGCGCGACCTACAGCCAGATGTTCGCCAATCAGCCAAACCAGTCACATGGGGGCAGGGCCGCGCAACGGCGCGGAGTTCCGCGCTTTGGCGCGCGGCGTGGCCGCACCCTTGACGGCGGGTACGGCGACGGCTTTGCGGACGATGGCGGCGCGGGGTATGGCGCCCGCCGCCACGGGATGCAGTCCGATGATTTCGGCAACCGCGCGGAACCGGGTGGACGCCGGGGGCGGACTGATCGCACGGGGCGCGACGGTGGCTACGGCACGCGCAAGACCGGGCCGGCTGCCGGGCAGCCTGACGGTCAGCGCGCTGCCCGGAAAGAACGTCACCCTGACGGGCAGCGTGCCGACCGGAGACAGAATCATCCCGACGGGCAGCAGGGCAACCAGCGCGGCCAGTGGGCCAACCGCCGCCCCCGGCAGGGCGAACAGGGCGAACAGGCCAATGCCGGGCAGGACCGGAACGCCCCCAACGCCACGGCCCAGCGCGCCCTGAGCGCGTGGGACGACGCTGGCGGCGGGGCGCCGTCCGCACGGCAGGGACAGCATCAGGGCCGGGGACAACGCCCAGCCCATGGCGACCGCGACGGCCAGCAGCGCGCGCAGGGCCGCCCGCAACGTCCCTTCGGCAATGCCCGCCGCCAGCGGCCCGACGGCCCGCAGGAAGGACGGCGCGAAGGCCGGGGCGACCATGACCGGCAGCCGCGCGACCAACGGCAGGAAGGCAATCAGGAGCGCGGACAGGAACGCCGCCCAAACCGGATGGAGCGAGGGGACCGGCACGAACGGGGCGGCGAACGCCACGACCGCGCTCAGCGTCACCCCGGAGCCCGTTCCGAGACCCCGCGCGACCGCAGGCCGGACCACCGGCAGGAGCGCCCCGCCGCCCGTCCGGACGGGCGGCCCGACGCACCGCGCGACTTCGGGGGCCAGCAACGCCCCGACGAAGGGCGCAAGGGCAAGCCGCACCGCCACTTCGACCGGGAAGGCAGGCCCGGCGGCCAGCAGGACCGCGATGGCCGCGCCCCGCGCCGCCCTGACGAACGTCGGCCTGACGAACGCCGCCCGGAAGGCCGCCGGTCCGAAGATCGGCGTCCCATGCCCCGGCGCGATGACGGACAGCAACGTCCGCAGCAGGGCCGCCCTGGCAACCAGCCCGAGCGCGCCGGACGCGGAGAACGCGGGGAACGCGGCGGTGACCAGCGCAATGCGCCCCGCAACGACCGCCGCCCTGGCGAACAGGCCGGGCAGCGTACGGATCGCCGTCCGGAGCGTCCCGAACAGCGCCAGAACGAGCGCCAGCCTGAACGGCGAGATGACAGGCGGGACGACCGCCGTGACGACCGACCGGACAACGCAGGCCAGCATCACGGACGGCGGCGGAAGCCTCGGGGCGACGACTAAAGGGTACGCTTGGGGGAACCGCCCCCGCGCCCACCCCGCAATGCCAACGCAGGTACGTCGCAAACTTCAAGGCCGGGGACGCCACCGCCCCCGGCCCTTCGCAACCGGAACACCACGCGCATGAACATCATCGACCTGGGCCTCATCCGCTACGCAGAGGCCGACGCCCTGCAACGGGCACGGCTGGAGGAAGTGGCGGCAGGGGCGGAAGAAACCCTGTACCTGCTGGAGCACCACCCGGTAATCACCCTTGGCCGCAACGGCGGGGGCGAAAACCTGCACGTGGGGCGCGACTGGCTGGCAACGCAGGGCATAGACCTTGTGCAATCCTCGCGCGGGGGCAACATCACCTGCCATTTCCCCGGCCAGCTGGTGGCCTACCCGGTGTTCCGGGTGGCCAAGCGGCCCGGCGGCCTGCGCCGGATGTTCCACGACCTCGAAGAGGTGGTCATTTCCACGCTGGGCCACTTCGGGCTGTCCGCCGCCCGCTGGGAAGGCCGCCCCGGCGTATGGATAGAAAACCGCAAGATCTGCTCCATCGGCATGGCCATGCGCCGCTGGACCTCGTACCACGGGTTCGCCCTGAACGTGGGGCGCGACCTGTCCCTTTTCGAAATAATCACCCTGTGCGGCCTGCCCGACGCGCAGGCCACGTCGCTGCACCGCGAACTGGGCGGCGATTCCCCATCCATGCAGGAGGTAAAGGATGTCTGTGCCCGGCAATTCCGCGCCATCTTTGCGGATTCCGCCGTGGCTGCGGGTCAAGCTGCCCTGTAGCCACACCTACGGGGACACCCGTTCGCTGGTGGACGACCTGCGCCTGAACACCGTGTGTCAGAGCGCCAAGTGCCCGAACATGTTCGAGTGCTTTTCTTCGGGCACGGCCACGTTCCTCATCCTGGGCAACGTGTGCACGCGCAACTGCGCCTTCTGCAACATCACCCCCGGCCAGGCCGCGCCGCCAGACCCGGACGAACCCCGCCGCGTGGCCGAAGGCGCCGCGCGCCTGGGGCTTTCGCACGTGGTGGTCACCTCCGTCACCCGCGACGACCTGCCCGATGGCGGCTCTGCCCATTTCGCGGCCACGGTGCGCGCCCTGCGCGCCGCCCTGCCCGCTGCCCAGAACGGCCAGCCCGCCACCATCGAAGTGCTGATCCCCGACTTTCGCGGCAGCCAAGCCGCGCTGGACACCGTGCTGGAGGCCGCGCCGGACATCATCAACCACAACGTGGAAACCCCGCCCGCGCACTACCCGCGCATCCGCCCGCAGGCCGACTACGCCCAGAGCCTGGAACTGCTGGCCCGCGTGCGCGCCGCAGGGGCCATCGCCAAAAGCGGACTGATGGTGGGCCTTGGCGAGACCGACGACGAGGTGCGCACCACCCTGGCCGACCTTGCCGCCACGGGCTGCCACATCGCCACCATCGGCCAGTACATGCGCCCCAGCCGCAATCACCCGCCCGTCGAACGCTACGTGCACCCCGATGTCTTCGAAAGCTACGCCGCCCACGGCCACGCCCTCGGCATCCCCCACGTGTTCTCCGCCCCCCTCGTGCGCAGCAGCTACAACGCCCGCGCCGCCTACGACGCCTTGCAGCAGTTGCGGGGACAGTAGGGGAAGTAAAAATGAAGCCTTTGTAGGGAAAGAAAGAGCATGCTAATTACGCACATACACTTTTTGCCAAAACGCGCTTGCACTTATGAACAACACATCAAGATAACTAAAAAATTATATTTTGCCGACAGAAATCACATCGCCATCAACAATTAAGATCCACCATGATCTTATGTTTATGCCAAATAGAATTGTCATCGCTTACTAAAATTTCACATCAGAGGCCCATTGCCCTTTAAAAACGCCTCGGAAGGAGCAATTCATGCATAAACATATCTTCATAAATAGGTACAATGGAAGATACGACTTCGAGGAAGACGAAAATGACGAAGGCATCATTTCTTTTGAAGACATTACCGTCGAATTTTACGAAAATCATGAATGCAAAGACGGCAGCAATACTCAATGCAATATTTTTTCTTCGTTCTGCTTTCCAGACAATGAAAATATATTTAAAAATCGTGAAACATCGTTTAACCAGTTATTACTACTACAACACCTTAGCAAATCATTATCAAAAATCCCAGAGATTCAATTCGAAGACTGCATGGGATGTCCTTTTATAGATATTCACATTGGATACTTTAACCTCGACTTAGAATTTGAAACAATAGATAAAATAATCTATGCATTTGCATCATTCGATCCAAGCTCAACACTTGACAAAGGCTACTTACAACAAAATCACCCTGACGAATATGCACATTACTTAGACTATTCAAAACAAATTATCCACACAGTCAGTCAGCCATTTAAATATTACTTCGGCAATGAACCTATTTCCATTACAGAAGCATTCCCAAACATCTTCACAAATGACGTTGAAGCATTCGTCAGCGAAGACCGCAATATGGTACTTGGATTCAACGAACAAGACCTAAGCACTATTCTCAAAAAATTTACAAAGATAGACAGTGCGTTTTCAACAACATGCACGGTCAATAAATTCATACACGGAAAAGAGTTCTCATTTGCACTGACTAATGAACACAAAATCGCCCTACCTTCTAACACTATAACACGAATCGAGCTATTTACTGACAATCTAGAATTATCAACAATAGCATACGAAGAATGTAAAATCAATGACCGTGTTATTTTATTCAGAAACTATGATCGCAATTTTTGGGCACTCACTACTGGCCTTAAAGACGACATGGACTCTTTCTTTATAAGAGAACGAGCCGTCATCCAAGATATATACAAAGAAATACACGTACACATACCAGAACACCTAGCGACAACTGATTTTGACTATAAAAAGCTGTCGCCTAGTGCGTTCGAAGAACTGTGTCGAGACTTGCTCGACAAAATGGGGTTCGTCAATACTCAACTACGCGGCAAAACAAACGCCGCAGATGGCGGCGTAGACATCGAAGCACTTCTCTACATTGACACAATAATAGACAAAAGAACTGAACGTTGGATTTTTCAATGCAAACACACAAAGGGCAATATTGATAGAAAAGACCTATCCGAAATACCTCACTTGCTAAGCGATTTTAACGCTGACAAATTTGGCTTTTTTTATTCTGGAACCTTCACCCCGCAAGTCTTAGACAGACTACGCCAACTGAATGCAACGTATTGGGACTGCAACAAACTTACTACTGAGCTTCGAAAACATACCAGCATCTCGTTTCGCTATTTCGGCATTTGATGCCGTACTCTTAAAAAACATAACACTAGAAATTACACAGCCTCCACCAACAGGCCGTCACGCTCGACAGCCAACGGACGCACGGCCACCAGATCGCCGGGGCCTGCCTGCTCCCCGCCCGGCGCCACCTGCGCAACGGGACGCCGCCCGCCGGTGAACCGGCACTCGGCATAATACTCGCACACGCCCTTCACGCCGCGCGCACCCTCCGGGGCCACCAGCAGGCGCGGTTCGCCCAGCAGGCGTTGCAGGAACGCCGCCTTCTTCGCCGCCACCGCGCCGCGCAACTCCGCTGCCCGGCGCTTCTTGGCCTCCTGCGGCAGTTGCCCCTCCATCACCGCCGCCGGGGTGCCCGGCCTGCGCGAATACGGGAACACGTGCGCATAGGTCAGCGGCAAGGCCCCCACGAAATCCAGCGTCTCGCCAAACTCCGCGTCCGTCTCGCCGGGAAAGCCGGTCAGGATATCCGCCCCAAGGCCGAACAGCGGCCACACCTCGGCCAATTCGTGCACGAAGTCCAGCAGCGGTTCCGGCCGGTAATGTCCCCGGCCCATGCGGCGCAACACGCCGGGGCTGCCGCTCTGCAACGAAAGGTGCAGTTGCGGGGCCACCAGACGGCTTTCCGCCAGCACGTCCAGCGCTCGCTCGCCAAGCTGGCCCGGCTCCAGCGAACTGATGCGCAACCGCGCCCGGCCCGCCCACTGCGGGGCAAGCTCGCGCTCCAGAAAGGCCAGCAGATCCCAGAAGTCCGGCCCGCCGCCGGGCAGGTCGCGCCCGTACTGGCGCAGATTGACCCCGGAAACGATCAGTTCGCGAAACCCCGCATCCAGCAGGCGGCGTGCCTCTGCCAGCGCCTCGCGCGGGTCGCGGCTGCGGGCCGCGCCGCGCGCCAGCGGCACGATGCAGTAGGTGCAGCGGTGCGAACAGCCGTCCTGCACCTTGAGCACCGGGCGTGACCGGGTGAACCCGTCGATGCGGAAGGCCGGGAATGCGGTATCGGTCGCGGAAAGATCGTCGCCGCCCTCGCCCCCGTCGCCACCGTCGCCACCGTCGCTGCTCCCGCCCCCGCTGCCCGCATGCGCCCCCGCCGCACCCCGCTCCGGGTCATAATGCAACAATGAAACCTTGGCCTGCTGGCCCACCACGTCGGCCACGCCGGGCAGCGCCGCGATGTCCTCGCGCAGCACCTGCGCCGCGCAGCCGGTGACCACGATGCGCCCCTGCGGCGCGGCCCGGTGCATGCGGGCCACGGCCTGACGCACGTCGGCCACGGCGCGCGCGGTGACCGCGCACGAGTTGATCAGCAGCACGTCGGCGTCCGCAGGTTCGGCGGCCTCGCGCCAGCCGCGCGCCAGCCATGCCTCGCGCACTGCCTCGGTCTCGTACTGGTTGATCTTGCAGCCCAGCGTCAGCGCGAAAAAGGCGTGGCCGCTCATGGACGCTCCCCGTTCAGGGCATGCGGAACCACCATTCCCCCCATGCGCACGCTACTGCCCCCCGCCCGGCAGAACGGACATGCCCAGCATGCGGGCCACCAGCCCATCCGGGGTGGTCAGGTTGGGCAGTTCGGTGCCGGGCCGCAGCGAGGTGACCACGGCGCGGCCCAGGATGAACCGGCCCTCCTGCCCGCGCTCGCCATTCTCGCCGACGTTGTTGAACACACGCAACCCCCAGATGTTGTGGAACATCACCGGGTGACCGTCGTGTTCGCCAAGGTACAGGGTAATGTGCCCCTTGAGCCACAGCAGGGTCAGGAAGGGCACACCCTGCGTGCGGATGATGGCTTCCTTGCCGTCGGGCGAGGCCGTGCCGAAATCCACGAACCGCCCGGCCCTGGCCTGCGACGCGGAGTTGCGCGGCAGCCAGATGCCGAAGGGGGCGAACAGGTCGCGCAGGGTGGCCGAGCAGTCCCGGTCTTCGTACATGCCGCCCCAGCCGTAGGGCTGGCCCATCATGCGGTTGCCGATTTCGGCCATGCGCGCGGCGGAGATGGTCAGCGGCTTCATGGCGGCGTAGCCTGCGGGCAGGGTGGATTGCCCCAGCACGGCGCGGCCATCGGCATCGCGCAGGGGCACCAGCACGGTGAGCCCGCCCGGCGATTCCACGGCCACGGGGAACACCGCGCCGATGTGCGCGGTGGCGATGAACGCCTGATTGGGGCTGGTCAGGGCCACGTCGTCGCGCAGCACGGCGGCGTAGCGGCCATTCTGGTACAGGGCGCGGAAGGTGGCGTCGGCAAGGGCCACGTGTTCGGCGGGCACCCAGCCGGAGGCGAAGCCGGTTTCGCAGTACAGCCACGCCCGGTCCAGCGACACGTGCGAGACGAACACCGGGGTGCCGGTCCACACGGCGGACCGCTGGAAGTCGTCGAAGGGGTAGCCCTGCCCGGCCTTGTCGGGATTGGCGAACGAGGGGCGCAGGGTGGGCAGTTCGCGCAGGGCGGTATTGCGCACGATGATGCCGCGCTCTGCCAGGGCCGGGAAGGACGGGGCGTCGCAGTTGGCCACCAGCGCGGCAAAGCGGCTGGCGTCCCACGGCAGCAGGTTTTCGGCATGGCCGCGCGTGCGCCCTTCCTTGGTCAGGTAGGGGGCGGTGCGGGTCACTTCCGCAAGGGTCACGCCGGTGCGGGCCTGCGCCCACGGGGCAAAGAAACGGGTGTTCCAGCGCTGGTCCTGCGCGGCCTGGGTGGCGGAGTCCAGCAGGGGGCGATCACCGCCCGCGCGGGCGGCATACACGGAAAGATCCTGCGGATGGCGCTCCAACTCGGTGAAGCGCGGCGGCGCCACCTCGCGCGGGGCGTGCCCGGCGCAGCCGGACAGGAACAACGCGGACAGTACCAGCACGGCCAGCGCGGCGGCAAAGGAACGCGCCCCGCCGGACGGCTCGCGGCGGACATGCACGGTGGATATTTTCTGGGACATCATCATTCTCCCTGTTCCGGACGGGCTTCCGGGATTTCTCCCCTTCTTCCATCCCGCACGGCGTGACGTGACCATGTTCCCACAGCCTCTGCCCTCACGCCATACACCACAATTGAAAAGTTTGCTGGGGGGAAGGG
>JAITSV010000032.1 GCA_031287575.1 Desulfovibrio sp.
TATAATCCAGACGCACAAGATATTGAGTCGGCATGTCGCCGTTTCCCTGGCCATGCGGAAAGACCTTTATAAGCATGGTTCCTCCGGCGTGACGCGCAGTTCCCGTTCAAAAGCCGCTAAAGCGATCAGCACTTCCAGGGCTTCCGCACGGCTCTTGTAGGTGTTGGCCCAACGGGCAAGCTGATTCATGTTGGAGCCGACGCGGGCAAGCTGCCTTGTGCGCTCTTTTTCCAATGGCGTTTGCCGCAAGCGATAATCCAGGGCACGCTGGCGGAGGAAGTCCGCCACGGTCTGCCCCTGGGTGTGCGCTTTGGCGGCAATGTCTTTTTTCTCATCTTGGGTGACGCGCAACTTGATCCAGGCATTGCGCGAGTCTTTTTTCGCGCTCATGGCGTCACCTGCCTTTTGCCTTTTTCAGGGGTCGAGGGGGCAGCGCCACCCGCCAGCCTCGGCAGTACCCTGTGGGTACAACGAGTATGCTGGCCCTCGGACTTAACGCCGGATACAAAAGACGCAAAACAGCTATAAAGCAGAGAACGACAAACGGAATATTGAGATATTTTTCTGACTGTGGCTCTTACTGTTACGAAATACGAAAAAAACGAATTACACGAAACAACCGAAAAAATTTCCCTGTGGTGCTGGACTATTTTTGCTTTTTCTTCATTTAATTCGTATACAACAGAGGCAATTCCATGACAGGTTGCCTGTAGGATTACGAACAAAGAAAAAAACGAAAAATACGAAGTAATGCTCATAACCCCTCCTGAGTATTTTCGTAAAATTCGTTTAATTTCGTTTTTTCGTTTATTGCGTATATTTCGCGCAACATAATAGTAATCTTGGGGCGACCTATCCCCTTCGGTTTATCTTTGGTTATGGTGATGCGCTGTTGAGCCTCCAGTTGTTGTAAAAGAGGCTGTAGACGCTCTTTGGGCAAGTTACGGGAAAACACGGCGCTCAACTCGGTAGCGGTCAATGGGCCTTGCTTCAATGCTTCCAGTATCTTTTCCTCAAGAGGGTCTGCGGCTTTGTCGCCGAAGATATACAGCGCCGATGCCTGGGCATAACCCCATAAGGCAAGAGCCGCGTCAAGATGCCTGCTGTCTATGGTGTTCTGACCATCCAATAGGGCATAAATGAGGGCAAGGCGCATGGTCTGGGCTTCGGCCCGGTTAATGATGCACCCGGCAAGGCCGCTGTGTTCTTTGGAAAGCTCAGGGTAAACGCTCTCCCACTGCTCCTTGGCTCTGGCGGCCATGGTCACAAGGCCGCATTGCTGGGCGTGACCTATCCGCCGCCAGAGTTCATTCTGGAGCGGGGCAATGTTTTCCATGGGCATCTGTGAAGGCAACGCCACCAGCTTGGAGCGGCGGGCGCAGATCCAGAGGAAGCGGTTGCCGAAGCCGTTGAACGCCTGCACATCCGCCAGCACAACGGCAAGCTCCTGCATGGTGATGTGGGTTATGATGCTGATATGGGCGTTTTTAACCCTGACCGGATTATTTTTGGTCAACGGAGCGTAGTCGCCGGAATCCCAGAAGCAGCGTAAACCCATAGACAGCGTGTTGCCTTCCCGCTTGGTGCAGGCAAGGCCGCTGGCAAACTCTTCGTCCTGAATCATCAATCGCTTGTCGCCGGAATCGCGCAACGGCTCGTTGGGGTTCAATTTCTGGCGGCGCTGGCGTTCCTCCTCGCTTTCGTCCCGTACCTGACAGGCCAGCCCTTCGCCTGTGGAAAGCGGCCCGCCGCTCTCTCTGGCAGGCAAAGGGAGGTGGCGTACATCGGCTGCTAAACAATACTGCCGTGAGAACAGCGTATTGACGGGATACAGGGACGTGCCTTTCCGCGCCTTGCTGGAGTTGCCGCAGATAACAGCGAAGAGACGCGGCGGGTGGATGGTTTCGCCCACATGGATGTATGGCCCCTTGCCTTCGGCGTAGCCGTAAATCTCGGCGGCAAAGCGGGTCAGCATGGTGATGCAGACCGCCGCCGGGTCAGCCTCGCTGTCACGGGTCGCCAGACTGACAAACTCGCCTACAATGCCGGGGCAGGCGGCGACAGGAAAGAGAGGCCATTCTTTCAGGGTCAGGTCTTCAAAGTTATCAGGGACGGATGTTTCTACGGATGGCCCAAGGGCAGGAAAGCGGGTTACAGCCTTACGAATAAACTCGGCAACTGGCAGCGCGGTGTCGATATGAATGCTCGGAATAAATCCCTGCGTGGTCACATCAGCCAAATCCCATTTTTCCGGCAGAGTATCGGGCGGTTGCACTATCTTCACCTGGGCCTTGTCGTCCAGAAGTTCGGCAAGATTCAGCGCCGCCCTGAATCCCGGTTCATCGTTATCAGGCCAGATAATGATTTTTCTGCCGTTCAGCGGCGAAAGATCCGCCTTGGCAACGGCATTGGCCCCGCCGCTCCAGGTCAAGACAGCATAGCTCGGGAAATAGCCCTGGGCGGCATCCGCTGTCTTTTCTCCTTCCCCCAGCAAGATGGGAGCTTCGGGCATTGCCGCTAATTTTTGCAGTCCATATAAAGGGCGCGGTTCCGGCAGAGATTTCCATTGCCAACGGAAGCTGTCACCAAGTTGCCCGTAGCATAACGGCAGAATGGCCTTGGAACCGTCCGGCAAATCAAAACGGGCGGTATAGGCCAATGTTTGCCCCTGCTGGTTTTGGTAACACCAAAGAAAGGAAGCCTTGCCATGTTGGTAGTGGCTGTCGGGTGGCTTGGGCGCGTCATCCGGCACAGGCGTTATCAGAATGAAGGCGGCGGGAGCCGCTCGCGGGGCTTGGGAAGCATCGTCCGGGCGGATGCTGTATTTTTCAGCAAGCTCTCTGGCCGCTTCGCCCTGACGGATGCCCCGGATTGCCGCCCAAAGGCCGATAATGTCTTTCCAGCTTTCGCCGGTGGCGAAGTCGGAGCCGATGCCGGTATCCAGATTGGTGGCGCAGGATGAACCCGACCCGCCTTGCAGAGAGGAACAAACATATTCCCGGCCCCTGATTGCGCCGCCGGGAAGCAGGTCGGGAAGAATGCCCGGCAAGCGCGGATGGAGAGCGTCTTTAACGCGCTCAAAGATGGTGGTGGGCATTACCGGCCCCCTTTATTGCCGAGGCGTTCCACCAGGGCGGCGATATCCTCGGCCTTCCATGCGGTGGTGCGCGGGCCGAGTTTTACAGGTTGGGGGTAAATGCCCAGTTTGCAGCCTCTCCACCAAGAGCTTTTGCCGACAGGGATAATTGCCAACACTTGGGACAGGCGCAGAAAGCCTGTTTCGGGAATTTGAACGAATGCCATGAGAAACCTCCTGAATTAAAATAATTTCAGAAGGCCTTAGGCTGTACCGGCGGGCGTTGTACGGGAATTTTCCGGGAAGTTTTCGGGAAAAAGCAAGAAAAACGGGAAGTTTTCGGGAATTAGACGGATTCGATGGTCAGGGCGGCGGCTTTATCCAGAAGCCGGTCAACAAGATTGCGGTATGATTTTTCGTCCTGTTCTTTCTTTGAAAGAAGCCGTCCCAACCGCGTTTTATTGGTGAGGCCGTGCCATTCAAAAAGCACATAGGCAATCACCGATTCATCAAATTCAGCTTTTTTCATGGCATCGCGGATAGCGGCAGGCGATTTGCCTTCCCATAGGGCGCGGGGAACGTTGATAGCGGCGGGGGGCAACGAGGGAGCGGCATCTTGTGGCCGCGCGGGCAACGCTGCGGTGATGTGCTCCACAATCGCCCTGGAAATGCCTTTGACTTCTTGCCGCAAGGGATATCCACAATTAAAGAGATGGCGAACAGCGGCTGATTTATCCACAATAATTGTATCTGTAAACAGATCAGAGATGAAAAAATAGCAGGATGACGGCACAGAGAGTATCTTTGTGTCCATCAATTCACGAAATCTTTCCGCACTCATATTTACCGCCCAACAGTACGGAGAGAATATTCTGAGATCATATTCTTTTTCAGTGTCTGAAAGCCTGTCAAAAATATAGTCGATCTTTTCTTTGAACTCATTGATGCTATCGCCAATAGCTTCTTCTGTGATATAGCGGAAGCCTTTCTCCAAGTCGGAAACAAAAATTTTTGCCGATAGTGACTCAAAAAATTTAACAACGAGAGTTTGATATGGATATAGAGGTGTCGTTGCATACATCTCTGCCAGCTTCTGATCAATTTCGGGCAGAACAGGAGCGGCTCCGGCAAGATGAAATGCCGCATTATGGAGCGCCGCGTCTTTCCAATAAGAAGTATATGCCTTTTCCCACAAATCATAGGGGAAAACGCCGTTGGGCCAGAGCGCGGCAAGAAGTTCGTCAACTTCCAGCGCGCTCAGCCCGTATGCCTGTTTCAGCCTGCCGATGGATATGCGTTCCGGGTTCAGCATGGACGGCATAATACGGCAAGAGACAAAATTTGTCATGGAGCGGATTCCCCTTCCCGCTTCTTGCTTCTGATAGGAATATCCATATCCGGAGCCCCCGCCGGAGGCATCCACGTCCATCGCCCGCGAGCTGTTTGGGCCGGAAGCGAGCGGTGAATGTCAAGGCTTGCAAAGCAACCAGACAGGGCTTGGCCTTGACAGAACCGCCGATTCCGGCACGGTTGCGGGCGTGATGGACGGGCGGATCAGGCTTTTTGTTCCCGTAAACTGTCCAGATAGTCGGCCCAGGATTGCATGAGTATCCGGCGCTGTTCAAAATACTGCGAACGGTCATAGGCTTCCACAACCGCATTTTGCTCTTTGTGGGCAAGCTGCTTTTCAATATGGTCAGGATTAAGGTTGTTCTCCCGCGCAAGGGTGGAAAAAATCGTCCTGAAGCCGTGAATGCTCATTTCTTCTTTGGAGTAACCCATATCCCGCAAAGCGGCCAACAGCCCTTCGGCTGTAATCGTCCTGCTTGCCGAGCGTGGGCTTGGAAAGCACAGCTCGCCGCCACCGTTCATTTCGCGGATATTTTTCAACTCCCGAAACAGATCGACAACTTGCCGTGACAGCGGAACGGTGTGGGCTACGCGCATTTTCATGCCGCCACCATGTTCATTGCGCTTGGCGGGAATTGTCCAGACGGCGTTTTCCAGGTCAATTTCATCCCATCGGGCAAGGCGTATTTCTTCGCTACGTAGCGGGAGATAGGGCAGGATATTGAGGCAATACTTCACGGAAAGCCCGGCCCCGTTGTAGCCCTGAATACGCCGTAACAGGCCGCCCACTTTCTCCGGATCGGTAATCGCGGCCCTGTGTCGCCGTGGAATGGCTTTCAGGGTGGTGCCTATGCGGTCGGCAATGTTGCGGTCGGCATAGCCAAGCCCCCAGGCGAAAAGGCAAACGCCATTTGCAATCTGGGCGAGGCGGTGAGCGGTATCAATACAGCCGCGCTCCTGTGTGGGCATGATGGCTTCTACAATATCGCGGCGCTCAAGGCTCGAAAATGGCCTCTTGCCGATATGTTGGTAAAGAATGCCCAAGTGCCACTGGATTTTCTTGGCGGTGACCGGAGGGCTGGCGGCATACTGCTTTTCAAACCACTGTTGAGCCACGGTCTCAAAGGTCAGCGTCTTTTCCTTCTCGGCAAGCAAAGCGGCTTCCTTTTCAGACTTCTTGACCAAACCTGGGTCGCGCCCATCCGCAAGCACTTGCCGCGCCTCAAGGCACTTTCTGCGGGCGTCGGCCAAGCTGACTTCCGGGTATCTGCCGAGGGTCAGGACTTTTTGTTTGTTTTCAAAACGATAGGCCATTTGCCACGAAATGCTTTTGCTCTTCGCACCAATGTAGGCGTAAAGCCCGTCACCGTCAGACTCTTTCTGGATTTTGCCGTTGGGCTTCATGGCCCGGAGCTTGGTGTCAGTCAGTTTTCCCATGTTGGTAAAATTTCCGTACTGGCTGTGTTGGTAAAACTTTACCAGCATTTTTACCAACAAAAAGTGGAGATGACAACGTACCTGACGAGGCGTGACGAGACTATGAAATGAGAGAAAATCCAAGTCCCGCAAGGCTTATCAGCTCTTACGGGACTTGTTGGGATTCTTAGGTGGTGCCGGGGGCGGGGATTGAACCCGCATGGTGTGAACCACTGGCTTCTAAGACCAGCGCGTATACCAGTTCCGCCACCCCGGCAGTGCGACGGCGCGATCCGAGGCCGCCAGCCCGGCGGCACCCCCCGTGCGGCAGGTGCGCATGGCGGAAGACGGTCCGGTGACGGTTCGGCAACGCTTCGGAAAGCCCGCTCCTTTACCATTTGTGCCAACGGAGCGCAAGCCCGTGTGGGGACGGGCGCGGCATTCCGGGCGGGTGCACACCCGCATGCCAAAGGGCCGTGCCCTTCCCGCCCGCTACCCCGTGGCATTCCATGACAGCCCGTGGCAACACCGGACACGCATGAGAAATATGGTTTCCAACCCGCCAGCTTTCTTGACGTATCATTTCCATCAATATACACAATCGACATGCTGGATTTCAGAAGACTCGAAGCATTCTGCAAGGTCTACGAACTGCGCAGCTTCTCGCGGGCCGGGGCGGACCTGTTCCTGTCCCAACCCACCATCAGCGCGCACGTCCTTGCGCTGGAAAAGGAACTGGGCGTCCGCCTGCTGGACCGCATGGGCCGGCAGGTGCTGCCCACGCCCGCCGGAGAGGTGCTGTACCGGCGCGCGTCCGAGGCGTTCGCCAGCCTTGCCGCCGCAGAGGCCGAAATCGGCCAGCTGCGCGACGAGGTCAGCGGCGACCTGGTGGTTGGCGGCAGCACCATACCCGCGCATCACGTCCTGCCGGAGGTCATCGCCGGGTTCGTGCGCGCCTACCCGTCGGTGCGCGTGCACCTGCGCGTGGGCGACACGGCGGACATCGTGCAGCGCGTCACCGACGGCGAACTGATGCTGGGCCTGGTGGGCGCGGTGGATCCGCACCCCGACCTGGTGTTCGAACCGCTGGTGGACGATGAACTGGTGGTGGTGGCCACGCCGGAGCTGGCGGGCGGCAGGCGCCACGTGCAGGTCGAGGAACTGGCCCAGTGGCCGTGGATCATGCGCGAATCCGGGTCCGGCACGCGGCGCACCTTCGCCGAAGCGCTGGCCGCCGTGGGCATGGACGTGCGGCGGCTGCCGGTGGCCCTGGTGGTGGACAGCACCCAGGCCGTGGTGCAGTACGTGCGCGCGGGCCTTGGAGTCAGCGCCACCTCGCGCCTGGCCGTGGCCGAAAGCATTGCCAGGGGCGAACTGGTGGAACTGCAACTGGACGATTGCCGTCCGGCGCGCCAGTTCCACTCCGTGCGGCACGCCCGGCGGCACCAGTTCCCGGCGGCGGTGGCCTTTGCCGCCTTCCTCGGCGAGCATACCCGCCACCTGCGCAACGGCCAAGCGTCGGGCGCCGAGGCGGGCAACCACAAGGGCCGCCACAAGGACAAGGCATGAACCGCATCCGTCTGGTCGATTCGGTCAAGGCCGCCGGTTGAGCCGCCAAGGTGGCTCCGGGGGACCTGGAGCGCATCCTGGCGGGGCTGCCGCGCGACCCCTCCGTTGAGGACAGGGTCATCGTGGGCACGCGTCACAACGAGGACGCGGCCGTGGTGCGCCTGCCCGGTGGGCAATCCATCGTGCAGACGCTGGACTTCTTCACGCCCATCGTCAACGACCCGTACCGCTTCGGGCGCATCGCCGCGGCCAACGCCCTGTCCGACGTCTACGCCATGGGCGGCGAGCCGTGGTGTGCCATGAACATCGTCTGCTTTCCGGTGAAGCGACTACCGGAATCCATCCTGGCCGACATCCTGCGCGGCGGGTCCGACGCGTTGCGCGAGGCGGGCGCTGCTCTGGTGGGCGGCCACAGCGTGGAAGACGACGAAATCAAGTACGGCCTGTCCGTCACCGGCCTCATCGATCCGGAGGTCATCGCCTCCAACGCCGGGCTGCGCCCCGGTGACCGGCTGCTGCTCACCAAGCCCCTGGGCACCGGCATTCTGGCCACCGCCGTCAAGGCCAACTGGCCCGGCTGCGACGCCCACGAGGAAGAACTGTTCCGCTGGGCCTCGCGCCTGAACAAGGGCGCGGGCCGGGTAATCCGCGAACTGCGGCTGAAGGCCGCCACCGACGTCACCGGCTTCGGCCTTGGCGGGCACTGCCTGGAAATGGCCGGGGCCTCCGGGGTCACCGTGGCCCTGGATACCTCCGCCCTGCCCGTGCTGCCCGGCGTGCTGGAACTGGCGGGCATGGGGCTGGTGCCGGAAGGCAGCCACGCCAACCGCGCATACTGCCACAAGCACGTGCGCATGGCACCCGGCGTCAGCCCGGTGCTGTCCGACGTGGCCTTCGACGCCCAGACCTCTGGCGGCATGGTGCTGGCCGTGGCACCGGACCAGGTGGACCGGGCAACGGCGCTGCTGGCCGAAACCGGTGACCCGGCCTACCCCGTGGGAGAAGTGCTGGAACCGCTGCCCGGCGGCGTGCGGCTGGTGCTGCGCTGACCTCTGCCCGCTGCATTCATCCACGGACAAAGGTCACGCGTTTCCGTTGATGGCGGAACGCACAGGGGGCCGAAGCGCCGCGGCGTTTCGCAACCCCCTCCCCCTTTCGGCGCTTGGCGCATCGCTACAGGATGCGCAGGTGACCGTAGCTGCGCACGATTCCTTGCACAGGCGAAACGGTGGGGGAGCCGGGTTGCTGCGGGCGGACAAGAGCCGACCAGGCGCAGCAATCCAAGGCCTAGGAAACTCCATACTGTCGAACCAAAGCAGGCGCGATCGCCAGGCGGCAGGCCTGCCTGTCTTTTCCCGTATTCTTGCGTATGCGTAAAGTTATGCAGAGGAGCGCCGATAGTTCAGGAAGGAGACAACCGTAAGGAGACATCCTCATGAGCATCGACGGTATCGGCAATGGCCTTAGCGAGCGTACGGGAACTCTCGTTGTTGCGGCACGGCTTCGCAACCAGGACGCCGCGGATACCGCCTCGACTGTCGCTGCCGAGACATCGCCAATGGCAACAGCGACGGTATCAGCCCCGTCAGCAGCCAGTCCATCAAGCCTCATGGATGGCAACTTCGTCGATGCAAACCATGCAGATTCACGGTATATCGCCGCGCGCAAGGCGGCATTCCAGTCCGACAGCGACATGACCAATCGCCAGAATGCCGTTCTCGCCGTGACCATAGCGGAAATGGCGCTCATGATGTCCAGTGGAATGTCCGCCAGCGCGGCGCGGTACCTCGCTGGAGTGAGATCCGAACGGCGCATGCGTGAGGAACAGCGAGCCTCCACCACCGAAGTATCCAAAAGCAATCTCGATGAAATGAAGAAGGATATCGAGCAAAAGGCACAGGAGGCGACCCAGCAGGTCACGGAAGGCAACAGTCGTGCAGAATCGTCGGGAGAAACGACATCTTCGGGCACGGCCTCTGGGCAGACCCTGTCACCGGCTGCTCCGCTGACCGCTCCAGCCGCTTCCACAGCCCTCACGGCTCCCCCCGCTGCCCAGGCCGGAGCGGAAACCGAGATTGCCGCCACGCCCGACAACTCCGCGTCGCTGGCGGCGGCGGAAAGTGCCGCAGTAGCCGTCGCCACTACCGCATCCGCCATGCCCATGGACATCACGGTATGACGCAAGGCCGACCCGCTCAGGGCAGCCTGACCTTTAACCTGATGATGCGGCTTGCCCTTTCAAGACGCGGGCCGCACCGCCTGGCCGAAAAGGAAAAACGGGGCGGACCATGCGGTCCGCCCCGTTGATGTGCGTGATGCCGAAGGCGTTGCCGATTACTCGGCGGCCTTCTTCTCTTCCGCCGCAGCTTCGGCGGCGGGCTGGTGGGTCAGCTCGATGACCGCCAGCGGGGCATTGTCGCCCTTGCGGGGCAGACCCAGCTTCACCACGCGGGTGAAGCCGCCGGACACGCCGACAAAGGCGGGGCCGATGTCGTCGAACAGACGCTTGACCAGCTGGTGCGAACCCAGCACGTCGTACGCCAGGCGACGGGAGTGCAGATCGTTGCGCAGGGCCAGGGTGATCAGCGGTTCGACGATGCGGCGCAGTTCCTTGGCCTTGGTCTCGGTCGTGCGGATCTTGCCGTAAGTCAGCAGGGCCTTGGCCATGTTGCGGAACAGGGCCTTCCGGTGGGACGGCGTTCTGCCCAGCTTCTTGCCGGAATTGCTATGCCTCATTTTGCTGCTTCCTCTTCCATTCCTGGTATTTCTTCTCGAAGCCGTCGACCTTCATGCCGAAGTCCAAGCTCATGTCGCACAGCACCCGCTTGATTTCATCAAGGGACTTGCGACCGAAGTTCTTGGTCTTCAGCATTTCGTTCTCGGACTTCTGAACCAGTTCGCCCACCAGGGTGATGTTGGCGCTCTTCAGGCAGTTGGTGGCGCGCACGGACAGCTCGAGTTCGTCGATCCCCTTGAACAGGTTCTCGTTAAGGTCGCTGCTGCCCGACGAATTGCCGGAACTTTCACCCGAAATGCGTTCATCGAAGTTGATGAAGACGGAGATCTGGTCCTTGATGATCTTGGCACTGTAGGCAATCGCATCTTCGGGGGTCACGGACCCATCGGTCCAGACCTCGATGATGAGCTTGTCGTAGTTGGTCATCTGGCCGACGCGAGCCTGCTCCACCGTGTAGGCGACCTTGCGGACCGGGGCGAAGCTGGAGTCCAGCTTGATCAGCCCGATCTCTTCGCTGAGGCCTTCGTGCATGTCCGCGGGCACGTAGCCCTTGCCCATGCGCACCTCGAACTCGAAGGTGAGTTCCAGGTCTTCGGTCAGCGTGGCGATGTGCAGGTCGGGGTTGAGGACCATCACGTGCTGGTTGGTCTTGATGTCGCCGGCCTTCACCGCGCCCTTCTTGTTCACGGAAAGCTCCAGGAACTGGGGCTCGTCCGTGTCCATGGCAAGACGCACCTGCTTCAGGTTGAGGACGATGTCGGTCACGTCCTCCAGCACGCCGGGAATGGTGGTGAACTCGTGCTGTACGCCCGAGACCTTCACCGAGACGAACGCCGCGCCCTGAAGCGACGACAGCAGAACCCGACGCAGCGCGTTGCCGATGGTGGTGCCGTAGCCACGTTCCAGCGGTTCGCACACGAACTTGCCGTACATGGCATCGGCCGGGTCGCTGTCCCGGGTGATCTGTTCGGGCTTCACGAGCTCCGACCAGTTCCGGGTGTTGATAAGCCTGTCGCCTTGTTTGATGAGCATGCTCACACCCGCTTATTTGGAGTAAAGCTCGACAATCAGGTGTTCGTTGATCGGGAACTGAATGTCTTCGCGCTGCGGCAGGGCCTTGACCGTGCCCTTGAAGCTCGGACCGTCCACTTCCAGCCACGAGGGGCAGCCGCGACGGGCGATGACTTCCTGGGCCTCGGCGATCACGGGGATCTTGCGGCTGGCTTCAGGCACTTCGATGATGTCGCCAATGCGAACCTGCATCGAAGGAATGTTCGCCTTGCGACCGTTAAGCGTGAAGATACCGTGGCGCACCAGCTGGCGCGCCTGCTGGCGCGAGTTGGCGAAGCCGAGACGGTAGATCACGTTGTCGAGACGGCGTTCGAGAATGGCCAGCAGGTTGGCGCCGGTCACGCCCTTGGCCATGTCGGCCTTGTGGAAGTAACCGCGGAACTGGCGTTCAAGAACGCCGTACACGCGACGGACCTTCTGCTTCTCGCGCAGCTGGACGGCGTAGTCGCTCACCTTCTTGCGGGCGCGGCCATGCTGACCGGGCGCGTAGGGCCGACGGTCGTAGGCGCACTTGTCGGTGTAGCAGCGGTCGCCCTTGAGGAAAAGCTTGGTGCCTTCACGCCGGCACATCCGGCACTTTGCGTCATTGTACTTAGCCAAGGCTGGATCCTCCTAACTAGACGCGGCGCCGCTTGGGCGGACGGCAGCCGTTGTGGGGAATCGGGGTGATGTCACGGATGAAGGCGACCTTGAAGCCCGCGGCATTGACTGCGCGCATGGCGGCTTCACGGCCGGAGCCGGGGCCCTTGACGTAGATGCCCACGGTACGCATGCCGTGATCCTGGGCACGCTTGGCAGCCTGTTCGGCAGCCACCTGCGCGGCGAACGGGGTGCTCTTGCGCGAGCCCTTGAAACCGCTCTGCCCGGCGCTGGCCCAGCTGATGGTGTTTCCCCGCGTGTCCGTGAAGGTCACGATGGTGTTGTTGAACGTCGCCTGAATGTGAACAATCCCGACCGGGACGTTCTTCTTCTCTTTCTTTTTGACCGTACGCTTGGGTCTTGCCATGACTTACTCTCTGCGGACTAGAATTAGGGGGCTTGCAGCCGGAACCTCAAAACGAGCTCAGTCATGACAGAGCCGTGCCGCGCTGGCCACCGGGAAATTTGCTTGCCCTGGCGACGCAGGTGAGATTCCACGCCTGTGTGCTAGCCTTGGATTACTTCTTCTTGCCGACGGCGCCGCGACGCGGACCCTTGCGGGTGCGGGCGTTGGTATGGGTGCGCTGACCGTGAACCGGCAGACCGCGACGATGGCGCAGGCCGCGGTAGCAGCCGATGTCCATCAGACGTTTGATGTTGCTGGAGATCTCACGACGGAGATCGCCTTCAACCTTGTGGTTCTGCTCGAGTTCCTTACGGATTTCGTTGACTTCGTCGGCGCTCAGGTCGTCGATGTTCCGGCTCCAGTCGACGCCGGTAACATCCAGAATCTGAAGCGCGGTGGTGCGCCCGATACCGTAGATATAGGTAAGGGCGATGTCAACGCGCTTGCCACGGGGCAGATCGACACCTGCAATTCTGGCCACTGTTTACTCCTGACGGCTTAGCCCTGGCGCTGCTTGTGCCGGGGGTTGTCGCAAATGACCCTGAGAATGCCCCGGCGGCGGATAACCTTGCACTTGGGGCACATCTTCTTGACGGAAGGCCTGACTTTCATGTTCGACTCCGTTGTTTGTCTTTGGCCCGACATGACGGAAGAGCAACGTCGGAACAGGGGTGCATATCACCCCTGCCGGCGCCCGTCAACCGGCAAGTCGCGCCGCCTCTGCCTGCGACAGGCTGAGAATGATCGGCCCGTCCGGCGTGATGGCCACGCTGTGTTCGAAGTGGGCAGACAGCTTGCGGTCGCGGGTGACCGCAGTCCAGTTGTCGGCGAGGATTTCCACCTCGTACGTACCCACCGTGACCATCGGTTCGATGGCCAGCACCATGCCCGGCTTCAGGGGCACGCCCGGCATGCCGCGCGGCACGAAGTTGGGGATCTCGGGCTTCTCGTGCAGCGAACGGCCGATGCCGTGCCCCACGAACCTGCGCACCACCCCGAAACCGGCCGCCTCGACATGCCGTTGCACGGCCGCCGAGATGTCGTACAGGGAGTTGCCCACCCGCGCCTCGGCGATGCCCTCGAAGAGCGATTCGCGCGTCACGCGGATGAGGCGCGCGGCCTCGTCGCTCACCGTCCCCACCGGATAGGTGCGGGCGGAGTCGCCGTAGAAGCCGTCGTACACGACGCCCATGTCGAAGCTGACGATGTCCCCTTCCTGGAGAATCCGCTTCGCCGAAGGAAAGCCGTGCACCACCTCTTCGTTCACCGAGCAGCACAGGGCAAACGGAAACCCGTGGTAGCCCTGAAAGGCCGGGCGGACGCCGTGCTTGCGGCACTCCGCCTGGGCCAGCTCTTCGAAATGCATCGTCGAAACGCCCGGGCGAACGTGTTCGCCAAGGACGTCCAGTATCGCGGCAACGATTCGATTGGCCTCCCGAAGGAGGCCAATCTCGTTGTCATTCTTGATGAAGACACCGCGGAACTTCTTCAACTCACTGCCGTCCCTTGATGCGGGTCTTGTTCATGAGACCCTCGTACTGCCGTGAGATCAGGTGGGATTCCACCTGGGACATGAAGTCCATGGCCACGCCCACGAGAATCAGCACGCTGGTGCCGCCGAAGTAGAACGGCACGTTGAACTGCGCGATGAGCACCATGGGCAGGACGCAGATCGCGGATATGTAGATGGCCCCCCAGATGGTCATCCGGGTAAGCACCCTGTCGATGTACTGCCGGGTCTTGTCCCCGGGGCGGATACCGGGGATGAACCCGCCGCCCTTCTTCAGGTTTTCGGCGATGTCCTTCGGGTCGAAGATGATCGCCGTGTAGAAGAAGCAGAAGAACACGATGAGGCTGATGAACAGGATGTTGTACATCACCGTGTGCGGCGCGAACCACGCGGCCACCCGCTGGAGCATCTCGTTGGCCGAGAAGCTGGCGATGGTCGCGGGGAACAGCAGCAGCGACGAGGCGAAGATGGGCGGGATGACGCCCGCCGTATTGATGCGCAGCGGCAGATGCGTGCTCTGCCCGCCGAACATCTTACGGCCAACCTGTCGTTTGGCGTAATGGATGGGAATGCGCCGCTGCCCGCGTTCCATGAACACGATGCAGCCAAGCACCACCGCCATCAGCGCCAGCACCAGGATCGCCGTGAACACGCTCATGTCGCCGGCCTTGATGAGCTGGCCGGACTTGACGATGCCGCCGGGAATGCCGGCGACGATGCCCGAGAAGATGATCAGCGAAATGCCGTTGCCGATGCCCTTCTCGGTAATCTGCTCGCCAAGCCACATGATCAGCACGGTACCGGCGGTAAGGGTTGCGATGGTGATCATCCGGAAGGCCCAGCCCGCATCCAGCACCACGGGCGCGCCCGCGGGGCTGTGCATGTTCTCCAGGCCCACGGCGATGCCGAAGCCCTGGATCACGGTGATGAGCACCGTGGCGTACCGGGTGTACTGGGTGATCTTGCGGCGCCCCGCCGCCCCTTCCTCCTTGGCCATCCGCTTCAGTTCAGGGCTTACGACCTGCAGAAGCTGGATGATGATGGAGGCGGAGATGTAGGGCATGATGCCGAGGGCGAACACCGACAGATTGCGGAGCCCGCCCCCGGAGAACATGTCGAAGAGGCCGAAAAGGGTGTTCTGGACGCTGGCGAAGAAGTCGGCCAGCGCTCCGGAATCCACCCCGGGAACCGGGACGTGAACCCCGATGCGGTATGCGGCCAGCAACAGGAACGTCCAGAAGAGCTTCTTGCGAAGCTCCGGCAGACGCGCCAGGTTTTCTACACCACTAAGCGCCACGGCTTACCCTTCCAGTGCCTTGGCTTCGCCACCGGCGTTGCGGATCTTTTCGGCGGCGGAGGCGCTGAACTTGTGCGCTTCCACCGTAAGGGCCACGCTGACTTCGCCCACGCCGAGAATCTTCACCGAGGCGCCGGCCTTGCACAGGCCGCGCGCGTAGATGTCTTCCAGCGTGATGTCGGTCTTGCCCTCGAAGGACGCCACGAGGCGATCGAGGTTGATCACTTCGTAGGTGGCCTTGAAGGGGGCGTTCTTGAAGCCGCGCTTGGGCAGACGACGCTGCAGCGGCATCTGGCCGCCTTCGAAACCGGCGCGGACGCCGCCGCCTGCGCGGGCGTTCTGGCCCTTGTTACCCTTGCCGGAGGTGCAGCCGAGCCCCGAACCGGAACCGCGGCCCACGCGCTTGCGCGATGCCCGTTCCTCGGCGAACGGATAGAGTTCGTGCAGTCTCATTATTCACTGACCTCGACCAGGTGCTTGACTTCGGCGATCATGCCGCGAATGGCGGCATTGTCCTCAAACGACTTCTCGCAACGGATCTTTCGCAGGCCAAGCGCGTCAAGAACCTTGCGCTGCTTGGGGTTGCAGCCGATCCAGCTGCGTACGAGCTTCACCTTGATCATGATTGCGTCCTACTTTCTGGGCGCTTCGAGCTTCATGCCGCGAAGCTGGCTCACGTACTCGGCGCTGCGCAGCGAGGTAAGCCCCGCCATGGTGGCGCGCAGCACGTTGTGCGGGTTGTTGGTGCCGATGGCCTTGGCAAGCACGTCGGTCACGCCCACGGCTTCCATGACGGCGCGCACCGCACCACCGGCGATGATGCCGGTACCCTTGGAGGCGGGCTTCAGCATTACGCAGCCGGCGCCGAACTCGCCCAGGATTTCGTACGGAAGGGTGCCGTCCACCAGCGGAATCTGGACCATGTCCTTCTTCGCGCGTTCGGTGGCCTTGCGCAGGGCTTCCGGCACTTCCTGGGCCTTGCCGAGGCCGAAGCCCACGGCGCCCTTGCCGTCGCCCACGACTACGAGGGCGCTGAAGCTGAAGCGGCGGCCGCCCTTCACAACCTTGGCAACTCGGTTAAGGTAGACGATCTTCTCTACCAACCCGAACTCATTCTGTTCCATGCCAGTACCTACCACCCGTTAGAATTCCAGGCCGCCCTCACGGGCACCGTCGGCAACAGCCTTGATGCGCCCGTGATACAGGTAGCCGTTACGGTCGAACACCACGCGCTTGATGCTCTTTTCGCCAGCAAGACGCGCGATTTCCTTGCCCACCAGTTCCGCCCCGGCCTTGTTGCAGTGCGCCCCGGCCTGGGCCTTGCCGATGGCAAGGGTGGAGGTGGCAACAAGCGTGGCACCGGTGGCGTCGTCCACGATCTGGGCGTAGACGTGCAGGTTCGAGCGGTAGACAACCAGCCGGGGACGCTCGGTGCTCCCGGCGATCTTCTTGCGAATGCGGACTTTGCGCCGCTTTCTGGCATCGTTCTTGGTCATCGTCATTTTCTCATACCTGCCTATTTGCCACCAGACTTGCCGGCCTTGCGGCGAATCTGCTCGTTGTCGTACTTGATGCCCTTGCCCTTGTAGGGTTCAGGCTTACGCACGCGGCGGATGCGTGCGGCGATCTCGCCGACCACTTCCTTGCTGATGCCCGAGATGGTCAGCTTCTGGCCTTCCACCTTGGCTTCGACGCCTTCGGGCATTTCCATGATCACCGGGTGCGAGAAACCGACCGCGAGTTCCACCAGGTTGCCCTTCACGGCAACCTTGTAGCCGACGCCGATGACTTCCAGGGTCTTGGAGAAGCCCTTGGTCACGCCCTGGATGCAGTTGGCGAGCAGGGTGCGGCGCAGGCCGTGCTGGGCACGGGCGGTACGGGTTTCGGTGGCGCGGGTGATGACGACATGGCCGTCTTCCACCGCGTAGTTCAGTTCGGTGTGGGTGGGGGTGACAAGCACGCCCTTCGGGCCCTTGACCTCGACGGCTTCGGTCCCGACCTTCACTTCGACGCCGGAAGGAATGGCGATGGGGAGTTTACCGATTCGCGACATGTCCGTACCCTACCAGATTTCGCAGAGCAGTTCGCCGCCAACCTTGCGGTCGCGGGCCTGCGTGCCCGCAAGGACACCGCTGGAGGTGGACAGGATGCAGATGCCAAGGCCGTTCTGGACCTTGGGGATGTCGGTGGAACCGACATACACCCGGCGGCCGGGCTTGCTCACCCGCTTCAGGCCGGCAATGACCGGCTTGCCTTTGAAATACTTGAGGGAGATCTTGATCTCAGCCTCTTCCGTCGCCACATCTTCGATGTAGCCTTCCTGCTTCAGGATGGCGGCGATGGATTCCTTGATCTTCGAGCGCGGCACACTCACTTCCTTGTGCAGGGCCAAGTGTGCGTTGCGGATACGCGTGAGCATATCAGCAATAGGATCAGTCAGCATTCCTTACTCCTTGGTGACTTACCAGCTCGACTTGCGAACGCCGGGCAGTTCGCCGCGCAGGGCCATGTTGCGGAAGCAGATACGGCAAAGACCGAACTTGCGCATGTAGGCACGCGGGCGGCCGCAGACCGGGCAACGGTTGTAGGCGCGGGCGGAGAACTTGGGCTTGCGCTGCGCCTTCACTTCAAGCGATGTACGAGACAAAGCCGTTTCTCCTTACTTCTTGAAAGGCATGCCGAGCTGGTCGAGCAGCAGCTTGCCTTCCTTGTCCGTCTGGGCAGTGGTAACGATCGTGATGTTCATCCCCTTGGGGTTGTCAACGCGATCCACTTCCAGCTCGGGGAAAATGGTGTGTTCCTTGATGCCCAGGGTAAAATTGCCCCGGCCATCGAAGCCACGGTCCGGAATCCCTCTGAAGTCGCGCACGCGGGGCAGCGCGAAGTTCATCAGCTTGTCCAGAAAGTCCCACATGCGTTCCTTGCGCAGCGTCACGCGGCAGCCGATGGGCATGCCTTCGCGCAGCTTGAACGACGCGATGGACTTCTTGGCGCGGGTCACGACGGCCTTCTGCCCGGCGATGGCGGTCAACTCCTTGATGGCTTCTTCCATCAACTTGTTGTTCTGGCTCGCGGCGCCGAGGCCGATATTCAGAGAGACTTTTTCAATCCCGGGAACCTGCATCGAAGAAGTGTAGTTAAACTCCTTCTGCAATACCGGAACCACTTTCTCGCGGTATATCTGTTCAAGACGCGTCATCGTCTCTCACCCTATCCAATGATTTCGTTGCACTTCTTGCAGAAGCGCACTTTCTTGCCGTCCTCGGTGTAGCGGTAGCCCACCTTGGTGGCCTTGGCGCACGCATCGCACATCACCATCACGTTGGAGATGTCAAGAGGCATCTCCTTCTCGATGATGCCGCCCGGCTGCTGCCGGTACGGATTGGCGCGCATGTGGCGCTTGACCATGTTGACCTTCTCGACAAGCACTCCGTCCTTCTTGGGAAGAACCTTCAGCACCTTGCCGATCTTGCCCTTGTCCTTGCCGGCGATGACGACCACTTTGTCGTCCTTGCGGATGCGGAACTGTTTCATTTGTGGGCTCCTAGAGCACTTCGGGCGCCAGCGAGACGATCTTCATGAAGTTCTTGCCGCGCAGTTCGCGGGCAACAGGGCCGAAGATGCGGGTGCCCACCGGCTCGCCCTGCTTGTTCAGCAGAACGGCCGCATTGGAATCGAACTTGATGTACGAACCGTCGACGCGGCGGACTTCCTTGCGGGTGCGCACGATGACGGCCTGCATCACGTCGCCCTTCTTCACCTTGCAGTGCGGCAGGGCTTCCTTCACGGAAACGACGACGATGTCGCCCACGGTGGCGTAGCGGCGCTTGGAGCCGCCGAGCACCTTGATGCACGCGACTTTCTTCGCACCGGAGTTGTCCGCCACCTGCAGCGTGGATTCTACCTGGATCATCGCAAACCCCTACACGGCTTTTTCGAGAATGGAGACCAGATGCCAGCGCTTGTTGCGGCTGAGCGGACGGTACTCGATGATCTTCACCTTGTCGCCGATGCCGCACTCGTTCTGGGGATCGTGAGCGGTGAACTTGTTGCGGCGGCGCACGTACTTCTTCAGCAGGGGATGCTGCACCAGCGTCTCGACGCGAACGACGATGGTCTTGTCGTTCTTGTCGCTGACGACGATCCCGGTGAGCACCCTGCCCTTGCGGTTCATCAGTTCTTCGGACATGGGCTTACCCCTTTTCCTTCAGGATGGTCAGAATCCGGGCGATCTCGCGCTTGGTCGCCGGGAGGTTGGAGGTCTTCTCCAACTGCGCGGTGGCGTGGCGGAAGCGCAGATCGAACAGTTCCTTGCGGGATTCGGCCAACTTGTCCTTGAGCTGTTCAGCGCTGAGCGTTCTCAGTTCTGCGGCGTTCATTCTAGAGGCCCTCCCGCACGACAATGGTCGTCTTGATGGGGAGCTTGTGGGCGGCGCGCGTCAGAGCTTCCTTGGCAAGCTCCAGGCTGACGCCCTTGATTTCGTAAAGCACGCGGCCCGGCTTCACCGGAGCGCACCAGCCCACCGGGGCGCCCTTACCGGAACCCTGACGGGTTTCGAGGGGCTTGGCGGTGACCGGATGGTCGGGGAAGATGCGGATCCAGACCTTACCGCCGCGCTTGATATGGCGCATCATGGCGATACGGGCGGCCTCGATCTGCTGGCTGGACAGCTTGCCGTGTTCTACTGCCTTAAGACCGATATCACCGAAGGAGACAGTGGCGCCGCGGGTGGCCATGCCACGCAGACGGCCCTTCTGCCACTTGCGGAATTTAACCTTTCTGGGGCTCAACATTACTGTTCTACCTCGTTGTCCAGAATTTCACCCTTGAAAATCCAGACCTTGACGCCGATCACCCCGTAGGTGGTGCGGGCCTCGGCAAAACCGAAGTCGATGTCGGCACGCAGGGTCTGCAGGGGCACCCGACCATCGCGGTACCATTCGGTACGGGCGATTTCGGCCCCGGCGAGGCGGCCGGAACAGGTCACCTTGATGCCTTCGGCACCGAACTTGCGCGACATGGACACCGTGCGCTTCATGGCGCGACGGAAGGCCACGCGGCGTTCAAGCTGCAGCGCGATGTTTTCGGCAACGAGCTGGGCTTCCACTTCGGGGCGGCGGATTTCGTTCACTTCAATGGAGAACTCGCGCTTGAACTTCTTGCGCAGGTCGCCACGGAGCTTTTCGATTTCCACGCCCTTGCGGCCGATGACGATGCCCGGACGCGCGGTGGAGAGGATCAGCCGCACCTTGCCGCCGGCGCGCTCGATCTCGATCTTGGAAAGACCGGCGTGGTACAGCGTCTTCTTCACGAACTTGCGGATGTTGTGATCCTCGAAGACGAAGCCGGGGTATTCCTTCTTGCTGAACCAGCGCGACTGCCAGTTCTTGTTGTACCCCAGCCGGAAGCCGTAAGGATGTACTTTCTGACCCATAACCTATTCCTGCCCTTCTGCGAGAATCACGGTGATGTGGCTGGTACGCTTCCGGATCTTGGTGGCGCGACCCTGCGCACGCGGAAGAAACCGCTTCCAGGTGGGGCCTTCGTTGATGACGATCTGCTTCACGACCATGGCGTCCACGTCGATGCCGGGCAGCTGCTCGGCGTTGGCGAGGGCGGAACGCAGCACACCGAAGATGATGTCGGCGGGCTTGTTGGGCGTAAACTTAAGGATATTCATGGCGTCTTCGACAGGCAGCCCGTTCACGTTCTGGGCAACAAGGCGGGCCTTACGCGGCGACACACGCATGAATTTCGCGGTGGCTCTCGATTCCATCGGATTCACCCACTACTTCTTTGCTTTGCTCTTCTTGTCCGCGGCATGCCCGTAGAACGTGCGGGTCGGGGCGAATTCGCCCAGCTTGTGACCCACCATGTTCTCGGTGACGAACACGGGAATGAACTTCTTCCCATTGTGGACCGCGAACGTCAGGCCGACCATCTCGGGAGCGATGGTGGACCGACGCGACCACGTCTTGATGACGCGGCGGTCGCTGTTCGACACGGCCAATTCCACTTTCTTGATCAGATGGTCGTCGATGAACGGACCTTTCTTCAGGGATCTGGGCATGCTCTACTCCTACTTCTGACCGCGACGCTTGACGATGAGCTTCGTGGAAGCCTTCTTGCGATCGCGGGTCTTGTACCCCTTGGTGGGCACGCCCCACGGGGTCACCGGATGGCGACCGCCGGAGCTGCGGCCTTCACCACCACCCAACGGGTGGTCGATGGGGTTCATGGCGACGCCGCGGACCTTGGGACGACGGCCGAGCCAGCGATTGCGGCCCGCCTTGCCCAACGAGATGTTCTCGTGGTTCACGTTGCCGACCTGGCCGATGGTGGCGCAGCAGGCGGCAAGCACCTTGCGCACTTCGCCCGAAGGCATGCGCAGGAGGGCGTACTTGCCTTCCTTGGCCACCAGCTGGGCGTAGGTACCGGCGGCGCGGCAGAACTGGCCGCCACGACCGGGGTAGAGCTCGATGTTGTGCAGCACGGTACCCACCGGGATGCGGGCCATGGGCATGGCGTTGCCAGGCTTGATGTCCGCGCCTTCGCCAGCCTGCACCATGTCGCCCTGCTTGATGCCGAGCGGGGCGAGGATGTAGCGCTTCTCGCCATCCGCGTAGTGCAGCAGCGCGATGCGGGCGGTACGGTTGGGGTCGTACTCGATGTGCGCGACGGTGGCCGCGATACCGAGCTTGTTACGACGGAAGTCGATGATGCGGTACAGGCGCTTGTGACCGCCGCCGCGACGGCGCATGGTCACGCGGCCATTGTTGTTGCGACCGCTCTTCTTGGTCAGCCCCTCGGTAAGGGACTTCTCGGGCGTGCTCCTGGTGACTTCCTCGAAATCCGAGACGGTCTGGAAGCGGCGACCGGGAGATGTCGGTTTCAGCTTGCGAACAGCCATTGCTTACACTCCCTCGAAGAATTCGATTTTTTCGCCGGGAGCCAGGGTCACATAGGCCTTCTTGCAGCCGGAGATCCGGCCCACGACGCGGCCCTGGCGGACCTTGTCGGAAGGCTTTTTGGTGATGACGTTGACGTCGGTCACCTTGACCTTGAAGGCGGCTTCGACGGCCTTCTTGATTTCGATCTTGTTGGCCCGGGGGTTCACGAAGAACACGACCTGCTGGGCCTGTTCCTTCACGAAGGTGGCCTTTTCGGACACCAGGGGCTTCACGAGAATCTGTGTATAATCCATGACCAACCTCCCTACTTCAGCCTGGCCTGGACGGATTCGACGGCGCCCTCGAACATCACCAGCTTCGGGTGCTTCAGAATCTCGTAGACGCTGAGCTGGTCGGCGGTGATCAGGGTAATGCCGGGAATGTTGCGGGCCGAAAGGGCGAGGGTGGTATCCGCTTCGGCGGTGATGACCAGGGCCTTTTCGAGGCCCAGGGCACCGGCCACCTTGGCGAACAGCTTGGTCTTGATCTCGGGCAGTTCGATGCCCTTGACCACCATCAGGTTCTCGCCGGCAAGCCGCGAGCTGAGCGCCATCTTCAGGGCCAGCTGGCGGACCTTCTTGTTAACCTTGAAGCCGTACTCGCGGGGCTGGGGGCCGAAAATGATGGCCCCGCCACGCCAGATGGGCGAGCGGTTCGAACCGGAACGTGCGCGGCCGGTGCCTTTCTGGCGCCAGGGCTTTGCACCGCCGCCGGAGACGAAGGCGCGGGTCTTGGTGGCATGGGTGCCGGAGCGCAGCCCGGCGCGGTGCGCACGGACCACGAGATTGAGAATCTCAGGCTTCACCTCGACCTCGAACACCTCGGGAGCGAGCGTCAGTTCGCCGGCTTCCTTCTTGTTCTGATCGTATACTTTCACCACAGCCATGTGATCATCCTCATTTCGTTACTGCTTGCGCACCAGGACCAGGCCGTTCTTGGGGCCGGGAACGGCACCCTTCACCAGAATGACGTTGTCTTCGGCGCGGATGTCGACGATCTCGAGATTCTTGACCGTCACGCGCTCGTCACCCCAGTGGCCAGCCATCTTCTTGCCCTTGAACACGTGACCCGGGAAGGTGTTGTTACCGATGGAGCCACCGGAACGATGCACCTTTTCGCAGCCGTGCGTGTCCTTGGAGCCGGCGAAGTTCCAGCGGCGCATGACGCCCTGGTACCCCTTGCCGATGCTGGTGCCGGTCACCTTCACCTTTTCGCCCGCGGCGAACAGGGACACGGTGAGTTCCTGGCCGACTTCGAATTCGGCAGGCGCTTCCAGGCGGATTTCGCGGAGGTTGCGGAAAAGACCCTTGCCGGCCTTGGCGAAGTGGCCACGGGCGGGCTTGGTCACGTGCTTTTCCTTGGCTTCCTCGAAGGCGATCTGCACGGCGTCGTAGCCGTCGGTCTCGCCGTTGCGGACCTGGATGACCGGACAGGGACCGGCCTGGATGACCGTAACAGCCACGGCGGAACCATCACTGGCGAAAATGCGGGTCATGCCGACCTTGCGACCCAGGATACCCAATTTCTCAGCCATGACTTCCTCTCACTAGAGCTTGATTTCGACGTCCACACCGGCGGGCAGGCTCAGCTTGCCCAGTGCGTCCACGGTCTGCTGCGTAGGCTCGAGGATGTCCATGAGCCGCTTGTGGATGCGCATTTCGAACTGCTCGCGCGACTTCTTGTCGACGTGCACGCTCCGGTTGACGGTGTACTTGTGAATGTTGGTGGGCAGGGGGATGGGACCAGCCACCCCGGCGCCCGTGTTGCGCGCCGTATCCACGATTTCCGCCACAGCCTTGTCGAGGATGCGGTAATCGTAAGCTTTCAGCTTGATTCTGATACGATCACTGCTAACTGTCGTCATTGTTGATTACTCCGTTATCTGGCAAACGTACCCTTGCCGTCCGGCGCCCGACTGCCATGAGGTGAGAGGCAGGTGCCGTAGGCTGCAGAGTTCCTCACGTTCGGTGGCGGCACACCGAGACCCGCCATAAGCATCCGGAGCTACGCGATACCCGGACGCCGCTTCCGCGACGCGGGCACAGGTGGCATATGACGCCATGGCGGCTTGCCGTCCGGCGGGGGACGGGGTGCCGTGATCTTCGGGGATTGGGAGCGATGGAGAGAAAGGCGGGAGGGGGAGCCGGCTGGCACACCCAAAGGCCTTCTCGTCGCCTCGCGGCACCGCGTTCGCGGTATCCGTCCGGGAAGATCACCCATGTTGTCGCCAGCCTGGCCCAGGCCGGAGCATGCTCCGGCGAGTGCAGGTGGTCCACAGGGGTCACCGAATAGGGCACATAGCGCCCCGCACGTACAGTACCTTACAGCCCGCCAACAAGGGGTTAACGACGGACTGGAACGGCATGACATAATTGCGGCATTCGGTAACGCCTGCAATTGTCAAAGCTTGGCTTGCGCCAAACGCATCAGGACAGGCTCGACCCGCCCTTCCCCTGCCGTTACAGGGGCCCCCGAAGCTTCGGGGATCACGTTTTTGCACCGGAGAACCGGCGCGAGTGGATTCATTACCCCAGCTGCCCTTCCCCGTCAAGAATTTTCGAAAAAAAAGAGCCCCGGGCAAACACCCGGGGCTCCGCTTTCTACGGAATCCTTTACCGATGGCTCCGTTTCTCCACGAGAGGAAGGGCTAGCCCTTCTTCTTGATCACTTCTTCCGCGAGCTGGGCCGGAACCCGCTCGTAGTGATGGAACTGCATGGAGAAGGTGGCGCGGCCCTGCGTCTTGGAACGCAGGTCGGTGGCGTAGCCGAACATCTCGGACAGCGGCACCTGGGCGCGCACGGCCTGGGAGCCCACGCGGGCTTCCATGTTCTGCACGCGGCCGCGGCGACCGTTCAGATCGCCCATGACGTCGCCGAGGTATTCGTCGGGGGTCACCACTTCCACGTCCATGATCGGTTCCAGCAGAACCGGCGAGGCCTTGTGGATGGCGTCCTTGATGGCCATGGAGCCGGTCACGTAGAACGCCTGCTCCGAGGAGTCGACGTCGTGGTACGAACCGAACACCAGGGTGACCTTGATGTCCACGGTGGGGAACCCGGCCAGCACGCCGCTCTTCATGGCGTCCTGGATACCCTTGTCCACCGGGGCGATGTATTCCTTGGGAATGACGCCGCCGGTGATCGCGTTGACGAACTCGTACCCCTTGCCGGGGTTCGGTTCGATCTCGATGACCGCGTGACCGTACTGGCCACGGCCGCCCGACTGCTTCACGTGCTTCATGTCCGACTTGGACGAAGACGTGATGGTTTCGCGGTACGCAACCTGGGGCTTGCCCACGTTGGCGTTGACGCTGAATTCGCGGGTCAGGCGGTCGACGATGATCTCGAGGTGCAGTTCGCCCATGCCCGCGATCAGGGTCTGGCCGGTTTCCTCGTCGCCCTTCACGCGGAACGACGGGTCTTCCTTGGCCAGCTTGGCGAGGGCGGCGGACAGCGCATCGCGGTCGGCCTTGGTCTTGGGCTCGATGGCCACTTCGATGACCGGCTCGGGGATATCCAGCGATTCGAGCACCACGGGGCGCCTCTCGTCGCACATGGTATCACCGGTGGAGGCCTGCTTCAGGCCCACCACGGCCACGATGTCGCCGGCGCCCGCCCACTTGATCTCTTCACGCTTGTTGGCGTGCATGCGCAGCAGGCGCCCGACGCGTTCCTTCTTGCCGGTGGTCGAGTTCAGCACGGTCATGCCGGACTCGATGAAGCCGGAGTAGATGCGGAAGAAGGACAGGTGGCCGATGTAGGGGTCGGAGAACAGCTTGAACACCAGACCGGCCAGAGGTTCCTTGTCGTTGCAGTCGCAGACGATGGTTTCCTCTTCGTTGTCCGGATTCATGCCCTTCATCGGCTCGATGTCCAGGGGCGAAGGCAGGAAGGCGACCACCGCGTCAAGCAGCGGCTGCACGCCCATGTTGCGGAAGGCAGAGCCGCAGAACACCGGAACGATGTTGCGGGCGATGGTGGCCTTGCGCACGCACGAGATGATTTCTTCCTCGGTCAACTCTTCGCCGCCCAGGTACTTCTCGAGCAGGGCTTCGTCCTCTTCGGCCACGGCTTCGACCATGGCGAGGCGCTTTTCCTGGTACAGGTCCATCATGTCGGCGGGCACGTCTTCTTCCGTGAACTCCACGCCCTTGCTGGACTTGTCGAACTTGATGGCCTTGCCGGTGATGAGGTCGACCACGCCTTCGAACTTGTCTTCGCTGCCGATGGGCAGCTGGATGGGAACGGGCTTCGCGCGCAGGCGCTCGACCATCATGTCGACGCAACGGAAGAAGTTGGCGCCGATGCGGTCCATCTTGTTGACGAAGCAGATGCGCGGAACGCCGTAGCGGTTGGCCTGGCGCCACACCGTTTCCGACTGCGGTTCGACGCCGGCAACGGCGTCGAACACGGCCACGGCACCGTCAAGCACGCGCAGCGAACGTTCGACTTCGATGGTGAAGTCCACGTGGCCGGGCGTGTCGATGATGTTGATGGAGTGTTCCTTCCAACTGCACGTGGTGGCGGCGGAAGTGATGGTGATGCCGCGCTCCTGCTCCTGCTCCATCCAGTCCATGGTGGCCGCGCCGTCATGGACTTCGCCGATCTTGTGGGAGACGCCGGTGTAATAGAGGATGCGCTCGGTGGTCGTGGTCTTGCCCGCATCAATGTGGGCCATGATCCCGATGTTCCTCTGCCGTTCGAGGGGGACGGTTCTGGACACGATGGGTACTCCGGCGCCCTACCAGCGGTAGTGGGCGAAGGCCTTGTTGGCTTCGGCCATGCGGTGGGTGTCTTCCTTCTTCTTCACGGCACCGCCGCGACTGTTGAAGGCATCGATGAGCTCGGCGGAAAGCTTCGCGGACATGCCCTTCTCGCCACGCGAGCGGGCATAGTTGATCAGCCAGCGGATGGCCAGGGAGACCTGGCGATCGGGGCGCACGTCCATGGGCACCTGGTAGGTGGCGCCGCCAACGCGGCGGGCCTTCACTTCAAGGTGCGGCTTCACGGACTCGACGGCGCGTTCGAACGCCTTCAGGGGCTCTTCGCCGGTCTTTTCGCCCAGGGTTTCGAGCGACTTGTAGAACAACTTTTCTGCCACACCCTTCTTGCCGTCGTACATCAGGCGATTGATGAAACGGGCGGCCAGCCGGCTATTGTACACCGGATCGGGCAGAATTTCACGTCTGGGGACGGGACCTTTACGAGGCATCGAAATACTCCCTTGCTATTTGGGACGCTTGGCGCCGTACTTGGAACGGCCCTGGCGACGATCCTGCACGCCGGCAGTGTCGAGGGTGCCGCGCACGATGTGGTAGCGGACACCGGGCAAGTCTTTCACGCGGCCGCCGCGGATCATGACGACCGAGTGTTCCTGCAGGTTGTGGCCTTCACCGGGAATGTAGGCGGTAACTTCGATACCGTTGGTGAGGCGCACGCGGGCAACCTTACGCAAGGCGGAGTTGGGCTTCTTCGGGGTGGTGGTGTACACGCGGGTGCACACGCCACGGCGCTGCGGGCAGGCCTGGAGAGCGGGGGTCTTCTTCCGCTTCAGCACTGCCTTGCGCTCTTTGCGAATGAGCTGGTTGATAGTGGGCATTCTGCTCCTCCGTGAAAGTGGATCGGAAACAATCGGTAAAGGCGCATGGGCATAGCCCAGCGCCTGACCGTTGTCAAGCAACATGATACGGAACCCGCCCATCACCTACGGGCAGGTTCACGCCGAACGCACGGTCACACGGGCTACCGGACACGCCGCAAGCGCTCCGGTGGGGCGGGGTTCCAGCAGCCAAGCATCCCCGCAAAATCGCCCACCATGGTCCTGAACCCAATTTCTGTACTCCTTTTCCTGCGGATGGACAAGTTTTTTCCACACCCCCGGGCCTGCCTCCCGCGCATGTGCTCCGCACGCGCCCGCTTCGCGCGGGCACCCATTTCGCTGGCCGCCCCAAAGCCGGGACACACCCATGCTCCAGGCACATATATATGTATGATGCCTCTCACGCGCGCGCACGCCAGCCCGGCACCATGCCCGAGCCCCGAATGCCACGGTTCGCCCCGAATGCCACGGTTCGCCCTGGGTGCCACGGTTCGCCCGCCCCTGCTCATGCCATGCTCATACCCATGTCGGTCGCCAACGGCCGCAAGCGCCCCGGGTACACCGCCCTTGGTCATTTTATCACAACCAAATTGGTGGACAATCGTCACTCCGGGCAGACGTCATTGGCGTCCGCCATGCCCGGCCCCATGCCCGACCGACCTTTTCAGATGCAGCAGCGGCGCGCATCAACCACGCAGAAATACTCAACAGTAACGGCAACGCCGCAAGCGGCCCACGGGCGCGGCCATCCAACGCCTCACCTCGCCTGCCGACACCTTGGCGCACCGTCTCCCGCCCGGTGCCGCCATTGCGCGCCTTTCCAACGCCAGCCCAACTGCTCGCGCCACGACACCGCCCGTTCCCCGCCGCCCCTTGTGCCGCATGGGGCGCACTCCGGGCGGGGCAAAATCAGCGGCCTGACGCTTTTCCCCCATTTGCCGCTTGACATTATGTAAAATATTTCACAAGAGGGATGCATGGACGGCGAGATGCACTCCCGAATGCACCGCCGCTCCCGCATGCTTCTCGCACGAGAACAGCTTTTTTCGTACGCCGCCGCCCCCGAAGCGGCGCGCCATGGCAACAACACATTCATTTGGAGGATGGAAGGTATGTCCAAGCTGGTTCCCCCTCATGGTGGTAAGGGCCTCGTCTGCTGCCTGCTCGAAGGTGCCGCCCGCGAAACCGAACTCAAGAAGGCCGCTGGCCTGAAGCAGATCGAAATCAGCTCGCGCACCAAGGGCGACCTCATCATGATGGGCATCGGCGGCTTCTCTCCGCTGAACGGCTTCATGAAGAAGGCCGACTGGAAGAGCGTCTGCGAAAAGATGACCACCGCCGACGGCACCTTCTGGCCCGTGCCGGTGACCATGGACATCTCCAAGGAAGACGCCGCCGCCGTCAAGGTGGGCGACGAAGTGGCCCTGGTGCGCAAGGGTGAAACCTTCGCCACCATGAAGGTCGAAGAAATCTACGAAATGACCGAAGCCGACAAGAAGTGGGAATGCGAACTCGTCTTCAAGGGCGACGGCCCCGACTCCCAGAAGTTCTGGGAAGTGGCGCTCGAAGACCACCCCGGCGTGAAGATGGTCATGGAACAGAAGGAATTCAACGTCGCCGGTACCGTCAAGGTGCTGTCCGAAGGTGACTTCCCCACCAAGTTCGCCGGCGTGTACAAGCGCCCCGCCGAACTGCGCGCCGAAATGGAAGAACGCGGCTGGGCCAACGTTGCCGCCCTGCAGCTGCGCAACCCCATGCACCGCTCGCACGAATTCCTGGCCAAGATCGCCATCGAAGTGTGCGACGGCGTGGTCATCCACTCCCTGGTGGGCGCCCTGAAGCCCGGCGACATCCCCGCCGAAGTGCGCGTGAAGTGCATCGACACCCTGGTCGAAAAGTACTTCGTGAAGCAGAACGTCATCCAGGCCGGTTACCCCCTGGACATGCGTTACGCCGGTCCCCGTGAAGGCCTGCTGCACGCCACCTTCCGCCAGAACTACGGCATCAACCGCATGATCATCGGCCGTGACCACGCTGGCGTGGGCGACTTCTACGGCATGTTCGAAGCCCAGACCATCTTCGACAAGATCCCCTACACCAACGAAGCCTGCCCCGAACCCGGCAAGGCCCTGATCTGCACCCCGCTCAAGATCGACTGGACCTTCTACTGCTACAAGTGCGACGGCATGGCCTCCCTGCGTACCTGCCCGCACGGCAAGGAAGACCGCGTCATCCTGTCCGGCACCAAGCTGCGCAAGGCCCTGTCCGACGGCGCCCCCGTTGCCGACCACTTCGGCCGCGACGAAGTGCTGGAAATCCTGCGCGCCTACTACGAAGGCCTGACCGAAAAGGTCGAGGTCAAGATGCAGCAGGCCGCTTCCGGCTCCGTGATGAAGTAGGCCCCGGCCACTTCAACGCACGCTACATCGGGGAGGCGCCGCAAGGCGCCTCCCTTTTTGCGTGGGCTTACGGGTTGCCACGGCCCCAACGCCGCCCCCCTGAAAATGAAGGCGCGGTCCCCAGCCGGGGGCCGCGCCCAGGCTGGAGACAAACCCAAATCCTTGCGGGGGAGGGACCTTTTTCCGGCAGCCGCAGGCGAGTCCCCGAGCCGTACGGATGGAGTCCGCAAAGCGTGAAAAGGGGCTCATCCCCCGCACCCCCTCCCCCTCAACTTTTTATTTGTGTTTCCCGGACATTACGAAAACGCAGAATACGGGGTTCCAAGGGGCGGCAGCCCCTTGGCCGCCGGAGGCTTACAAAAACAGGCTTTGTCAACAACCCGAGCGCGGTCCCCAGCCGGGGGCCGCGCCCATGTACATCAATAACGACAAGGACTCGTTGGAAACAGCCCTACCGCGCCCACCACGGCACGTACGACCACCCGGAACGCAGCCCCTCGCGCCACCGCGCGGCGTCGGGGTCCACCTTGTCCAGCAGGGCATGGAAGCGCGACGAATGGTCCAGGTGCACGGTGTGGCAAAGCTCGTGCAGCAACACGTGGCGGGCCAGTTCGCGCGGCAGGAACAGCAGGCTGGCGTTGCAACTGATGGTGCCCCGCGCGGAACAACTGCCCCAGCGGGTCTGCTGCATGCGCACCACGCAGCGCTGGTAGTGGAAGCCGTGCTCCACGGCCAGCCCATGCAGCCACGGGGCCAGCCTGCGCCGGGCCACGGCGCGCAGCCAGTCGCGCAGAAGGTCCACGGCCACACCGTCGCCAGTTCCGCCTTCGGGCACGCGCAGGCGCAGGGCAGCGTCCACCTCGCGCAATTCCGGGCGCATGCCGGGCGCAAGGGAAGCGCGGATCACGGCATAGCGCGCCTGAACAGCGGACAGGACCACCTCGCCGGGCACGCTGCGGATGCCGTCCGGCCCCAGGAACGCCCCGCCGCCGGGCAGGATACCGTGGATGGCGCCAGCGCCCGCCCCGCCCGCACCCTCGCCCGCAGTACCCTCCGCACCGGGTATCGGCCCGGCCAGACCGGCCCGCAGCAAGGCCCGCACGATCCACGTGCGGTGCCGTTCCAGCACTTCCGGTATGCGCGTGGCGCTGAAGCCGGGCGGTATCACCACCTCCAGCCCGCGCCGGGGCACGATGCGCAGCCGCACCCGCCGGGCGCGGGGGCTGGTGCGCACGTCATGCCGGGGCGGCCAGGCAACGTCACTGGGCGAAGGGGCGACGCCGGTGTCCTCGGCGCCACTTCCGGCTTCGCTCACGGCGTCGTTCCCGGTGTCAGGCGCGGTGCCAGGCACGGCGTCGTTCCGGGTGTCAGGCGCCGCTTCCGGCCATCCGGATCGGATCCCGGCAAATCGCCGCAGCAGCTCTTTCAGGGGGTTCGTCGGGCTCATGTGTACGGGGCTTTACCTGTGCCTGTTTAGCGCATAGTATCGCGTCGCCTCGGGCTGGCCTTTCCGCAAGACCCGCACTGGAGATTCGAGACATGCTCGCGTCAAACCGTTCCGCCTCCATCTGGGGCGGCTTTCTGCTCGCCGCGCTGGGCGCGGCTTTCTGCGCCTGGGCCGCCATTGCCCCGTCCGAGTCGCTGTGCGTCAGCACCGGCTGCTCGCTGTACCGCAACCTGACCATCCTGGGCCTGCCCCTGTGGTGGTACGGCACGGGCGCGTTCTCGCTCCTAGCCCTGTTCTGCATCTTCGGCAAGCAGGGCGCCGCGCGCGGGTTCGTCTGGCTGATGCTGGCCGCCGACACGGCATTGCTGGCGCTGATGGCCCTCACCGCCCCTTGCGCGGCCTGCTTGGTGGTGGCCGCACTCATCGCTGGGGCCTTCGTGGCCATTCCCGGCGAACCGCGCCGCGACCGGCAACAGCGCATCCCCATCCTGCTCCTGGTGTGGGGCGGCCTGTTCTTCGCCAACGGGGCGGCCCTGGCCACCGAGCGCATGGGCGCCTGGAACCTCCAGGGACCGGAAAACGCCCCCGTCACCCTGTATTTCTCGCCGTCGTGCCCGGCCTGCCGCCAGGCCATCGCCGCCCTTGCCGGTGCCGCGCCGGACACGGTGGCCTACCGCCCGGTGGCCGAAAACGACGACGACATCCTGGCCATCGAGCAGATGCGGCGGTCCGTCGAGCAGGGCTCATCCGTGGCGGATGCCCTGCGCAAGGCGGTGGATGCTCCCGCCGCTCCCACGATGTCCCTGTTCGAGCAGGCCCGGCTGCGTTGGAAGCTGCTGCGCAACAAGGCTCGCGTGCTGTCCACCGGCGCGGACCGGCTGCCGGTGATGCTGATGGCAGGCATGCCCCGTCTGCCCTTCGGCCACGGAGCGGACGGCGCCGCGCCAACCTCGGGCACCACCTCTTCGCAGGCCCCTCGTCCCACCGCCCCGCAGCAGGGACCGTCCTCGCCGGTGCAGGGAACTGGGCAGGGAACTGGGCAGGGGCCTGGGCAGGGCCAGCCGGGCAAAGCCGCTCCCGCCCCCGCCCCCACGGGACAGGACACCGCGCTGCCATTCCTGACCAACGATTTCGCCGGGTGCGCGCAAACACCCAGCAACAACGCCACCTGCAACTAGACGCCACGCGGGGCCATGCCGCCCCGTACCGTCCCCCGCGCATTTCTCCGAAGCTTGCTCTTCGGCCCGCCATCTTGGAGCGAGTTCGCCAAGAGCCCGGTCGGAAACGACCGGGCTCTTCCTTGGCATGCCCCTCCGACAGTCAACCGTACGACAGCCGACACGGGCGCCAACGCCCTTTCCCTCCGGCACCCTCTCATAGATTGATCAATCAATCAGAACCAGCAAGATTTGTTGACCTTTCGGGTGTTTCAGACTATGTGAAAAAAATCATTTTTTCAGACATCGCACTCGCGCGCGCCGTGCGCGGGGTTTGTCCGGGGAGGCGACGCATCCCCCCTTTTCGCTTGGACAAAGCGGAAAAAACGCCGTATAGGGGGGTGCGCCGCAAGAGGCGTGCCCGCTAACCGCAACGGCAAAGAGTTCACATGACCATCAAGGACCTGCTCGCCGAGCACAAGGACGCCATCATCCACAAATGGATAGATGCCATGTATGGCACCTATCCGTTTGATACCGTGGGTTTCCTGCGCAGCAGCAGGGACCAGTTCTCCAATCCCGTGGGCCACACCACCGCGGCATCCGCCGTGGTCATCTTCGACGCCATTGCCGGCGACGACGTGGACGAAGCCCGCCTTTCCGAGGCCATAGAGGATGTCATCCGCATCCGGGCCATCCAGAATTTCACCCCCGAGCAGGCCGTGGGCGTGCTGTTCGTGCTGAAGACGGTGCTCCGCAAGATGCTGCGGTCCGCCATCGTGCAGCACGGGCTGCACGACGAGCAGCTGGAGGTGGAATCGCGCATCGACACCGTGGCGCTCATGGCCTTCGGCAAGTATGCCGCCTGCCGCGAACGCCTGCACATGATGAAGGTAGACGACTTCAAACGTGGATACGCCCAGCTCCTGCGCAGGGCTGAACGTATATTGGACAAGCCGGTAGGGGAACCGGACACGCAGAAACCGATAGCCTAGCAGCGAGGTAACGGAATGTTCATTTCACTTTTAGCGGTCATTGCGCTGGGTTGCATCGCCTGGCTGGGAGCTGCCTCAGGCTTCCAGTACCTTATCGGGGTGGTGTTGCCGTATGCCGCGGTGCTCGTGTTCATCGGCGGTTTCGTCTGGCGGATGGTGGACTGGGCCAAATCGCCCGTGCCCTTCCGCATCCCGACCACGGGCGGCCAGCAGAAGTCGCTGGACTGGATCAAGCCCGCCCGGCTCGACAGCCCCTTCACCACCGCTGGCACCGTGGGGCGCATGCTTCTCGAAGTGCTGCTGTTCCGGTCGCTTTTCCGGAACACTTCGGTCGAAATCCAGAAAGGCCCCCGCGTGGTCTACTATTCGGCCAAGTGGCTGTGGCTTTTCGCGCTGCTGTTCCACTACTGTTTCCTGCTGATCTTCATCCGGCACTTCCGGTTCTTCCTCGAGCCGGTGCCCTTTGCCCTGACGGCCATCGAGTTCGTTGACGGCATCATGCAGATCGGCGTGCCCCGCATGTTCATGACCGACGTGCTCGTCGTCGCGGCGCTCGGCTTCCTGCTGGCCCGCCGCCTGTTCAGCGAGAAGATCCGCTACATCTCGCTGGCCAACGACTACTTTCCGCTGTTCCTGCTGCTGGGCCTCGTGGGCAGCGGCATCTGGATGCGCTACTTCGCCAAGGTGGACATCGCGGCGGTCAAGGTCCTGACCATGGGCCTCGTGACCATGAACCCCGTGCTGCCCGAAGGCATCGGCGCGGCGTTCTTCATCCACATCTTCCTGCTCTCGTGCCTGCTTGCGTACTTCCCGTTCAGCAAGCTGATGCACATGGGCGGCGTCTTCCTCAGCCCCACGCGCAACCTGCCCAACAACACGCGCGCGGTGCGCCACGTGAACCCCTGGAACCCGCCCAAGAAGTACCGCACCTACGCGGAATACGAGGACGAGTTCCGGGAACTGATGGAAGAGGCGGGGCTGCCTGTCGACAAAACCTCTGAAGAAGCCGCTGCCGCCGAGTAAGGAGCCGACATGTCCAAACTGCCAACTCCCGACAAGCTGATCGCGACCATCCCCGCCTTCCCCATGGAAGGATGGATGGACACCAAGCCGGACTTCAAGCCCGGCACGTGGTGCTATCCGGCCAAGGTCGACAACATGAAGGCCCTCGGCATGCCGAACCCGCACGAGTGGTCGGCCGATCAGGAAGACTGGAACCTGCCGGAAAACTGGGAAGAGATCATCTACGAAGGCCTCAAGTCGCGCCTGGCCAAGCACCGCTCGCTCAAGGTCTTCATGGACATCTGCGTGCGCTGCGGCGCCTGCGCCGACAAGTGTCACTTCTTCATCGGCACGGGCGACCCCAAGAACATGCCCGTGCTGCGCGCCGAGTTGCTGCGCTCGGTGTACCGCCGCGACTTCACCACGGCGGGCAAGCTGCTGGGCAAGCTGGCCGGCGCCCGCAAGCTGGACAAGGACGTCATCAAGGAGTGGTTCTACTACTTCTACCAGTGCACCGAATGCCGCCGCTGCTCGCTGTTCTGCCCCTACGGCATCGACACCGCGGAAATCACCGCCATCGCGCGTGAGCTGCTGCACGAGTTGGGCCTTGGCATCCACTGGATCATGGAGCCGGTGTTCAACTGCAACCGCACCGGCAACCACCTTGGCATCCAGCCCCACGCGTTCAAGGAAATCGTCGAGTTCCTCTGCGAGGACATCGAGACGGTGACCGGCATCAAGATCAACCCGCCCTTCAACGAAAAGGGCCACGAGATCGTGTTCATCACGCCCTCGGGTGACGTGTTCGCCGACCCCGGCATCTACACGTTCATGGGCTACCTGATGCTGTTCCACGAAATCGGGCTGGACTACACCCTGTCCACCTACGCCTCCGAAGGCGGCAACTTCGGCTCGTTCACCACCTTCGACATGGCGAAGAAGCTGAACGCCAAGATGTACGCCGAAGCCGAGCGCCTGGGTTCCAAGTGGATACTGGGCGGCGAATGCGGCCACATGTGGCGCGTGGTGCACCAGTACATGGATACCTTCAACGGCCCCACCCCGCCCAAGATGGAAGTGCCCAGGTCGCCCATCACCGGCACGGTGTTCAAGAACGCGGCGTCCACCAAGATGGTGCACATCGCCGAGTTCACGGCCGACCTCATCAAGCACAACAAGCTGCGCCTCGACCCCAGCCGCAACGACCACCTGACCGTGACCTTCCACGACTCGTGCAACCCGGCGCGCGGCATGGGCCTGCTGGACGAACCCCGCTACGTGCTCCAGAACGTGTGCAACAACTACGTGGACATGCCCGAGAACACCATCCGCGAGCAGACCTTCTGCTGCGGCGGCGGTTCCGGCCTGAACACCGACGAAATCATGGAAATCCGCATGCGCGGCGGCCTGCCCCGCGGCAATGCCCTGCGGTACGTGCAGCAGAAGCACGGCGTGAACACCATGGCCTGCATCTGCGCCATCGACCGGGCCACCCTGCCCCCGCTGGCCAACTACTGGGCCCCCGGCGTTACGGTCTACGGTACCCACGAGCTGGTGGCCAACGCCCTCGTGATGCGCGGCGAACAGAAGCGCACCATGGACCTGCGGCAGGAAGAACTGCCCGGTATGGAGGATGAATAACCATGTATAACGGCAAATACATCATCCCCGGCATCGTGATCTTCGTCGGGCTGTTCACCTTTCCCTTCTGGTCCAACCTGCTGACGCCCAAGTACGAGCGCCCGCAGCTGGCCCTGCCCGCAGGCCAGAAGGAATGCATCGAACCGGCCGAATACATGCGCGCCGAGCACATGCACATTCTCGACGTGTGGCGCGACCAGGCCCTGCGCGAAGGCAAGCGCGCCTATGTCGCCTCCAACGGCAAGGTCTGGGACATAAGCCTGCAGAACACCTGCATGAAGTGTCACACCAACAAGGCCGATTTCTGCGACAAGTGCCACAACTCCAACAGCGTGAGCCCCTACTGCTGGGATTGCCATGTGGCGCCGAGGGGGAACCAGTAATGAGCACCACCAGAAGACAATTCCTGAAGATCGCCGGGCTTGCCGCCTTCGGCCTTGGCACCTCGAGCGCGCTGGACGCGGCCGAGGCGGTCGCCAAGGACATGCCGGGCGCCAAGTACGACGTGGGCGGCAAACACCTTGCCGCCAAGCGCTGGGCCATGGTCATCGACACCCGCAAGCTGGAATCGCGCGAGGACTTCGAGCGCATCATCCACGCCTGCCATTCGATCCACAACGTTCCCTCGATTCCCACCAAGCAGGAAATCAAGTGGATCTGGACCGACAAGTACGACCGGGTGTTCACCGACGACATGAGCCAGCATCTGTCCCCCGCCGTGCGCGAAAAGGACTATCTGCTGCTGTGCAACCACTGCGAGAACCCGCCGTGCGTGCGCGTGTGCCCCACCAAGGCCACCTTCAAGCGCGCCGACGGCATCGTGGTGATGGACTACCACCGCTGCATCGGCTGCCGCTTCTGCATGGCCGGGTGTCCGTACGGCGCGCGCAGCTTCAACTTCGGCGATCCGCGCCCCTACCTGAAGGACGTGAACCCCGCCTTCCCCACCCGCATGCGCGGCGTGGTGGAAAAGTGCACCTTCTGCTCCGAACGGCTTGAAGTGGGCCTGCTGCCCGCCTGCGTCGAAGCCTCGAACGGGGCCATCCTGTTCGGCGACCTCGACGACCCGAATTCGCCGGTTCGCAAGGCCCTTGCCGAGAACTTCAGCATTCGCCGCAAGCCCTCCATCGGGACCCAGCCCGGCGTCTACTACATCGTGTAGGAGGAGAAGCCATGATCGAGAAGGTTCTGAAAGGCTCCCCGGCGTTCTACATCTGGCTGCTGTTCCTCGGCGGCATCGCGAGCCTGGGCGTCTTCGCGTACATCTTCCAGCTGAAATACGGGCTGACCATCACCGGCATGAGCCGCGACGTTTCGTGGGGGCTGTACATCTCGCAGTTCACCTACTTCGTCGGCGTGGCGGCCTCGGCCGTGATGCTGGTGCTGCCCGCCTACTTCCATCACTACAAGAAATTCAAGAAGATGATCATCCTCGGCGAGTTCATGGCGATCTCGGCCGTGCTGATGTGCATGCTCTTCATCGTCACCGACATGGGGCAGCCGCAGCGCATGCTGAACGTCATCCTGCACCCCACGCCGAACTCCATCATGTTCTACGACATGATGGTGCTGATGGGGTACCTGTTCATCAACGCGCTGGTCGGCTGGGTTACCCTGGAAGCCGAACGCCACGACGTTGACCCGCCCAAGTGGATCAAGTTCTTCATCTACCTGTCGGTGGTGTGGGCGTTCTCCATCCACACCGTCACCGCCTTCCTGTACGCGGGCCTGCCCGGCCGCCACTACTGGCTGACGGCCATCATGGCCGCCCGCTTCCTGTCCTCGGCCTTCGCCTCCGGTCCGGCCATCCTGCTGCTGCTGGTCATCGCGCTGCGCCGCCTGACCGGGTTCGATCCGGGCCGCGAAGCCATCCAGACCCTGACCAAGATCATCACCTACGCCATGGCCATCAACGTGTTCTTCTTCCTGCTGGAAGTGTTCACGGCCTTCTACAGCGGCATGCCGGGCCACCAGCACCCGCTCACCTTCCTGTTCGTGGGCCACGACGGCCACGCATCGTGGGTGGTGGGCTGGATGTGGACGGCGGCCGTGCTGGCCATCCTGGCGCTGTGCCTGCTCATTCCCCCGCAGATCCGCGACAACGAACGCGTGCTGCCGTGGGCGCTGGGCATCCTGGTCATCGCCAGCTGGATCGACAAGGGCCTGGGCCTCTTGATCGGCGGCTTTACCCCCAACCCCTTCGAGACGGTGACCGAGTACGCGCCCAGCTTCCCGGAAATCATCGTCACCGTGGGCATCTATGCCATCGGCCTGATGGTGCTTTCCGTGCTGTGGAAGATCGCCCTCGACGTGAAGAAGGAAGCGGGCACCTTCTAGCCGCTGTCCGACTGACCAGGCCTATGGATTGCAAAGGGCCCGTGCCGCACCGGCACGGGCCCTTCTGCGTGTGCGGCAGGCCATGGCCGAGGCTCTTCGCCACCCGGGCCTGCCCCCTCCCCATGTGCATCATCCGCGGGTGCGCCTGACCTGTCCAGCCACGCCCGACGCAACGCCGGGCAGCATACCCATGCCCCGTGTGGACAACCACCGCCGTCACGCCCACGCGCCAGCATGGCCACCCCCGTTGTCCCGGACTGCCCGAGGCAGGGTGTGCCCACCAGGTCCCCACCCTGACCCGCGCAGGGCTGGACAACCCCATGCAGGGGCTGCCACGGGGCTGAAAACGCTCCAGCCAACCACGCCCGGCGCCCACCCGCTACGCGCCGCATCCGTCCGCTACGCGTCGCTTGACGCTCCCTGCGCACGGCGCAACGGTCGATGTTTCCCCCCGCCTGCCGCCCGTGCCCGTGCCCGCCTTCGCCCCCTTTTCGAACGCAAAAGGGCCGCCCCCGAAGGAGCGGCCCCGTGCAGGCGCGAAAAGGCCGAGCCTAGAACTTGTAACCCAGCGAAAGACCCAACACATGGGTGCGGCCGTCGCGCGAGGAACCGTCGTAGACGCCACCGCCCTGGTTGTCGTATTCCGCGTCGGACGCCACGATGTAGGTGTAGGACAGGTCCACGGTGTAGCTGTCCCAGTGGAAGCCCGTACCCACGCTGTACAGCTGGCGGTCGTCGGTGGGGATCAGGTAGTCGATCTTGTTGCTGCGGGCCGGGGATTCGTCGTAGGTAAAGCCGGCGCGCAGGTCCATCCACGGGGTGGCGGCGTATTCGACACCGATGCTGTAGCGCCAGGCATCCCGCCAGTCCTTCTCCTGGTTGACCAGGGCACCGGCGCCTCCATAAAAGGGCGACTCGTGGTAGATGGCCAGGTTGTCGTACAGCGACCAGCGGGTCAGCAGGGCGCCCACTTCGATGCTCAGTTCGGGGATGGGGGTGTAGGACACGCCGAAGGCCACCATGTCGGGCAGGGTCACCGAGCCCTTCACGTCGCAGTCCTGATAGACGCCAACCACCTGGGGAATGCCGGTCAGCGCGGACCCGATGGTGAAGTTGTTGTCACCCCGGGCTTCCTGCTCGATCTGGCTCTTGTAGCTCACGCCAGCGGCCCACTGGTCGTTGAACTGGTAGTGCAGGCCGGCGGTGAGGCCCCAGCCGTAGCTGTCGGCCTCGAGATTCGAATCCACCTCGGCGGCGGAGGGCGTCATGGGGTTGTTGGCGCCGGTGGGGTCGCTCTTCTTGTCCATGTTCAGCTTCAGGGTCATGAACTCGACGCCCACGGCGGCGGACAGCTTGTCGGTAAGCTTGAACGCAATGTTGGGGTTGTACGAGACGGTCTGGATTTCGGCGTTGTAGATGTTGTAGCGACCGGCCCAGTGCTCGTCGTCGTACTCGGTGCCCAGGCCGAAGCGGGTGTAGATGCCCATGCCCAGCCACAGGTTGTCCTTGAGCTGGGTGGTCATGTAGCCGTGCGGGGGCAGCCACACGTTGTCGGCGCCTTCACCGGTGTAGGTGTTGCCGCCGTAGTTCACGTCCACCTTGGCGCTGGGGATGATGGCACTGACCCCGGCCATCACCTGGGTGCCTTCCAACTGGGTCATCAGGGCCGGGTTGTAGGCCACGGCGGAGGCATCGGGCTTGCGGGCCACCATGGTGCCGCTCAGCGCGTTGCCGCGCGCGCCCCATTCGTACAGGGCAAAGCCTTCGGCCTGCGCGGTACCCGCCAGGGCGGTGCAGACCAGCAGGCACGACACAGCCAACGATTTCAGTCGCTTCATGGATCTCCCCTAGAGTTTTGTATGCCTGCCGCCGAACGATGCGCACGCGCGAAGAAAGCCCCCGGCGCGGCTGACCGTCCAAGGGAGTACACACGGAACGTTCCGACTTTTTCAGGCAGAATGACGATTGCCGTTCCCCCGCGCGTTCCCTCTCGGCCAGCGGCCGAACGCACGTACCGGGGCACGGCACCCCTTAAGCACAATCGGATTTAGCTATCCGATTCGTCAACGATTTGCAACCATTCGGAAACACCTCGGAAACACGGAAAAAGTAACGCTCGCGCAGGTTGCCCAGGCGCTCTCGCGCACATCAGGAACTCCACCGCCCCGGCAACGCCCTTCCAAACCAGGCGAAGGGTTGCCGGTGCCGCGTACGGCGCATGCATCGCCCGCCTGTCACTCCTTTCAGTGCCCCGCCCACAACACATCGGGGCGCCGGAATCGAACCCATGGTCCGTTCCCGGCGCCCCGACGAGCCGCGCGCAGCACGCACGGCGGGCATGTCCCTTCTCCATTCCGGGCTCTTTCGCTATTCAGGCGCGGCGCGGCAGTCCAACCGGGGGTCCTGCCCGGCCAAAGTTTCGTCCAGCAGGCCCCGCGCGCCCAGCACGGTCTCTATCTCGGCAACCAGACAGCCGAAATCCACGGGCTTGGAAACGTAGCCGTCCATGCCCTCCGCCAGAAAACGCTCCCGGTCCCCGGCCATGGCATGGGCCGTCATGGCAATGACCGGCACCGCCGACGGCACGCCCTTGCGGCCGCGCAACGCGCGTATCGTTTCCAGCCCGTCCATCTCGGGCATCTGGATGTCCATCAGCAAGAGGTCGCAGGCTTCGCGTTCCAGTCCGGCCAGCACCTCGATGCCGCTGGACACGGTGATGACGTCGTGCCCCATGCGTTCGAAGAAATACACCGCCAGCTTGCGGTTGATCACGTCGTCTTCGGCCACCATGATGCGCAGCCGCCGATTCACGCCGCGAATCACCGGCAGGCTGACGTCGCGGGGGCGAGGGGCCGCCGATTCGCCCAAGGCAAAACGCATGGTCAGCACGAAGGTACTGCCCGCCCCCTCCTGGCTGCGCACCGCGATGTCGCCGCCCATCATCCGCGCTATCTCGCGCGAGATGGCAAGGCCAAGCCCGGCGCCGCCGTACTTCTTGGTCAGGAAATTCTCGGCCAGGGTAAACGGCTCGAAGATGCGTTCCCACTTTTCCGCGGCAATGCCCACCCCGGTGTCCTCCACGATGACGCGCAGCCCCACCGTGCCCCCCGAGTGCGCCGAATGCGCCGGATGTGCCCCCAACCCCGCACCGGGCATACGGGGAGGTGCGCCGTCCAGTTCCACCGCCAGCGAGACGCCGCCCACCTCGGTATACTTGATGCCGTTGATGACCAGGTTGGTCAGCACCTGGCGCAGCCGCGCGGCGTCGCCCATCAGCCGGTCGGGCACGTCGGGCGAGACGGCGCAGGCAAGGGTCAGGTTCTTCCAGCGGGCCTGCACGTCCAGCACGCGGACCAGGTCGCTCACGGTCTCGCGCAGGTTGAACGGGGCCTCGTTGAGGGCGATGCGCCCGGCCTCTATGCTGGACATGTCCAGCAGGTTGTTGACGATGGACAGCAAATCCAGCCCGGCCTGGCGCACCATGCCCAGGCACTCCTCCTGCTCGCCGGCGGGTCCGGCGGCCAGCAGCAGTTCGGTCAGCCCGATGATGCCGTTGAGCGGGGTGCGCAGTTCGTGGCTGATGTTGGCGAGGAACTGGGTCTTGGCGCGGTTGGCCGATTCCGCCTCCATCCTGGCCTGTTCCAGTTCGCGGGTGCGCACGGCCACCTCTGCGGCCAGGTTCTCGTGGTAGCGGCGGTTTTCCGCGCGCAGCCGCCCCTGCTCGATGGCCAGGCGCACCCGGTGGCCCAGCACTTCCAGATCCATGATGGGCTTGAGGATGAAGTCCCAGGCCCCCCGGCGCACCGCCTCTATGGCGTCCTGCATGACCCCGGTGCCGGACACCACGATGGTGGGCATGTCCGGCCGCTCGGCCGCCAGCTCGCGCAGCACGTCCAGACCGTCGAGGCCGGGCATGCGCAAGTCCACGAGCACGGCATCCGGCTGCACCGCGCGCACCAGTGCAAGGCCGGTGCGGCCATCGGTACCCTCGTGCACGTCGTAGCCAAGGTCTTCGAGGTAGGCGGTGATGCTGCGCCGCACCATCGTGTCGTCATCGATGACGACCACGGTGGGGGTGCCGGAGGGGGAGATCGAGCCGGATGATCCGGATGAGGCGGGGAAGCCGCTGGCGGGGCTCATGCCCGCTCCGGCCCGGAAAGGCGGCGGAAGATGCCCTGCACCAGATCGTCCATGTTCTGCAACGGCTTGATGTACACGTCGGCCCGTTGCACGCCGATGGTGATGAGTTCCGCCGGCAGCTTGTAGTTGGTCGAACCGGTGTGGATGAGATAGCGCAACGTGGGCAGCGCCTGATGGGCGCGAATGATGAAATCGTTGCCGCTCATTCCCGGCAGGCGCATGTCGATGATGCCCACGTCCGGGCGATGGCGTTCCAGCAGATCCAGCGCGTCCTCGCCGCTGCCTGCCGTAACTACCCGGAACCCTTCGTCCTCGAGGTACGCCTCGAGGTTTTCGCGCACCATCTCTTCGTCATCCACCACAAGGATGAGGATATCGGCATTGCTCATAGCTACCCCGTACTGCCCCGATGCTTCCCCCGCCCGGTGAGCCCCTTCGTGGAATACGCGACCGCCCTTTGGACGACCTATCGCCGGATACATCATATGCCAGACGCGGCACTGGGTGCAACGCCGGAATGCATACCCGTCCGCAAGCGCGGCACCCGGTACGGCGCCAGACGGCTACGATGCTTCGCGTACGATGGCCTGTTCCCGCCGCAACGGACACCACGTGGGACGGTCCAGCGCGATGTCCAGCGGACGGTACTTGGGCGTGGAAAGGTTGCAGCGGGCGGGTTCGCCCTGGCTGCAGAAGGGGCAGTCGCTGCACTTGCGGACGACGATGATCATGGTGGTATCCTTGGTGCCGCGCGGGGCGCGGGCTACATCATGTTGACGGGATCAAGGTCCAAAGAAATGCGCAGATGGCCGATGCCCGGCGTGGCCCCCGCCGCCCCGAACAGCGAACGGATGCTCGGCCAGTCGTCGGCCTTCAGCAGGCACTGGAAGCGCTTGCGCCCGCGCAGCAGCGGCAGCGGCGAAGGGGCCGGCCCCAGCACCTGCACGCCGCGCTCGCGCCCCTGGGCGCGCACCGCATTGGCGTAGCGGGCCAATTCCTCGGCCCCGCCCGTGAAATCCATAGGATAACTGATGCGCACCAGCGCCAGCCGCACGAAGGGAGGGTACCTGCGCCGCTGGCGGATGGCAATCTCGTGGGCGTAAAAGCCCTCGTAATCGGCCGTACGCACGAAATTCCAGCAATAGTGGGAAGGGTCGCGGGTCTGGATGAGCACCCGGCCCGGCTTTTCGCCGCGCCCGGCTCGCCCTGCGGACTGCACCAGCAACTGGAAGGTGCGCTCCGCCGCCCTGTAATCGGGCAGATTCAGGCCAAGGTCGCCATCGGCCACCACGGCCAGGGTCACGTCCGGAAAGTGGTGCCCCTTGGACAGCATCTGGGTGCCCACCAGCACCTGCGCCTCGCGCCGGGCAAAGGCCCCCAGGATTTCCTCCATCCGGCCCGGCCTTCTGGTCGAGTCGCGGTCCAGCCGCAGCACCTTGCCCCCGGCAGGCAGCAGCGCCGCCAGGGTTTCCTCCAGCTTTTCCGTGCCCTCGCCCATGGGCAGGTAGTGCATGCACTTGCAGTTGGGGCAGGTGGCCGGATACGGCACCGAGTGGCCGCAATAGTGGCACACCAGCCGCTCGCGCCCCTTGTGGTAGGTAAGGCCGATGTCGCAGTGCGGGCAGCGGGCCACGGTGCCGCAGTCCAGGCAGTACATCAGCGGGGCGTAGCCGCGCCGGTTCAGCAGGATCACCGCCTGCTCGCCGCGTTCCACCGTTTCGCGCAGGGCCGCGCCGCTCTGGGCGGCCAGCACGGAATCGGTGGAGGCAAGATCCTTGATGTCCACCAGTTCCACGCCGGGCAGGGTGCCGCCACCGGCCCGCTCGGGCAGGGTGGCCATGGGCAGGCGCCCCTCGTGCATGGCGTGGAAGGTCTTCACGTCCGGCGTGGCGGAGCCCAGCACCAGCAGTCCCGCGCCCTGCCCCACCCGGAACCAGGCCACTTCCTTGGCCTGGTAAGCCAGCCCCTCGTCCTGCTTGAACGAGGTGTCGTGCTCCTCGTCCAGCACCACCACGCCCAGGTCGGGCGCGGGCAGGAACAGGGCCGAGCGGGTTCCCACCACCAGGCACGGCTCGCGCCGGGCCGCCAGGGCGCGAAAGGTGCGTTCGCGCTGGGCCGGTCCCTGATAGCCGTGAAAGAAGAACAGTGGCGCGCCGGGCAGGCGTTCGTTGACGTCGCGGCGCAGCTTGCAGGCCAGGGCCACCTCCGGCGCCAGCAACATCACCGAGCGGCCCCGCGCCAGGCACGCGCGCGCAAGGTCCAGGTACACCGCCGTCTTGCCGCTGCCGGTCACGCCGTACAGCAGGCGGTGCTCCGCGCGCGGGCCGTCCAGCGCGGCCAGAAAGTCGTCCAGGGCCGTGCGCTGGTTCGCGTTCAGTTCGAACGGCGCATCCGGGGGAGCGTACAGGCAGGCCGGGCCTTCACCCTCGGCGGCCTCGTCGCAGGCGCATTCGCCGTCGTCGCGCCGGGTCACCGCCACCAGGCCGCGCTTCAGCAGACCCTCCAGCGCCGTGGCCGATGCCGCGCCAAGGTCGCGCAGCACCGCGCGGCGGCTGGCCGATCCCTTGTCCCACAGGTATTCCAGCAACTGCACCTGGCGCACGGCGGAAGGCCGCACCGGCCACGGGGGGTCCGCCGTCACCGCGCACAGTTCCGCGTCGGCGGCGTCCTCGGCCTTGTCCAGCACCTCGCCCCGGCCATCCATCCAGGCCTGGCCCAGGCGGTGCAGCGCCGAGGGGTCCTTGTCCACCAGCGGCACAAGGTCGCGGAACTTCAGCGTGCGCGCCCGGCCGTCCTCGAAAAAGCGCAACCGCACCTGGGTGGTGCGCAGCCCCACGGGCAGGAAGTTGCCCAGTATCTGCCCCTCGCTCACCGCCTGGCGCAGCGCCAGTTGGCGCACCATGTCCAGGTACCAGGCGCCCAGCAGCGGCTCGCGCTCCAGCGGCCACAGCATGGGTCGGGGCACCACGCCCTCCGGCAGCGCGCCACCGGTTGCCGCCGCGTGCGCCTCGTCATCCAGCAGCACGCCCACGCGCACCGCGCCGTTGCCCAGCGGCACCGCCACGCGCGTGCCCCGCCGCCACGCCTGCGGAGGCAACCACGGCGGCACGGCGTACGTCAGGGTGGCGTACGGCGGGCTGAGCAGCGCGACGGCGCGCAGCGTTTGGGCGGCATTGGTGGGCATGGCGGAGGTACCAAAGAAGGGACAGGGACAAGAAGAAAACCGGGGGGCGGAAATCCCTCCCCCCGGCCTTCGTTCACGACATTCCGGAATACCCGGGGACTACGTGCCGCTGTACGGCAGCAGCGGCTTGAGCTGGCGCACCAGTTCGTCGCGCAGTTCTTCGTCCTGCAGGGCGAAGTAGATGTTGGCGGTAAGGTATTCCGCCCAGTCGCCCGCGTCGAAGCGCATGCCGCGAATCTTCACGGCCAGCAGGCCCCGGTCGTCGGCCAGCATCTGCAGGGCGTCGGTAAGCTGGATTTCGCCGCCGTGGCCGGGCTTCATCTGTTCCAGGCAGCGGAAGATGTCCGGGGTCAGCACGTAGCGGCCCACGATGGCCAGGCGCGAAGGCGCCTCGCCCAGCTTGGGCTTTTCCACCAGCTTGTTGACCTTGAAGATGCCGGGGGCGAATTCCTCGCCGGAGATGATGCCGTAGCGGTTCACCTTGTCGGCGGGCACTTCCATCACCCCGATGACGGGCAGCCGCTCGGAGGCGGCCACGTCGATGAGCTGCTTGATGCCCGGCGTCATGCCGAACATCAGGTCGTCGCCCACCATGACGGCGAAGGTTTCGTCGCGCACCACGTCGCGGGCGCACAGCACCGCGTGGCCAAGACCCAGCTGCTGCTTCTGGCGGATGGAGATGATGTTGACCATCTCGGCCACCTCGCGCACCTGCCGCAGCATCTCGGTCTTTCCGGCGCGCTCCAGCACGCCTTCCAGTTGCAGGTTGTAGTCGAAGTGGTCCTCGATGATCTTCTTGTCGCGGTTGGTGACGAAGACCACGTCGCCGATGCCCGAGCGGATGGCCTCTTCCACCACGTACTGCACCACCGGCTTGTTGTAGACCGGCAGCATTTCCTTCGGGATGTTCTTGGTGGCGGGAAGCGAACGGGTACCCCAGCCGGCGACGGGAATGACGACCTTGCGGATGTTCATGGGGTGGCTCCTTTGGAATGTGTCGTCGTGTCGGCGTGCGTCAGAAAGGCAAAGACTGAAGGGCAGTCTGCACCATCACCGCCAGGAAACCGGGGCGGCACCCATTCGCAAATGAGGATTTTCCTTCGTTGGCAAGGAAAACAATCCTGCCATGAGGGAGCATGCGGCAGCCGTTATGCGAGTCTTCGAGCATTACGGATGGCGACCGCAGCGCGCTCTTCTTGTATTCGACCGAGCCCCAGCCGTTGGCGAGTCTTCAAGCCTTACGGATGAGGACAGCAAAGCCATGGCAGGAGTGTTTGACGACGCCAACGGGCGAAAGGCCCATTTGCGAACTAGCGCAGGTGCTTCTGCACCGTCTCCGCCAGCAACCCGGCCAGCCGCTTCACCTGCTCGGGGTCCTCGCCCTCCACCATCACGCGGCAGACGGCCTCGGTGCCCGAGTAGCGCAGCAGCACGCGGCCCCTGTCGCCCAGTTCCGCCTCGACCTTGGCCACCCCGTCGAGCACGGGCTGGCACTGTTCGAAGGGAATCTTCCTCTCCACATGAACATTGATAAGCTCCTGCGGGAAAAGCTGCAACTGGCCCGCCAGTTCCGACAGGGGCCGGTCGCGCTCGCGCATGATGCGCAGGATCTGGAGCGCCGCCATCAGGCCGTCGCCGGTGGTGCCGTGGTCCATGAAGATGAGGTGGCCGGACTGCTCGCCGCCAAGGTTGGCGCCCTCGCGGCGCATGGCCTCGACCACGTAGCGGTCGCCCACCGGGGTGCGCAGCAGCTTGCAGCCGCGCTCCTTCATGAACACCTCGAGCGCCATGTTGCTCATGACCGTGGCGACAAGGGTATTGTTGCGCAGCGCGCCGCGCCGCAGCATGTCTTCCGCGCACAGGGCCATGATCTGGTCGCCGTCGAGCACGGTGCCCTTCTCGTCCACCACGATGAGCCGGTCGGCGTCGCCGTCCAGGGCCAGGCCCACGTCGGCGCGGGTTTCCAGCACCTTGCCGGCGGCAACGCCGGGGTACAGCGAGCCGCACTGGTGGTTGATGTTCAGGCCGTTGGGCTCGGTGCCGATCTTGATGACCTCGGCGCCCAGTTCCTCGAGCGCCAGGGGGGCCACCTTGTAGTTGGCGCCGTTGGCGCAGTCGAGCACCACGCGCATGCCGTCCAGGGTGAGGTGCGCGGGAAAGCTGTTCTTCAGGTAGACGATGTACCGGCCGGGAGAGTCCTCGATCTTGGCGGCGCGGCCCACGCGTTCGGGCGCGGGGTAATCCCACTGCCAGTCGGGGTCCAGCACCATGTCGGTGATCTTGTTCTCCGTCTCGTCGGGCAGCTTGAAGCCGTCCTTGTCGAAGAACTTGATGCCGTTGTCCATGAACGGGTTGTGCGAGGCGGAGATGACCACGCCAAGGTCCGCCCGCATGTTGCGGGTCAGAAAGGCGATGGCGGGCGTGGGCAGCGGCCCGACAAGGTAGACGTCCATGCCCGCGGCGCACAGGCCCGCCGTCAGGGCCGATTCGAACACGTAGCCGGAAAGACGGGTGTCCTTGCCGATGACCACCCGGTGGCGGCGATGGCCGTTGCGGAAATGGGTGCCCGCCGCAAGGCCCAGACGCAGGGCCACGTCGGCGGTCATGGGATAGATGTTCACCTGGCCGCGCAGGCCGTCGGTGCCGAACAGGCGTTTGCCCATCTGCGAATCCTCTCTGGATTGTGCGTTGGCGGCAGCGCCGCCGGTGCGCCTGAGTACAGTATTTGCGGGGGTTGTTCAATGGTTGTCGGGGGCGCGGACGGTGCATGCCGTACGACACGGGCGATACCGTCCGGGACGGCACGGAACCGGATACGGAACGGATGCGGCGGCATGTTCGCGTGCGGGCCAGATCCGCCGCGCGGGCCGGAAGCGCCGTGATGCCCGACGCCAACCGCGCTACCGTCCGTTTCCCGCGGGCCGGGCACCGCTTCGGCGTACCCGTTACTTGCGAAAGGTCACGTTCACCGTGTCAGGCGAAATGTCCTTCAGCCGCACCCTGTCCGGCAGGTCCACCCGCACGGGCAGTTTCTCCTGTCCGGCACCGGCGCCTTCGGGCACTTCCGCGTACACCCGGATGGAGCGCAACGCCTCGGCATCGGCGGCGACGGAGGCGGGCATTTCCAGCAGCAGCGTGACCGCGCGCGGCGACACCTGCGCCCGCAGGCCGCGCGGCGGCTGTACGGCCACCTCGCGCTTGAGGGTGGTTTCCTTCATGCGCAGGGCCGTGTCCAGCCGCACGGACACGGTGGGCGGTGTCGATTCCGTGGCCTCGGGCAGGGTCGGAGTGGCCTGCACCTCCATGCTGCCCGCCTGGTCCGGTGCCGGTGCGGCCACGGCCACCTTCACCCTGTCGATGCGCGCCACCAGCGATTCCGGCCCGCGCAGGTGCACCTTGGCGGGCGTCACCTCGGTCTTGTCGATGCGCACGTCCACGGGAATGGTGCCGTTGATGTCCACGGCCACGGGCACGTCCTTTTCGACGATGGCGTCCACCTCCAGCGTCAGCCGCGAGGGGGTTATCTCCACCACCTCGAAGGCGCGCGCCTCGGGCAGCTTTTCCGCCGTCAGGGGCACGATGTTGGTGCCGCGCTTCAAGCTGCTGAGGTCGATGGCGTAGCTCATGTCGCGCGCGGTCATGACGCGCACCAGGCCCTTGGGGCCGCGCACGCGCACGCTGACCTTGTTGACCAGCCCTTCGCGCACCACGAGGTTCTGGGGAATGCCCTTGAACTCCAGCCGCACCTCGCCCACCACTTCCACCCGCTCGCGCCCGGTGACCATGTACCACAGGGTGACGGCCATGACGAAGGCCATGACGGCGTACTGCCAGTTGGAACGCACCGTTACTTCTCCAGGATGTTCTTGAGCACGCGCTTCAGGCGCGTGGCGTCGAGGCTGGTGGTCAGCTTGCCGCCCACGGCCACGGTGACGGCCCCGCGTTCTTCGGAAACCACCACCGCCACGGCGTCGCTTTCCTCGGTAATGCCCAGCGCGGCGCGGTGCCGGGTGCCGAAGTCCTGCCGGTCCACGGTGGCCAGGGGCAGGATGCACGCCGCCGCCGCCACCTCGCCCTTGCGGATGATCACCGCGCCGTCGTGCAGCGGGGTCTTGGGAAAGAAGATGGTGATGAGCAACTCGCGCGAGAGCGCGGCCCCCAGCTTCACCCCGCGTTCGATCATGTCGCCCAGGGCCACGTTGCGCTCGATGACGATGAGCGCGCCGATCTTGCGCTGGGCAAGGTACAGCGCGGCGCCGATAATCTCGTTCAGGGCGTCGTCGGCGGTTGTCTTCTTGCGGAAGAAGCTGCGCGCCCCCATGTCGGTGAGGGCCTGGCGGATGTCGCGCTGGAACAGCACGATGATCACTAGGAACAACGAACCGAAGAAGCTTTCCAGCAGCCACCCCAGCGTGTACAGCCCCAGTTCGCGCGAGACGAAGTAGGTGACCACCAGCAACAGCAGCCCGTAGATGGCCGACACGGCGCGCGTGTCCTTGACCATGACGATGATGCGGTAGAACAGCGCGGTGACCAGCGCGATGTCCAGCAGGTCGCGCCAGTTCGCGGTGACGTTCTCCAGGCCCAGCATCAGTTCTCCGTGCTTGGCGCGGGGGCCATGGCTTGAGTGAGGCGCAGGGTGCGCACGGTTTCCGCCACGTCGTGCACGCGGTGGCACAACACCCCGCGTGCGGCCAGCAGGGCCGTGGCCACCTGGGTGGCGCCCGCCCGCTGCCCGTGGCCCAGGTCCAGCAGCCCGCCGAACAGCGACTTGTTGGAAAGCCCCATCAGCACGGGGCGGCCCAGCGAGCCGAAGCGCTCTATGCGGCGCAGGATCTCGAAGTTGTGTTCGGTCAGCTTGCCGAAGCCGATGCCGGGGTCGAGCAGGATGCGCGATTCCGGCAACCCGGCGCGCACGAGCATGTCCATCTTTTCGTGAAAGAAGCCCAGCAACGCATCCACCACGTTTTCGTAGGCGGGGGCGTCCTGCATGGTTTCCGGCCTGCCCAGGCTGTGCATCAGCACGTAGCCGGGCTTGTAGTGGGCCACCACGTCGAGCAGGCCAGGGTCGAAGGCGCAGGCGGAAATGTCGTTGATGATGTCCACGCCCTCGTCCAGCACCGCCGCCGCCGTGCCTGCCTTGTAGGTGTCGACGGAAAGCAGCGGCACGCCGCCGGGGCGGAGGGACGCGGCCTGCCGATCCGCGCCGGGGTCGTCTGCCAGGCGGGATGCGGCATGGGCCGCGTACCCGTCGCGGATGCCCCGCACCACGGGCAGCACCCGCGCCAGTTCTTCTTCCAACGGCACCGCATCCGCATAGGGACGCGACGATTCACCGCCGATGTCCAGCACGTGCGCGCCCTCTCCCGCCAGGCGCAGGGCGTGGGTCACTGCCGCCTCGTGGGTGATGTAGTGGCCGCCGTCATGAAACGAATCCGGCGTGACGTTGACGATGCCGAACACCACAAAGGGATGAGGGGGGGCGGGCGTTACCGCCCTTCCCCCCCTTACGGTCCAGATGGCCTGTTGCGCGAGGCCGCAAGCCGTCGTCATCAACGCCCCGCCCCGCCGCTGGGGTCGTCATTACCTCCGGGGCCGCCGGGGCCGCTGCGTTCGGCGGTGTCGTCGGCTTCCAGGGTGAACTCGTCGCGCCCGGCGGTCTCGGCGTCAGCGCCTGCCGGGGCCGCCGAAACGGGACCGGGCTGCGCGCCGGAGGTTGAAGGAGCCCCGGCGCTTCCGCCGGACGCGGGCTGCTCCCCCGCGCGGGGGGCGCCGTTGCGGTTGTTGGGCTTTTCCGGCGGCAGTTGTTCGCCGCGCATCAGCACGTCGATGTCGTCGCCGCTGATGGTTTCACGCTCCAGCAGGGCACCGGCTATGGCATGCAGCGAATCGATGTTTCCTTCAAGCAGGATGCGGCAGCGCTGCCGGGCCTCCTCGATGATGCGCTTGACTTCGGCGTCCACCAGCCGGGCCGTTTCCTCGCTGAAATTGCGGGAATGGGCCCATTCGCGGCCAATGAACACCTCTTCGCCCTGCTCGCCTATGTTCATGGGGCCGATGGCCTCGCTCATGCCCCATTCGCAGACCATCTTGCGAGCCATCTTGGTGGCGCGTTCGATGTCGTTGCCCGCGCCGGTGGTGATGTCGTTGAACACCACCTCTTCGGCCACGCGGCCACCCAGCAGCAGCACTAGGTTGTTCAGCAGGAACGAGCGCGAATAACCGTGGCGGTCGCCTTCCGGCAACTGCATGGTGATGCCGAGGGCGCGACCACGCGGAATGATGCTTACCTTATGCACCGGGTCGGAACCGGGCAGCAGCTTGGCGGCCAGGGCGTGGCCCGCCTCGTGGTAGGCGGTGATGCGCTTTTCCTCGTCGCTCAGGATGAGGCTGCGGCGTTCCTTGCCCATCAGCACCTTGTCCTTGGCGTACTCGAAATCGCCCATGTCCACGGTGTCCTTGCCAACCTTGGCGGCCTGCAGGGCGGCCTCGTTGACGAGGTTCTCCAGGTCCGCGCCGGAAAAACCGGGCGTGCCCTTGGCGATGATGTCCAGTTCCACGCCGGTGGCCAGGGGCGTGCGGCGGGTGTGCACTTCAAGGATGCGCTTGCGACCGCGCACATCGGGGGTGGGCACCACCACCTGACGGTCGAAACGGCCGGGGCGCAGCAGCGCCGGGTCCAGCACGTCGGGACGGTTGGTGGCGGCGATGAGGATGACGCCCTCGTTGGATTCGAAGCCGTCCATTTCCACCAGCAGCTGGTTCAGGGTCTGCTCGCGCTCGTCGTGCCCGCCGCCAAGGCCGGCGCCGCGCTGGCGGCCCACGGCGTCGATTTCATCGATGAAGATGAGACAGGGCGCGCTCTTCTTGCCCTGCAGGAACAGGTCGCGCACGCGGGATGCGCCCACGCCCACGAACATTTCCACGAAGTCGGAGCCGGAAATGGAAAAGAACGGCACGCCCGCTTCGCCCGCCACGGCGCGGGCCAGCAGGGTCTTGCCGGTGCCGGGAGGGCCGACCAGCAGCACGCCCTTGGGAATGCGCCCGCCGAGGCGGGTGAACTTGCGCGGGTTGGACAGGAACTCCACCACCTCGCTCAGTTCTTCCTTGGCTTCGTCCACGCCCGCCACGTCCTCGAAGGTGACGCGGGCCGATTCCGGCGTGATCATGCGGGCGCGCGAACGCCCGAAGGACATGGCCTTGCCGCCGCCGCCCTGCATCTGGCGCATGAAGAAAATCCACACGCCGATCAGCAGCAGCATGGGGAACCAGGAAACCAGCAGGGTCATGTACCAGGGGGCTTCTTCCTGCGGTTCCGCCTTCACCTCGACCTTCTGGGAGATGAGGCGGGTGACCAGTTCGGGATCGTGCGGGGCATAGGTCTGGAACGCCTTGCCCTCCGAGCTTTCGCCCGTCAGTTTCTGACCCTGGATGGTCACGCGCAGCACCTCGCCGCGCTCGACCTTCTGGAGGAATTCCGTATAGGTAAGACGCGCCTGCGTCCCCTGTGGCTGATTGAACATGTTGAACAGGACGACCATCAGCAACGAGATGATCGCCCAGAGAATCAGATTGCGCGAAAACTGGTTCAAGTCTGGCCTCCGTGCGGAAGTGAACGTCCGTCGTGCGGACGATTTCTCCTTTTTAAGTCGTCGGGAACTATTTGACAATGCGCGCGGGCGCACTTTCCCCGCCTTTTCGGGCTACCGGGCAAGGTATCCCCAATCCGGCGCCCCAATCCGGTCCCGCCCCCCTTCCTGCCATCGGCACCCGGTTCGAGCGCGTAGCCCATGCCCCCGCGATTCCGTGGTTTCGTCCCCCCAATCCCCCGCGACAGTGGCACGCATCCCCGTCTTGCCGTGCCACACCGATTCTGCTAGATACGCCGAACCCTCGCGGAAGCGTTTCGTCACCGGTGTGGCGCCCGGTCTTCAAAACCGGTGGTGGGCAGAGATGTCCATGGTAGGTTCGACTCCTATACGCTTCCGCCACGAACCCAAGGCCCCGTTTTCCGGGGCCTTTTTCATTGCCCAGATCCGTCCCGCGATTCCCCCCCCCCCTCGCGCGCCGGCTGCCCTGCCCGGCCCGAGCACCCGGCACTGGTGGCTGACCGGCATTATAGCAAAACGGCTTTCCCCATATCCCCGCCATGTTGCGCGGTCGGCCACAACGGCATCGCACGCAAAAACCCGCGCCTGTGGAGGGCATTGTCATTTGCGACGCATCTGCTATGACACGCCACCAGTGCGCCATCGGCCCGCCAATGCGCCGGGATTGCAAGCGCCCAGCCAACCTGAACTCCCCATCAACCCGAACACACCGTACAGTTCACCAGCAGGCCCGCCATGCCTTCAGCCCCAACCCTTTCCCTCCACCAATCACGGCGCCTCCGTCCCGGGTGCGTCCTGCTGTTCCGGCTTGCCCATTCCTTTCGGGCCATGCCGGCGAGCCTGACCGTTCTCATCCTGACAATCGCGACCGTGCTGACCATCCCCGGCGCCACCCCCGCGCGGGCCAGCGGCGCTGCCGTCCCCCCCGCCGACGACGCCCGCAACGGCGCGTTCCTGATGGTGAACACCGCGTACCCGCCATACACCGTCGTGCTTGATGGCGGCAGCGTGGGCGGCACGGCCACCGCCCTGGTGGACGAACTGTTCCGCAGGCTGTCCCTTCCCGTACGGCAGCGCCTGTTGCCCTGGAACCGCGTGCTGCGCATGATGGAGGACGGTGCCGCCGACGGGGTGAGCATGCTGGCCCACTCTCCCGAACGCGAGGCGGCCATGGCGTTTTCCGTGCCGGTGGCCGAGGCGCACCAGTCCTTCTACTACGCCCACCCCACCCACGACGGTTTTGCCTGGCAGCGGTACGAAGACCTGCGCCCCTACCGCATCGGCCTGGTGCAGGGCTACACGTATTCCCAGGAATTCCTGGCCGCCGTGGAACGACTGGAACTGGCCGTGGAATACGCCCCGTCGGACGAAAGCAACTTCGCCAAGCTGCGCAATGGCCGCGTGGATCTGTGCCTGAGCAACGACCTGGTGGCCGAAGCCTACCTGAACGGCCAGCCGGACCTGCGGTCCGCGGTGGGCAAGGCGAAACGCCCGGTGCGCAGCTATCCGCTGCACATGGCCTTTTCCCGCAACTCGCCACTGGCCGGTCGCCTGGTTGAAATCAATGCCGAAATCGGGCGGATGCGCGCGGACGGCACCCTGCAACGCATTCTGGCTTCAAAGACCGCCCTGCCGCGCTGACGGCCCCCGTTGCCGCATGCGCGGCGATGCGCGGCACGCCCCCGCCGTGGGGCGCAGGGCGCCCCCTCGCGGCGCCAGTCGCGCCCGGCGCACCCCATATTCCCGCACGCGAAAAAAGGCCCGCCTGACCGGACATCCGGCAGGCGGGCCTTGTGATTGCTGCGTGTCCGCGTGGTCACCGGCACATGGCGCACGGGGCGCTCACGGCTGGTGCTGCCGCGCCGAAACTACCAGCGGGGCGGACGGGGAGCGCGGGGCTGGGCTTCGTTGACCTTCAGGGCGCGGCCGCCGAAGGAGTAGCCGTTCAGGGCTTCCACGGCGCCGTTGGCGTCGGCGGCTTCCATTTCGACGAAGCCGAAGCCACGGGGACGGCCGGTTTCACGGTCGGAGATCAGCTTCACGCTGAGCACTTGGCCGTGCTGGGAGAACAGGTCGCGGATTTCGTCTTCGGAGGCGGAGAAAGGCAGGTTGCCCACATACAGAGACTTGGACATCAGGAAAACTCCTTGCAGGGAAAATGAGGGGTTCGCTCGTGCGAAAGATCGGGCAGAAACTCTGTAGGTGGGATGCCTATCGACTCGCCGAAACTCTTGCCACAAGCCCATGCCGATCCCGACGCACGGCACACCCGGAGCATCGACCGACATGATTGGAGAATTAGTCGGAGTTTTTCAAGCGGTCAAGTAGAATCTGTCGCAATTCCGCCTGAAAACGCTTGACCACGCCCCGGCTACCCGAATCCTATATCCGCATCCCCATCAAAAAGGCCGCCTGCTGCCCCACTCCGGCGGGGCCAACTGTCAGTTGGCGGCACCGGGCCCGCCTGGCATGACGGGCATGACGGGCATGACGGGCACGACTGGAGCGACTGGCGCGCCGCCATTTGCGGGTGGGGCGCCATCGCCGCCTTTGGCCAGTTCCGCCCAGGCCTGCACGATATGGGCGTAGGCGGCACGCCGCTGGTCGAGCTTCGACAGGTTGCGCGCCGCACGCACGGAATACTTGATGGTGGCGCGGGTCTTGGTCGCCTCCTTGACCACCGCCTGCAATACGTCCTCGCGCGGTTCGGGGTGGTACATGACCTCTGCCGCTGTAATGGCCACGGCAAACTTGCCCGCCTCCAGCGCGCGCGAAGCGGCCAGGGTCAGCGCCTGGTCGCGCGCATCCTTGTAGTATCTGCCGCTGGAGGCCTGGGTGACCATGGCCATCCATTCGTTGTCCGACGCCGTTTCGTCCGCCGTGTTCAGGGCCATCACCTCGGCCATGAGTTCGGCGGGCAGCAGGGCCGAACCGTCGTCACCCTGCTCCACCACCTGACCGGTGCCGGGCAGCAGACCGGAGACGGACAGCAGGTTGTACAGCGCCCAGCTGAACAGCACGGCCAGCAGCAATGTGGGTATGAGCTTCTTGTTGCGTTGCATGTCATCCTTGCACGGCCCGCACCGCAACGCGGTGGACCATTTTGCGGCGGGCCGCCCCCCTGCCGGAAGGCGGCCCACGTTCAGACGGTATATCGGCAATCCGGCCCGGGCGGTCTCAGGGGCTGGTTACGCCACGAGGATTTTTGTCACTGCCAGGTAAGAGTGATTTTTTGAAGAGGGAATACACTCTTGCCGTCTTTTCCCGGCACAAAAAATCATGCCGACGACGGCAGCGGACAAGAGGACCATGACCTCAACCGGCTTGCCCCTCGGGCCTTACCCTTCCAGCCAGTCGGCCAGTTCCGCCAACTGCGCCGCCACGGACGAAGGGCCGGTGCCGCCGGGCATTTCGCGCCGGGCCACCGCCGCCGCCGGGTCCAGCACGGCGTACACGTCGTCGCCGATGCGGTCGCAGATGGCTTGCAGATCGGCCAGGGGCAGTTCCTCCAGCGTGATGGACCGCTCTTCCGCCAGGGCCACGGCGGCCCCGGTCAGGTGATGCGCCTCGCGGAAGGGAATGCCCTTGCCCACCAGGTAGTCGGCAAGCTCGGTGGCGTTCAGGAAGCCCGCGCGCAGGGCGGTGCGCATGCGGCCTTCATTGAAGCCCAGTTCGCGCAGCATGCCCGCCATGATCTCCAGCGACGCCGACACGGTGCGGTCGCAGTCGAGGAACGGTTCCTTGTCCTCCTGCATGTCGCGGTTGTAGGTCATGGGCAGGCCCTTCACCGTGGTCAGCATGGCGGTCAGCGCGCCGTACACGCGGCCCGTCTTGCCGCGCATGATCTCGGCCACGTCGGGGTTCTTCTTCTGCGGCATGATGGACGAACCCGTGGCGTAGGCGTCGGGCAGCCGCACGAAGCCGAAGGCCGGGTTGGCCCAGATGATGATTTCCTCGCACAGCCGCGACAGGTGGGCCATGATGGTGGCCCCGCAGAACAACGATTCCAGTACGAAGTCGCGGTCGGACACGGCGTCCATGCTGTTGCGGAAGGTGCCGTACATGTCCAGCTGCTCGGCCACGTAGGCCGGGTCCAGCGGATAGGTGGTGCCCGCCAGCGCCGCCGCGCCCAGCGGGCACACCCGCGTCCGGCGGTCGCAGTCGGCCAGGCGCTCTGCGTCGCGGCGCAGCATCCACGCATAGGCCAGCAGGTGATGGCCAAGGCTGACAGGCTGGGCGGGCTGCATGTGGGTGCAGCCGGGCAGCAGCGTGTTCGCGTGCTCGCCCGCGCGCTCGGCCAGCACGGCCACCAGGTCGCGCGCAAGGCCCCGCCAGGCGCGGATGCGGTCGGACACGAACAGGCGGAAGTCCAGCGCCACCTGGTCGTTGCGGCTGCGGCCAGTGTGCAGCTTCTTGCCCACGTCGCCCACCAGTTCGGTGAGGCGGCTTTCGATGTTCATGTGCACGTCTTCCAGCTCGCGCCGCCAGACGAAGGTGCCGCCCTCTATCTCGGCCAGCACCATGTCCAGACCTTCGACGATGCGCGCGGCCTCGTCCGCCGTCAGCACGCCCTGCCTGGCCAGCATGCGCGCGTGCGCCTTGGAACCCGCGATGTCCTGCGCGTACAGGGCGCGGTCGAACGAAACGGACTGGGTGTATTCCTCGACCAGGGCGGCGGTGGCCTGACGGAACCGCCCCCCCCACATCTTCTTTTCGGCCATTGCTCAAAGACCTTCTTTTCAAAGGGGAACGTTGCTGGAGAACACGCGTGCATGAATACCTTCGGCCAGCAGGAAGCATTGTACCTGCACCACCGAACAGAACCGCTCCCGCCTATTCCGGAAATGCCTGTTTGTCGAGCGGAACCCGACAATGGAAAAATTTGGGGGGGAGGGGTCCGGGGAGGGAGACCCTTTTACGCCCTGCGGTCCCCATCCGTAAGGTTCGCAAGCTCACCTAACGGCTGGGGCAAAGGGTCCCCTCCCCGATTCATCTTGAATGCTTGCAAGAAAATGCAGGGGGCGGGGCGCCTAGTCCTTCTTCACCCGTTGCGCGTACCCGCGCACGCGCAGGCCCTGCAACTTGATGAAGCCCGCGGCATCGGCGTGGTCGTAGGTGGCGCAGTCTTCAAAGGTGGCCAGGTCGTGGCAGTACAGGGTGTTGGGCGAGGTGCGGCCCACGGGGTAGGCGTTACCCTTGTACAGCTTGAGGCGCACGGTGCCGTTGACGGTTTCCTGCGTCTTGTCGATGAACGCCTGCATGGCCTCGCGTTCCGGCGCGAACCAGAAGCCGTTGTACACGGCCTCGGCGTAGCGCGGAATCAGCTGGTCGCGCAGGTGCATGGACTCGCGGTCCATGCAGATGCCTTCCAGGTCGCGGTGGGCGATGTGCAGCACGGTGCCGCCGGGGGTTTCGTACACCCCGCGCGACTTGATGCCCACGAAGCGGTTTTCCACCATGTCCAGGCGGCCGATGCCGTGCCTGCCCGCGATGGTGTTCAGGGTGCGGATGATGGTGGCCGGGCTCATGGCTTCGCCGTTGACGGCAACCGCATCACCCTTCTTGAACTCTATGGTGATGTATTCCGGCGTGTCCGGGGCCTGTTCAACGGGCACGGCCATGACGTGGCTGTTGGGGCCGGGTTCGCACCACGGGTCTTCCAGTTCGCCGCCCTCGAAGCTGCAATGCAGCATGTTGCGGTCCATGCTGTACTGCTTGGACGAGGTGGACAGCGGAATGCCGTGCTGTTCGGCAAAGGCGGTCAGGTCGGTGCGCGAACGCAGGTCCCAGATACGCCACGGGGCGATCACGTCCAGGTCCGGAGCCAGCGCGTTGACCGTAAGCTCGAAGCGCACCTGGTCGTTGCCCTTGCCGGTGGCGCCGTGGGCCACGGCCTGCGCGCCTTCGGCGCGGGCGATGTCCACCAGGCGCTTGGCGATGAGCGGACGCGCGATGGAGGTGCCCAGCAGGTAGCGCCCTTCGTACACCGCGCCGGAGCGCATCATGGGAAAGATGAAGTCGCGCGCGAATTCCTCGCGCAGGTCTTCCACGTAGGCGCGGGTGGCGCCGGTGCGCAGGGCCTTGGCGTCCACGCCGTCCAGGTCCTCTTCCTGTCCCAGGTCGGCGGTAAGGGTCACCACCTCGCAACCGTAGGTAACGGCGATCCACTTCAGGATCACCGACGTATCCAGCCCGCCGGAATAGGCGAGCACGACCTTCTTGATAGCCTTGGCCATGTCGTTTCAGCCCCGTTATGCGATATGTTGTGCGGTATGCGTCGCGCGGCGCGTGCCGTGTCGCGGAGTTATTCCGAAAGCGCCCACTCCAGAATGGCCTTCTGGATGTGCAGGCGATTTTCTGCCTGATCAAAGATGATGGAGGCCGGGCTTTCCATGACCTCGTCGGTCACTTCCTCGCCCCGGTGGGCGGGCAGGCAGTGCATGAACTTGGCGTCGGGCGCGGCAAGGGCCATCATGTCGGTGTCGATGCAGTAGCCCTTGAAGGCGGCCTCGCGCTTTTTCTGCTCTTCTTCCTGGCCCATGGAGGCCCACACGTCGGTGTTCACGTAATGCGCGCCCTCTACCGCCATGCGCGGATCGTGGGTCAGGAATATCTTGGCCCCGGCGTTCAGGGCGTAGCCCAGCAGATCGCGGTCGGGCTCGTAGCCTTCGGGGAAGGCCATGAACAGTTCGAACGGAAAGTAGACGGCGGCCTCGATCCACGAGTTGGCCATGTTGTTGCCGTCGCCCACCCAGGCCACGCGCACCGTGGACAGGTCGGGGGTGCGCTCGTACATGGTCAGCACGTCGCCCATGACCTGACAGGGGTGCCCTTCGTCCGTCAGGGCGTTGATGACCGGGATGGAACCGTATTCGGCCAGTTCGGTGATCTTCGACTGCCCGAAGGTGCGCACCACCATGCAGTCTGCATAGCGCGACAGCACGCGGGCGGTGTCGCGCAGGGGTTCGGAGCGGCCCAGCTGGCTTTCCGCCGGGGTCATGAAGATGGTGGAGCCGCCAAGGTGGCGCACCGCCATCTCAAAGGACACGCGCGTGCGGGTGGACGCCTTTTCGAAGATGAGGATGGCGGTCTTGCCTTCCATGATCTTGCCACGGTGGGCGGTGTCCTTCATTTCCTTGGCGCGTTGCAGCAGCTTCCAGGCGCCCTCGTAGCCGAGGTCCCTGATTCGCGTGAAATGTCTGGGCATGGCTCCATCCTTGTGTTGCGGCACTGCGAGACGTGATGCGGAAAAGCGTTACCTAGCCTCAAAGCCCGCCGCTTGTAAAGAATGCGGCCCGGCGTGGGGCGGAGGGGAAAACGCCGTATCGAGGACGGCGGGGCGGCAGGGATGACGGCACGGCAGGCTGGCGGGAAGCTGACACGAATGGCGACACGAATGGCGGCCAGAACGGCAGCAAGACGCAAGGTGACAAGGCCAGCGGGAATTGACGCCCGCTCGCCCCTGTGGTGAAACCGCCCCATGAGCACCAGACGCAACGACACCGGCAAACACTTGGCGCCCGCCCCCCAGGAGGCCCTCACCGTGCACACCGACCATGTGCGCGACTATCGCAAGCGCACCGCCCGCCACCCGGACGAGGTGGTCTTTCAGGTGGTGGTGGAGGAAACCGACCTGTGGGTAACCGCACGTGCGGGCCAGCCCGGCCTGCCCGGCCTGCCCGGCCAGCCCGGCCAGCCCGTACTGCCGGACCTGCCGGACCGGATCGCCGCCTACGTCACCGAACTGCGCGGCCAGATCAAGGCGTGGATGCTGCTTGCGCCGGACTTTCGCACCAGCCTCGTGCCCGTGCCCACGCCCGCCAGCGCCCCGGAAGTGGCCCGGCGCATGGCGCACGGGGCCGACATCGCCGGGGTTGGCCCCTTTGCCGCCGTGGCGGGCACCGTGGCCCAGATGGTGGCGGAACGCTTCGCCCCGGTATCGCCGGACATCATCGTGGAGAACGGCGGGGACATCTACATCTGCTCGCAACGCGACCGGGTGGTGGGCCTGCTGCCCGACCCGGCCAGCGGCGAGATGATCGGCGTGGTGGTGAAGGCGGCGGACTGCCCCGTCTCGCTGTGCTCGTCGTCGGCCACCATCGGCCATTCGCTGAGCCTTGGCGTTGGCGACATCGCGGCGGTGCGGGCGCGCGACGCCAGCCTTGCCGACGCGGCGGCAACCCTGTTCGGCAACATGCTGCAAGGGCCGGACGACGTGGCCCGCGTGACCGAACGAGCCGCCGCCATGGCGCACCTGGGCATAGAGGGCGTGTACGCCCAGTGCGGCGGGCGCGTGGGGATTTGGGGGAATATGGAATTGGCCGTGGCATGACCTACGGCACACGAGGCCCGTTGGAACCGGGAATGCCGGGGACACAGGGGGGCCGGGGTGCCGGGGATGTCGGCGGGGAGGCGATGCCTGGCGCCCCCTATCGGGATTCGTAGCTTTCCTTGATATTCCGGAACAATTCCAGAAGAAAGCGGTCCGGGACCGTATCACCATTGATGGCAAGGCGCGAAAGCCGGGTGACGTGGTTGCCGCTGGGCGTGGTGACCGGCTGCAAGGTCAGTTCGTGGGTGCGGCTGCCGCCCTGCCTGCCGCTGGCGGGTTCGTCGGTGGTCAGGCGTAGCACCCAGGCAGAGCCGGACCGGGTCCAGCCCATGGTGACGCGATGCCGCCGGGCGGCGTGCCGGTCCACCAGCGCCAGCAATTCGCGCAGGGTGAACGCCTTGTCGCGGCCGGACACGCCCAGATATTCGCCGTTGCGCCGGATGACCAGCGGCCTGTCGAACAGGGTTACGGGCGGCGTGGTGGCGGAATCCTTGCCGGAAGCGGCCCGCGCATGGCCCGCATCCGCCTGCGAGGCGGAAGCGCCGGTGGCCGAGGGGCCGTCTTCTCGCGCGTCGGCAGCGGATGTGGCCTGACCGGATGTGCTTTGGCCGGTAGCGTCTTGATCGGAAGTGTTCCGGCTGGCCCCGGCAGCATCGGCGCGCACGCCATCGCCGGTCTCGCTTTCTGGCCCGTCTGTTTCGGCCCCGTCTGCTCCACTCCCCGCTGGTCCCGACACCACCGTATAATAGTCATCCACGAGCCGGGTGACGGCTTCGGTGCGTTCGCGGCGCAGCAGATCCAGCGCCTCGTCCAGCCGGGCCGCGCGCTCGTCAAAAGCGGCCAGCAACGCGTCGCGGTCAGCGCGCAATTCCTCCACCTGGCGGCGCAGGCTGGAAAGCTCCGCCAGCATGTGCCCCTGCACCTGAAGCAGCGTGGCCATGCGGTCGAGCATGCCGGGCAGCCCTTCCACGGCGGGGTCCGCAGGGGCAGAGGCCGCCGGGTGTGTTGGGGCGTCCGGCGAGTGGGCCGGTGAGAGGTCTGGCGAAGAGTCTGGGCCCGGCATGGCGTCGGATGCGCGGAACCTGTCCCGCAGGTGCGGCTCCGCACTGGTGCCGGATGCCCGCGCGCCTGTCCTGGCGCCCGATTGTCCGCCCGAGTGCCCCCCATGAAGGCCGGACCGGACCGCGTCCCCCGGCTGGCCCGACTGCCCCTGCTGCCCCACGGGCGCATACAGCGCGGCCACCAGTTCCTCCAGCCGTTCCTCTATCTGCTCCGCCGCCACGTTGCGCGTGTACATGCTCCTGATCTCCCTGAAGATGTCCAGCACATGCACGGGATAGCGCAGCCGCCTGCCCCGCCCTTCTCCGGCGGGCAGGAAGCGCGCGAACCTGTCCTTGTAATAGGCGATACTGGAGGGAGGCACGTCGAGGCGGCGGGCGATTTCGCGGAGGGTCAGCAGTTCGCGGATCATGAGGAAGTGCTCCAGTTCTTGTTGTTGCACAGTTGCGCGACAGGAAGCATTTTGTCAAGAAATCCGCATAAAAATATTGTCTAGAAAATTGTCCAACAACCGTGGGCCACTGGCCGGACGGAGTGAGACCAGCCGGATGGTTGCCAGCCGGATAGTTGCCGGACGGATGGCGCGCGGATACCGAAACGTGGGCAAGATTCAAGGGGGATACACGTTGAGAACGTGACGCCATGCGCGCGAAACGGGAAACCAGGGGGCGCGGGACTGGGCATCAGCGAGACGGCTGGGTTGGGGATGACGGACCATGAACGGGACCCATCGGAAGCTCGGCAGCATCAACGAACGGCTATCCCCGCACGGCCCGCCACCACTGGCCCCTGCCCGGCATGCAGCACCCGCCACCGTCCCACAACCCGCTTGACTTCACCGGGCAACTTCCATATCAAGCACTTCTCGCTTCCGGCGGAGCTATCCGCCAGCAGTCCGCAAGCCAGCATAGCTCAGTTGGTAGAGCAGCTGATTCGTAATCAGCAGGTCTGGAGTTCAAGTCTCCATGCTGGCTCCAGAAATACCAAGGCCGGACAAGGGTTTCACCCCTTACCGGCCTTTTCTTTATGCTGGCCAAAAGTGCCCAAAAGTGGACATTTGGTCCGCCTATTGCGGACCAAATGCGGACCACGCGCGGGGAGTGCGAACCTGACGGCCAGCCATAAAAAGCCCCCTTGCGGGGGCTTCGTTGTTTGGGAGCTATGGCCTCTCGGGCGGTTGCATCGTCGTAAACGTCCCGCGCTGGTCAAAGCACCAGTACGGGGTCTGGCTGGTCGGAGGCGGGTCATCTGCTCCCGCAAGCGGCTTGCATTCGACGCGCCACGCCATGGCCCACTCTACATCCTTGCCGTCGTACGCAGAGGTGTCGAAGAAACGCGCCAGCCAAATGAGTGCGGCAACTGCGAGCAGGCAGGCGACGAATACCCTTGCAGATGGTGAGGCTGTTATACTGCGAGGGTACGTCATTATGGTTCCGCGCGCAATGCCTACAGCGATGGAAAGTAGGTTGCGCCCCACACAAAGCCAATGGGTATATCTCTATATACACTAGCGCAATACAAACACCATCGCAAGCACCTCTAGGTCGTACGTTTTCTAATCACAGGCCTGTTTGTCCCGCATGATGGCCGCCCCCCCATCCGCACCACCGCGAACACCCACCGCTCCGAACGTACATCTCCGCACACTTCGACACATCGCCCTGCCTCACAACGCCCCACGCCATTCCATTTCATTTCGTACGCGAACGTACTTTCGCAGCACATCGCCCCCGCATAACGTACCGCACCGCACCATACCGGCCTTGATCTCCGCATTTCCCGACCAACATAGCCGTTCTCTCCTCCGTTGCTGGCACTTTCCACACGCATGGCACACCCCATGCAGTACGGACGGCGTACCCGATGCGCAATCCCCACGCATCGTCACCGCAGTGCACCCCAAAAACGGAGCCCCATCATGACCAGAAAGATCGCCATCTACGGCAAGGGCGGCATCGGCAAGTCCACCACCACGCAGAACACCGCCGCCGCCATGGCCCACTTCCACAACCAGAAAATCTTCATCCACGGCTGCGACCCCAAGGCCGACTCCACCCGGCTCATCCTGGGCGGCAAGCCGCAGGAAACCCTGATGGACGTGCTGCGCGAGCAGGGCGCGGAAAAGGTGACCATCGACAAGGTGGTGAAGACCGGCTTCAAGGACATCCGCTGCGTGGAATCGGGCGGTCCGGAACCGGGCGTGGGCTGTGCGGGGCGCGGCGTCATCACCGCCATCGACCTCATGGAAAGCCTGGGCGCCTACACCGAAGACCTGGACTACGTGTTCTTCGACGTCCTCGGCGACGTGGTGTGCGGCGGCTTCGCCATGCCCATCCGCGACGGCAAGGCGCAGGAAGTCTACATCGTGGCATCCGGCGAAATGATGGCCATCTATGCCGCCAACAACATCTGCAAGGGCCTGCTGAAGTACGCCAAGCAGAGCGGCGTGCGCCTTGGCGGCGTCATCTGCAACAGCCGCAAGGTGGACCGCGAACGCGAGTTCCTGGAGGAATTCACCGCCGCCATCGGCACCCAGATGATCCACTTCGTGCCGCGCGACAACATCGTGCAGAAGGCGGAATTCAACAAGAAGACCGTGACGGAGTACGACGACGCCGAAAACCAGGCCCTGGAATACAGCATACTTGGCCAGAAGATCATCGAGAACACCAACTTCGTCATCCCCAAGCCGCTCACCATGGACGAGCTGGAAGCCATGGTCATCAAGTACGGCATCGCCGACTAACCGACCGGGATCACCGCCCCGCCCCTCCAATCCGTAACGGCGCAACCCGCCCCACACAGACCGCAAGGAGCGATTCCATGGCTCTCAAGATGATCAAGGCGATCGTGCGGCCCGAAGCCGCGGACACCGTGGCCGACGGCCTCGCCGAGGCGGGTTTCGCCTCCATGACCATGATCCACGCCTTCGGGCGCGGCAAGCAGAAGGGCATCACCGTGGGCAGCGTGCACTACGACGAACTGCCCCGCACCATGCTGGTCATGGTGGTGGAGGAAGCCAGCGTCGAGGAAATCCTCACGCTCATCAAGTGCAAGGCGTACACGGGCAATTTCGGCGACGGCAAGGTGTTCGTCTCGCCCGTGGAAGACGCGCTTACCGTGCGCACCGGCGTGAAGGGCCTGTAGGTGGCGCCATGAAGGAGATCATCGCCATCATCCGCCCCAAGAAGATGGGCGCGACAAAGGAAGCGCTGGACAAGCTGGGCTTCCCCTGCCTTACCGCCGTGCCGGTGCTGGGACGGGGCAAGCAGCAGGGCCTGGCTGGCGAGATCGGCACGGAAATCAACCCCAGGGTGCTGGAGCAGGGCAAGTTCCGCAGGATGAAGTACATCCCCAAGCGCATGATCTCGCTGGTGGTGCCCAGCACCAGCGTGGAGGCCGTCATCGGCGCCATCGTGGCGGTGAACCGCACCGAGCAGATCGGCGACGGCAGGATCTTCATCTGCCCCGTGGAAGACGCCATGCGGGTACGCACCGACGAACACGGCGAAAGCGCCATCCTGTAGCGCGCCCGCAACGCCCAGCGCACGCCATGGCGCCCACGGCACCCCATCACGCATAAAGCTCATCGCCCATCTCCCGGAGAGGAACGAGACATGCCGTACCATCTTTTCAAATGCAGCGAATGCATACCCGAGCGCGAAAAGCACGCCGTCATCAAGGGCCCCGGCGAAACGCTGGCCGACGCGCTGCCCCTCGGCTACCTGAACACCATTCCGGGCTCCATTTCCGAGCGCGGCTGCGCCTACTGCGGCGCCAAGCACGTCATCGGCACGCCCATGAAGGACGTCATCCACTTGAGCCACGGCCCCGTGGGCTGCACCTACGACACGTGGCAGACCAAGCGCTACATCAGCGACAACGACAACTTCCAGCTCAAGTACACCTTCGCCACCGACATGAAGGAAAAGCACATCGTGTTCGGGGCGGAAAAGCTGCTGAAGCAGACCATCATCGACAGCTTCAAGGCCGTGCCGCACATCAAGCACATGACCATCTACCAGACCTGCGCCTCCGCCCTCATCGGCGACGACATCAACGCCATCGCGCAGGAAGTGATGGAAGAAATGCCCGGCGTGGACATCTTCGTATGCAACTCGCCCGGCTTCGGCGGCCCCAGCCAGTCCGGCGGGCACCACAAGATCAACATCGCCTGGATCAACCAGAAGGTGGGCACCTTCGAGCCGGAGATCACCAGCGACTACGTGATCAACTACGTGGGTGAATACAACATCCAGGGCGACCAGGAGGTCATGCAGGACTACTTCAAGCGCATGGGCATCCAGGTGCTGTCCACCTTCACCGGCAACGGCTCGTACGACGGCCTGCGCGGCATGCACCTGGCCCACCTGAACGTGCTGGAATGCGCCCGTTCTGCGGAATACATCTGCAACGAACTGCGCCAGCGCTACGGCACGCCACGTCTGGACATCGACGGCTTCGGCTTCGAGCCGCTGGGCAACTCGCTGCGCAAGATCGGGCTGTTCTTCGGCATAGAAGACCGCGCCCAGACCATCATCGAGGAAGAAACCGCCCGCTGGAAGCCGGAACTGGAATGGTACAAGGCCCGCCTTACCGGCAAGAAGGTGTGCCTGTGGCCCGGCGGTTCCAAGCTGTGGCACTGGGCCCATGTCATCCACGACGAAATGGGCGTGGACGTGGTGTCGGTGTACACCAAGTTCGGCCACCAGGGAGACATGGAAAAGGGCATCGCCCGCTGCGAGGAAGGCGCCCTTGCCATCGACGACCCCAACGAACTGGAAGGCCTGGAAGCCATGGACATGTTGCAGCCGGACATCATCTTCACCGGCAAGCGGCCCGGCGAGGTGGCCAAGAAGGTGCGCGTGCCCTACCTGAACGCCCACGCCTACCACAACGGCCCGTGGAAGGGCTTTGAAGGCTGGGTGCGCTTCGCGCGCGACATATACAACGCCATCTATTCGCCCATCCACGAGTTGTCCAAGCTGGACATCAGCAAGGACGAAATCCCCACCGACAAGGGCTTCGTCACCCGGCGCATGCTGTCGGACGCCAACCTGCCCGACGAGGTGCGCAACGACCCGAACCTGCGTCCCTACACCGGCAAGTACGACAGCCTCGTGGATCTGCGGGGCAAGACCTACCCCACCTTCGAGCCGCAAGCCGTCGCGGTGTGATGCGGTGCGACACGGAGACCACCACCATGGGCGACGCAATGAGGGATGACGTGATGAAGGACCGCATCGAGCAGCTTGTCGACTACATCATGAAGAAATGCCTGTGGCAGTTCCACTCCCGCGCCTGGGACCGCACCCGCCAGAACGAGGGCATACTGACGAGGACCAGGCAGCTTCTGTGCGACGAGCCGGTGGACATATCCACCCCGGACGCCCGCTGCTACTGGGTGGACGCCGTGTGTCTGGCCGACGCCTTCCGCACCCGCTACGCGTGGCTGGCGGACATGAGCAAGGACGACATCGCCGTGCTCATGCAGGGGCTGCATGAACGCATTGAATTCCTGACCGTTACGGGTTCGCTCAATCTCGAACTGACCGACCAGAAGTACTAGGACTGGATTCTGAATGGTCTTTTCGCCCGTTGGCGTCGTCAAACTTCGCCTGCCATGTCGGTCGAATACGAGAAGAGTACGCGTTGCGGTCGCCATCCGTAAGGCTCGCAAGCTCGCCTAACGGCTGCCGCACTCCCTCATGGCAGGCTCGTTTTCCTTGCCAACGAACGAAAATCCTCATTCAAAATCCAGCCCTGAAAGACCGGCTGAATGCACTCCGGCGGCGCCAGTGCCGCCCGCCACGGGGCGCAACCCCCACTACTCAGTCCCAAGAGGAAGACCGCCATGGCCTGTGAAATAAAGGAAAAGGAACGTCCGGGGTGCATCAACCCCATCTTCACCTGCCAGCCGGCGGGGGCGCAGTTCGCCAGCATCGGCATCAAGGAATGCATCGGCATCGTGCATGGCGGCCAGGGCTGCGTGATGTTCGTGCGCCTGGTCTTCTCGCAGCACTTCAAGGAGAGCTTCGAAATCGCCTCCTCCTCGGTGCACGAGGACGGCGCGGTGTTCGGGGCCTGCGGCCGCGTCGAGCAGGCCGTGGACGTGCTGCTGATGCGCTACCCCGACGTGAAGGTGGTGCCCATCATCTCCACCTGCTCCACCGAAGTCATCGGCGACGACATCGACGGCGTGGTCACCAAGCTGAATGCCGGGCTGCTGAAGGAAAAGTATCCCGACCGCGAGGTGCACCTGATCCCCATCCACACCCCCAGCTTCGTGGGCAGCATGGTCAGCGGGTACGACGTGGCGGTGAAGGACTTCGTCAGCCACTTCGCCACCAGGACCGAACCCAACGGCAAGCTGAACCTGCTCACCGGCTGGGTGAACCCCGGCGACGTGACCGAGCTGAAGCACCTGGTTTCGGCCATGGGCATCGACGCCACGGTGCTGTTCGAGATCGAGAGCTTCGATGCACCGCTGATGCCCCACGGCAACCACGTGGCGCACGGCAGCACCACCATGGACGACCTGCGCGGCACGGCCAACGCCATGGGCACCATCGCCCTCAACCCCTACGAGGGCGGCAGGGCGGCCAAGTACCTGCAACAGGAATTCGACATTCCGACCATCATCGGACCCACGCCCATCGGCATCCGCAACACGGATACCTTCCTGAAGAACCTCAAGACACTGACCGGCAAGCCCATTCCGGAATCGCTGGTGCGCGAACGGGGCATCGCCCTGGACGCCATCACCGACCTGACGCACATGTTCTTCGCCGACAAGCGCGTGGCCATCTACGGCAACCCGGATCTGGTCATCGGCCTGGCGGAGTTCTGTCTGGACCTGGAAATGAAGCCCACCCTGCTGCTTCTGGGCGACGACAACCCCAACTACAAGACCGATCCGCGCATCAAGGCCCTGCAGGAAAACGTGGACCACGACATGGAGATCGTGACCAACGCGGACTTCTGGGAACTGGAAGACCGCATCAAGAACAAGGGGCTGGAACTGGACCTGATCCTGGGCCACTCCAAGGGCCGGTTCATCTCCATCGACTACAACATCCCCATGTTCCGCGTGGGCTTTCCCACCTACGACCGGGCGGGCATGCACCGCCACCCCGTGGTGGGCTATGCCGGGGCCACCTGGCTGGCCGAGCAGATGGCCAACACCCTGTTCTCGGACATGGAATACAAGAAGAACAAGGAATGGGTCCTCAACATGTGGTGATGTCGCCCGCACGGCTCGCCCACGGAACCGCCGCCGCACCCGGACATTGCGCGGGGGCGCGGCGGTTCCGCCGTTTTCTCCATCGGCAACCCACGGGAGGCACCATGCCCGGCATCACGAAGTTTTCAGGCGGCGCGCCCTGCCCCGCCGCACACGCCGCAGCATTGTCGCCCGCACGCGGCGGCGATGGCGATACGTCCGGGCACACCCCCAGCCTGCCGGTTCAGACGGCTCAGCCTGTCGGGACAACACAGGCGGTCATGGCCTACGGCAGGCCGGATCGGGCTTACCTGTTCGTCTACGGCTCCAACATGAACCCCGCCCAGTTGCGCGCCCGCTGCTCCACCCTGCCCCGCGTGGTGGCCGTGGCCCGGCTGGCCGACCACCGGCTGTCCTTCCACGGGCACACCCGCATCTGGGACGGCGGGCTGGAAACCCTGGCCCCCGCGCCCGGCGAAGAGGTGTGGGGCGTGGTGCTGGAACTGACCTTCACCGACCTGGGACGGCTGGATGCCTGGCAGGACGCCCGGCTGGACGGCGCGGGCAGCTACTTCCACTACCCGGCCACGGTGACCGACGCGCAAGGCGCCCACCACCACGTGCTGCTGTACAAGAAGGATGTGATGGGCGAAGCCGTGCCCCCAAGTCGCGAATATCTCGACTTCATCGTGCACGGCGCGGAGCAACGCGGCCTGCCCACCGCCTATCTAGCCCGGCTGCGCGCCATGGACAGCCGCCCGGCGACGTACCCCACGCCCCGGTATCCCCGCTTCGACCGGGGGCTGTTGGCGAATGTCTCGTGCGACAGCTGCGGTGGGGGGGACGGGGGCGACAGGAGCGACCCAAGCGGAGCGTGAGCAATACCACGCCCCACCGTGCAAGCTCGCCGGACGGAGTGGCGCCATCCGCACCCGCACGGCGCGCACGCCTCACTGCCCGTATAACTGTTGGAATTCGCCGCTGCGTTTCATTTCCCGCAGCGTTTCCGCCACGTGCCATGCCAGCCCGGCATGCCGCTTGTGCAGCCAGAGATATCCTTTGACCACCGCCATGTCGCCAACGGCGTGTATTTCCGCATAGGCGGCATGGCCGGTGGCGACACGGGACTGCAGAAACGCCTCAACCCGCTCGCTCACGTCGATGTAGACATCCACGCGCTCGCGCATCAGACGTTGCAGCCCCTGCTCCAGCGTATCGTTTTCATGAATCCGTTCGGCGGGCACGTACCGTCGCACATTGTCCAGGCATGCCACGACACCGCGCGGACACTCCACCCGCGCGAAAACATCCTTCAGGCTCTCCCACCCATCCAGCTCAGGCCCGTGCAGGCAGTACGCCCGTAGGACCTTTTCATGGTGCGGCTCCTCGACACGCACGAGATTGCGAAAGTGGTTGCCGTACTCGTAAACGCGGCTGAGTTCTCCATCGGCGAGGCCGCGTTCGGCAAGGTCGCTGGCGCGCCGGGCGGGCACCTCGCGGTAGCGGATTCCCAGCCCCAGCCGCCGGAACACCTCGGTGTACACCCGCAGCAGCCGCTGCACCTCGTCGTCCGAGGCAGGCCAAGGCCCCACGAACACCAGTTGTTCCTGCCGATCGGAGGGCACACGGTCCTCGGCATGCGCAAGACCGCCGACCAGCACCACGGTGGCCATGACCACCCAGGCCGCTCGCAGCATGCATGCCCCCAGACGGATGCGGCGGCTTCCGATACCCCCGCGCGTCACGGACAAGGCCCCTGCCCCTTCGGCCAGTTTCCGGTGCATGTGGTCACCCTCCCCGGTCCCGGCCGCTTTCACTCCCCCGTCATCGTACATGTTCCATTGCCCTGTCGTGATGGGCAGGCGGGCCGGAACGGCTCGCTCCGACCCGCCATGCCGCCGCGCACTCCGGCGCGGCCACGGCAACCATGGGGGGTTAGCTGCCGTTCGATTTCATGTCCACGATAAGCGTCTGCAACACCTGAGACTGCCGGGCAAGCTCGGACATGGCCTGCGAGGCCTGTCCCATGGCCTGCGACGTTTCCGAGGAAATGGTGGCCACGTGCTCGACGGAGCGGCTGATTTCCTCACTGGCGGCGGACTGCTCCTCCGAGGCCGTGGCGATGGACCGCACCTGATCCGACGCCTGCTGCACGAGTTGCACGATGCGATGCAGTGCCGCGCCGGAACGCTCCGCAAGGGTAGTGGCTTCCTCGATGGTGCGGGCGGACCGGTCCACGTTGTCCATGTTCTTGCGCGTCCCGCCCTGAATGCCGTTGATGGCCTCGCCCACTTCCTTGGTGGCGGTCATGGTCTTTTCCGCCAGTTTACGCACCTCGTCGGCCACCACGGCAAAGCCCCGCCCGGCCTCGCCGGCCCGCGCCGCCTCGATGGCGGCGTTCAACGCCAGCAGGTTGGTCTGGTCGGCGATGTCGGAAATCACGCCCATCACCTGGCCGATGCCTTCTGCCTGTCGGCCCAACGCCGCCATGTCATCCTTCAGTTCCATCGATTGCTGGCGCACCTCGCCGATGCCCTTGACCACGCTGTTCACGACCCCGGCGCCATCCTGGGCTTCCTGCCGCGCCTTCTCGGATGTTTCGGCGGCCTGGGTGGCGTTCCGCGCCACTTCAAGCACCGTGGCGTTCATTTCCTCCATGGCGGTGGCCGTCTCGCCCACGCGCTGGGCCTGCTGTTCGGCCCCCCGGCTGGATTGTTCGATCTGCGCCGAAAGCTCCTCCGACGCCGACGAAATGATCTCCACCACCCCTTCAAGCTGGCGCGCGGCCTGCATCATGCCTTCGGCCTTGGCACGCTCCGCCTGCTTGCGGGCCTCTTCGGCCTCGCGCATGGCCACCAGGGCCTCCTGCTCCTTGCGGGCGGCCATGGCGCTCTTGTCTTCGGCCTCGGCTATCTTGGCCTTCAGGGTATCGACCATCTGCTGCATGGCCACGTACACCCCGGCGTACTTGCTGGGGCGAAAGGTGACGCCGAGGTTTCCGGCGGCTATTTCATTGGACAGGGCATGCAGGTAGCCGGGGTCCTCGCCGAGTTGCGACAGCGTGGAACGGATGATGTACGCCGCGCACCCCACCCCGAGCAGCAGGGAGACCACAACCATCACGAGATTCACCGAACGGGCGTGCTCGGCCTCGCGTTCCGCGCTGCTTCCGGACGCCTGCGAGCCCTTGTCGTTGTAAGCAACCAGTTCCATCAGCGAGGCCATGGCCGCGTTGAACACGGGACGGCTCTTGACCACAGTCATGTCGCGGGCCTCGTTTTTCTTCTGGTCGCGCGACAAGGCCAGGCTGCGGGTGAGCAGATCGCGGTATTCGCTCACCGAGGGCGTGAATTTCGCGTACAGCGCCTTTTCTTCCGGAGAAGAAATCAGCTTTTCGTAGCGGGCGAGGCTTTCGTAGAAGTCCGACCTGGCCTTCCCGAGCAGGCTTTCCACCTCGGCCATCTGGCCCACGTCATCCGTGGCGATGTGCAGCAGTTCCGCCCGCCTGATTTCGTTGAACAACGCGCGGACATTCCCCAACTCCTTGACGCTGGGCATCCAGTTGCCCGTGATGTCCACCATGTCGCGCAGAACCTGACCGAACATGATGTTGCCGTATCCCCCCATCAGGATGACCAGCAGGATGACCACGCCGAACGCACTTGAAAGCTTGACGGAAAGTTTCATGACGATTGCCCCCTGATACTACCTGACGTTACCTGACGACAACGAGCTACCGATGAACGCATATCGCCTATTTGTTGAAGTGAGTACATCTTTTTGTCATTGTGTATACATTACAAGAAATACATTTTTACTCTCAAGCATTATTTTTTTCACATTCGTCTACAGCAATATAGCCACAAGCAAGTGACTGCATGCATCCACAAACAGCATAAGCACCCGACAACATCAAAACGTCGCCCCGCTACGGCGCAACCTTCGGCAATCCCGGTGGCATCCAGCCCGCGCGGGCCGGACATGCCCGCAGCGGAACAGACATTGTTTCCCCGTGGAAAAGAAAAGGGCGCCCAACAAACGGGGCGCCCGGTCGGATCGTGCCAATCTTCGCGTGATCGGCGCGTGTCGGCACTCCTACGTAAATTCGTGGGGACCTTCGCCGGTCCGGTCTTCCCGGTGTGCCGCAAGACACGGGGATTCCGTTTCCATGCCGGCCGCATGGGCGCAATCCGCACCCTGCCGGGCACCAGCGGGCGAAGGGACGGCGCGGGCACCCACGGCACCCGTTCCGTACACGGCGTGCAGCATGTCCAGCACCATGCCGGAGCAGGCCACGGGGTTGACCCCGTGCGAGGTCAGCACCGCGCGCGGCACGTCGCCAAGGGCCTCCACCAGCAGGGCGCGGCAGTCGTGCAGGCCCCGCGCCAGCTGTTCCCAGCGTCCGGGGCTGTCCGGCGCGGGCAGGATGCGTTCTTCCAGCAGCCGGAAGCCGCCGCCTTCCAGCGGCTCCCAGATGTGCAGGGTCTGGGCCTTGCCAAGGTGCAGGTTTACCCGCAGCCCCCCGCGCGAGGCCACGGCCACGTAAGGCCGCGCATCGCCGTCCAGGGAGGTTGCGCGCCGCGGTTCCGGGAGCGCCGCGCCGGTGGTGCGCCGCAACATGCCGCCGCCACCGCATCCCCCGCCGCTGCCGTCACCGCCGCCGCACCGCTTCTTCCGCGCGGGTTCACCCACCCTGCCCGGCCCCGCCGGGGTCAGGCCGCCGCAGTTGGCCAGCACCGGGGCCAGTTCGCCGGAGCGGTCCTCGCACAGCAGGCCCACGGCGTCGGCCCGGCAGCGGCGACAGTGGGTCATCTGGGGCAGCAGGGCCGCCCCGGCCAGACGCAGGTTTTCCATGAGCGCGGGCGATGGTTCCGCCACGTCGGCGAACGGGGTGCCGGGGTTGGGGTGCAGGGGCATCATGTTGTGCAGGTCCGCGCCCAGCGTACGGGCCATTTCGGCCACGGCGGTGACGTGGGTGTCGTTGACGCCCGGAATGACGATGGTGTTCACCTTCACGGCGATACCGCGCGCCTTCAGCCCGGCGATGGCCTGCTTCTGGCGGTGCAGCAGCAGTTCCGCCGCGTCCTGGCCGCGCAGGGTGGTGCGCCCGTCGCGCACCCACGCATAAATGGACGCGCCGATGGCCGGGTCCGCCGCGTTGCAGGTGACCGTGGCGTGGGTGACGCCGAAGGCCGCCAGGTCGTCCAGGTGGGCGGGCATGGCCAGGCCGTTGGACGACAGGCAGAACAGCAGGTGCGGGTACGCCTCGCGCAGCAGGCGCATGGTTTCCAGCGTGGCTTCCGGGTTGGCCATGGGGTCGCCCGGCCCGGCAATGCCCGCCACGGTGATGCGCGGTTCCGCCTCCAGCACCCGGTGCATGTATTCCAGGGCCTGGCGGGGCTTCAGCACCGCGCTGGTCACTCCGGGGCGCGATTCGTTGGCGCAATCGTACTGTCGGTCGCAGTAATTGCACTGGATGTTGCAGCCGGGGGCCACCGGCAGGTGCACACGGCCGCAGGTGCCGGACGCGGCCTTGTTGAAGCAGGGATGCTTCGAGGCGTCGCGGACCGGGGAAACCGGGGCGGCAGATTCGGTGGCGTTCATGGCGGCTCCTTTCTCACGGTGCGATGGACGGTTGGGGTGAACAACGGGAAAAGGCAAGGCGCACTTGGGCGCCACCGGCTGGTACCGGCTGCGGGGCTAGCCGGTGGAAGCCCCCTCCCCCCTGCGAAACTGCCGATACGTCAGGTTGAAGCGCTTCATGCGCAGGCCCATGATGCGCCGGGTAAGGCCCAGCGCCCGCGCCGCCTCGGTGGTATTGCCCCGGTGGGCGCGCAGGGCCTCCACCAGCATCTCGTATTCCACGCAGGCCAGGCGCGCCTCCAGCCCGCCCGGCACGCCCGTGTCCGGCACCATGTCCGCCTGCAGCGACAACGGCAGATCGTGGGCGTGGATGGTGTCGTCCTCGGTCAGGATCACCGCGCGGTGGATGACGTTTTCCAGTTCGCGCACGTTGCCCGGCCAGTCGTGCTGCACCAGCATGTTCAGCGCCGGCGTGGCGATGATGCCCACGTTCTTTTCCGTCTCGCGGGCGTAGCGGGCCATGAAGTGCTCGGCCAGGGTCACGATGTCGCTGCCGCGCTCGCGCAGCGGCGGCACCATGATGGGGAACACGTTGAACCGGTAGTACAGGTCTTCCCTAAAGGTACCCTGGGCCACCATGTCCTGGAGGTTGCGGTTGGTGGCGGCGATGATGCGGATGTTCACGGTGATGCTCTGGTTGCCGCCCACCCGCTCGAAGCGCCGCTCCTGCAATACCCGCAGCAGCTTGGCCTGCATGGCCGGGGAAAGCTCGCCCACCTCGTCCAGGAAGATGGTGCCGCCGTCGGCATCCTCGAAGCGCCCCCTGCGGGTCTGCACCGCGCCGGTGAAGGCGCCCTTCTCGTGGCCGAACAGTTCGCTTTCCACCAGGTTTTCGGGCAGCGCCGCGCAGTTGAACTTCACCAGCGGGCCTTCCGGATTGGGGCCGTCGTAGTGCAGGGCGTTGGCGATCATCTCCTTGCCCACGCCGCTTTCGCCCAGCAGCAGCACGGTGGTGCGGGTCTGGGACACCTTGCGCATCAGGGCGTACACCTCGCGCATGGGGGCGGACGCGCCGATGATGCTGGCGGGGTGAAAGCGTTCCTTCAGCCGGTCCACCAGCAGGCGGGTGCGCTGTTCCCAGCGGGCCAGGTCCACCTTTTCGACAAGGTACAGTTCCACCGCGTGGGCCAGCATGTGCGACATCACCGTCAGCACGTCCACGTGGCGGTCCAGAAAGCGCCGATCCTCGTAGAGCCGTTCGGCGCTGATGGTGCCCAGCACCTTGCTGCCGCGCAGGATGGGCACGCACATGAACGAAAGCTCCAGGTCCGGGCCGCCGGAAAGGCTGCGGGTGCGGTTGAGGAAGGCGGGTTCGTCGCCGATGCGGGGCACGATGATGGGCCGCGCCGTCTCCACCACCCGCCCGGTGATGCCCTCGCCCAGGTGGTACACGCCGCGCTCCTGTTCCTCCGGCGTCAGGCCGATGCTGCGGTGCACGAATATGCGCCCCGACTCGCGGTGGTGCAGGCTGATCATGCCGCGCCGCACGCCCATTTCGGCGTGCATGTAGCCCAGGATGCGGTCCAGCGCGGCGCAGAAGTCCTCCGGCCCGGAAAGCATGCGCCCTATCTCGTGCAGCAGGGGCACTATGCCGCCCCGGCACACGCCGCCGCCGCAGGTGCGCGCCTCGTCGCTGTGTTTCTTTTCGCAGGTCATGGCCCTCACCGGCGCGGAAATTGATGGGACAAGGGAACGGTACGCAACGTCCGACGCCCCGGCATCGCCGAAAGCGCCGCCGCGAGCAGCACCGGCAGCACCGCCGGAAACATCGCCGGGAGCATCGCCGCCGTCGGGCGCGATGCCCCGCGTCAGGCCGGAACACACCATCACGCCCACATGGGGCTTCTCGAACAGGGATGGCCGCATGGGGCACCTCCATCATTCAGGCAAACATTCCGGGGCACAGGCGGGGCAAGGGGCCGCAAGGGCACTTCCGCAACACGTGCCCGACCACACGCCGCGCGGGTTTCCGGACGCCACATCACCGGCATTCCCCGGTGCTCCGCCGCAGCGTGCCGCATCCAGAAAACGCAGCAGGTCGGCCTGCTCCGGCGGACGCTTGGTGCGCGCGGCATGGTCACGCAGCAGGGGCAGCACGGCCCGCGCGCCCTCCTCGTCCAGCCGGATGCCCAACCGTCCGTAGGCCCAGCGCACCGCCGCCGCGCCGGAATGCTTGCCCAGCACCAGGCGGTGGTCGCGGCCCAGTTCGCGCGGGTCGATGTGCTGGTAGTTGGCCGGGTCGCGCAGAAGGCCGCTGACGTGGATGCCCGATTCGTGGGTGAACACGTTTGCGCCCACGATGGACTTGCCCGGCGGCACCGGGCGGCCCGACGCGGCGGCCACCAGCGCGGACACCCCCGGCAGCAGCGAGGGCCGCACCCCGGTGGGCTGGCCGTGCAGCAGGTGCAGGGCCATGACCACCTCTTCCAGCGGGGCGTTGCCCGCCCGCTCACCCAGCCCGTTGACCGTGGTGTTGGCGTGGGTGGCCCCGCCGCGCACGGCGGCAAGGGTGTTGGCCGTGGCCAGGCCCAGGTCGTCGTGGGCGTGGATTTCCAGTTCCAGGCCGCTGCGGGCGCGCATGGCCAGAAACCGCGCGTGGGTGGCAAAGGGGTCCAGCACGCCCATGGTGTCCGCGAAACGGAAGCGGCACGCGCCGCAACGTTCCGCCGCCTCCAGCACCATGGCCAGAAAGTCGGGGTCGGCCCGGCTGCTGTCCTCGCCGCCGATGCACACGGCAAAGCCCATGTCCAGCGCGGCGCCGGTCATGGCCTCGACGCGCCGCAGCACCCAGGCCCGGTCGCGCCCGATCTTGCGGGTGATCTGCTGGTCGGAAACGGGAATGGACAGGTTGACGGTGGCAACGCCCGTGCCGCGCGCGGCGGCCAGGTCCGCCTCGTGCATGCGGCACCACACGATGGTCCGGGCCACAAGGCCAAGGGCCGCGATGGCGCGGATCTCGTCCACCTCGCGCGGGCCCATGGCCGGGATGCCCACTTCCATTTCCGGCACCCCGGCGGCGTCCAGGGCGCGGGCCACGGCCAGGCGTTCCTCCAGCGTGAAGGCCACGCCCGCCGTCTGCTCGCCGTCGCGCAGGGTGGTGTCGTTGATGATGACCTGCCGGGTCTCTGCTGCCCTCGGGTGGCCCCCGGGGGATGACACGCTGGCTGCGCGCATGCCGCCTCCTTTATGCTTATGGAGACATAACAGCAAAGCATGTGCCAGCACGGATGCGGTCGGTTGTGGGCCAATCGTCAGGGCTACTTGGCGGGGGTTCTGCGTCAGCCCGGCACGCCGCCAGCCCGGCATCGGCCTGTTGTCGGCCTGCCCCGCGACATGCCGAAGATGGTCGTTGCGTACACTTTGGGTGCGGAATGGCACCATTCGGTACGTTTATGTCCGCCCGGCCTTCCTGCCTTTCCCGCCTCTCCCCCCTTCCCGCCACCGGATGGGGTAAGTGAATACTTTCCGGCGCCCCTCCGGTATTGTAGGGTCGTTCCCACGGGGCGGGATTCACGCATGGATCGCCAGCAGCGAGCACAGGACGGATGATCTACATCGACCGCATCGAAACCCAGGACGTGGTGGCCACCCGCGAGATTTCGCGGGACGAGATGAGCGACTACCTGCTCACCTTTCCCGCGCTGCTCTGGCGCATCGAAATCGCCAGGTCGCGCATCGAGTTCCTGAACGCGCGCAAGCTGCCCGTGCTCGAGGACAGGTCCGGCCTGTTCATGAAGAGCCCGGACTTTCGTCGCAAGGTGGTGCTGCCCGAGGACCTGCACTTCATCGAGGCCTTCATGGAGGCCATGAAGCGGGGCGACGGGGCGGAGACCATCGTGCGGGTGTGCGCGCCGGGGCAGGAAGAGGAGCAGCTGTGCTGGCTGAAGGTGGCCGGGTGGTCCAGCCCGCGCGACCCGCGCTACTACATGGGCTACCTGATGGACGTTTCCGACCGGGCCGAGGGCATACGCGGCATCCTCGAAAAGGACGCCGAGCAGCAGATGCTCATCGACCTGGCCGAAAACCCCACCCTGATCGTGGACTTCGACACCCGCCAGGTGCTTTCGCTGAACTCCGCCGCCGCCTCGGCCTTCATGTACCCCGGCAACGGCATGACCCCGCTCGACTTCGGCATGCTGCACCACCCCGGCATGACCAACCGGGTGCATCGCCTGTGCGAGGAAATCGTGTTCGCCCGCAAGTGGGAGGGCAAGCTGGAATACGTCCGGCGCAGCCATGCCACCTTCGCGGCCCACACCGCCGTGCGCCTGCTGACCCTGAAGGACCGCAGGCTGCTGCGCGTCTCGCTGACCGACCTGCGCTCGCCCACCGGCGACGAGGAAGGAGAAACGCGCACCACGCCGCCGCCGGACCGGGAATTCGCCCGGCTGCAACGGGAACTGCACGCCCGGCTGGAACCGCTGACGGACATCGCCGACATCCTCGCGGCCCTGCATGCCTTCCGCCTGCCCAGCTACGCGTGGGACGGGCTGCTGTTCTCGGACATCCACCAGCGCCGCAACAAGGTCTTCGTGCACTGGGCCGGCGAGCCGTTCACCGGCATGCCGCAGGGCGAGATGTTTCCCTTCGACGGCACCATCGCGCAGGACATCGTGAGCTACAAGCTGGACTCGCTCATCGTGGACGACACCCTGGACAGCATCAAGGCCATCGACTGGGCGCTGTTCATCCCGCGGGGCATCCGGTCATATTTCGCCAAGCCGTTCTACCGGCGCGGCGTGCTGCGCGCGGTGCTCATCCTGTGTGCGCGGCGTCCGGCGGCATTCCCCACCACGGGCCTGCCGGAATACTCCATCCTGTTCGATCCCTTCGACAAGGCCATTCAGGCCTGGCGGTCCCGCCAGCGCCATCAGGAACCCTGAGCCGACTTCACACTCCACTCCCTGCCTTCTCTCCCGCATGGACAGCGCCCGCCGGACACACCCGGCGGGCGCCTTGCATTGGGAACAGCGCCAATGCGCTCGCGCGCACCTGCCCGCGCCGTGCGCATGCCGTCCAAGTGGTCTTACCAATCAGGCAAGAAAAAGCGCATGAAAACCCGCGCGTTGCGGCAAGGATTATTTTTTGGCTGCACACCGCTTGCAAGCACTCACATACACCACTATCGGTCATACCAATGGGGCAGCAGTACTGACCGACGCATGATCCCTGCCCCCCTTCCGGCAACACCCGCAGGCGGCGCCCGGCGCCCCGCCCCACGGAGGCGTGCATGGAAAAGGAATCCGCCATTCTCACGGACCTGCTGGGCAGGATACGTTGCGGCGAATGGGAAGTGGGCGGCAGGCTGCCCCCGGAACGCCAGCTGGCGGGCATGTTGGGCACCAGCCGCCCCACGGTGCGCGGGGCACTGCGCGTCTTGCAGACGCGCGGCATGGTCGAGGTGCGCCGGGGCAGCGGCTGCTACCTGCGTTCCCGCCGCGAGCGCGGCGGCTACGTCGAGGCCCAGGGCCCCCAGGCCGGCATGGCCCGGCTGGAGGCCGCCTACATCATCCTGCCCCCGCTGGCGGCCCTGTGCGCCGTCACCGTTTCCCCCTCCGGCCTTTCCCGCCTTGAAGAAACCATGACCTCCCTCAGCCGCGCCATCCTTGGCGGCAACCCCGGCCTCGCGCGTGAGCAGACCGTGGCCTTCATGCACACCCTGGCCGAGTCCACGGGCAATCCCGTGCTGCTGGTCACCGTCGAACAGCTGTGTCCGGTGGGCGCCTCGGCCATCGAACTGCTGTTCACCATGGAAGACTACGAGCGCGACCAGTTCTTCGCCGACCTGGTCAAGGTGCTGCAGGCGCTGAAGCGCCACGACCCGGACGAGGCCCGGCTGCGCATGGAGGAACGCCTGCTGCGCATGTGCCGCTGCATGGAAAAGTACGCAGGGGCCGAATGCACCCCGTTCATCCGCGCGCAACTGGAACAACGGGGGATGGACGCATGACCGCCACCACCCGTGCACGATTCCTGCGCGGCCTGTTCTCGCTGGGGGCGGACCTGGCGGGCAGCGCGGCGGGCATCCGCCCGGCTGTCCCCTGTCCGCCGGGCCTTCGTCCGCCTGACGCCGAAGGTGCCGGAGACGCGAGTTCCCCGGCTGCACCCGTGACGGAACCCGCCATGTGGTTTTCCGGCGGGGCGCCCCTGTGCGGACCGGGCGGCGACTTCACGCCCGAACTGCTGCGTCTGGAGGCCGAACGACTGGGCCTGCCCGCCGATGCGGACGCCGAAGACCTGCTGCACCGCCTGCACCGGGCCATGCTGGACATGGCCCCGCCCGGCGCCCGCGCCCCCGAGGCTTCCGGCACGGCAACGCCGGATGGCGGGAACTCAGACACGGCAGTGGGCGCACGGCAAACACCGGGCAACGCCCGCTGAACACCCGACCATTCCCGCTCATTCCCGCTTCATGGGCTTCACGGGCTTCACGGATCACCCAGACGATCCAGACCACCCCGACCACGTCGACAACGCGGGCTCGCCCCCCGCAACGCATACCCGGCAGGGGATTCCAAGGATTGCACCCCCAACAAAGGAGGGACCGTCATGTCACACGGATCCGTCAGCTTCCTGGAAGCGCGAAAGCTGGAAAAGCGGTGGAAAGGGCCCCTGCCCGCCATCGTCAACCTGCTGTTCACGCTGGTCATCTTCTACGCCACATGGTGGATTTTCCAGGACCCGCGCGGGGTGATGCGGCTGTACACCCCCTACGTGGGCTACATGTACACCCGCTGGCTGCTGATCATCCTGATCTGGGTGGCCTACATCTTCGACTTCTGGCCCTTCCGCCGGGAATGGATGGAAAAGGCCCACCCGGTGGTGAAGGGCGTCATCCTCTCGCTGCTGTCGGTGGCGCTGATGCTGGCCCTGATCAAGGGCTTCTTCGAAGGGCTGCTCGGCAACTACGCCATGGCCTACTTCAACCCCGACCAGCTCACCAAGCTGAAGGGCATCACCGAATTCTTCGCGGCGGAATACGCGGCCACGGCCTGCCTGATGTTCGCGGCCATCGCCTCGTGGCTCAGCCCCGCCTGGGTGGTGGCCCTGGAGGAAGCCCCCTGGCAGGACCTGAAGCAGCCGGTGAAGGGCATGAGCATCTGGATCGTCACCTTCTTCCTCAGCACGCTCATCTACCTGATGACCATGCATCCGCACATGGGCATCCTGTACTACCCGTGGCAGGAATTCACCTCCATCACCCCGCCCTACTGGGAAGCCTTCGCCAACACGGTGTCGGGCAACTTCCACATCGCCTGGATCATGTGCTGCACCGTGGTGGTGTGGCTGATGGAAACCATCTGGGAACGCTACCCCTTCTCGGTCATCCGCAACCCGTGGGCGCGGCGGCTGTCCATCTTCTTCGCCATCATCGCCATTTCGCTGGCCCTGACCTTCTTCTTCTACTTCGCGCAGGAACTGGCCTGGGGTGAAGCCATCCGGGGCCACAAGCGCGACGCCGCGCCCGACTGGCGCTGGCTGCACGTGGGCGAGACGGCCATCTTCTTCCTGCTGCCCGCGCTGTTCCTGTACATGTACTGCGACAACTGGCCCCGCAAGTTCTCCACCCCGGTGAACATGCTGGTGCGCACCGCCATCGTGGTGGTGGCGGGCCTTGCGGTGTACGCCGTGTACTACCGCTCCTCGCACCTGTTCCTGGGCACGCAGAAGGGCTGTTCGCACCCG
>JAITSV010000018.1 GCA_031287575.1 Desulfovibrio sp.
CTGGTTCGAGGACTACAACGAGAGGCACCCCCACAAGGGCCTGCGGATGAAATCCCCCAGGGAATTTATCCGCGCATCAGCAACCGCAGGGTGCCCGGTTTAGCAGGGGCAACTCCATACGCATAGCGTCATAGGCTTGCCAAATAAGACCAATTATCTTTTCTGCCGGGATCTGCATCCATATACGAGCAAGATCAATAAAAGCAGGATCCACATATGCAGCATGAGATGTATGCGCCCCCAACATCAATTCAGCACCTCTCCGCCCAAAAAGACTGACTCATGTTGCCAACGAAATAAATCCACCGCAACATCATCAGCGTCTTGGAGCCCCATACTACGGGTCCAAAAACGCTTCTGATCAGGTTTGATCAAAAAAATTGTGGGCACCCCTGAACTCGCATCATATATACGCGCGACGCGCTGGCCAAATAGCCCACCAGCACCTTTAACTTGTTCGCCCAGTCGAGAAAATTCTCGCAGCAATTCCGAAGAAACCATATCCCTGACACATATTTCACTGTTTCCAGCCTTGCAAAGTTCAAAAGCTACAAGGCGGTAGGGGATATCTTCTTCGACTGTGCGAAATATTGTCGAGCAAACGGCTTTATCTAATCCAAAACCAGACTTAAGGACGCGAGAAAAATACATACAATATGCACGTAGAAAAGCCTCACTCTCGCCGCTACTCCGGGAACATGTAGACTGGCTTCCTCTTGCTTCTGCCCCCCCCATAAAATCGGGAAGCGTATAATCAAGGGCATCCTCAACAAGCACACGTTCCGCATCTTTTAAACCAAAAAGCGCGAATGCGCGCTCATCAAGGGAAGAATAATCGACAACTCCCGCGAGTACCCCTGACACAGGCTCCGGTATTGGAAGATTGAGAATTTCATCCTTTGAAAGCTTCGGCCTATAGGCTGCAAATCGACCGCTTGTCAAAAAATGAAAATAAACAGCAATCATACTATTGTGCGCTATCGCTGCAGATTCAAGTATTGGTTCAGAGGCATGAATTGATACATAGCTTTGATTACACAAAACACCTTCACTCTCCTGTGAAGCAGTAATACGAGCATGAAAACGGCCAGTCGGTTTATTCCAACTATGCTTCACAATTAACTGAGGCCAATTGAAAGCTTCAAGCCCTGTTGAAGCGCGCGAATGAATTTTCAGATCCTTCACGACGTCAAGGCTTTCAGCTCTGAGGTAAATAAAACCATCCTCAGGAAACATGGTATCATCAAACATCCTGCGCCCATCCAGGTGAGGGGCTAGCTTTTGACCATCACCAAACGTTATACCCTGTTGATACGCCCCCCCCACACTGCCCACTAAGGACCCAAGAGTAGGAAAACCCTGCAGTTTTTTAATCAACTGAATATCTCTCGGCCCACCCCACATAAGCTTTGACCATATGAGATGATCGTAAATTGCATCCCTTACGCTTAAGCGTTGCCTATCCTGCCCTTCAATAACTATCGTAAATTCATCCACCAAAGTACGAATACGCTTTGGGCTTACATAATGAATAATATCCCCAAAATCAGGTGTGCCCCCTCTCATGATAACAACACAAGCAGGAGCTGCTGACGTTTTTGTAGTATGCGTCTTTCTTTTAAACACACGAAAACGAAGTGCTGAAAGATTATATATTTCGTCAACTTGGATCCGAGAAAAAAATTCCTTCCTAAACCTAACGGCTTTTGGGCTAATATTAAAAAGAATGGAATTTGCAGACTGAATGAGTGCCACACGGCCTGCATCCGCAACCAACAACGAAGCCTTAGCAAGAAAAAGACCACCAATATCATTATTCGGTATTGTCCAGGGATGCTTCTCATCTTCTGCCCAACTCACAGCATCCTGCGTGATAACCCCATCACCCCAAGGAGCATTACCAATAACCAGATCATAACTATTGGCATCGACAGAACTATCGAATCCTCTCTCTCCCTCGCTAAAAAAATCGGAACAAACCAAGCGCCGTTGGCGCATTGAAGGAAAAGTAACTTGCGTCCAGTAGTGTCGAGGCTCAATCTCGTCACACATCGCAAGATACAAGCTAAAACAAGCAACTCTGACCGCATGAGGGTCCTTATCGACGCCAAACAAATTCCGCTCCAAAAGACGTCTCAGCAAATCTGCGCACACCGTCTCACTTTCATTGGCGCGCTTCCACCGGTGAACTAAACGCTGAAATGCCTTTACCAAAAAAATACCTGAGCCACATGCCGGATCAAGGACTTTGATATCCCAGTCATCCCCATGCCAAGGCAGCACGCGGTCAAGCACAAAATCGACCAGATACGGTGGCGTATAAAATATACCGTCCCGCGCCGCGCGTTCAGTAACAAAGGCCTCATAAATACTGCTTATAAACTCTAGCGGGATCACATCAAACGCATATTGTGGCCACAAACACAACTGCCTCGACGTCATATCGAGGTCGCCACGAATGAACTCCGACAATAAAGCAAGATGCGCTGGCCTTACGACCGACTGCTCGCGTTCCCACCCCAATGCGCGCTCTATAGCTGTATCGCCCTTTCCGGGAAACAGGTCACCATTGAATTTTATATTAAGCCAGTCAAAAAGCTTATATGCATCATCGTAATCACGAAGTATACTCTCAAACGAATCATGTCGCTGCCTGAGGACACCGTCTCTTTGCAGGCGATGGAGCGTGGCTACAGTTAGAGCAGGGTTCCCGTCATGATCTTTACGATCGAAAAGAAACTGTACAAAAATAACACGCGCAAGAAGGTCATGACAGATGTCATCATCGCGTAACCCCTGATCGGAGAGTTTACATCTAATGCTTCTCAGATTGTTGAGAAGCATTTGATCTGCACGCCCATCTCGATTGAAGCGAGCACTGTGTTTTTCAAAAAAACAGCCCGACACCAAATTTATCCAATGAAGGGCCCTAGCCGCCCGTGCTTCGAGACCATCAACGTCATCTGCGCTAAGGTCACCTCGCGTTACCTGCGCAACCATAAAGGCTTCGAGAGCCCGTTCTGGGTCGGGTTCCTCGCAGCAACTCCATGCCCGTATTTTGTCAGGTTCAACCGTTATCAAAGCAGGCGCATGAGAAAAATTCCAAGCTAGTCGGTGCAGTTCGCGCACCCCCTCCTCATTCGCCGGACGAACGAACTCAGCAACGATAGCCAAGGGGGGTTCAGAAGTGGACGCAGCGTGATCCGCCATGAGTACACCGAGGCGGACACCATCGCTGCCAACATAACATTGAAGTGACCGCCCGATTTTATTTCGCACCAACCCCCCAAAAACAGCAGGGCCTGCACCTTGGGGATGAATAATGTCCGCAGGCGCAGGCCAACCCAGCTTCAGGGAGGCTAATTCAAGCGTGATGGGGGCAACGCCAGTCACTTATCGAACTCCAATACACATTGCTTACTGCCGACAAACTTGCCAAGGATGGCCGCGCCTCGTGGCTTCTTCTTATGAATTTCCAAGCGAGCAAAAATAGAACCATAGTCGATATTCTGAGAAGTAAGCTCCGCGAGTAATGCCGCAATAATTGCGAGATGATCTGGCACTGCTCCGTTTTTTTTATTGTTCGAAATGGAGTTGGGCTGCATGCCTACAAGCTCCGCAAATCGTCGGACGCTTAGCCCTGCCCTACCAAGTTCGGCGATAAATTCTTCGTATGTCACAACTCTCCACCATCCATTGCCAATGGCAATAACACATAAAAATATGAGACATCAAGAAGGTTTTGACACCTCTTTCGTCGTCTAAACGTGCCAAGATAGTATCCTTCTGACACCGCTTTACCAAATGAGATGTAAATCTGCGCGAACGTGCCGAGTCTCCAACATTATTCCCCCCCCACCCTTGCGCTTGCCCTGCCCCAACGGTATACAAATTCTCCAAACACTTCGGCACACTTCGCGCCGTCAGGACAGGAGCACGCCATGGCAACGCATCCGCAGGCCGGGCAGCGGCCCGAAGCTTCGCAACTGGTGGACATTCCGGCGCTGGTCGCCGCCTATTATACCGAGCACCCGGATACCGCCGCGCCCGAGCGGCGCGTGTCCTTCGGCACCTCCGGCCACCGGGGCGGCGCGCTGTCCGGCAGCTTCAACGAGGAACACATCCTCGCGGTCACACAGGCGGTGTGCGAATACCGCGCGCAGGCAGGCATAACCGGCCCGCTATTCCTGGGCATGGACACCCACGCCCTGTCGGAACCCGCCCACCGCACCGCGCTGGAAGTGCTGGCCGCCAACGGCGTGTCCACGGTCATCCAGCAGGGCGGCGGCTACACCCCCACCCCGGTCATTTCGCACGCCATCCTCACCTGGAACGCGGGCCGCGCGCAGGGCCTTGGCGACGGCATCGTCATCACCCCCTCGCACAACCCTCCGGAAGACGGCGGCTTCAAGTACAATCCGCCCCACGGCGGCCCGGCAGACACTGACGCCACCAAGTGGATCCAGCGCCGCGCCAACGAACTTCTCGATGGCGGCAACCGTGCCGTGCGCCGCATGCACCTGCGCGATGCGCTGTCCGCCGCGTGCGTGAGCCAGCGCGACTTCGTGCGCGGCTACGTGGCCGACCTTGCATCCGTGGTGGACATGCCCGCCATCAAGGCCGCCGGGCTGAAGCTGGGGGCAGACCCGCTGGGCGGCTCGTCGCTGGCGTACTGGCACCCCATTGCCGAAGCCTACGACCTCGACATCACCGTGGTGAACGACGCGGTGGACCCCACCTTCCGGTTCATGCCGCTGGACAAGGACGGCAAGATCCGCATGGACTGCTCGTCCCCGTGGGCCATGGCCGGGCTGATCGGCCTGCGCGACAAATTCGACGTGGCCTTCGGCAACGACGCCGACGCGGACCGCCACGGCATCGTCACCGCATCGGGCCTCATGAACCCCAACCATTACCTGGCCGTGGCCGTGTGGTACCTGTTCCGCCACCGCCCGCAGTGGTCGCCTCGGTGCGCCGTGGGCAAGACGCTGGTCACCAGTTCCATGGTGGACCGGGTGGCCGCGTCGCTGGGCCGCAAGGTGGTGGAGGTGCCCGTGGGCTTCAAGTGGTTCGTGCAGCCGCTGCTGGAAGGCAGTTGCGGCTTTGGCGGGGAGGAAAGCGCCGGGGCGTCCTTCCTGCGGCGCGACGGCACGGTATGGACCACCGACAAGGACGGCCTGCTGCTGAACCTGCTGGCGGCGGAAATCATGGCCGTGGAAGGCCGCGACCCGGCGGAACTGTACGCGAAGCTCACCGAACAGTTCGGCGCGCCGCTGTACGAACGCCTGCAATCGCCCGCCGGGGCGGAACGCCGGGCCGTGCTGGCCAACCTTTCGCCCGACGTGCTGACCGCCACGGAACTTGCGGGCGCGCCCATTACCGCCATGCTCACCAAGGCCCCCGGCAACGGCGCGTCAATCGGAGGCTTGAAAGTCATTACCGACGACGGCTGGTTTGCCGCGCGGCCCTCCGGCACCGAGGACATGTACAAGATCTACACGGAAAGCTTCAAGGGTTCCGACCACCTGAAGCGCATCCAGCAGGAAGCCGTGGACATCGTGGACCGGGCCTTCGCGGCGGCGGGCGTATAGACGGCTGGCGGCACTGCAACGCCGCCTTATAGAAAGACGCGCGGAGCGTTAACGCGCATTGACCGCGCTACCGCTGGCGGCTATGTTCGTCAGCAATTCCGAGGGGCGACGCCGGAGTGCGTCGATATCATCCGCGTTACGGACCGCAACGCGTGTACCGGGCATCCATCAGGCCGCCGCCCCACGCAGGCGCGGCGGCGAAACCACGGCGCACAACGCGCGCAGGCAGAAGGACGTTCCGATGAAATTCCTGGTCGTTGACGACGACTTCGACAGCCGCAGACTGGTCCAGAAAATCCTTCACCCCTACGGGTATGTCGACATCGCCACCGACGGCGAGGAAGGCGTGCAGGCCTTCAGTTCCGCCCTCCGGGACGGTGAACCCTACGACGTGGTCACCCTCGACATTCTCATGCCCAACGCCGACGGGCAGCAGGCCCTGCGCGAAATCCGCGAAATCGAAAAAGAAGAAGGCCTGGCCCCCGAAAAGGCCGTGAAGGTCATCATGATTTCCGGCCTGGACGATTCGCAGGAAGTGCACGACGCCTTCTTTCTGGGCGATGCCGTCAGCTTCATCGTAAAGCCCATCCGCCGCCAGTTGCTGCTGGACGAAATCGAAAAGCTCGGCGTGCATCTGGAAAAGACCGAAAAATAGGCGCGCCGACTCCCCCTTTTCACTATGTCGCGGCACTTGCGGGTCGCGCCGTGTCCGGCTATTACCGGTGCACCGGCGCGCTCGTCGTGTTTTCGGTGCGCCCGGCCTGCCCGTCATGCGAATAATCGCAGGGCAGGCAACCGTGCGGCGGGGCAGACCGCGCCCCGCATCGTTCGCAACAGCGCCACACACCGCAGCCGGGCCGTGACCGCCGCGCCCGCGCCGCGCATTCCACTCACCCCATTGGCCCCCACCACAGGCCGAACCCTTCCAGGAGGCACACATGTCCATTCCCGCCGACCTGCTCTACACCGATACCCACGAATGGGTGCGCATCGAAGGTGACGAGGCCGTCATCGGCATCACCCAGTTTGCCCAGGAACAGCTGGGCGACCTGACCTTCGTCGACCTGCCCGCCGTGGGCGACACCCTGGCCACCGGCCAGGAAATGGGTTCGGTGGAATCGGTGAAGGCCGCCAGCGAACTGTACTCGCCCCTTGCCGGCACCGTCAGCGCGGTCAACGACGCCCTGTCCGGCGCGCCGGAACTGGTGAACCAGTCGCCCTACACCGACGGCTGGATGGTGCGCGTGAAGCTTTCCGCCACGCCCGAAGGCCTGCTCTCCGCCGCCGACTACGAAGCCGTCGTCGCGCGCGAAGCCCACTAGCGGCAAGGAGCAGCCCATGCCGTTCATCCCGCACTCCCCAGAGGAGGTCCGGGAAATGCTCTCCGTCATCGGCGTGCAGAGCATCGAGGACCTTTTCATCGATATTCCGGCAGAGATGCGCCCGCGCAGCTTCGAGCTGCCCCTGGGCCTGAGCGAAATGCAGGTGCTGGCCAAGATGGAAGAAATGGCCGCCCGCAACCGCACCGACGTGGTCAGCTTTCTGGGCGGCGGCTTCTACAGCCACCACATCCCGGCTGCCGTCGATGCGCTGGTTTCGCGCGGTGAATTCTACACCGCCTACACCCCCTACCAGCCGGAAGCCTCGCAGGGCACCCTGCAAGCCATCTTCGAATACCAGACGGCGGTGTGCCGCCTGCTGGACATGGATTGCGCCAATGCCTCCGTCTATGATGGCGGCTCGGCCATCTTCGAAGCCATGATGATGGCCGTGCGCGCCACCAAGCGCCGCAAGCTGGTCATCGACGAGGCCGTCAGCCCCATCTGGCGCACCATGCTGGCCTCGTACACGTCCAACCTTTCGCTCGACCTGGTCACCGTGCCGCAGGTGGACGGCAGGTCGGACATGGCCGCCCTGAAGGCCGCCGTGGATACCGGCTGCGCCGCCATTGTGGTGCAGAACCCCAACTTCTTCGGGGTGGTGGAAGACTTCACCGACCTGTTCGCGCACGCCAGAAGCCAGAAGGCCGCCTCGGTCATTTCGGTGTACCCGGTCATGCAGTCGGTGCTGAAAACGCCCGGCGAAATGGGCGCGGACATAGCCGTGGCCGAAGGCCAGTCGCTGGGCCAGCCGCTGAGCTTCGGCGGGCCGTACCTGGGCATCATGACCTGCACCAAGGACATGGTGCGCCAGATGCCGGGCCGCATCGTGGGCCGCACCAACGACATCGAAGGCCGCACCGGCTACGTGCTGACGTTGCAGGCGCGCGAACAGCACATCCGCCGCGCGAAAGCCACGTCCAACATCTGCTCCAACCAGGCCCTGTGCGCCCTGCGCACGCTGGTGCACCTGTGCCTGCTGGGACCGGAAGGCCTGACCCGCACGGCGGAACTTTCCATGGAACGCGCCCGCTACGCCATGGAACGGCTTACCGCCATCGCCGGGGTCCGCCCGCTGAACACCGCCCCCTTCGGCAACGAATTCGCCGTGCGGCTGCCCATTCCCGCCTTCGAGGCGGTGGACAGGCTTACCGCGCGCGGCTACGTGCCCGGCTTTCCCGTGGGGCGCTACTACGCAGGCATGGACGACGTGCTGCTGGTGGCCTGCACCGAAAAGAACAGCTTCGAACAGGTCGGCATTCTGGCCGAAATGCTGGGAGGTATCCTGTGAAGACCGCCTTCGCCGCATCCGTTCCCGGCCGCACCGCCTGCCTGCCCGCGCAGCCCAAGATGCACGCGGCGGACATGCTGCCCGCAAACCTGCTGCGCGCCACCCGCCCCGCCCTGCCCGAACTGGGCGAACTGGACGTGGTGCGCCACTTCACGCGGCTGTCGCGCCTGAACTTCGGGGTGGATTCCAATTTCTACCCCCTCGGCTCGTGCACCATGAAGTACAACCCCAAGTTCACCGAACAGGTGGCCGCCCTGCCGGGCTTTACCCGGCTGCACCCGCTGATGGCCCAGCTGAAGGGCGCGGGCCAGTACACCCAGGGCGCCCTTGAGGTGATGTGGGAAACCGAGCGCCTGCTGTGCGAAATCACCGGCATGCGCGCCTTCACCCTGCACCCCATGGCGGGCGCGCACGGCGAGCTTACCGGCGCCATGCTCATCGCCGCCTATCACAAGGACAAGGGCAACCGTAAGACCAAGGTCATCTGCCCCGATTCCGCCCACGGCACCAACCCCGCATCCGCCGCGCTGGCCGGGTACGAGGTGGTGAACATCGAATCCAAGGACGGCATGGTCGACCCGGACGCGCTGGAAGCCGCCCTGGACGACGACGTGGCCGCCCTGATGATGACCTGCCCCAACACCCTGGGCCTGTTCGAAAACCACCTGCCGCGCATTGTCGAAAAGCTGCGCGCGGTGGACGCCCTGCTCTACTACGACGGCGCCAACCTGAACGCGATCCTCGGCAAGATGCGCGTGGGCGACGTGGGCTTCGACGTGGTGCACCTGAACCTGCACAAGACCTTCGCCACCCCGCACGGCGGCGGCGGCCCCGGTGCCGGTCCGGTGGGCGTCAGCGAACGGCTGGTGCCGTACCTGCCCGTCTCGCGGGTGGAAAAGCTGCACGACGGCCGCTACTACCTGAACTACGACCATCCGAAGTCCATCGGCTTCATGGCCCCGTTCTACGGCAACTTCGGCGTGCTGCTGAAGGCCTATGCCTACATCCTGCGCCTGGGCGGTGAAGGGCTGGAACGCGTGTCGGAATACGCGGTGCTCAACGCCAACTACCTGCGCAAGCGGCTGGAAAAGGTGCTGGAAATCCCCCACGACCGCATCTGCATGCACGAGTTCGTGGCGTCCGCCTGCAACCACGCCGAATGCGGCATCCGCGCGCTGGACGTGGCCAAGGCCCTGCTGGACAAGGGCTACCACGCCCCCACCATCTACTTCCCGCTCATCGTCAAGGAATGCATGATGTTCGAGCCCACGGAAACCGAGAGCAGGCAGACGCTCGACGAATTCGCGGACGACCTCATCGCCATCCTGGAATCGGCGGCCCAGAACCCCGACGCCCTGCACGCGGCCCCGGTGACCACGCCGGTGCGCAGGCTGGACGAGACGGCGGCGGCCCGCAACATGGTGCTGACGGATGACGCCTAGCACCCGCTACGACATGATCATACTCGGAGGAGGGCCCGGCGGAAGCCGGGCCGCCTTCGATGCGGCGGCGCGCGGGCTTTCCGTGGCGCTGGTGGACCGCGACGGCCTGGGCGGCACCTGCCTGAACCGGGGGTGCATCCCCACCAAGCTGCTGCTGGGGGCCACCGCCGCCCTGCCGTTGCTGGAAGCGCAAAAGAAGCTGAAAGGCGCGGACGGCCACATCGCCTTCGACCTGCCCGCCCTGCAACAACGCAAGGACCGGTACGTCAAGGGCACCCGTCAGGCCCTGGAAAAACGCCTGAAGGCGGCTGGCATCGCCGTCTACGCGGGCGAGGGCCGGGTGACCAGCGAACGGCAGGGCGATGCTGACGGCGAACTGGCCGTCACCGCCGTGCTGGCCGACGGCACCACGCAGGAAACCCGGCTCGGCTGGGGGACCCTGATCGTGGCCACCGGCTCCACCCCGGCCAGCTTTCCCGGCCTTGCCGCCGACGGCGCGGCGGTGCTCGACTCCACCGCGCTGCTCGACGTGACCGAAGCCCCCGAAAGCCTCATGGTGGTGGGCGGTGGGGCCATCGGCCTGGAAATGGCCGACTTCTTCTCTCGCCTCGGCTCGCGCATCACCATCGTGGAAGGCATGGGCCGCCTGGCCCCCACCGAGGATGCGGAAGTGGGCGACACCCTGCGCAAGGTCTACGCGCGCGAAGGGTGGACCATCCACACCGGACGCAAGGTGGCCTCGCTGGCCACTGTTGATGGCCGCGCCGTGCTGCGCTTCGAGGACGGCGAGGAACTGACCGCCAGCAAGGCCTTGCTGGCCGTGGGACGCCGCCCCGCCTCCGTCGGCATCGGGCTGGAGGTGCTGGGCGCCACCCTGCGCGGCCCCGGCTGGGTGCAGACGGATGAGTGGTTGCGTGCGGCGCCGCACGTGTACGCCATCGGCGACGTGAATGGCCGCACCCTGCTGGCCCACGCGGCGGACCACCAGGCCCGCTACGCGGTGCGCCACGCCTGCGGAGACACAGTAGCGCCGTATGACGCTGGCGTAATGCCCGCGTGTATCTATGGCCATCTGGAAGCAATGCGGGTTGGCCCTACTGCGGAAGAGTTGAAGAATGCGGGATTTTCCCCCCGTGTTTCGCGCTCCATGCTCATTGCCAATCCCATTGCGCAGGCGTATGGAACGACGCAAGGTTTCATCAAGATCGTCTGGGTTGACGGGCGCATCCGGGGCGTGACCGCCGTGGGCCACGGAGTTTCGCATCTGGTGACCCTGGCTGCCGTGCTTGCGGGAGGGAGCGGCACCGCAGCTGGCTGGACCGTGCATGACGCGGGTAACGTCATTTTCGCCCACCCGACGCTGGATGAAGCACTGGAATCCGCCATGGAGGCTCCGCAGGAGCCCGCATGACGGCATGCGGCCCGTAAAAAATCGGAAAGATTGTGCCCTAAAACGCAGAATGGTCTTGTCACGACCATATTTTGACGGTAACTTGCACAATATGAAGATAATTCCGGGCTGGAGTTTTTCCCTGCGTCAACATCAGCTATTTTTGGAGGCTCCCATGAAAATCTCGAAAATTCTGACTCTGGTCGCGGCGCTGATGCTTGTCTGCGCTGCTCCGGCCTTCGCCGCCGGTCAATCCACCCTCGTGCCCAAGATCGCCAGCTTCGACTTCTTCGTGGACTATTCCGGGTCCATGATGATGTCCCACGAAAAGACGGGCAAGAACAAGATGGAAATGACCAAGAAGCTGCTGTCGGCCATCAACGCCAAGATCCCCGCGCTGGGTTACGAAGGCGGCCTGCACACCTTCGCCCCCTCGACCGAAATCCAGCCCGTGGCCGCGTGGGACAAGGCGTCCTATGAAAAGGCCATCAAGAAGCTGAACGAAAACGAAGACACCTTCGCCCGCATGACCCCCATGGGCACCGGCCTGCAGAAGGCCACCTACGCCAAGGCCATGAAGCGCAAGGCCGCCATGATCATGATCAGCGACGGTGAATCCAACCTGGGTTCCGACCCGGTGGCCGAAGCCCAGTTGCTGCTCTCCACCAACCCCGGCCTGTGCCTGCACGTCATTTCCATGGCCGACAAGCCCGCCGGCCAGGCCACCCTTGACGCCATCGCCAAGCTGAACGGCTGCTCCGTCACCGCCAAGGGCCCCGAACTGCTGGCCAACGAAGCCGCCCTCGACAAGTTCGTGCGCGACGTCTTCTATGAAGAAAAGGCCGCCCCCGCCGCTGCCGCCGTCGCCCCCATGGACGAAGTGATCGTGCTGCGCAGCATCCAGTTCGCCCTGAACTCGGCCAAGCTGGACGCCACCGCCACCAGCATCCTGGTGGAAACCGCCGCCATCCTGAAGTCCAAGAAGGGCTCGGTTGAAGTTGCCGGTCATACCTGCAGCCTCGGCACCGACGAATACAACCAGAAGCTGTCCGAAGCCCGCGCCAAGTCGGTCAAGGACTTCCTGGTCAAGCAGGGCGTCGAATCCTCGCGCCTGATCACCAAGGGCTACGGCGAATCCAAGCCCAAGTACGACAACAGCACCGAAGACACCCGCAAGCTGAACCGCCGGGTCGAACTCTCCTTCATCAAGTAGCACAACGGATCATGAAGGCCCGGTGGGGATACCCGCCGGGCCTTGCCGCAAACGGAGACGAAGTCGATGAAGCAAGGCCGCATCGCGATGGCCGCAAAGGCCCTGACGCTGCCCGTTACTCTGGCCCTGGCCCTGACCCTGCCCCTGACCGGGGCTGTCTGCGTTTCTCCGGCAGGCGCTGCGGATACCGCCGCCGCGCCGCAGATCCAGCAGACGAAGAAGGCCCCCGAAAAAGCCACCGACAAGACCGCCAAGGCCGCACCGCAAAAGTCCACCCAGTCCGCGAAGCCCGCCGCCAAGACCACGCAGGTCGCCAAGGTGGCTCCCGCCAAGAAGCCCGTGGGCGAGACCATCGAGGACGTGCACAACAAGCTCGATACCCTGGCCCGGGCCAAGCTGCGCCACATGAACGAGAGCCTGCGCCCCTGCCAGACCCGCAAGGACGTGGTGCAGAACGGCAACGAATTCGTGGCCCGCTATCTGGCCGTGGACCCCGACTCGCTCTCCACCGACGTGCATGACGCACAAGGCCCCGGCGCCAAGTACGTGGGGCTGATCGTCTACCACGAGCAGGAATACGAAAGCCGCGCCGCCACCAAGGAAGCCGCCCTCACCGGCGACTTCGCCGTGGTCAAGGCCCGCCGCGTCACCGAAATCATCCGCTACGACAAGGGGAAGTGGATCGACTGACGATCCCCATCCCCCCCCCCCTGCCTTCAGCAGACGCCTTGCGCCGCATGGATTCCATCCGTGCGGCGTTCGTGTTTGCGCAGCCTGGCGCAGGGCACACGAGAGCCATCCCCTGCCCTGGCGCCATCTGCCTTCACGCCACCCGTACCGCCCAACCGTCGCCCTGTCCGAAGACGCCCCCTCTGCCTTGACGCGTCGGCAACCCCACCGCGCGGTGCGCCTGCACGCCCATATGCCACGCGTACGTTCGGTACACGGCATGACCTCACTTTTTTTCATCACCCCCTTGACGGTTCGGCCCGACGATGCCATAAGTGATACCAGAAATCATTACTAACAGCTCTTTCAAAGGAGTCATCGAACATGAGCTGCCCCACCCAACAGGAATATCCCGCCCTTGCCACCGTTGGCCGCCCGGTCAAGCCCTTCACCCTTGAAACCTACGACCCCACCGAAGGTTCCTTCGGCCAGATTTCGCTCGAAAAGCTGCAGCAGGACCGCAAGTGGACCGTGCTGGTGTTCTACCCCGCCGACTTCACCTTCGTGTGCCCCACCGAACTGGCGGACCTTGCGGAGCGCCATGCGGCGCTGAAGGACATGGGCGTGGAAGTGATCTCGATATCCACCGACACCAAGTTCGCCCACCTTGCCTGGCGCAATTCCGAGCGCCTGCTGGAAAACGTGCGCTACCAGATGGCCGCCGACCCCACGGGCGCGGTGGCCCGCTACTTCGGCGTGTACGATGAAGGCGCGGGCATCGCCCTGCGAGGCACCTTCATCATCAACCCGGAAGGCACGCTGGTGGGGTCCGAGGTGAATTTCTACAACGTGGGCCGCAACGCCGCCGAACTGGTGCGCAAGATGCAGGCCAACAAGCATCTGCGCGATCACCCGGCGGAAGCCTGCCCCGCCCGCTGGGAGCCCGGCGCCCGCACCCTGACCCCCTCCGAAAAGCTGGTGGGCAAGGTGTACGAGGACCTCATCCCCTAGCCATTCGGAACGCCGTACCGGGCACGGCCCATGCAACACGGCCGCACGCTCGGAATCGGATATGGCGCCATGCGCGCGAGGGGCACGACAAACGTCGTGCCCCTTCTCGTTCTGCCGCAGCGGCAGGCACAGCCGGGCCGCATGGTACCCCGTCAGCCCTTGCCTTGCCCCGGCAGCGGCCATAACTGACAAGTATCAGGCATACTGCCTGTACCGGCCTTACATGAAGGATGGGCGCGCGGACGCGCCCGGGAGGTCCCATGACCAACCGTCAGGATTCGGCTGCGGCAACGCACGCGCAACAGGACACGGCCACCGCGCCGCGCGGCTTCAGGGAAGTGCTGCTTTCGCCTGGCGATTGCAGCGGGTGCGGCGCATGCATGGAACTGGCTCCCGACATCGTCGGCTGGCGCGAAGGGGATGAGCGGCCATTTCTGGTCAGCGACATGGCCCCGGACGGCGTGCTGACCGAATTGATGGCCTTCTGCCCGGAAGGATGCTTCGAGGACGGCGACGCGTCATGAAGCGGCCCGGCTTCCGCAGTATCCCGCCTGCTCCTGACTGTTCGGGCCAGTTCCGGCCAGTTCGGGCCAGTTCCGGCCCGCTCCTGCCTGTGCCCGCCGCCAGGTCAGGTTCTGTTGGCCGTCAGCCACGCCTCGATCCGCTCGCGCGTGACGTCGGCATCTTCCAGCAGGCCCAGCCATTCCAGCCGGGCGGCAGCCATGTTCTCGTCGCGGCAGGCCTGGTCCAGCGCGGCGGCCCGATGATGCAGGCGCGACGCGCCGATGGTGGCGGAAGCCCCTTTCAGGCTGTGGGCAAGGCGCGCAAGGTCGTCCAGCCGCCCTTCACCCAGGGCAGCCTGCATCTTGGTCAGCCGGTCGGCAAAATCGGGCAGGAAGGTGTCGAGCAGCAGCGTGAGGAATTCGCGGTCGCCTTGCAGGCGGTGCAGCACTCCATCGATGTCGAAGACGGGAGGGGTGGGGGACTGGCTCATGTGACACTCGTGACGGCTTGCCGGCTCACGTCACGGGCGAGCATCCCGACCGGGATGCGGACGTGCTGCCGAGGTTCATCAG
>JAITSV010000079.1 GCA_031287575.1 Desulfovibrio sp.
ATGTTTTTTGGGTATTACGAAAATGCAAAATATGGGGGTTCCAAGGGGCGGCAGCCCCTTGGCCGCCGGAGGCTCACGAAAACAGACTTTGTCAACAACCTGAAAGCCCCCGGCGTACGCCGGGGGCTTTTCCATTCCACCTTGTCCGTCTCTCCCACTCTCCGTTTGTTCGCCTTCCGTGTCTTTCCCCCCTCACAATTCCAGCTTGGCGATCAGCCAGACGGCCATGGAGTCGGGCGGCGCTTCCGCGCTCCCCTGGGCGGCGACCCAAAGGAACTCGGCATCCGCCACGGTGATGGTGTCCGATGCGATGACCACAGGCGGCGTCTCCTGCGCCGCGGCCGTCTCCTCTTCGGCCAGCGCCACGTATTCCGCGTCCAGCTCCGCCTGCGTCGGCTGTGCCACCTCCAGCCCCCAGGCCGCAATGACCACGTCCCAATCCGTTTCCGGGCCGCACGCCAGTTCCCACGCGCCTTCGGGGGCATCGGGGTACAGGCGGCACAAGGCCTCGTGCATGCGTTCGTTGTGCATCGTCCTACCTCACACGCATCACGGTCAGGTTGTTTGCCGCTGCCGAGCCGCCAGCGGCCAGCGTGCTCGGCCTCACGGTCACCCGCACCACCGTCCCGGCGGCCAGTTGCCGCACGGCCCGCAGTTGCAGGGCGTCCTGTATGACCATCTGGCAGTAGTCCACCGATTCCAGCACGGTGGAGCCATTCACGGTAATCCACCCCCACGCGACGGACGACACGGCCCCGCTGTAAAGCGCAACCACTGCCGTCAGTTCGTACACCCCGTCCTCCGGAATGACGATGGACAGGGAGCCGTCACCGGCACCCGGCCAGTTCTCCCCGATGCTGGCCTGCGCCCCGTTGTTCGACACCACGGTCGTCGCATTCGCCGAAAGCGACTGCTGGGTGCTGTTGTTCGGGTACACGGTGCAGAACCGCCCCACGTTGGGGCTGACAACCGCCGCCATGGCATCCAGCCTGCCCATCACCCCCGCCACGTCCACCGGCACGGCGGTGCCGGGCGCATGGTATGCCTTGATGCACACCACCACGGCGATGTTGCGGGGGCGGGTTTCGGCGTCTCCGGTGGCGGATGTTTCCGGAGAATCGTAGCCGCCCGTGTTGACCGACCCAGCCCCGCGCTGCAAGGAGGCAGAGGCAATGAACCGCGAATACGCATGCGTATGCGCCTTCAGGGTGTCCGCCTGAAAGCTGCCCACCACGCGCCCGGCGTCCACGCCCCGGCCCAAATCCGCCCCGCGCCGGAATTCGCCGCGCAGATCGGGCAGCACGGCGGAAAGGGCCACGGTGCCTCCGGTCAGATAGGTGACCAGATCCGGATACGCCGCCCGCGTCACCACCTGCCCGGCGCAGACCAGAAAGCCCGCCGGGACGGTGTTCACCGGAAAGTCCAGAATGGCCCCGATGGGCACGAACGCGGCGGAGGCCAGCACGTCCTGCCGGGCATCCGCCACGGCCTGGGCCACCTCTCCGTGCAGTTGCTGCACGCCGGTCAGGGTCACATCGGCGCTGATGAATGCGGATTCCGCCCGTGCCGCGCTGGCGGTGGCGGACGCCGCCTGACCTTGCGCGTCCAGAGCCGCCAGTTCCGCTCGTCCCACGTTGGCGGTGATGCCCTCCAGCAGGGCGTCGGGCCGCGTGGACTGGTCGGTCAGCGGCACCTTGACGCAGCGGCCCACTTCTTCGCGCAGTTGCTGGGCCATCAGGGTCAGCCGGTCAAAACCGCGCTCCAGCATTTCCGCGTCCAGCACGCCGGTGTTGCGCAGGTCCATTTCCTGCGTGAAGGGCTGATCCAGCCACAGCGTCAGGTGTTCGCCCGCGCCCACCATGCCGGAGGTGCCCGGCGCGGTGCTCACGCTGCCCCCGCCGCCCGGCAGCGCGGCGGCCACGTAGTCGGTGCCGTAGGCCAGCACCCTGTCGCCGCCCGTCCCGCTCACCACGGCCCGCACGTCCTCGGACCGCAGGAACGGGAAGGTCACCGGCCACTCCGTCTGCGTGCCGTTGCCGGTGTACAGTTCGACGGTATTCGTCGATACGATGGTCATTGTCCGCTCCTTTACGTTCTTGCCGGCACTGCCGGAAGGCTGTTTCCAAAGCCGGAAGCAGCCCTCGGAGGCTGGCTCCAGATCAGGATGGCCCTACATCAGAAGGTTACCCGCTCCCTGCACGGTGTTGCCGATGATCATCCCGTTGCGCCACCCCTGGCGCACCCGCGACCACGGGTCGTTGGCCATGCCCAGCAGCAGCGAGGCATTGCTGTCCGCGCCCGCGGCCTGGTATTCCAGGGCACGCTGCCTCCGCTCCGACTGCCGCCGCACGTCCAGCACGTCGGCCTCGGCGGCCAGCGACTGGTCCTGCAACACGTCCAGCGCGCTGCCCGACCCGGCGTCCATGCCCGACGCCGCCAGCAGCGAGCGCACCCCCGCCTGCTGCGAACGCGCCTGGCGCTTCAGCGCCCGCTCGGTGCGCTCGGCATCGCGCTGGGTCTCCTCGATCTGGTAGTTGGCCTGCATGGCCGCATTGCGCTGGGTGGCCGCCTGGTATTCCTGCTGCGCCTTGGCGGCGCTGGCGGTCCTGTTCGAATCCATCAGGGTGTAGCTGCCCTGCAGGACGGCCGCTGCCAACAAGGCCTGAGGCAATCCGCACATGTCATCCTCCCGTGCTGGTCGGTTGTTCCGGCGCGATGCTGGCCGCAAGGAAATCGCCGGAGGTGAAGGGATGGAACGGCGCGCCGCCATGCCCCAACGGCATGGGGTGCGCGGCCACGGCAAACCCGCACCGGGCCAGCCAGTGCGCCGTGGCCGGACGCTCCGCAAGGGCCGGGGCGTGGATCATGTTCACCAGCCGGGGCCACGCGGCGCGCATGCGCGCCGCGAACAGCGGCCCCAGCCGGGCCAGCGCCCGGCCTTCCGCATCCAGGTCCGGGGTACCGAACAGCCACGGCGCCGCCGTGTCCGGCATGCCGGGGAAGGGCCGCGCGCCGAACAGGGCCACGCACCTCCCGCCGCGCAGCACCGCCCAGCGCAGGGGCGACAGGGCAAAGGCCCGCGCCGCCTCGGCCACGGCCCCGCGCGGGCCGAGGGCATCCAGTTCCGCCCGGTCGCGCGGGCGCAGGTGGGACAGTACCTGGCGCAAGTGCTGGCGGCGCGCCGGGACCACGTGCAGCCGGGTGCGGCCATCCGCGCCGCGCCGGGCAAAGCCCGTACGCAGGGGGGGCAGGAAGGCCGGGGATGCCGGAACCGCTGGAACGTCGGCAACGGTGTGGACAGGATGCGCGCTCATGCCTCGCCCACCTCCACTTCGCTGATCACCGCCAGCACCGTCAGCGGCAGCGGGTCGTCCTGCCGCACGTGCAGGCCGCCCTGCGTGCCCAGGCGCGCGTCCAGGGTCACCTCGCGGTCGCCGTCGAACAGCGGCAGGGCCTGCCCCGGCGGGTCCTGCGCGGTGCGGAACAGCACCTCGCGCAGGTGGTCCGCGTCCGGCCCGGCCTTGAACCCCGACGAGCGGTACAGCCGCACCCGCGCCCGGCCCACGCGGCGCACCCGGCCCTGGGTGGGGCCGTCGCCCGCCACGAATTCCTGCGTCACCGGCGCAAGGTCGCTGGCATAGCCCAGCCCGGCGTGAATCACCGAGGCCGGGCGATCCAGTTCGATGCGCCCGCCCGCCACGGTGCGCGGCGGATGCACCCAGCCATCGGCCAGGATGGACACCTCGCGCCCTTCCAGGTGCTCCAGCCCGCCCAGCGCGGCCACGGGCGGCCCCTGGTAGGACAGGCCGGAATCCACGAAGAACGCCGGGGCCGGGGTGCCCGCCTCGAAGGCCGGATCCAGCCGCTCGATGTACCGCCGCCGCGCGCCCTCCACGTCGCGGCGCACCACCAGCCACAGTTCGTCGCCCCCGGCCGGGTCGGACGGCGGGCCGGGCACCACGCACAGCGCCTCCACCGCGCCGCCGGTATCGTGGCGGTGCCAGCCCGCCACCTGATGCTCGGCGATGAGGGTAAGCCCGGCCATGGCGCCGTCGTCCATGGCGCACCACACCACCGAATGGGGCGACTGCTGGTAGGCCCAGTCCACGATGGTGCGGCCGCGCAGCATGTGTTCGGCCAGGATGGTCTGGTCCGCGCCGGAATAGCCGTCCACGTCCAGGCTGTAGCGAAAGTCGCGCACCGCCCGCCCGCCGCGCTGCACGGCCAGCACCCCGTCGCCCACGGCCAGGGGCGGCAGTTCCGCCGAGCCGCGCGCCGACTGGAATTCCAGCAGGCACGACAGGGGCGAGAACGGCTCGCTGCCCTGGCCGGAAAGGGTCCATTCACCGCCGCCGGTGCCCACCAGCAGCTTGCGGGCGGGCATCATCCAGCGCACGGCGCTGACCGTTTCCGAGGCGATGGTGACGGTGACCGCGTCGTCGGTCTGGAGCGGACGCGAGACGTCCATGTTCTCGTAGCAGCCGGTGCGGCTGGCCCAGATGGTCTGCGGATGGCTGCGCGACCCCGCGAAGCACAGCCGCTGCTGCCAGAACTGCACCGACGAGGGGTAGTCGTCCGCCCCTTCGAAGGGGTTGCGGTGCTCGGGCGGGCCTTCGGCAAAGTCCGGCGTGCGGCCCGTATCGGCATAGGTCTCACCCGTGGCGGCGGTGCCCAGCAGGCCATACACCGATGCCCCGCCGCCCGCCTTGTACACCCGGTATTCGCTGGCCCCTTCCACCGCGTTCCAGGTCAGGTTCACGGCGGAACTTTCCGCCGGAGTCCCGCCCGTCACGGCCAGTTCCGCCGTGGGCAGGCTTTCCTCGCCCGTGTCCACGGACACGGCGGTGATCACGTAGCGGTGCAGACGCGAGTTCTCCGGCGTAGAGGTCGGCGCGCTCGTGGCGTGCAGCCCCGTGGGCGTGGCCACGCGCGGGCCGAAGTTCACCGCCACCAGCCGCCAGTCGGCATGGCCGTGGCGTTCCAGCTTGCGCGGGGCGGCATGCGGCGTGACCAGATAGAGCACGTCGGCGGACTGGCACCAACGCAGCGTGGGCAGGTGTTCCGCCGCGTAGGGGGTCTGCACCTCCAGCGGCGCGCCGCCGCCCCCCAGCACCAGCCCGCCGCGCCACCACACCCGCAGCCGTTCCGGCGCGAATTCCAGCACGTAGGCCTGTTCTTCATTGAACACGAAGGGTACCAGCCGGGGCGGCGCCGTTTCATCGGCGCAGGTTCCCATGAAGCGCAGACCCGGCCGCCGGAAGGCCGGACCGTGCGGGTGCAGCAGCATGTTGCGCAGCACGCGGCAGCCGCTGGCATACCGGGTCTGGTCGCCCCGCGCGGCCATGAGGGGCGACAGTTCGCCCGCGTTGAAGCTGTTCTGGATCAGGGTGGTGCGCGCCATGGGTTACCTCGCCAGAAGCCAGGGGTTGATCTCCACGGGGTCGGACGCGCCCTCGGCGGCGTCGGCCACGCGGGCGGCCTCCAGGGCATCCCCGAAACGCTGGAGCATGGCCTGCTCGGTCCGCGAACTGTTCATGAGCGGCACGGCCAGCGCGGCGGCCAGGCGGCGGGCCAGTGCCTCGACGAACAGCGCCGGGAAGCGGGCCGGGTCGGTGACGCGCACGGTCAGCACCGCCTCCGCCGGGGCCGCGTCGGTGTACAGGGTGCGCGCCTCCACCACCTCGAAGGGCGGCTCGCCGCGCAGGCGGCGCACCCGCAGGCAGTCGCCGGGCAGGCGGTAGGCGCAGGCAAAGCCGAAGGGCGGCACCGCCGCCAGCGGGGCCAGCGAGGTGTAGCGGGTGGCGAAGTTCCAGTGGTGGTGTTCCAGCAGTTCGTCGCGGGCTTCCGCGTAGTAGCGGGAGCACAGGTCCGCCTCGCGCGAGGGCTGGTCCAGGGCCACGATTTCCGGCGCGCCCAGGTAGCGCAGGGCCTTGTTGCAGATGGAGACCTCGCTGGTCTGGACCGTGCTGCCGGACGCGGTGCTCCCGGACGTGAAACCGGGGGCGGCGCTCATGACCGCCCCCTGCCGCGCGGGCGGCCATTGGTTCCCCTGGCGCCCCCGGCGATTCCGGTGACTCCGATATCCGCCGCCGCCACGCGCTGCCGTTCGCGCAGGTGGCGGGCCGTGTCCCGGCGCATGGCGGCGCTGGGCGGCAGGTCGGGTTCCCCCGCCGGGGCGGGGTCGGCGGCATGCCCGATGGTGTCGGTCGTATCGATCATGTCGGCGGCACCCGTTGCGCCAGCAGTGTCCGGCGAGTTCGGCGTACCCGGCGCGCCAGTCACGCCCTTCACATCCTTCGGACCGGGCCGGGCAGCCTCACCCCCCTGCCCCTCCACGGCGCGCAGCATGCGCCGCAGGGTGGCCTCGTCGGTGGACGGGTCGAAGGCCACCCCCAGCAGGGCCAGCCGGGCGCGCAGGGTCGCCAGGCGGAAACGGCGCACGTCTTCGCGGGTGGGCGGTCCGGTTGGTGCGGACGTTTCCGCCACGTCTGGTGAGACGGGCGATGCAGGCAACGTAGGCGGAGCGGGCAAAGCAGGGGCCGCCGCGCCGGGGGCGCATGCCGCCGGGTCCTCGTGTACCGCCGGGGCCTGGCCCGACGCGCCATCCTTGGTCATGTCATTGCTCACGTCATTGGGCATGATGGGGCACCTCCGTGCCGTGTTCCCCGCCCGCCCCATCACGGGCGGGGCGGGCGGGGGTTGCGGTCCGTGGCCGCGCTAGCGCGGCAGGTAGTCGAAGACGACGTCCACGGTGCCGGAGGCCCCGGCGTCGTCGGTGCCGATCACCACGCGCACGTGGCGGCGGCAGTCGGAAGGCAGGGGCAGGCGGCCCAGCACCTCGCCCCCGGCCCAGGTGCGCCCGCCGGGGGCGGAGCGCCGGAACGACACCGGCAGCGCGGCGAAGGCGGTGCCGTCGTCGCTGTCTTCCAGCATCAAGGTAAGGCTCTTGCCGTCGCCCAGGGTGACCGGCGTGGCGGCCACGGCGGCCACCTCGGCCGCGCCCATCATCGAGCCCGCGCGCTGCGGGCCGCCGTTGCCCACGGCCTGGGCGTTCCTGGGCAGTTCCTGCCCCTTGGCCAGGTGTTCGCCATGCACACGCAGCATGTGTCCGTACATGCGTTTCTCCTTGTTCATCGGCACCGCCGGGCGGTTGCCGTCATGGTGTTGCGGAAGGGGCGCGGCGGGGTGCCGCTACAGGGCAAGCACCTGTTCGGTGCCGTCCTTGAAGTTGTAGGAAGTGACGATCTCGATGCCGTTCCAGTGGGTGATCTGGCGGTCCATGTCCTTGCCGCCCGGCACGATCTGCAGGGCACCGGCCTTGTAGCGGTACAGCAGGTTGCGGGCGCGCTCGTGCATGAACAGGTAGGTGGAGCCGGAGGTGGCGCGCACCTGGGCCAGCATGTCGTCGATCATGGCCTCGGTGGGCACGTGGTCGCGGCTGACGTTGACGACGGCCGCCACGCTGTGGGGGTTGGCGATCTGGATGCCCAGGTACGACTTCAGCCGCAGGCCGAAGACCAGCACGCCCTGGTACTGGCCGCTGGTGGCCTTGTAGAGCTCGCCGCCGTTGATGGACTGCACGTCCAGCACGGTGCCCTGCTTGAAGCATTCCGGGCTGTACAGGCCGCAGGTTTCGCCTTCGACAAAGCGCACGGCCAGCATGGAGTAGCAGCCGCCCGCCGTGGCCCCGGCGTCGGTGACCGCGCCGTGGTCCAGGGCGAAGGCGCGGAAGTTGTCGTAGATGATGCGCTGTTCCGCCGACATGCCCGAACGGCGCAGCACCTTGGGCATCTTCTTGGAGAAGTACTTTTCCTTGCCGCCGAACATGCGGGCGGTGTCTTCGGGCACCTCGATCTCGCCGCCCAGGATGGACAGGTCCACCTTGCGCAGGTTGCTGGTCACCTCCACCGAGGGCAGGGGCGCGTTCATATCCACCCAGCCCGCGCCCTGCACCTCTTCCACGTCCTCGTACATGTTCCACAGGCCGTGGCTGGCCTCTTCGAAGGGAACGATGCCCAGGATGGGGGCCTCCTCGGTCAGCCCGTCCACCTGCTGCGGCTGCGTGGATGCCTGTTCGTTGCTCAGTTCCTTCAGCGTCTTGCCCATGCCGGATGCCTCCTGGCGGTTAACGTTTGGCGAACACGACGGTCCGCAGGAAATCCTCGGTGCTCATGGCCTCGCCGCGCGCGCCCGCCGGGCCGGTGCCCGCGCCCAGCGTGTCCTCGCCCATGCGCTCGCCCACCAGGGACATCAGCTCGGCGAAGGCGGGGTGGTTGCCGAGCCCGGCGCGCACCAGCGGGGCCAGCCGCCCTTCCATGCGGGCGTCCAGGCTGCGTACGGCGCGGCGGGCGGTATCGATGCGTTCGTCGTAGCGGCCCTTCCATAGGGTGCGCAGGCCCGCCTCGCAGCCGTCGGCGGCCAGGCCGCCCGCCGTCTCGTGCTCGGCCACGTAGAAGTCCACGGCGGCGCGGGCCTGTTCCGGGGTCAGCCCCTGGGCGGCGCACAGCGAGCGGAAGCGGTCCGCCGCCGCCGTATCCACGCTGAGGTGGTCCGGCAGGTCGAAGGCGTAATCGGCGGCGTTGCGCGCGGCGGCGGCAGCGCCCGGCGCGCCGGGGGCGATGGGGGCATCGGGCAGGCCGGGGACGGCCCCGGTTCCGGCGGGGCTGCCGGAGTTGGCGAGGGGCGCCGATGCGATGGCGGGGTTCGCCGGAGCGGCCGGGCCGGAAGGTGCGGACGCGATCTGCGGGCCGCTTGCCGTGCCGGGTGATGGTGCCGGGGCCAGTGTCTGTTCCATGATGTCCTCCGTTGCAGGGTTGAACGCGTGCGTTGTCATGATGCTCCCGTTGAAGGCGTGGTCATCCGGCGCGGGCGGGATCAGTCCCGCCGCCCGCCGGGGTTCAGCTGTTCCCCGGCCCAGCGCCGCGCCCCTTCCAACTGGATGCGCAGCAGGCTGGCCGGGTCGGCCATGGCGATTTCCGCCGTGCGGTCGCGGGCGTAGTCGTACAAAGCCGCGGCCCCGTGGATGGCGGGCTCGGGCCGGGACAGGCGGTCGTTGGCGCAGGCGGCGTCCAGCCAGTGGCGCAGCACGCGCACCCCGGCCCCGCCCTGGGTGCGCAACACCGCCGCCAGGTCGTCGAGATAGACGGCAAGCCGGGTGGTTTCCTCGCGCCGGGCCTGACGGGCCTCTTCCGCCTCCGGCCCCAGCAGGTCGGTCAGCAGACCGCCCGCACCATCGAGACCGTCGGGGCCATCGGGACCGGCGGCGTCCGCCATGGCGGTGCGGGCCAGCAGGTCGGCCAGGATCACGTCGGGCTGCGGGGCGGAATCAGGGTGACGCCCGCCGTCCGCCGGACGGGAAGGAATGGGGGAGGAGTGGCGGCTCATGCACGCGCCTCCGCGGCCTGGCCAGTCGGTCCAGCCCGGCCCACCGGGGCAGGCGATGCGGCGGTCCGGCCTGCCGAAGTCGGCATGGACGAGGCGGTGCCAGACGCGCCACTACCGCCGCTGCCGCCATCCCCACTCGAAGCGCCGCCACCGCCTTCCACGCCCAGCACCCTGGCCAGAGCGCTGGCGGCACCCTCCGCCCCCCGCGCCACGGCAGCGCCCTGCGCGGCCTGCATGGCCTCGCGCTGCGCGCGCAGCCGCAGCACCTCGGCGTCGGAGCGCACCACCCTGGCGGGCACCCCGCCGATGGAGGCCAACTCGTCCACGGCCTGCTCGAAGTCGATCTTGTCCAGCACGCCGGGCGCGGTGGCCGACAGGGCCGTGACCTCCGCCGCGAACTGGCGGATGGACTGCGCAGCCCCCATCCGCTGGGCCTGGGCCAGGGCCGAGACGTATTCCACGCGCATCTCCAGCCCTTCCAGTTCCGGCGGATTGGGCGGCAGCGCCCCGGCCCGGCGCAGGATGCCGTAGGTACGCGTCAGCAGCGGATCGAGCAGTTCCGTCTGGTGCCGCTCGATGACCGGGCCGAGCATGAGCAGCTTTTCCTGCCCGCGTTCGGCCACCTCCGCCGCCGTGACGTTGGAGCGCCCGTCCGCCGTGAACATCAGGAAAAGATCATTGAAGAACCCTTCGCGCACGGCCTTGCGCACGTCGTCGATCTTGCGGGTCACCGCCGCGATGTCCGGGTTGATCTGGTAGAGCGGGGCCACCGCCTCGGGCTGGCCCGGTGCCACGTAGTTCTGCGCGCCGGGGATGAGGTTGAGCCGCTGCTTGAAGCCGGTGGGCACGCGCATGGGCGGGTTGACCACCTTGTGGATGGCCAGCAGCTGACTGCGGGCCATTTCCTGCAACATCTTGACGTCGGGCAGCACATCCATGCCGGGCGAGCGGCCATACACGTCGCCGCCGGTGACGTCCCAGCGCGCGGCCAGATGCGGGAATTCCTCGAAGCCGCCCTCGTGCAGCAGGTCCCCGGCGGCGCCGTCCGCCTCGAACACCAGCGACTCGAAGGGCATGTGCAGGTTGCCGCCGTGGCCGGGGGTGCGCACGGCGCGGGGCCGCACCAGGTGCACCACCTCCACGTGGCGGTTGGGTTCCTTGCGCAGCATGCGCCGCGTGCCGCTGGACAGCCGCGCCTCGCCGTAGCGTTCCGCCAGTTGGCGGGCGGTCATCAGCATGCGCCGCGCCACGGTGTCCACGCGGCCCGCCGCGTCGCAGGCCCAGGAGAATTCGCCGCAGGTCAGCGCGGCGAAGCGGGTCAGCCGTTCCGGGTCCACCTCCTGATACAGGTCGGCGGAGCCGAAGGCGGCCAGTTCGGTGTAGAGCGTGTGCGAGGCCTGATAGAAGTTGCTGCGGGCCAGCGCCCAGTACAGCCGCTGTTCCACCGCATCCAGCCAGCGGCGGGCCGGGCCCGATTCCGCGTCGGCCCCGTCGGCCAGGCGCAGGCGGAACCAGGGCCGCGCGGGCGAGGTAAGCCCGCCCTGCATGCCCGCCGCCAGGATGCGCACGGCGCGGGTGGCCGTGGCGTCGATGACGCGCCCGCCGCGCATGTCAGTGGAACGGTGGGCACCGGACACGCTGGACGGGCCACCCCCCGCACCGGACGCGGGGACTCCCAGCGGATCGCGGCCGTGCATGCGCCCGCGCCGGGGCAGGACGTAGGCGGCGATGTCGCGCCAGGCCTCCTCCCACGGCGAGCGCTGCCGCTCCAGAAAGTCCACCGCCTCGCGGGCGTCGCGCAGTCGTTGGCTGGTCATGCCCGGCTCCTCACAGTCCCAGCAGCGTCTTGCGCTGGGTGTCGGGGGTGCCGGGCACGCCCAGCGCCCCGGTCAGGATGGTGCCCTGCCTGCCCCGCGCACGCAGCGCGGCGCGACGGGCGTCTTCACGCGCGTCCTCCACGGCCTTGGCCTCCTGCTCGGCCACCTCGTCGGCGGCCGGGGGCGCCGGGGGGGCCGGGGGTTCCGGGGCCTTGTACGATTTGCCGCCACCACCCATGGCATTGCCTCCTTGCTTTCGGTGCGCGGACGTCTCGCCGGGCCGGACCACCCGGCCACCACGGCCGCGCCGCGTGAGCAGGTGGTACACCCCGCCTTTCGGGCGGATGCGGCCGGAAGGGGGTTGGAAGGGGGGCGCGGGGGTGTACGAGGCATGCGCGGGCATGACGCGAAAAAAACGCGCGGCCCGCCCGAAGCGGAAAAACCGGAATCGGACGGGCAGGAACGGAGGGTCTGGGGCAAGGGGGGAAAAACGGGGGAAAGAAGAGGAAGGCGGGCGGAGTATGGGGGCGGGTCAGGCGCTACCGCGCTGCACCGGGTGGACACGGCCCCGCGGAAACGCAAGACGGAACATGTGGGGCGGAATGCTTTCGGCGGGTTAAGAAGAACGGCAACCCTACCGATACACATGCATGGCCGGGCGGTTCCGGTCACGCGCTGTTCCCGTCACGCGCGAGTCCGGCCACACACTGCTCCGGCCCACACTGTTCCGGGAGATCCGGCGGACCGGGGCCCGTGCGGGATCGGGCACATGCGAACGCCGCCGTCATGCGGGCCGACCCCACAGGCAGGCACGCACCATGCGGGGTGGCGTACCCAAGTGGGGGGCTTTCCCGCCTTGGCCGCGCTCGCGGACTTCGTTAACCGTATGTGTTTTCCGTAGACATCCGCGCACTTCAGAGGCTGGAATGCCCATCCGCCACGCGGCTCTGGCCGCGCTTTTCGCCGTTCTCGTCCTGCCCGCGTTTCCCGCCCCGGTCACGGGAGCCGGAACGCGCTACGAACAGGTGGGCGAGCACTACGACGTTTCCATAAGCTACCCCGTGCTGCGCCACCCCGCCGTGGACGCCGACATCGCGCGCATCGTCTGGAAACTTACCGATGCCTTCCGCCGCGTGGCCGGACAGGGGCTGCCCCCGCAGTCCGCCGCTGGTCCCCGCTCCGGACAGATCAATGGGGCCGATGGGCCAGACAAACCAGACAGGCCAGACAGGCCAGATAAGGCCGTCCCCACCAGCAGGGCCGAACCCACGGACGGGACGAACCCGGCCCATGGCGCCACGCCCAACGCCCCGGCGCAGGGTGCCCCGCAGGCGGGCGTGGACGTCTACGCGCCAGCCCGCCGCGACTGGCTGACCGCCACCCACCGCATTTCCCGACCATCGGCCAACGCCGTGTCGGTCATCTTCGAGGTGCAGACCGGCCTGTGGGGACGGGACGGCGCCGCCGTCAGCCATGATCTGCTGGCCGTGAGCTACGACCTGGCCGCCGGGCGTCGCATCGAACTCGACGACCTGTTCGGCGACGACGACTGCGCCGATGCCGTGCTGACCGCCCACTTGCGGCGGCGGAACGGCGGCGGCCCGCACGGCGAGGGCAACGGAAAGGGAACGTCCGGTGCGCCTTCCGTCGCGCCTGGCGGCCAGCGGCGTGGCGGCAATGACGATCTTGCCTTCCCTGCACGGCCCGCCGACACCGCCGACACCGCCGACACCGCCGACCGGGGGGCAGCCACGGGCGACGGGCGATTGCCCACCGTGCAGCCGGACGTGCCGCGCCCTGCCGGGCCTGCATTGCCCGAAACGGGCCTGGACAACGCCGAAACCCCGGTCACCTTCTGGCTCACTCCTCGGGGTCTCATGCTGCTGCCCGGCTCGTGCTGCTGGCAGAACGCCTCCGCCGGTGGCTCTTCCAGCGTGCCGGGCAATTTTCCCGTGGACGCCCGCAGGACACCGGCGGATCCGCCCCCCGCCGTGGAGGTGCCCATCGAGCCGCTGCTGCAATGCGCGCCGCATCTCTCCTACTGGGGCAGGGTGCGCTGACGGGCGCGCGTCCGGTCGTGTCCGGTCGTGTCTGGTCGCATCAGGTCGTGTCTGGCCGCATCAGGTCGCGCCCAGCCGTATCGTATCAGGCCGCATGGGGCCTTGCCGGGTGGAGACGCATGCGGTATCTCGCACGTGGACATACCGGAGGTTTCCCATGTCGCGCGGCCACGCGCCCCGTACCCCGATCCACGCCCTTCCCGACGCGCCCGGCACCGCCCGGCGCCTGCCGCGCACGCTGCTGGCCGCGTCGCTGACCGCCGCCCTGCTGCTGCCCGTGGTCCTGCCGCAAGGCGTGGCGCCCAACCTTCCGGCAGGCCCCCTTGCCGCCTTTCTGCCCACGGTGAAAGATGCCCGCGCGGACGAACCGGCCTCGTATCAGCCCGGCTTCCGCACCATGGGCATCTGGATCCCCGAAACCGGCGAGCGGCTCGACGTGGCCGTATGGTATCCCTCCGTCCGCGCCCCCTCCGAAATCCACCTCGGCGACTGGACATTGGACGTGGCGCGCGGCGGCAAGGAAGTACCCGGCCGCTTCCCGCTGCTGGTCATCTCCCACTGCACCGCCGGTTCGCGCCTGGCCCACCACGACACGGCAGAAGCCCTGGCCCGCGCGGGCTTCGTTGTGGCCGCGCCCACCCACCCGGGCGACAACAGCAACGACACATCTTCGCTGTTCCTGCCCGAACAGCTCACGGCCCGGCCCCGACACGTCAGCACCACCATCAGCAGACTGCTGCGTACCCCGGAAACCGCCCCCATGATCGACCCCGCCCGCATCGGGGTCATCGGCTTCGGCACCGGCGGGGCCACCGCCCTGCTGCTGGCGGGCGCCCGTCCCGACGGCACCCGCTATGCGAGCTACTGCGAGCGCACCACACCCGGCGACCCCTATTGCACCAAGTGGGCCTCCGAACGGCTGGGCCGCCTGCCGGACACCCTGCGTCCGCTGCAACCCGGCTCCAGCGACAAGGAACCCGGCCCCACCCCGCCCGCGCCCCCCCCGGCCTCACATGCCCCACAGGGGGCACAGGGGGCACAGGCTCCCCAGTCGCCCCAGACCACAATGGCGGACGCCCGGGTCCGGGCCGTGGCGCTGGTGGCACCCGGCTATGGCATGCTCTTTCCCCGTGCGTCCCTGTCCGGGGTCACCGTGCCCGTGGCCATCCTGAAGGCCGACGACGACGAGGTGAACCGCGCCCCCCTGCACGCCGACGCCCTGCGCGCCGCCCTGCCCCGCCCTCCGGAATTCACCGTGCTGGCCGGTGCGGACCATTACGCGCTCATGGCCGCCTGCCCCCCCACCCTGCAGCGCGACCTGCCGGAACTGTGCGGCGGGGTGGACGAGGACACCCGCCAGGCCATCCACCGGATCCTGAACGCCCGGCTGGTGCGCTTTTTCCTGTCCACCCTGGGCGAGGCCGGCCCCCCCCTGCCCGCTCCGCCCCCGGAGCCGGAACCCCAGGTACAGCAGGCCCCGCCCCCGGCGGCCAACGCCACCGCGCCCAAAAGCAAGGTCAAGGGCGACAGGGACGAGAAGCGGAAAAAGGACGGCAAGCCGCGCAAGCAGGACGAATCAGCCCCGCGCTGACCTGCTTGTCGGGCACGAGCCGGATACCCCGACCGGAAAGTATCCAGGCAACGGGCTCCCGGCCACGCCACCCCCGCCCGAACCAGCCCCGACCGGGCCGACGGGGCCGATTCTCTAGAGTTCCCCGCACCAATCAACGGCCTGAAAATACTAAAATTTAACGAACATCGTGCAAGACATGGCCACAGGTCGCGCCACGGAGGGCCGCACGGGGGCAACGCGCCCTTGCGCACACTTTGCAACACGCTGAAATATAAGTGTTAAAAATATATTTCTGCGTACCATTCCGCACCCTTGACAGAGACCGTCCGAATCAATAAAGCCTGCACACGTGGCGATACGCCATACAACACCATCCGAAGGATTCACGGTAAACACCACCATGCGCGGCGACAACGTTCGGCGTGTACCCTGCCTCTCCATATATTTCCGCAATGTAACCACATCCCGGCTGCTGGCCGTGTTGCTGGCGCTGCTTGTGTTTGCCGTGCCCACCGTCACCGAGGCGGAACGCGGCGACATGCCCAACTCCCTGTCCGGCCATGGCCGGGCCGCGGTGAACGGCGCGGGCGACGCCCGCCGCGTAGCCCTGCACGCCTCGGAGCCGCAGGCCCAGGCGAACGACGACGGCTGGATCGACATGCCCGGCGGCTCGCGCCCGGCCTACATCGGCATTCACGGCGGTACCGTGCCGGTCAGCCTGCTGGCCACGCGCGGCGGCAGCACCATGGTGGCCATGGTGGGCGAAACCGGCAGCGATTTCCTGTACGTGCTGCGCGGTGGGCGCAACCAGTCCGCCGCCAACGGCAGCGAACAGACCGAGGCCGCCTCCGAACTGCTGGCCGCGGCCAGGGCCTCCGATGGCGCCCACGCCTCCACCGTGGCGCTGGATGCCTCGCACCCCGACAACATCCCCGGCGCCCGCACCGCCGCCATGCCGGAGCCCGGCGCCAACGGCACCGTACTGTTCGCCTCCACTCCGGAAGGCAGCGTACCGGTCATCTACGCTTCGGGCCGCTCGTTCGAATCGCTGGACATCGCCCTGGCCGACTGGACCCCCTTCGGCCTGACCGAAGACCACGTGGCCAATGACGGCAAGGGCAAGATCGTGGCGGACAAGAAGGCCGCCAAGAAGGCCAAGGCCAAGCAGGTGGCACGTTCGGCCAAGCCCGACCAGCCCGATCAGATGGCCAAGACGGACAAGGCCCGCGTCGGCAAGGCCAAATCCGGCAAGGTCGACGGAACGGAAACGGGCAAGTCCGACAAGTCCCCTCGACTGCCCCGCAACGGAAAGGGCCCGGTGAGCATCCAGGACGCCTCCGACAGCCTTGTCGCCGCCTAGCCCCCGGCTCACGGCACTGCACATCCGACGCCCCCGCCCAGCGGGGGCGTCTTCGTTTGCGCGCCGCATCCCCTTCCCGCACTCCCCGGTCTTCCTGCTCTTCCTGCCCACAGGATCGACATGGCCGCGCCCCCTCGGGACGGCCATGCGCCCCCTTTGCCACCCCGCTGCGCCCCGCACCGCCCCGCAAGGCGGGTGTATGTCCGTCCTCTCGCGCATGGCGGGCCGGGCATGCCGCCCGGCGGCTCCTGCGCGAAAGGAGCATGGCATGGACTGGAATGGCATCGGTACCACGGTGGCTCGTGTGGCCCCGCTGCTGGGCGCGGCGCTGGGCGGCCCGGTGGGCGCGGTGGCTGGCGCGGCGGGGGCGCTGCTGGGGTCGGCGCTGGGCGTCGCCCCGGAACCGGCCAGCGTGGCGGCGGCCCTGGGCAACCCGCAGGCGCTGACCACCCTGCGCGAACTGGAAGTGCGCGAACGGGCACGGCTGCTGGACTGGCAGGCCGAACAGCTGCGGGCCGAACTGGACAATACCCGCGACGCCCGGGCGCGCGAGGTGGCCCTGGCCCGTGCCGGACACGGCGGGGCATGGGTGACCGGTCTGGTGGCCCTGGTGGTGGTGGCCGGATTCTTCGGCATGCTGCGGGCCGTGCTGGAGCATCCCTCGGTAAGCGAACCGGCCTTGCTGCTGCTCGGTTCGCTGGGCACGGCCTTTGGCGCTGTGGTCAACTACTACCTGGGCTCGTCGCTGGGGTCGTTCCGCAAGGACGAACTGCGTTCCCGCGCCGGGGAGGGCGCCCCGCGATGACCTTCCCGAACGGATCCGTGGACGACACCAGGGAGCGCGAGGGCGAGTGCCGGGCCGAAGGGTGGCGGCTGGACCGCCGGGTGGGCGTGCAGGCGTTGGCGGCAGCGGCCACGGCCTTTGCCGGGGCGGTGATGCTGGTGGCCACGGTGCAGGCCCGGCTGGACGCCATGGAAGCCCGCGCCGCCGTCCTTGACGGCGACGTGCGGTCCGCCCGCGAGACCGCCGTGTGCGTTGCCCGCATGGACGAACGGCTGGCCGCCGTACAGCGCGCGCTGGAAGAGGTGCGCACCGATCTGCGCCACCTGCGCGCCGAGGCCCGCGTGTCTGGCGCCACGGAAAAGGAGGCCCGATGAGCAGTATGGAAACCGGCGGCGCGGGCACCGGGCCCCAGCCTGCCGGGAGCGCCGGAACCTCCCGTCGCGAGGCGGGCATGCCACGGGAAGGGGACGCCCGCTCTCCCCGGCTGGGGGTGCGCCAACGTCGCTTCGTGGAGGAATTCCTGGTGGACATGTCGCCCGTGCGGGCCGCCGAACGGGCGGGATACGCGCCGGTGCGCGCCGCGCGCACGGCCTCCCGGCTGCTGGACTCCCCCGCCGTGCGGCAGGCGGTGGAGCGGGCCATGGCCCGCCGGGCCACACGCACCGGGGTGACCCAGGATCGGGTGGTGCGCGAACTGGCCGCCGTGGGGTTCGCGGTGATGACCGACCTGTGCCACTGGTCCGACGAGGGCGTGCGGCTGCGCGACTCCACGGAACTGACCCGCGCGCAGGCCGCCGCCGTGGCCGAGGTGCGCGAGGCATCCACGGCACGTGGCACCCGCGCCACGCGCCCGGCACGCGGCTTGGCACACGGCACGGCTGAGGAACAGCCCGAAGCTCCGGGGCGTGGCGGCGTGCAGGTGAAACTCCATTCCAAGCTCAAGGCCCTGGAAATGCTGGCCCGCCATCTCGGCATGTTCGGGGGCGCCGCAGGTACCGATGGCGATGCGCCACCTGGCGGCTGCACACCGCCGGAACTACCGGCGGAACTGCGTGCCCGCATCGACGCACTGTACCCGGGCCCTGCGGCCGACGCCGGTCGGAACCATGACGGGGACCACAGGAATGACGGATATGACGTGGATGACGGAGGCGAAGAGGACGACGGGAACGGGGAAGACAGGGAGGACGACGGCTTCGACGCGGACGGCTGGGGACCTGCCTAGGCACGGCGGACGGCAGGGGCGACGGACGGCGGGACGCTGGGGAGGTACGGCACGCAATCCGGCCGGATAGCCCCCATGCCGGGCAGCACCATACCGAAGAGCGCAGGAGCGCACGGGGCCTCGCACGTTTGCCCCCTGCCCGCCCCTTGCCGAGGGGTTGCCGGGGACCACGCCCGTGGCGGAATTTTTCCGCCACGGGCAACCCGGCGACACCATGTGCACCTTTCGGCGCGACCCGGCGGCACGGCCCTGGCGCCCCGGAAAAATAATGGAGGGTTGGCGGCGGCAGCCGTACCAAAAGTATAGTCGGCCATGCGTCACCGGCATTCCGTTGGGTGAACGCCGGGCGCAACCGCAAGGAGCGATCCATGAAGGAACCCATGCCCGACCAGATGACCTGTACCTTCTGCGGACGCAGCTTCGATGCGTCCCCGGAGCAGCGCCAACGCGAACTGCGCCCCCTGTGCGACGAACACTTCTGCCTCGACTGCGCCTGCCACGCCGATCCGGCCATCCTGGCCGTGGTCGGCGAAGACCGCCTGCTGGACATCATCGAAAACTGGTACGGATAGCGGGACCACCCGCCAGCCGGGTGACACCGGCCCGCCGTCCGCGCCATTGCATCGGGGCGCGAACGGGGTCTAGCCGCACGTCCGCGCGACGCAGGTGACGGACGCACCGGGCAGACCGGTGCGCCCAGCATGTCCGGCAGCGGATTCAGGCCTGGTTCAGCGCCGGGGTTCCAGGCGCAGCCCCACGGGTTCGCCCACGCTGGCCAACAGGCAGGTTATCCGTACGGGCCGGGCCACCCCGTCCGGGGTGGTCAACACGCCGTCCATGCGCAGGATGGTGGACACGTAATGCCCGTCCACCACACCGTCGTACCGCTCCATGGTGGCGCGTCCGTCGTTGATGAAGGCCAGGCTGGAAGGCGAACCGTACTGGCTGGCCAGTTCGATCTGGGCGTAGGCAAGGCAGACGTCCAGGTCCTGATCGGACACTTCCGCGCGGACGGCGGGCACCATCGCGCCCGACAGCACGACGGTCAGCGCGCCGATCAACGCGAAGGCGCGCACCAAGTGGGCCAGGGCGTCTCCCGTCGCGCCGAACGCGCGGCGCACACGCCCCCAGGAAGAGGCCTTGCCCCTCAGTGCAGCGAGGGCTGCCAACGGTGTTGCAGTGGTGTCTCGCATGGCGGACTCGCAACGGGGAGATGGCACGCGTGACCGGCGTTTCCGGCCGGGCCCCCGTTGGCCACGGACCGGACAAGATGCCCAAGCATGGTGCCGAACCCGATACATGGACACGCCTGTACATTCTCCATGCCTGTCACGGCTCCAGGCCTGTCACGGCTCCAGGCCTGTTACGGCTCCAGGCCTGTCACGGCTCCATGCCCAGATGATGGGGCGCCGCCGCGCCCGGGTCAACCCGCATTTTCGGCCGGGTTAGCCCGTAGTACCGGGCGGGTTAGCCCGTAGTCCGGAATGACGGGACGCCGCTACTTGCAGACGCCTTCCCGCCTGGCGGACTCCATGCCCGTACAATCGCCGTTGGAGCAGCCCTTGGCGAAGTCCGCGCAGGCGTCGGCAATCTGGTCCTCCGCCAGTTCCACGGCCGCCCGGTAGTTCCAGGCCCGGTGCTGGGCGGAATCCAGTTCGAGAGACCGCGTCAGGTCCTTGCGGGCGCCCAGTTGATTGCCCATCCGAAAGGCCACCAGTCCCCGCCAGGCGTAGTTCTCCGCCGAAGGATGCTGCCGCACGGCGCGGGTCAGATCGTCGAACGCCTCGTCCCACAGGCCCATTTCGCTGTAGGCAAGCCCGCGCCGGGCAAAGGCCTGCCAGTAATCGGGCTGGAGATCGATGGCCTTGTTCAGGTAGGCCACGGCCTTTTCCGGTTCGGTGCAGGTTTCGCCGCCCTTCCACAGCACATGGGCCATGGCGAAGTATTTTTCCGCCTCCGGGCTGACCTTTCCGGAAACACCCATGGGATTGTAAGGCTTCAGCGGCTCCTGCGAGGCGCAACCCGACAGGGCGGACGCCAGGAGCAACAGCGTCAGGAACAACAAGGCCCTGACCGGGGCTGGCGGGCACGCTTCGAAAGAACCTGTGCTGGTGGCGCTACGGAACACTGTGAACGGCATGTCCGTCTCCTGTATGGGGGCGGGCCGCGCGGCCCGTTGGTGATGAGGAAATGGGGGATGACTGGAATGAAATCCGTCGTACGGCGGCACGCCCCCGTCGCGCGTGGTCCGTAGCGCTGCCTCGTGGCAGGACATGGTCGGGGGCACCGTGCGCGGGCAACCGCTCTCTGGCCTGCCTGAACTGGCGGCTTCCTGATCTGGCTGGCCGCGCCAACCGTTACCGCCGCAGATACGCGCCCATCCCCCAAAGCGCAAGCGGGGGCGGACCTCCCGGTCCGCCCCACGCGAAAGGACGATGTCTGCGCCAGCGCCGGGCGCCCTAATACACCACGTTGTACGACATGACCTCCGGTCGGTGGAAATGGAATTCCACGCGCCGGTTCTTGCCGCGGCTTTCGGGGGTAGTGTTGGGTTCCAGGGGGCGCGTGTCGGCATAGGCGATGCCGCGCAGCCGGGTGGGCTTGATGCCGCCGTGCTCGATGATGTAGCGCACGGCAGCCGCCGCGCGCGCGCCGGAAAGCTCCCAGTTCGAGGGGTACGGACTGCCCGCGGCCACCTCGCCGCTGTCGCTGTGGCCGCGCACCATCAGGTACAGGTTGTACTCGCGCAGGATCTTGACGACCTCGTCGAGCACCTTGCTGCCTTCCGGCACCAGTTCCGCCGAACCGGCCTTGAACATCACGTCGCTGTTCACCCGCAGCAGCACGCCCACGTCGTCGGCGCTGATGCCGCTGGCATTCTGCGGAATGGCGTCGGCCATCAGCATCTGCTTCAGCTTCTGGGCAATGGCGTAATGCGACTTTTCGGTTTCCGACACCTTGAAGTCGCGCGTGTCCAGTTTGTCCACCCCCTGCACGAAGGGGTTGTTGGCCACCGGCGAAACGTTGCTCGAATCGAACAACGACCGTTCGGTGGAGAAGTAGCCCGCCAGCGCCTGCTTGGTTTCCGGCGGGGTCATGTTCAGAATCCACATCAGCAGAAAGAAGGCCATCATCGCCGTCACGAAGTCGGCGTAGGCAACTTTCCATGATCCACCGCCAGCCATGGCGTTCCTCCCCGCAGGGCGCATCCCGGACGGGCGGAATCCCTTCCGCCGCCAGGCGCGCAGTGCGTCAGCTCTTCAGCTTTTCTTCCATCTCGATAAACGTGGGCCGGAAGGTGTGCGGAATGGCACGGCGCCCGTACTCCACCGCGATGATCGGCGTGGAGCCACGGATGGCGGCGGCCACCGCCTCCTTGATCACCGCGAAATACATGTGGTGCTCGTGGTTGGCCTGTTCGATCTTGGCGCCCATGGGGCCGAACACCCCGTAACAGAACAGGATACCGATGAACGTCCCGATCAGCGCGGCGCCGATGTGGTGGCCCAGCACCTCGGGCGGCTCGCTGATCTTGCCCATGGTCAGCACGACGCCGAGCACCGCCGCCACGATACCCATGCCGGGCAGCGATTCCGCCATGCGACCGATGGCGTGCGGGGCGATGGATTCTTCCTCGTGCATGGACTTCATGTCCACTTCCATCAGGCTGTCGATCTCGTTGGGATCGCCGGTGGTCAGGTACACCCGCAGCGTGTCGCCGATGAAATGCACGGTGTGCTTGTCCTTGGCGATGGCGGGATACTTGTTGAAGATGGAACTGCCTTCCGGCTTTTCGATGTCCTGCTCGATGCTGATCACCCCTTCGCGGTGCATCTTCACGAACAGCGAGTTGAGCAGACCCAATACATCAAGATACTTGGCCTTGCTCATGCCGGGGTCGCCCAGCACCAGCTTGAGGTTCTTCAGCACGAGCCCCAGCGAATACTTGGTGCTGGAGACGATGAACGCGCCGATGGCCGCGCCGAGGATGATGACGAGTTCCGCGGGCTGCCACAGCACGTGCATGACGCCGTGCGCCATCAGGTAGCCGCCGATGATCGAGCCGAAAACGACAACGAGACCGAGTATGGCAAACATGGTGTGGTGTCAGTTCCTGTTGGCCTGCATGGCGCCGCACGCACGCGCGGCATCAAGTTCCGCAAGCAGATGCTCAAGGTCAAGGCCGGGCGAGGGGGCAGGCTGCAGCCCCCGGCCCATGCGGGCCACCTCGTCGCACCAGCGGGTCAGTTCCTTTACGCCGTAACGCCCCGCATCGAACATGCGGAAGGCCTTTTCGGCCCTTTCCGGCACGCCGCGCGCCGTAATGTGCAGCCCCAGCAAGACCGCGCCGGGCACATGTTCGGCATGCTCCACGCGCGTTCCCAGAAAAAGCGTATAATTTCGGACCACTGCCCCGAGGACAGGAGACAGCAGCTTCAGATACACATACAGCCCCCCGGCGGGCGGGGCACCCTCCGGTTTCGCATCAGACGCCAACCCCAGGCATTGCGCGGTCTCCATCGCAAGGCGCAGACACAGCCCCCGCGTACTCACGTCCGTAAGGGCAATGCCCCCCGTCCCCGCAAGCCCCACGGCATCGGGCATGCCCAGGTCTTCCAGCGTCAGGCGGCCACCGGCACCTTTGCGCCCGGACCACAGGGCCACTTCCCGCAGAAAGCCCGGCGGGGCCTTCACCCTGTAATTGTGCCTGCGCTCTGCCTCGTCCATCCCGCATGTCCCGGCTGGCACGTCTGGGTTGACTGGGTCACTGCCGACCGGGTCCAACCGATATCGGCCGGTTTTCGACCGGGCCGCGGCCATGCACCGGCCATACGGCGACCATGCACATCCGGCCACGTTCCATCCGGCCACGTTCCGTCCGGACGCGCTTGGCCTGGGCCTGCTTCCGACGTTCTCCATCCCGTGGCACCGCGTCCGACGCCATGCGGCACGAACCCGATGCGAAGGGCTGACGCCGGGCCGCACCCTGTGCATTTACGCAACTGTAGCCGAGAACGAACCACATGGAAAGTGGGGGAGGCCCCAATGCCACCATACTCCCCACAAGGACGTCGCGCACGCGGGTTGACCGCCTGGCGCGACATTTATTGTTGCGTCAATATATATAAAAAGCTATAACGCATCACATGAACACCCCTCCCGCCCATTCCTTCGTGCGACTGCGCGACTCCATGCTGGCCTTGGCGGCGTGGCTGGACACCCCACCCCGCGACCCCGGACAGGCAACCGGCCCCCACGCCCTGCGCCCGTTGTGCGCCGCCGGGCTGCGCTGCCTTGCGGCCAACGCCGAACAGTACGACAGGCTCATCGTCCGGCCCAACGCCTTTGCCGCGCATTTCGCCGCAACGGTGGCCATGCTGGCACCCACGGCAGTCCTTGCGAACCCGCCGGCCACGCCTGCGGACGAACAGTTGGACGACGCCGCCTTCATGCTGGTGGAGGACATGGCCGCCCTGTTCCGCGAACATAGCCTGCGCGCGCCGGAAGACGCCCCGCACGAGGCCGAGCAGGCCCTGCTGGACCATTTCGAACGCTGTGGCGAATGGCTGCCCGCCGATGGCACCATCATCACCGACTGGTACTACGTTCGCCTGCCGGCCCTGGTGCTTGCGCAACTGCTGCGCCGGGCAGAGGCGGCAGCCCGTGCCGCCTGCCCCCCCGGCAACTAGAGTTTCCCCACCTGCGCTCCCCCGCCGGGCAGTTGACG
>JAITSV010000002.1 GCA_031287575.1 Desulfovibrio sp.
TGACTTGCAGTTGCCAGACCGCAGGCCTTTCATAACAAATCAAAAGGAGTTTTTCTTACACCACCATAGCTGTAAGCTTACGAGAACCCCGCGCATAGCGCGGGGTTTTCTACATACAAGAAGCACGGCGTGGCCTATCTGGCCGCCGTGGGCGGAGCGGGCGCCCTCATCGCCCGCTCCATCCGCAAATACACCGTGCTCGCCTACGAGGACCTGGGGCCCGAGGCCGTGGCCGCCATGGAAGTGGAAGACTTCCCGGCCGTGGTGGTCATCGATTGCGACGGCAACAACTACTACGAGCAGGGCCAGGCCCCCTACCGCGAACTGTAGGACCTGATCGGGCCTGACAGCCTGACCGAGGATGACGGGGCCGCGTGGTGCGGCCATGCAGGCCCCGGCATCCCCAAGGAGACAAGATGCTTACGTACGACATCCTCATCGTTGGTTCCGGCGGCGCGGGCCTTCGGGCCGCGGTGGCGGCCCTGAAGACCCCCGGCCTGTCCGTGGCCGTGGTCACCAAGACCATGCCCACCCGCTCGGCCACCTGCATGGCCGAAGGCGGCATCAACGGCGTGCTCGACTTCCCGGGCCAGAAGGACAGCCTGGACGCGCACAGCTTCGACACCGTCAAGGGCAGCGACTACCTGGGCGACCAGGACGCCATCGACTTCTTCGTGGAAAAGGCCTCGGAGGCGGTGCGCGAAACCGACTTCTGGGGCACCCCCTACAGCCGCCGCGACGACGGCCGCGTGGCCTGCCGGTTCATGGGCGGCCACCAGCACGCCCGCACCAACTATTCCGCCGACAAGACCGGCCACATCCTGCTGCACTCCAACTTCGACTACGCGCTGAAGTCCGGCGTGAACTTTCTGGTGGATCACCAGTTGCTGGGCGTGGCCGTGGAAGGCTCCGGCGACGATGCCGTGTGCAGCGGCGCGGTGATCCGCAACGTGCGCACCGGAGAGGTGGTGCCCGTGCGCGCCCGCGCCGTGGTGCTGGCCACCGGCGGCTACACCCGCATGTTCTGGGCCCGCACCAGCACGCCCTACATCGCCACCGGCGACGGCGTGGGCGCTGCCCTGCGCGTCGGGGTGGCCTTCAAGGACCCGGAAATGGTCCAGTTCCACCCCACCGGCGTCGCCAACGGCGGCGTGCTGATCACCGAGGCGGCACGCGGCGAGGGCGGCTACCTTGTCAACAACACGGGCCAACGCTTCATGTCGCGCTACGCCCCGGACAAGATGGAACTGGCCCCGCGCGACATCACCGCCCGCGCCATCGAGACCGAAATCCGCGAGGGTCGCGGCTACGGCGAAGGCCTGAAGGCCCATGTCCTGCTCGATCTGCGCCATCTGGGGCGCGACAAGATCATCGAGCGCCTGCCCCAGATCCGCCACGTGGGCCTGCTGTTCGAAAACCTGGACCTGGTGGATGAACCCATCCGCATCCGTCCCACGGCGCACTACTCCATGGGCGGCATCGACGTGGTGGACCACCGCACCATGGCCACCACCCTCATTGGCCTGTTCGCGGCGGGCGAATGTTCGTGCGTGTCCATCCACGGGGCCAACCGCCTGGGCGGCAACTCGCTGGCCGACGCCATGGTCACCGGCAAGCAGGCGGGCCTTGGCTGCGCGGCATACGCGGCCAGGGCGGCCATGCCCGGGGAATCGGCCCTGAACCGGCTGGCCGACGAATGGCGCGACCACTTCGCCACGGCCACGGCCCGCAAGGACGGGGCCTCGCCCACCGAACTGCGCGACCGCCTGGCGGAAATCCTGTGGAACGACATGGGCATCTTTCGCACCGGCGAGCGGCTGGCCGCCGCCTACGCGGCCGTGGGCGACCTGCAAGGGGAATACGCCACCGCGCGCGTGGGCAACCCCAGCCCCGTCTGCAACTCGGCCTACACGCACTTCCTGGAAGTGGGGAACATGCTTTCCCTGGCCCGCTGCTCGCTGCTGGCCGCCATGCACCGCACCGAATCGCGCGGGGCGCACACCCGCGAGGACCACCCGGCCCGCGACGACGCCAACTTCCTGCGGCACAGCCTGGTCACCCTCAAGGGCGGCGAATACTGCCTGGACTACCGCCCGGTTACCGTCACCCGTTTCAAGCCAGAGGAGCGTAAGTACTGATGCGCACCATCACCTTCGCCATCGACCGCTTCGACGGCAGCCGGTCGTGGACCCAGTCGTTCGCCTTCGACCACGTGCCCGGCATGACCGTGCTGGCCTGCCTGATCCGCATCAGGGAGACGCAGGACCCCTCGCTGAACTTCACCGCATCGTGCCGCAGCGCCATCTGCGGCGCCTGCGCCGTGCGGGTGAACGGCAATGCCGTGCTCGCCTGCGACACCATGCTCGACGACCTGCTGGAGGAATGGGGCCAGGACACCTTGCGCATCGCCCCCCTCGGCAACTTCACGGTCATCAGCGACCTTGTGGTGAACTGGGACGAAAAGATCGAACGGCTGCGTCTGGCCCGTCCCGGCCTGCACGCCCGCGCCGAGTTCAGCGCGTCCGGCGGATGCCGCCAGAGCCCCCGGGACTTCCAGGCCATCCAGAAGCAGTGGGACTGCATCCTGTGCGGGGCCTGCGCCTCGGAATGCAACAAGCTGGCGGACAGCCGCGCCGACTTCCTGGAGCCTTTCACCTTCACCCACGCCAGCCGCTACGCCCGCGATTCGCGCAGCGCCGATTCCATGCTGCACGTCAACGGCATGCTGGATAACGGCCTGTGGAAGTGCGTGCACTGCATGGAATGCGCCACCAAGTGTCCCAAGCACATCCAGCCGGTGGAGGACATCGCCTCCATGCGCGGCATGGCCACGGCCGGGGGCCGCACGGACGGCCCCGGTCCGCGCCACGCCCAGGCCTTCCGCACCGACCTCGAGAACACCGGACGCCTCAACGAGGTCAAGCTGGTGCCCCGCACCGAGGGGCTGCTTTCGGCGGCCACCCGCCGCCTGCCCTTCACCCTGCGCATGTTCGCGCGCGGCAAGCTGGGCGTGGGCGAGGCCATCCACCTCTTCTTCGCCGACAACCGCCCCGTGGAGGGCATAGACGGGCTGCGCAAGATCATCCGCCAGCGCCGGAGGGACCACTAGATGACCCGCAAGTACGCCTTCTTCCCCGGCTGCGTGCTTGACGCCGCCGCCCGCGAGGCGCGCGACGCCACGCAGGCCGTCGCCGCCCGGCTGGGCATCGAACTGGTGGAGATTCCCGGCTGGACCTGCTGCGGCGCCAGCCACGTGCAGGACATCGACCGCGAAACCGCCCTGGCCGCCAACGCCCGCAACCTGGCCCTGGCCGAACGCATGGGCCTGGACGTGCTGACCGCGTGCAGCACCTGCGCGCTGATGCTGCGCACCGCCCGCGCGGAATTGAAGAACGGCCGCAAGAGCGCCGTCAACGAAGCCCTGGCCGAGGCGGGCCTGGAATACCGCGGCACCGCCGACGTGACGCACCTGCTGTGGGTGCTGGCCGACACCGCCGCCGAGTGGGCACCCAAGGTCAGAAAGCCCCTCTCGGGCGTGCGCGTGGCCCCGTTCTACGGCTGCCACACGGTGCGCCCCCCGGAAATCATGACCCATGAAAGCCACCTCAACCCGCGCAGCATGGAAACGGTCATCGCCGCCTGCGGCGCGCAGCCGGTGACCATTCCCGAACGGCTGAAGTGCTGCGGCTTCCACGCCGTGTTCCCTGCGGAAAGCACCGCCCACAACATGACCGCCAGCGCCGCCGACAGCGCCCGCAAGGAAGGGGCCGACTGTCTGCTTACCCCCTGCCCGCTCTGCCACATGCAACTGGACATGTACCAGCCCGATGCCCGCGCCACCACGGGGAAGGGCGGCGACACGCCGGTGCTGCACCTGGCCCAGCTGGTGGGCCTGGCCGTGGGGGTGGAACGCGAACGCCTGGGCCTTTCCCGCCACATCGTCAGCCCCGCGCCCCTGCTGTCCAAATGCTGATGACGGATCAATGCCGATGCGGGCGCTGACGGCCGCCTTTCCGACCACGTACCAACGGCGCGGGCCGAACCGTCCGCGCCACACCCCACTGCATACCAACGAAGGGAGATCCTCATGTCCAAACTCATGAAGGCGCTGGCCCCGATCATCGCGACGGCCCTGGTCTGGCTGCTGCCGGTGCCGGAAGGGCTGTCCGTGGAGGCCATGCGCTACCTCGCCATCTTCATCGGCGTGGTGGTGGCGCTGATCACCGAACCCATTCCCTCGGCCGCCTCGGGCCTGGTGGGCGTGGTGCTGGCCGCCTCGCTGCAGTTGGTGCCCGCCGCCGCGGGCAAGCCCGGCGACATCAAGAGCTCCATTGCCTGGGCCCTTTCGGGCTTCTCCAACTCCACGGTGTGGCTCATCTTCATCGCCTTCATGTTCGCGCTGGGCTACGAGCGCACCGGCCTTGGCCGCCGCATCGCCCTCCTGCTCATGAAGACGCTGGGCAAGAGCACGCTGGGCCTCGGCTACGCCGTGGCGCTGGCCGACGGCATCCTGGCCCCGTTCATCCCCTCCAACACCGCGCGCAGCGGCGGGACCATCTACCCCATCGTGGGCAACATCCCGGCCATGTACAATTCGCTGCCCGACAACGAACCGCGCAAGATCGGCGCGTACCTGATGTGGACCTGTCTCGCCACCACCACGGTGACCAGCTCGCTGTTCTTCACCGGCCTTGCGCCCAACCTGCTGGCCATGTCCATCGTCAAGAGCTCGGCCCACATCGACATCACCTGGATGGAATGGTTCAAGGCCATGGCCCCCGTTGGCCTGGTGCTGTTCTTCGCCACCCCGCTGCTGGCCTATGTCCTGTATCCGCCCACGCAAAAGGTTTCGCCCGAGGCCCCGGCCTGGGCGGCCAAGGAACTGGAGGCCATGGGCGGCCTGTCGCGGCGCGAGATCACCATGGGCCTGCTGGCCCTCGGCGCCCTGCTGATGTGGATATTCGGCGACAAGATCATGGATTCCACCATGGTGGCCCTGGTGGCCATGACCCTGATGGTGCTGCTGGGCGTGGTGACCTGGAACGACGTGCTGGGCAACAAGCAGGCCTGGAACGTGTTCATCTGGTTCGCCACCCTGGTCACCCTGGCGGGGGGCCTGGACAAGGTGGGCTTCCTGAAGTGGTTCACCGCCTCGTGCACCAGCATGATGGGCGGCTTCAGCGTGAACGGGGTCATCCTGGGCCTGTTGCTGGTGTTCTACTTCGGCCACTACTTCTTCGCCAGCGTCACCGCGCACGTCACGGCCATGCTGCCCATCATGCTCACCGCCGCGGCCGCCGTGCCCGGCATGAACATGAAGCTGTTCGCCATGATCCTGTGCGGCAGCCTCGGCATCATGGGCATCCTGACCCCGTACGGCACCGGTCCCA
>JAITSV010000011.1 GCA_031287575.1 Desulfovibrio sp.
TGACTTGCAGTTGCCAGACCGCAGGCCTTTCATAACAAATCAAAAGGAGTTTTTCTTACACCACCATAGCTGTAAGCTTACGAGAACCCCGCGCATAGCGCGGGGTTTTCTACATACAACAAACAACGCCTCCTGCACTGCCGCAGGAGGCGTTGTCGTATTTTCGTACTTCAAGTTGAACTTGAATAGGGAGTGTTCCTCCCTTGGAGGTGGGTGCCTTTGGCGGGTGGCGATGCTTGTGCCGTCAGCAGCCAACCGTACCGCACTCCCCTAATTGAACAGCTGCTTTTCGGGCGATCCCTGCTTGGTCCGGTCTTCCACGTCCACGCCCTTTGGCGGTGCGAAGCGGAAGGCGCTGTCCTGCACCCCGGCGTCGGTGGCCAGGCTGTTCAGGGTGATGTCGTTCTCGTTGCCGTAGAAGTCGATGATCTTGGCCCGGCGGATCAGGTTGGTGTTCGGGTCCACCCACAGGAAGGCCTCGGTCAGCTGCGGCGTCGGCTCCTTGGGGTACATGTGCAGGCGGGCCATGCCGCTGTCGTCGGCTTCCTCGGCCACGTCGAAATCCTGCTCCAGCCTGGCCTGCCCGGTGATCACCTTGATGATGGACCGCGAATCCTGCACCAGTTCCACCGGGTACTTGTAGGCCACCTCTTCGTCCGGCAGGTAGTTCCAGATTTCATTGGCCGTCACCACCAGCAGTTCGGCGTGGGGGGACTTGGTCTCCCAGCGCACCAGCAGCGGCTTGCGGAATTGCAGGGTGCCCTGCCGGGTTTCCTTGGCGCCGCTTTCGCGGTGCAGCAGTACCTGGGTGAACTCCGCCTTGAGGGTGGTGGTGGCGTCGTAGCGCTGTTGCAGGCGGTTGGTCAGTTCACCGGCGGCATGGGCCGGGACGACGGACAGGGCCATGGTGGCAGTCAGGGCGGCGCACAGGGCGACACGCATGATGTCGAGGCCCAGCAGACGGGAGGCACGAAGGGAAAGGGGACGAATCACGGGATGCTCCTGTGGAGGATTGCTGGCGGGATGGGCACGGCACCGCCGTGCGGCGTGCGTGCGGGATACAGGGGGCGGGCATTGGCCCCGGATGGCGCGGGCTCGTACGTCTCAGGATGGTTCCGGTAGCATGCGGATGAACTCGGGCCGTGCTGGGGCTGCGCTAGCAGGACTGGGGCACCCCGTCAACACGTGCTGCGGATGCGGCGGCGCGGGGCGGCGGCGAAAAACCGCCCCACCCCGCGCCCTGCCCGCACTTGCTATCTGATGACCATGCGCGGCTTGCTGCCGTCGGATGGGCCGATGATGCCGTCGTGCTCCATCTGCTCCACATAGCGCGCCGCCCGGTTGAACCCGATGCGGAAACGCCGCTGGATTTGCGAGATGGAGGCCTTGCCCTGGCCGATGACGAATTCCACCGCCTCGGCGTACATGGGATCGTCGGAAAGGTCGCCGCCGCCGTTACCGTTGGCGCCGTCGCCCGTGCCGTCGTTGCCCCAGTCGGCAAAGTCCACCGTATAGTTGGGGGCCTGCTGGCGCTTCCAGAATTCCACCACGGCGGCCACGTCGTCATCGCCCACGAAGGCGCCGTGCAACCGCTGCAACTTGCCGCCGCTGGGCTTGAAGAGCATGTCGCCCTTGCCCAGCAGGTGTTCGGCGCCCACGGTGTCGAGAATGGTGCGCGAATCGTGCTTGGAGGTAACCTGGAACGATATGCGGCACGGGAAGTTGGCCTTGATGAGCCCGGTGACCACGTCCACGCTGGGCCGCTGGGTGGCCAGGATCATGTGGATGCCCGCCGCGCGCGCCAACTGGGCCAGCCGCACGATGCTGGTTTCCACTTCCTTGGCGGCGGTCAGCATGAGGTCGGCCAGTTCGTCGATGACGATGACCAGGTACGGCATGCGCTCCAGGTCCGCCAGTTCCGGCGGCAGGGCCGCACCCAGGTCGGCCAGCTTCTGGTTGTAGCCCGCGATGTTGCGTACCGCCAGGCGCGCCATGGCCTGGTAGCGGCGGTCCATCTCCTGCACGGCCCAATCCAGGGCGTTCTTGGCCAGGGACATTTCCGTCACCACGGGATGCACCAGATGCGGCAGGTCGGCGTACACGGCAAGCTCGATGCGCTTGGGGTCCACCAGCAGCATCTGCACGTCCTCCGGACGTGCCTTGTACAAAAAGCTGAGCAGGATGGAGTTCAGGCACACGCTCTTGCCCGCGCCGGTGGCGCCCGCCACCAGCAGGTGGGGCATGCGGGCCAGGTCCGCCACGGTGGCGTTGCCGGCAATGTCCTTGCCGATGGCCATGGTGAGCATGGACGGTGCCGAGCGGAAGGTGTCCGAGCCCAGCAGTTCCTTGAAGCACACGTTTTCGCGGGCTTCGTTGGGAATCTCGATGCCTACGGTGTCCGTGCCGGGAATGGGGGCCTGGATGCGCACGGCGATGGCCTTCAGCGCCAGCGCCAGGTCGTCGCTGAGGTTGGCGATGCGGCTCACCTTCACGCCGGGGGCCGGGCGCACCTCGAACATGGTGACCACCGGGCCGGGAGTGATGCGGGTCAGTTCGCCTTGCACGCCGAAGTCGGCCAGGCAGGTGATGACGCTCTGCCCCTTGGCCTCCAGTATCTGGCGGGCGGGCTTGGTGTCGCCGCCCGCCACGGAATGCAGCAGGTCCAGGCCGGGCAGCTTGCTGCGGGCCTTGCGGGGGCGGGCAGGCTTGGCGGACGCGGCCCCCTGCCCTTCGCGGGCCGGGTCGTCGCCGAAGGCGCCTTCCAGCCAGGTGGGACCGGCCTCGCCCGCGGCGTAGTCCACCAGGTCGTCGGCCAGCCCGTCAGCCAGACCATTGGGCAGCCCATTGGGCAGCCCGTTGGGCAGACCGTCGGCGGCATCGCCCACAAGGTCGTCCTCCAGCCCCATGGCTCCGGGGCCGAATTCGTTCTCGGCAAAGGGATCGCCGATGCTGGCGGATGCGCCCCTGCCGTCAGGCCCGCCGGGGGCCGCACGACCCGCGCACGCCGTGGCGCGTGCATTGCTGCCACCGTCCGTTCGGGCGGCATCGTGCACGGCGTGGGCGTACGCGTCGTCGTCTTCCGGGTCTCGGGGCACGTAGGGCGTGGGCACGGAAGCGCCCGGCCGCTCATCACCGGGGCGATACGGGCGGGGTGTGCCCTGTACGCCGTGTCCGGCGGGCAGCGGCGCGGGGGTGACATCGACCACCTGGCCCTGCCTGGCCCCGCGCTTGCGGTTCCACAGGAACTGGAACACGCCCAGGCCCGGCAGCTTCAGCCAGCGGGAGGCACGCGCGGTGGTGGCTGCGGGGGCTGCTGGATCGGGCAGGCGTTCGTCGCCCCCCACGATCACCGGGCGGGCCACGGCGGGCTCCACCGCATTGCGCGGCGCGGCGATTTCCAGCTTTGCGGCGGGCTTTGCCCTGGGCGTCAGACCTTCGCGCAATCCTTCAAGGATGCGGCGGCCCATGGCCGACCAGGACAGGGCCAGCACCAGCTGGGCAGAGATCAGGAACAGGAACAGCCACACCAGCGCCGAGCCGCGCGGGCTGAAATAGCGAGCCGCGAAGTTGTGCAGGATGACACCGAAGAAGCCGCCGCCGCCCACGTCGCCGATGGACAGGTTCCATCCCGCGCCCATGGTGGCCACGCAGGCGCCCAGCAGGATCAGCCCCAGCCAGCGCCACCACGGCACGTCGAAGGGAATGACCACGTAGCGCGCGCCAAGGCCCATGAACCCGAACGGCCACAGGAAGGCGGAAAAGCCGAAGAGATCCACCAGGATGCCACCGATGTACGAGCCGAACAGCCCCGCGCTGTTGCGCACCTGCGTGGCATTGCTGACCACGTGGTTCAGGCTGGGGTCGCGGGCGTCGAAGGTGGCGAGGCTGAGCAGCAGCAGCAGCCCCCAGAAGATGAGGAAGAGCCCGAAAAGTTCGCGGGCCAGTTTGTTGCCGTCCGTGGCGGCACCCTCCTGATTGTCGCGGAGTGCGTATTGGCGCGGGGCGGCCCGCAAGGAAAAGGGATATGACCGTATCGGCCATATCCCTTACCGTACTCAAGGGTTCCCGTCCACACGGCCCCGCCGCGCCGGACTGGCGACCATGGCCGCCATCCGTCAGGCTGGGGGGTCGTGCGCGAAACCGGACTATTCGCGGCCCAGGTAGTCGCGGGTGCGGGTATCGACCTTCACGCGGTCGCCGATGTTCACGAAGATCGGCACGCCGATGACGATGCCGGTTTCCAGCGTGGCGGGCTTGGTCACGTTGCTCACGGTGTCGCCCTTGGCGCCGGGCTCGGTGTCGGTCACTTCCAGCACCAGGGACACGGGCAGGTCGATGTCCAGCGGCTTGCCGTTGTACAGCAGCACGCGCACCTGCTGGGCTTCCTTGAGGAAGCCGGCCTTGCCGTCGGTGGTGTCTTCCGCGATGTGCAGCTGTTCGTAGGTGGTCAGGTCCATGAACACGAGGTCGTCGCCTTCACGGTACAGGTACTGCATTTCGCGGGTTTCCATGTCGGGGCGGCCCACCTTTTCGCCGGAGCGGAAGGTGTTGTCCACCACGCGGTCGTTCAGTAGGTTGCGCAGCTTGGTGCGCACCATGGCACCGCCCTTGCCGGGCTTGAAATGCTGGAACTCGACGATTTCGAAGGGCGTGCCGTCGATTTCGATCTTGAGACCCTTCCTGAAATCGGTGGTCGAATACATGAAGCCTCCGGAGTGATGTTCGTAGGGATATGCGGCGCTACACCGGGGTCGCGGGGGGCGACAGCCGGGCATCCAGATGCAGCACCAGCGCCTGCACGGCGAGCGCGTAGCTGGTGATGCCGAAGCCCGCCACCACGCCGATGACGTGGCGGCCGATGTAGCTTTTCTGGCGCAGCGGTTCGGACCGCGCCAGCACGTTGCTGAGATGCACCTCGACGCAGGGCAGCCCGATCCAGGCCAGGCAGTCGGCCAGGGCAAGGCTGGTGTGGGTGTACGCGCCCGCGTTCAGCACCACGCCGTCCACGCCCTCGCGCCGGGCCTGTTCCAGCCGGTCGATGAGCGCGCCTTCGCCGTTGGACTGGAAGAACTCCAGTTCCACGCCGCTGGCACCAGCGCCCAGCACCTGCCCCACCAGGCCGGGCACGGCGTCCATGCCCGCGCTGCCGTAGATGTCGGGCTGGCGCACGCCCAGCGCGCCCAGATTGGGGCCGTTCAGCACCAGTATGCGATAGCGGGCCATGCGGCGTCCTTTGTGCGGTTGGCGGCGCGGGGGCCGGTTGCTGGGTAGTGGGGCCAATTGCTGGGTAGTGGGGCCAATTGCGGCGGAACGGGGATGGGCCGGACTGGACACCATGCGCCCGCATCGGGTAACAGAATATTTTTTCCCAACGGCGGCCTGTTGTCAACAATGAAGCCACGCCGGGCTCCGCGTCCCGGCAGCCGCCCCTGTTTGCCTGTCATGCCTGTCATGCCTGTCATGCCCGACAGGCCCCCATCATGCCGCCCATCGGGCCTACCCCCAGCCACACGGCGCCCGGCGCCACCGGATACGACCATGCAACCAGTGCTTGAACTTGAAGCCACCGTCTACACCCTGGAACAGATGCGCGCCTACGACGCGCCGCAGATAGCCCTGGCCGGGCGCTCCAACGTGGGCAAATCCTCGCTCGTCAACGCCCTGGCCCGCCGCAAGGCGCTGGCCAAGATCAGCGCCACCCCCGGCAAGACGCGCTCCATCAACTACTACCGCGTGAAGCCCGACGGCTTCTACGTGGTGGACCTGCCCGGCTACGGCTACGCCAAGTGCAGCAAGGAAGAACGCCAGAAGTGGGCCGAACTCATCGAGCGTTACCTGACCACCTGCCCCACCCTGAAGGCCCTGACCGTGCTGCTGGACAGCCGCCTGGACCCGCAGCAACTGGACCTGGACCTGACCTCGTTCGCCCGCAAATGCGGCATCACCCTGCTGCCCGTGCTGACCAAGGCCGACAAGTGCTCCCAGCGTGAACGCGCCGAGCGCCAGCGCCAGTGGCGCGACATCCTGGGGGGCATTGCCCCGCTGGTGGTGTCCGCCAAGACGGGCATGGGGGTGGACAACCTGTGGGCGTCGCTGCGCAAGGTGATCACCGTGGGCGAAGTGCAGGGTTCCGCCCTGCTGGACCCCTTTGGCAGTGCCAAGCGCGACGTGCCGCTGGCGGATGCCGCGCAGCAGGGTGGCGTGGAGGTTGGCCCCAAGGCTGATTCCCAAGCTGCTCCGGACACCCCTCCGAACGGTCCGGCCCCCCGCCCTGTTTCCGAATCCGACGCGAACGCGGAGTAAGCCCCCGCCCCGTCCTGCTTTGTCCTGTTCTGTCCCGCTCTATCCGGCCCTGTCCGGTGCCGGGTATTCCCGCCCGGTTTCGCGCGATGTTTCGTGCCATCCGTTCAGGCCTGCCCGTCCGCGCATCCCTCTTCTGCAATGAACGGCGCCCCGTCATGTCATGCATGTCGGGGCGCCGTGCCTTGCGGAAAGGGGGTGAGGTTGCGTCCTGCGGCCGGATCACCCGGCCTTGAAACGCGGCTTCAGTACCCATCCCAGCCGGAACACGGCCACGGCCAGGATCAGCGCATTGGCGCCCCATGCGGCCAGCGGGGGGGAGACGATGCCCTTCTGGCCCAGCGTGCCGCCCACGGTGAACATGGTGTAGAACAGAAAGGTGATGACCAGCGACAGCCCGATGCCCAGGTAGATGTTGTCGCGCCAGGTCACGATGGCCGCAGCCACGGCCGCCATGACCACCAGCGAGGCGGCGTAGGCCAGCTTCATGTGCCAGGCGGTGCGCACGCCCTCGACGTTGGAGCCGGAGGCCGACAGCCGGTCGATGGCGTCGCCCAACTGCCACAAGGGCAGCCGTGAGGGGTCGGCATTGCGCGCGGTGACCAGGAAGGCCTGCACGTCCTGCCGCAGCGGAATGGCCAGGGTGTCGTGCTGGGTGCTGATATAGCCGGAAGGGTCGAATTCGATCACGTCGCGCAGGTCCCACTGCCGCTCTCCAGCCTGGAACGAGGCGGCGCGCACCACGCGCAGGATGGACAGGCCGTCGTCGGACAATTCGTAGGCGGCAAGGCCGTGTCCGGTGCCCTGGGCGGGCACCACCTCGGCCAGGCTGACCACGTAGGCCCCGTCGGTAAACCACACGTTGCGCAGGGTGGCCGTGGCCTCGGTCTTGCCGCGCACGTCCTCGCTCCATATCCGTGCGGCCTCCACCTCGCCGGAAACGCCCAGCACCTGCGAAAAGCCCAGTTGCACCCCGCCCCACACCAGGCCGCACAATATCAGGATGCGGGCAATCCGCCCCATGGATATGCCGCCGGCCTGCAAGGCGATGAGTTCGCGCCCGCGCGACATCAGGCAGAGCTGGGCCAGGGTGGCCAACAGGAACACGGCGGGCAATATCTGCGAGATGATCAGCGGCGTCTTGGCCGCGAAGTACCAGGCCGCCACGCTGAAGCTGACCCCGGCCTCCAGGAAGTCGTCCAGCCGGTCGAACAGGTCGGACAGGATGTACAGCCCGGTGCCGATGGCCAGGGTGGGCAGGATCAGCGTCAGGTTGTTGCGGAACAGGTAGCGGGACAGCAGGCTCATGCGGCCCCCTTGTGGCGCAGCCGGGCCATGCGGCTGTGCGAGAGCAGGCTGGCCAGGCCCGGTGTGCGCTCGCGGGCGGCCAGCCGCAGCCCCCACAGCCCCGCGCACAGAAAGAGCACGTTGGGTGTCCACAGGCCCACTTCCGGCGGAATGGTGCCCGCCTCGCCCGTGGTCAGCCCGAACGAAAGCAGGCTGTAATAGATCAGGAACATCAGCAGGGCCAGCACCACGCCGAACTGGCGGTGCAGCCCCTCGAAGGCGCAGGCCAGCGGCATGGCGAACAGCCCCAGCACCAGACAGGCCGCCGGAAACACCCAGCGCTTGTGCACTTCCACCGCAACCTTGCGCAGCAGCTTGTCGTCCACGTTGCCCTTGCCGTCGTCCAGCGGCAGCGCGCGCAGTTGCGTCCAGGAAAGCTCCTTGGGCTTGACCTTGCCGAGGTCCAGCCCTTTGAACATCAACCCCAGGTCGATGCGCACCACGTACTCGCCGAACCCCAGCACGGAAACCTGCTGCCCTTCGGTCTTGTACAGGCGGCCATTCAGCAGGCGGAACAGCAGTTCGCCGCGCGCCTCGTCGGTGGCGATGGCTCCGGTGGGCGCAAGAATGGTCAGGGTGGCGTCCTCGCGCGAGCGGTCTTCGACGATGACCTGCGACAGCGTGCTGTCGGCGGGGTCCACCTGGCGGGCGAACAGGGTCAGCCCCGGAATGTCCTTGTTGAACACCCCGGGCTGCACCACCACGCGGGCTCGGCTGTTGGCGATCTCCATGACCGTGGCGCGAAAGTTGGACATGCCCCAGGCCAGCCCCTGCAACGAAATGCCCAGGGTCAGCAGGGTGCACAGCACGCAGAACAGCAGCGGCGCGGCCAGCATCTGGTACAGGCTGACACCGCCCGCCTTGAGGGCGATGAGTTCACGGTCGGTGCTCATGCGCAGAAAGGTCAGGAACACGCTGAGCATGCAGGCCACCGGCACCACCAGCAGCATGAAGAACGGGGTCAGGTAGACGAACAGCAGCACCGCGTCGGTCAGGCCGAGGTCCAGTCCCAGAAAGAGTTCGCGCAGTTGCAGGCCCCGGCCGATGAGGACCAGGGTGAGCAGCGAGCCCAGGCAGAGCAGGAACAGGTGCAGCAGTTCGCCAAGCAGCTGGCGCTGCAACAGGGTATTGAGACGGAGGGGCAGAGGGCTATTCCTGTGGTTGGTCGGTGTGGCAGTTGCGGAACAGGTCGAGCAGCATTTCGGTTTCCAGGGGGCCGAGGTTGAACCGCGCGCCCGCCTCGTCCACGAGGTCGGACAGCGAAGGGCGGGTCTGTGCTGCCTGTGTTGATAGTTCTGATAGTTCGGCCCGGCGTTCCGCCACCCAGGCGGCGGCACGCTTCACCAGTTCGCTGTGCGGAATGACGGTGGTCATGGTTCCCCCTGGCGGGTTTGCGGAGCGGCGTGGTTGCAGGCGATGGTCATGGTGACCACTGGGCGACCATGGAGCGACCAGTCGGCGGCCCCACGGCTTGCGGCCGTTGGCGCGGCGTGGAATCTACATCAACCACGGCGGGGTTGCAACTCGACGGCCCATGCGGTATCCCCCCGCAATCCGGCGTACCCGCCTTGCGCAATCCGGAGTGACTTCCCGTACTCAGGCCCGCGCGGGGCGCCCTGCCCCTCCACCCCCAGCCGCACGGCCGCTCCAGGCCGAACACCATCCATGCACGACATCTTTTCCGCCGTCCTGCTCGGCATCGTCGAAGGGCTGACAGAATTCCTGCCGGTGTCCTCCACCGGGCACCTGATCATCGCGGGCGACCTGCTGGGCTTCACCGGGCCCAAGGCGGCCACCTTCGAGGTGGTCATCCAGCTTGGGGCCATCCTGGCCGTGGTGGTGTTGTACTGGGACCGCTTCTGGGGTCTGCTGCGGCCAAAGCCCTACGTGCGCTTCGCCGGGGTGCGCGGCATCGTGCTGCTGGGCATCACCTCGCTGCCCGCCAGCCTGCTGGGCCTGGCGACGCATCATTACATCAAGGAAAACCTTTTCAGCCCCGCCACCGTGGCCCTGGCCCTGGGCGTGGGCGCAGTGGCCATGTTGCTGGTGGAGCGGCGCAAACACCGCCCCGTGTACATGGACCTGGATGACATGACCCCGGCGCTGGCGCTGGGCATCGGGCTGTTCCAGTGCCTGGCCCTGTGGCCGGGTTTTTCGCGCTCCGCCGCCACCATCATGGGCGGCATGTTGCTGGGCGCGCGGCGCGGCCTGGCCGCCGAATATTCGTTCATCGCGGCGGTGCCCATAATGTTCGCCGCCACCGGCTACGACCTGCTGAAGAGCCATGCCCTGTTCACCATGGCCGACCTGCCCGTCTTCGTCACCGGGTTCGTGGTGTCGTTCCTGGCCGCCTGGGTTGCCGTGAAGGTGTTCATCGGGCTCATGGGCCGGGTGACCCTGGTGCCCTTCGCCTGGTACCGGCTGGCCGTGGCCCCGCTGGTATTCTGGTTCATGGTCAATTGACGCGGCGTGATGCGGGCGCAACGCCTTGTCGGGCGCGGCTGGCCGGGCGTTTTTTCGAAAGTCCCCAAAAAACGCTTGCCAAGGCACCCCGTGTCCGGTAGAGAAACCATCCGTCGCAACGGGAACGAGCCCCGAGCGGCATTGGACTTGGCAAGGTAGCTCAGTTGGTTAGAGCATGCGGTTCATACCCGCAGTGTCGGGGGTTCAAATCCCTCCCTTGCTACCAAGAACACGAAAGGCCCTGTGCATGCAGGGCCTTTTTCGTTTTTCCGCCCCTCCCTCCCGTCATGGCCGCCACGCTCTTTCCACGCATTGAGCCCTGCCCTGTCCGGTCCGTTTCGGCTCCGCCACGCCATGGTCCCTGTCTGTCGGCGCGGCGTGCACCCGGTGCCTTGATGACGCGCCGCGCGCACCGTGCTAGTCTGCCCGCGTTGGCAACCACCCTTCCTAGGCCAAGAGACACCATGCAGACCGAGCCCACTCCCGCTTCACGTAACGGCACGCCCGCCTGGCACCTGACGGACCGGCTGACGGCCCGACTGAAGGACGTCCTGGCCACGTCGGAATGCCGCTCCTGCGCGTCCGCCCGCGAATTCCTGCGCTACGTGGGGCCGGGGCTGCTGGTCACCGTGGGGTTCATCGATCCCGGCAACTGGGCCTCCAACGTCAGCGCCGGGGCACAGTTCGGCTACTCGCTGCTGTGGATGGTCACGCTGTCCACGGTCATGCTCATCCTGCTCCAGCACAACGCCGCGCATCTGGGGATAGCCACCGGGCTGTGCCTGTCCGAGGCGGCCACCACCCACCTGCCGCGTTCCGTTTCCGTCTTCGTGCTGGGGTCCGCCGTGGCGGCATCCGTGGCCACGGCCCTGGCGGAACTGCTGGGGGCGGCCATCGCCCTGCGCATGCTGTTCGGCCTGCCCCTGGTGGCGGGCACGGTGCTGACCATGGCCGTGGTCTGGGCGCTGCTGCTGACCAACTCCTACACCCGCATCGAGCGCTGGATCGTGGGCTTCGTATCGCTCATCGGCATCTCGTTCCTGTACGAGTTGACCCTGGTGCCCGTGGACTGGCGTGCCGCCGCGCATGGCTGGGTGACGCCCTCCATTCCGCCCGGCGCCCTGGTGGTGGTCATGAGCGTGCTGGGCGCCGTGGTCATGCCGCACAACCTGTTCCTGCATTCCGAGGTCATCCAGAGCCGCCAGTGGAACCTCGAGGACGCCGTGGTCATCAAGCGGCAACTGCGCTACGAGTACCTGGATACCCTGTTTTCCATGCTGGTGGGCTTTGCCATCAACAGCGGCATGATCCTGCTGGCGGCGGCAGCCTTCTATGGCCGGGGGTTGCAGGTAGACGAACTGGAGCAGGCCTGTGCCCTGCTTTCGCCGCTGCTGGGCGGGGCGGCGTCCACGGTGTTCGCGCTGGCGCTGCTGTTCGCGGGGCTTTCGTCCAGCGTCACGGCGGGCATGGCGGGGGGCGGCATCTATGCCGGAATGTTCGGCGAACCCTATGCCATCAAGGACAAGCACACCCGGTGGGGCGTGGGCATCACCCTGGGGGCCGCGGCCCTGTGCATCACCGCCATAGACGACCCGCTGAAGGGCCTGGTGTACTCGCAGGTGGCCCTTTCCATGCAGCTTCCGCTCACGGTGCTGCTGCAACTGTACCTTACGTCCAGCCGCCGGGTGATGGGCCAGTATGCCAATCCGCCGTCCACGCGGGCCATGCTGGGCTGCATAGCGCTCATTGTAATCGCGCTCAACGCCCTCTTGCTGCGGGAACTGTTTTTCGGTTAGAGCTACGCGTCGCCGATGGCATGGTTGCCAGCGGTGCGGCACTCCCGTACCCCATTCACCCCATTCGCCCCATTCACCCTTGACCAGCACAGGCGCGACCTTGTCCCACGAAACTTCTCGCACGGGCCGCATGCCCGGCGGCCCCGCGGGCTCCGCCACCCCCGAAGACCAGCTTCCCGGACACCCCATGCACAAGTGGATACGCCTTGCCTTCGAACTGCTGCCGTTGCAGGTCTTCGCCATCACCTCGCGGCTGGCGGGCGACGACCCCGAGCAGGCGTTGCAGCCCTACGGCCTTGGCGCGCTGTGCGCCGCGCTGTGCATGGCCGTGTTGCTGTGGCGGCGCATCCTGCTTGACCGGCTGCTGCTGGGGGTGAACATTTCCATCATGCTCGGCGGGCTTGGCCTGTACACTCGCACGCCGGGCCTCGCGCACATGCTGGCCGACCTGCGCGCGGCGGGCGTGTTCGTGATCATCCTGCTCACCGCGGGGGTCACCTATCTGGCCCGGCCCAGCGCCCTGCTGGACATGCCGCGCGGCAACGCGGAACCGTGGGACCGCTACATGCTGTACGCCACCTTTGCCGCCTTCGTGCTGGCCTTCATCACCCGTTCGCAGCCGCTGATTTCCGGAATGCTGCTGGCGGCGCTGTTCATCGTGCGCGGCAGCCTGCAACAGGCCGCCCACAACGCGCGCCCGTGAGCACGGCCTTCACGCCGCGATGCCATAGCCACTGCACGGCCGTCCCCACAGAGGCGGCCGTTTTCTTTTCGTGTCTGCCCCGTGGGCGGAGCTCTCCCCTGCTTTTCCGATGTCCGTTGCGCGCATGCGCCGGGCCGCGCGGTGACCCGTTCACGGGGCTGGTGTAGCTCAGCCCTGCCCTATCCCGCTCCGTCGGCCCCTTCTCGCTGCCTTGGCCATCCTCGGCTGTTCCTTCGCGCACGGCGAACGCTGGCGCAATGCCGCCTGCCGCGTGACCTTGGGGACGGTGTTTCCAATCCCCCTGTCTGCCAAATCAAAACCACCCGCATGGCGGGTGGTTTTGATTTTAGTCTGGCTAAAGCCAAACGCAAAAGGCCCGGCGACATATGCCGCCGGGCCCCGTATGCGTCAGTCTGCGTCGGTTGGGTAACCGCTTCGACTAGCCCTTGAAGGCCTTTTCGAAGTTGGGCACCACCTGCTTCTTGCGGCTCATCACGCCGTCGAGCCACACCGACTTGCCTTCGGGCTTCACGCCGAACGCCTTTTCGACCATGGAGGCGTCGTCCGAAACGATCAGCATTTCGGAACCTTCCTTCATGATGTCGGTCAGCAGCAGGAACACCGAGTGACGGCCTTCGCCCTTCACCTTGGTGATTTCTTCGTACAGGCCGGCCTTCACGGGCTCGAGGATGGACAGGTCCACCACTTCCAGCTGGCCGATGCCGACCTTCTTGCCGCCCATGTCGAAGTCCTTGTAGTCGCGGAAGACCAGGTCCTTCATGGACGCGCCTTCAACGGCGGACTTCACCTTGAACATTTCCATGCCCAGGGCCATCACGTCGGCCACGCCCGCGATCTTGGCAAGGGCTTCGACGGCCTTCTTGTCTTCGGGGGTGCAGGTGACGGACTTGAACATGACGGTGTCGGACAGGATGGCGCACAGCAGGCCGCCGGCGATGGCCTTGGGCACCTCGATGCCGTAGAAGTCGTACATCGCCTTGATGACGGTACAGGAACAGCCCACCGGCCACACCCACATTTCCAGCGGGTTGGAGGTGGTCACGTCGCCCAGCTTGTGGTGGTCCACCACGCCGAGCAGTTCGGCGTCGGACAGGTCGGCGGGCAGCTGCGCACGTTCGGTGGTGTCAACCAGGATGACCTTCTGGCCAGCCACGGAGGTCACCACTTCGGGGGCCTTCAGGCCGAACTTGCCGAGGACGAAGTCGGTTTCGGGGGTGCACGCACCCTGCGCGACGGGCTTGGCTTCGATGCCGCGCTTGGTCATCAGGTCGGCAACGCCGATGGCGGCGATGATGGAGTCGGTATCGGGGTTCATGTGACCAAGGACAAGAGCTGCCATGTCGGTTTTCCTCCGTTGCATGTGGCATTGGGGTTTGGTGCTGCGAGTAGCTCGCATGCTGCTGCGAAATTGTTTGTGCCAAATAGCACAAACATTCCCGGCTGCCAAGTACCCCCGGCCCCCGCACGATCAATTTCCGGTGACGAATGCGAATCAGATGAACGAAGCCGCCGACGCGGCCAGCAAGGCCAGCGCGAAGGCCACATAGGCCCGGCGCAGGCGCAGTGCCAGCATGCCGCCCATGGCGCCCACGAACCACACATGGCCCCAGGCAATGCCGGGAACAGCCGGAAGATGGCCGATATAGTTGGACATCAGCTCGATAGTTCCCACAAGCACAAGCAGGCACACGCAAAACAGGCCCAGATTCAGCGCGAACAACTCGCCCAGAGAACGCACCATGATGCGCCACAGGGGCGAATCGACCTTGCCGGGGTGCTCCACCACCCTGCCCCAGTGCAACAGGTCGGTGTACTGCTGGTTGCGCCAGCGGCGGTGCAGGTATTCCACGTGGGCACCGGCAAGGGCGGCGGGCAGCGTGAGCAGCACGGGAATGGCCAGTTGCCCGGCCGATTCCAGGCCGAAGTGCCCGGCCACGCTCAGGGTCAGCAACAGGGAAATGATGGAATTCGGGGGAATGTAGGTACCGGCGGGAAACAGGTCGAGCCAGAACAGCTCAAGAAAGATGGCGATGTGCATGGAAAGTCCCCACTCGCCGGTCATGACGGCCCACAGAAAGCCGATGGCGAGCGGACGCTCCAGAAAGCCCAGGTTCAGCGAAAAGCGCAGCAGCGAAAAAACGGCAAAAAAAAAGCGATGGGCAATGCCAGGGTGAGCACGGGCAGGAAGTCTGTCATGACCACCCCTTTATCTGCACCGGTTCGTTGGGCACGCAGCGAAAGTCCAGGGACACGGAGTGGCGGTTGAAGAAGCGCAGGCAGGCCTCGTCGTCGTCGGAAACGGAAACATGCGCGCACAGCTGCTTTTTGCCGGGGGTGTAGTGCAGGTTGCCGATGTTCAGGGTACTCATGCCCACTCCCGCGTCGAAGGCGCGGCGGGCATCGGCGCACGTGGCGAAGAGCACGAGCGTGTCGTGCCCGTCGTCCGTGCGCCCAGTACAGTATTGGGTCAGTGCGTCCACCCGCACGAAGTGCACTTCCACCCGGCCGGGAATGGCCAGCGAGACGATCTGCTGTTGCAGGTCGTCGGCGGCCAGCGCGTCGTTTGCCACCAGCAGGCGCCGCGCCCCGGTATAGGGCAGCCACGCCTCGATGATCTGGCCGTGCACCAGGCGGTTGTCGATGCGGAACCAGAGCATGGCCCTACCCGTTCTTGACCCGGCTGCGCAGCAGTTCGCCAGCCGCCACGATACCCTTGGTGCCCGCGTCGCGCGCATCGCGCGAGAGGGCGGCCAGGTCGCCGTCGCGCCCGCCGAACACCTTGAGCAGCATGGGCAGGTTGACGCCGGTCAGCACTTCCACGTTGCCCTTGCCCAGCAGGGCCAGGCTGAGGTTGGTGGGGGTGCCGCCGAACATGTCGGTAAGGATCATCACCCCGCGCCCGGTATCCAGACGTTTCACCGCCTCGTTCAGCCGCTTTACCGTCTCGTCCACTTCCAGCGAAACGTCCACGCTGATGGAGGCGCAGTCCTGCACCGGGCCAAGAATGAATTCGGCGGCGCGCAGCAGCGCCGCGCCGTAGTCGGCGTGGGTCACCAGAATCACGCCGATGCGCGATTCCGGGGCGGTCTGGCCGTCGCCAGGCTTGTTGCCGTTGCCTTGGGCAACGTTTCCTGGCCCCTTGCGGGACTGCCCTGCTTGCTGCTGTTCGGTGGTGGACATGCTGGTGCGTTCAGGCCGTGCCTGGTGTGGTTGGGGCAAGGTGCGGGGACGGCATGCCGTCCGATGAAATTCCGGGCCGACGCGCCACGGCGCTAGGTGCAACCTGGACACCGACGGAAACGTCGCATCCTTTCGTTCATCCCAGTTCCATGTGGCGGTGCTCTATCGATACGGCATAATCAGATTTTTTCAAGGCACGAAGCAGGGCCTCCGCCACCGAGACCGAACGGTGCCGCCCGCCGGTGCAGCCGATGGCGATGGTCAGGCGGTAGCGGCCTTCCGCCTCGTACTGGGGCAGCAGAAAGTGCAGGAAGTCCAGAAGTTTCGCCAGAAAGGCATCGCCGTGGCCCGCTTCCAGCACGTATTTGGCCACCGGTTCGTCCAGGCCGGACAACGGGCGCAAATCGGGGACGAAATAGGGATTGGGCAGAAAGCGCAGGTCGAACACCAGATCCGCGTCGGCGGGCACCCCGTACTTGAATCCGAAGGTGACGATGTTGATGCGCAGGGAACGGATGCGCCCCTGGATGGTGCTCCACTTCTTCTGGATGACCCGGCGCAGGTCGTGGATGGAATAGCTGGAGGTGTCCACCACGAGATCGGCCGTTTCGCGCACCGGGGCAAGGCGCAGGCGTTCCTGCTCCAGGGCCTGCTCCAGCCCCATGCCTTCGCTTTCCAGCGGGTGCGGGCGGCGGGTGGTGGCGTAGCGCCGGTTGAGCACGGCGGCGTTGGCCTCTATGAACACCACTGCGGGGCGCACGCCCATGCCCTGCAACCGTTCCAGGGACTTTTCCAGGTTGCGCACGAAATTGCTTTCGCGCAGGTCCATGCCCAGCACCAGGCCCTGATAGTGGGACAGCGCCTCGCGGTTCAGGATGGTGACCATCTGCGGGGCAAGGGTTGCGGGCAGGCCGTCCACGGTGAAGTAGCGCAGATCTTCCAGCACCTTGAGCACCGTGCTCTTGCCCGCGCCGGACAACCCGGTGACGATGATGACGGGAAAGTCGGGGGCGGCCACCGGGCTGCCCGCGTCCGTACCCCTGGCTTCGGCCGCGGGGCCAAGCGCGACAGACGGGCCAGACGGGGCGGACGCCGACGCGGAAGATGTATGGGATGACGAGGCTTTGGTGGGCATGGCGGATTCCTCGGGCGGTCCGTGCCGGGTGCCGTTTCAGGGGGCGCGATGGCTGCGCGCCAGCAACTGCATGGGGGAGGTGCGCGGTGCGGGCCTGCGGGGCGCGGAGCCCTGTCCGGTCCTGTCGCCCCGGCGCGCGCCGTGCGTCAGGTGGTGTGCGTCAGGTGGTCCGCATCAGCGCCCTGAAGCCCTCGCCGTCCTGCGCCTCGATCATGGCGCGGCGGAACTGCGGGTCCTTCAACAGGCGGGAGATATGGGCCAGGATGCGCAGGTGCATGCCCGCCACCTGTTCCGGGGCCAGCACCAGGAAAAAGAGGTGGCAGGGCTTCATGTCCAGCGCATCGAAGTCGAGGCCAGACACGCTGCGCCCCACGGCCACCACTATGTCGCTGATGTTGGCCAGCTTGCCGTGGGGAATGGCCACGCCGTCGCCGATGCCGGTGGTGCCCAGCGATTCGCGGTCGTGCAGCACGCCCAGCGCAACGGCGGCATCCACTTCGGGATGCCGCCGTACCACGGCCTGCACGAGTTCCGCCAGCACCTCTTTCTTGGTGCCGGCGAAGAGCTCGGGCAGGATCAGATCATCGTGAAGATACTCCGAAAGCCTCATGTATGGCGCCTAGACGACCGGATCGATAAGGCCGAAATCGCCGTTGCGACGCCGGTAGATGATGTTGACGCGTTCCACCTCGGCGTTCAGGAACACCATGAACTCGTTGTCGCCCTGGTCGAGCTGCATGGCCGCCTCGTCCACATGCATGGGCTTGGGGGCAAAGTGGTCGGTACCGGTGATGGTCCGCTCCTCGCCTTCGCCCACGGTGCCGAACGTGAACACGTCGATGCCCTTGCCCAGTTTGTCGGACTGGACGGAACGGCGGCGGTCCTTCAGCTTTTCGACCTGCTTGCGCAACTGCGATTCCAGCTTTTCCAGCACCAGGTCGATGGTGGCGTACATGTCTTCCGACTGCTCGACGGCGGAGAAGGTAAAGCCGTCGCCGGCCATCTGCACTTCCGCCTTGTGACGGAACTTGTCGACGGAAAGGTTCACCTGCATTTCCAGGGCGGACTTGCCGACGAACCGGCCAAGCTTTTCAAGACGACGGCGGGCGTACTTCTTCAGGTGGTCGGAGGGTTCGAAATTCTTGAAGGTGAAGGCGATGTTCATACGCTCCTCCTGTGGTGAGAGGGGGAAAGCGGCGCGCGGCACGCACGCTGGGTGCGGTTGCCGGGTGCGTCGCAGAAGACGGATGCCGCCACGCGCATGGTCTGGCGCGGGCCTCGGACCGTCAGAACAGTTCCTTCCGCTTGGAAGAGGAGGGAATGTCCATGGCAGTACGATACTTCGCAACGGTCCGGCGGGCAATATTGACTTTGAGCTGTTCCTTGAGAATTTCGCCGATGCGCTCGTCGCTCAGGGGGTCGTGCGGGTCTTCGCCGCTGATCAGCTTCTTGATCAGGGCCTTGACGCTTTCGGAGCCCACCTGGCTGCCGTCGTCCAGATCCAGCGCGCTGTTGAAGAAGAACTTCAACTCCATGATGCCGTGCGGGGTGGCCACGTACTTGCTGGTGGTGATGCGGCTGACGGTGGATTCGTGCATGCCGATGTCGTCGGCGATATCCTTGAGGATGAGCGGCTTCAGGCGCGAAACCCCGTCCTCGAAAAAGCCGCGCTGGTACTTCACGATGGATTCCACCACCTTGTACAGCGTGCGTTGGCGCTGGTACAGGCTCTTGATGAGCCACGAGGCAGAGCGCATCTTTTCCTGAAAATATTCGCGTTCGCCCGCAGATGCGGCCGCTGCGGCGGACCGCTCGTACATGGTGCTCAGTTGCAGGTGCGGCAGGCCGTCCTCGTTGAGCATGATGATGAAATCGTCGTCGTACTTGTAGACGTACACGTCGGGGCTGACGAACTGTGGGTCGCCGCCGCCGTAGCTGGCGCCGGGCATGGGGTCCAGGGTCTGGATGAGGTCCAGGTACTCCTTCAGGTCCTCCATGGTCAGGCGAAACTTGCGCAAGAGCGGCTTGTAGCGTCGCTTTTCCAGATCTTCCAGGTGGTCGCGCACCAGTTCCACAAGCACCCTGTCGCGCGTGTAGCCCAGCATCTCAATCTGCACCAGCAGGCATTCCTGCGCCGTGCGCGCGGACACTCCCACGGGGTCGAAGCGCTGCACGGCATGCAGCACGGGCTCCACCTCGGCTGGGGCCACGCCCGCCATTTCGGCGATGTCATCCACCGTGGCATGCAGGTAGCCCGAGGAAGCGATGTTGCCGATGATCACCTCGCCGATGTCCTTCTGGCGCTCGGTAAGCGAGGACAGGCGCAACTGCCACATCAGGTGCCCTTCAAGCGAGGGCTTGGCGGCGTAGCGGGCCTCGAACGAGGTCATCTCCTCGGGCATTTCCGATTCGCGCACCGTAGACTGGCGGCTGGTGCTGGCAAAGTCGCCCAGGTAATCTTCCCAGTCGGCATCGCGTGCGATTTCGCGGTCGTAGGCAACGTCGGCAGCTGCGGTGGCGGCTTCGCGCGGGTCGGGTGCCTCGACCTGGGGCGCCTCGTCCTGGGCTTCCTCCAGAAACGGGTTTTCCAGCATCTCCTGCTGCACCGTCTCGACAAGCTCCAGTCGCGAAAGCTGCAACAGCCGGATGGCCTGTTGCAGTTGCGGCGTCATCACCAGCTGCTGGGTGAGCTTGAGCTGTTGCCTGAGTTCCAATGCCATGCGTGGGCAACCCCTATGACCCTGCGTCGAGACCGTATGGCCCTGCGCCGGGATCCTGTAACCTTGCGTTGAGGCCGAACGAGATGACGACGCGACGAGGTGCGCGACGGCAAGCAAGAAACGGCCCACTGTGGAAATGTGTTCCCTTCCCCAAGAGGTTAGGCAAACCATGCCATAGAAGCAAGAAGTATGCAACCGCTGTCGCCAACACGTCGCAATACTCCACGGGACCTTTCGGCACCCCTTGGCCAGTGCCCTGCCCGCAGCCACGGAACGAGACGATGGCCCCAACGGACACGGCGCCCCCGCAATGCGGAAGGCGCCGTGAAATGAAAACCGTATCGATGCCGCCCGGTCGCGGCGCCCTGCAGGCTACAGGCAGAACCCCTCGCCCAGGTACACGTCCCGCGCGCGCGGATTGTCCACGATGTGCGCGGGGGTACCTTCCAGAATCACCTCTCCCTGATGCACCAGGTAGGCCCGGTCACAGATGTGCAGGGTTTCGCGTACGTTGTGGTCGGAGATGAGCACCCCGATGCCCCGGTTGCGCAGGCCGGTGATGAGTTGCTGGATATCGTCCACGGCCAGCGGGTCGATGCCCGCGAAGGGTTCGTCCAGCAGGATGAACTTGGGCTCGCGGATCATGGACCGGGCAATCTCCAGCCGCCGCCGCTCGCCGCCGGAAAGGTGCAGGGCCACGGAATTGGCCAGGTGGGTGATGCCGAAGTCCTCCAGCAGCATGTCGCCGCGTTCCTTCTGCTGCGCCTTGGAAAGCCCGGTGTGCTCGAGAATCATCTGAAGGTTCTGGCGCACGGTAAGGCGGCGGAAAATGGAACTTTCCTGCGGCAGGTAGCTCAGCCCCACCCGTGCCCGCTCGTGCAGGGGCCAGTCGGCGATGTCGCGCCCGTCAAGCTCGACCCGTCCCGATGTCGGCTTGATGATGCCGATGAGCATGTAGAACGTGGTGGTCTTGCCCGCGCCGTTGGGACCCAGCAGGCCCACGGTCTCGCCCTGGGTCACCGTCAGCGATACGCCGCGCACCACCTCGCGCTGGCCGAACTGTTTGTGCAGGTCTTCTCCGCGCAGCACCGAGGTCACTGGGCAGCCCCCTTGGGGGCGGCATCTCCCGAGGAGGCGTCCCCGGTGTCCTTGACGTCCTTGGAAGCGGGCTTGGCGTCCTTGCCGTTGCCCTTGCCGTTGTCCTTGGAATCGCCGAGGGGATTCACGTCGCCGGACGAGGTGAACACCGCCTGGACCCGCTTGGTGGAGGTGCCGCGCACTTCACTGCGGTTCTCGCGGGTGTAGAAGGTGATGACGTCGCCCTTGATGCTGTTCTCGCCCTCGTGCAGCACGGGGTTGCCTTCCATGACCAGCACGGCGTTGTCCACGGTATAGGTGGCCTTCTCGCATTCACCGGTGCGGTTCTCGCGCTTCATGCGCACGTTGCGCTCGGCCACCATGCGGTCGATCTCGCCCGCGTCCATTCCACCCGGACCTGCCTGGCCCGTTGCGCCGGTCGCGCCGGAGGCGTCCGCCCCGGCCTTGCCTGGCTTGGCCGCCTTCTTGCGCAGGTGCAGGGTAATCTTTTCGGCCCACATCTCGAAGTCGGGCCGCTGGACGTACACATCTCCCTCGAAGATCACCACCTGGCCCTTGGCGTCGTACTGCATGCGATCGGACTTGACGGCGGTGGGCACGTCGCGACGCACCTCGGTGGGGGACTTGGCGTCGGCCGCCACGGCAGGGGCCACGGCGGGAACGGAAAAGGTCAACAGCAGCGCCACGCACAGCGCGGAGCGGATGCCGGTATGTCTCATTGCCTGGTCTCCTGCTTGGTTGACTTGGAAGCGCCCGCACCCTGCCGCGCGGCCTTGGCCGCCGGGGATTTCTGGACCGGTGCCTTCTTGTCTGGTGATTTCTTTTCAGGTGATTTTTTTTCAGGCGTCTTCTGCACGGCCTTCTTTTGCACGGCAGCCTTCTGCGGGATGGCCTTCTGAGGGATGACCGTCTGCGGGACGGTCTTCCGGGGGGCGTCCTTGTGAGACGCCTGGGGAGCAGCGACATTGCCGGACACGGGCTGCCCCTTGCCATCACCCGCCTGCGGAACAAGCAGCATGGTCACGCCGTCGCTGCCGCGCAGCACGTCGCTGGCCATGTCCCATTCCAGCCTGGTGGCGTTGCCCGAAAGGCTCTGCCCTTCTATGCGGGCTCCTTCCGGAAAATACATGGTACGGCTGGTGCCATTGTACACCATCAGCCTGGCGAACAGTTCGTGGCGGTCATGTGTGGCATGCACGTCATCCCACATGCGCATCATCTGCACCTGCTGCCGCACTTCGCCCTTCTTGGCCACGATACGCAGTTGCCTGCCGCCGTCCATCTGGTAGACAAGGTCGGGGCTGTCCACGTCGATGACGTTGTTGCTCTGGTGCAACTGGGCCCAGGTGGCCTTCAGCCGCCACAGTTCGATGCCCTTTTCGCCCTGCACCAGTTCGATGCCCTTCATGGCAACGCCCACGGCCTCTTCCAGCGTGGCCGGATCGGTGGCGCCGCCGGAAATGGCAGACTCCAGTGCCTTGCGCATTCCGGCCTGCCAGCGCCACGCGGCGGCACCGCCGACAACCAGCGCCATCACCAGCAGCAGGATCAACAGCGTACGGCGTCTCATGCCTGCTCCGGCCAGCTTTCCAGCATGCGGTCCAGCAGCCCCTGCTCGGCCAGCAGAAAGCGGATGGCCTCGCGCACGGCGCCGTGTCCGCCGTTGGCGGACGTCACGTAACGGGCCAGAGCCTTGACCTCGGGCTGGGCATTGGCCACGGCCATGGGCAGGCCCACCAGCTTCAGGGGGCCGAAGTCCACCCAGTCGTCGCCAAGGTAGGCCACCTGCGACCATTCAAGGTTGTGCTTGCGGCGGATACCGTCGATGCATTCCGACTTGTGCAGAAAGCCCGCGTGGTAGTCCTGGATGCCCAAGCTGCGGATGCGCGCTTCCACCGCGCCGGAGGTCAGCCCCGTGATCACCGCCACGGTGATGCCCGCGGCCTGCGCCAGCTTGATGCCCAGGCCGTCCTGCACGTTGAACCGTTTGGTCACCCGGCCTTCGTCGTCGTAGTACAGGCCGCCGTCGGTCATCACTCCGTCCACGTCCAGCACCAGCAGCGAGATGGACCGGGCCAGATCTTGGGCCAGTTCTTGGGCCAGGTCCTGGTCCAGGTCTTCAGCTCGCATACGGCAGGCTCCAGAGGGCGGCGAAATCGCGCAGCAGCGGGGCCAGCCTGTCCAGCGGCCAGCTGTTGGGGCCGTCGCACAGGGCATGGTCCGGATCGGGGTGGGTTTCCAGGAACACCCCGTCCACACCGGCGGCCACGGCGGCGCGGGACAGCATGGGCACGAAGCGGCGGTCGCCCCCGGACGAGGTGCCCTTGCCGCCGGGCAGTTGCACCGAGTGGGTGGCGTCGAACACCACCGGCACGCCGTAGCCCTGCATGATGGGCAGCGAACGGAAATCCACCACCAGATTGTTGTAGCCGAAGCTGGCCCCGCGCTCCGTCAGGAGAATGCGGTTGTTGCCGGTGGAGCGCAGCTTGTCCAGCGCGGGGGCCATGTCCCACGGGGCCACGAACTGGCCCTTCTTGACGTTGACCACCCGGCCCGTCTGCGCGGCGGCCAGCAGCAGGCTGGTCTGGCGGCACAGGAAGGCGGGAATCTGGAGCACGTCGGCCACTTCGGCCACGGGCCTGGCCTGTTCCGGCTCGTGGATGTCGGTGACCACGGGCAGGCCGGTTTCCTGCTTGATGCGGGCCAGCCATTCCATGCCGCGCGCAAGGCCGGGGCCGCGAAAGCCGTCCAGCGAGGTGCGGTTGGCCTTGTCCCACGAACTCTTGAACACGGCGAACAGCCCGGCGGCCTCGGCCGCCTCGCGCACGGCGTGGGCGGTGTCCAGGGCCAGTTCCAGGCTTTCGAGGGCGCACGGCCCGGCAAAGATGAACCGGCGCGCCCGCAGGCGCTCGTACAGGGCGTCCGGCGTCATGCCGCCGGAAGAATCCGAAGCGACTGGGGCGGCACTAGCCGGGGTGGTGCTGGATGATTCGGGATGCATGGTTCTCCGTGGCTGATGAGGGCGCGGCGCCCGGCCTGCCTGACCGGATGCGGCGGATGCGGCCGCATGGGGTACGCGCGGGCGGTGCGCTTCGGAAATATGCCGTGTATCTGCTGGGCGGGGCGGGCCGGAAACGGCGCGTCCCCCTGCCCCGCCGGACGCTTTTACCACCAGTCGGCACCTTTCGCCACATCGGGTTGCCGATGATCCGGCGAAAGATCGGGCAGGTCCGGCGAAAGGTTGACCCCAGGCTGGCCAAAAGCTGGCTGAAGCCTTGCGAGTGGCAGATCCTAAACAATGCGTCGTATTGCCGCCGCGTCAAGAGAGCGCGGGAAAAACAGCGCATGGACAGGTACATGCGCGGGCGGGCGATGCAAACGGATACCCGAACAGGCCAACCGCGCGATCCCCCCGAACGCCCACTCCACGCCGTGACATTCCGCCCCCGCACAGACGGCAACGCGCCTTCCGCCGGGGAAGGCGCGTTGCCTCGTATCCGTGATGTGCGTGCCAGGGGCGCGCTACTTGCCCTTCTTGCCGCCCATGGCTTCCTTCTTGGCCGCCTTGATGAATTCGCGGAACAAGGGGTGCGGGCGCATGGGGTTGGACTTGAACTCGGGGTGGAACTGGCAGCCCAGGAACCACGGATGGTCGGGCAGTTCCACGATTTCCACCAGTTCGCCGTCGGGAGAAAGGCCGCTGAACACCAGGCCCTTTTCGGCCATGGCCTCGAAGTAGGCCTTGTTGAACTCGAAGCGGTGACGGTGGCGTTCGTCCACGCGCTCGGCGCCGTAGGCGTCCCACGCCCTGGTGCCGGGCACCACCACGCAGGGGTAGGCGCCAAGGCGCAGGGTACCGCCCTTGTCGCTGGAGGCGTCGCGGCGTTCCACCGCGCCCTTGCGGAAGTCGTACCACTCGGTCATCAGGTAGATGACCTTGTTGTCGGTAAGCTCGTTGAATTCTTCGGAGTTGGCGTCGGCCAGGCCCAGCACGTTGCGGGCGTATTCAATGACCGCGCACTGCATGCCAAGGCAGATGCCGAAGAAGGGAATCCTGTGCTCGCGCGCGTGGCGGATGGAGCGGATCTTGCCTTCCACGCCGCGATGCCCGAAGCCGCCCGGCACCAGGATGCCGTCGCACCCGGCCAGCTTTTCGGCCACGTTGGCCTCGGTGATCTCCTCGGAGTTCACGTAGCGCAGGTTCACCTTGACCTTGTTGGCCACGCCGCCGTGGATCAGCGCCTCGTGCAGGCTCTTGTACGCTTCCTTGAGGTCCACGTACTTGCCCACGATGCCGATGGTCACCTGCCCTTCCGGGTGCGAGCAGGTGTGGATCAGCGTCTCCCACGATTCCAGGTTGGCGTTCTTGGCGGGCAGGCGCAGCATGATGGCGATCTTCTGGTCGAAGCCTTCCTCGTAGAAGCGCAGCGGCACCTCGTAAATGTTGTCCACGTCCACCGACGAGAACACGGCGTCCTGGTCCACGTCGCAGAACAGGGCGATCTTGCGCTTGAGGTCGACGCTGATGGCCTTTTCGCAACGGCACAGGATGATGTCGGGCTGGATGCCGATGGAGCGCAATTCCTTGACGCTGTGCTGGGTGGGCTTGGTCTTGTGCTCGCCCGCGGCCTTCAGGTAGGGCACCAGCGTCAGGTGGACGTACAGGCAGTGGTCCTTGCCGAGGTCGCCGCGCAGCTGGCGGATGGCTTCCAGGAAGGGCAGGCCCTCGATGTCGCCCACGGTGCCGCCGATTTCGATCAGCGCCACGTCGGGTTCGTCCTCGGCCAGGCCGAGGATGGCGTTCTTGATCTCGTCGGTCACGTGCGGAATGACCTGCACGGTGCCGCCCAGGTAGTCGCCCCGGCGTTCCTTGGTGATGACGCGGTTGTAGATGGACCCCGAGGTGTAGTTGTTCTTCTGCGACAGCGACTCGCCGAGGTACCGCTCGTAATGCCCGAGGTCGAGGTCGGTTTCCGCGCCGTCATCGGTGACGTACACTTCGCCGTGCTGGAACGGGTTCATGGTGCCGGGGTCGACGTTGATGTAGGGGTCGAGCTTCTGGATGGTTACCTTGAGCCCACGGGCCTTCAGCAGCGCTCCGATGGATGCGGCGGCCAGCCCCTTGCCGAGCGAGGACAGCACGCCCCCGGTGATGAATATGAACTTGGTCTTCATGAAACTCCTGCCTGAGTGACTGGTTGCTCTCGCTCGCGGCGCGCAGGTCTTGCCGCACGCCCGTTACAGCGCTCGCCCTTCGGTTGACGCGATACGCAAAAAAACGCCATCAGGACCTTATGCCACATTTTCGGCATGAAGGTCAGCCGTTGACGTGATGTACCACTGGAACGTAATATCGACGGTCCCGGCTATCCCCAGCGTACGGCAGCATTGCCGAAGCGCCTGAAACAGCGGGCGCAGGACAGCGGAAACGGTTCGGGCACGGCCCCCGTTTCCGCGGCGTCGTTCAGGCGTCCGGAAACTTTTCCGGCCACTTTCGCGGAAACGTCCTTGACGGGCAGGCCCCATCCGGGCATGCGTCCCCACAGGCATGCGGACATGCCCGGAGGCATGTCCGGGAGCAGCCGGACGGCGCAACGCTGACGAGTAGCTAGTCGAGGCACATCCCCCTGTCAAGACAGTCAAGACAGTCAGGACAGACAAGAAACCCATCGAGGAGCAGCGCATGGCGCAGGTGAACACGCTGGTCATCACCGGCTACGGCACGAACTCGCACGAGGAATCGGCCCACGCGGCCCGCCTTGCCGGCGCAGACCGGGCCGATGTGGCGCATTTCGCCGACATCGTGGCCCGCAGGATCAGGATCGAGGACTACAATTTCATCGTCTTTCCCGGCGGCTTCCTGGACGGGGACGACCTTGGCGCGGCCCATGCCGCCGCGCAGCGCTGGCTGCACCTTTCCGACGCCGACGGGCAGGCCCTGCTGGACCGCCTGAAGGAATTCGTGGCCCGGGGCGGCCTGGCCATCGGCATCTGCAACGGCTTTCAGCTGCTGGTGAAGCTGGGTCTGTTGCCCGCGCTGGACGGCAAGTACTTCGAGCGGCAGGTATCGCTGGGCCACAACGATTCGGCCCGCTACGAAGACCGCTGGGTGACCCTGAAGGTGAACCCCCAGAGCCCCTGCGTGTTCACCAAAGGCATCGAGACGCTGTACGTGCCCGTGCGCCACGGCGAGGGCAAGCTGGTACCGCTGGACGACGAGGTGATGCGCCGCCTGGTGGCCGAAAACCTGGTCACCCTGCAATACGCCCACCCGGAAACCGGCGCGGTGACCATGGAATACCCGTGGAACCCCAACGGTTCGCCGCTGGGCATCGCCGGGCTGACCGACCCGTCCGGGCGCATCCTGGGCCTGATGCCCCACCCCGAGGCCTTCAACCACCCCACCAACCATCCGGGCTGGACGCGCGGGGAACCGGCAACATTGGGTACCGTGCTGTTCGAAAACGCGGTACGCCACCTGCGCGGCCAATAGTCCGCAGCTGCCCGGCCCCAGCACCGGTACCGTCACATATCCGCACGCAACGCGGGAAGGGAATGCACGCATCCCCTTCCCGCGCTTCGTTGTGCGGTGCCAGCACCTTTTCAAGCCGGGGCCGGGGCGGTATAGGCGAAAGGTGTGGTACGCGCCCATCGCGGCTCCCCCCGTACCGCAACGCCCAACCCGGCAAGCCCATGAAGGAGGCGCACGCCATGATTCGCTGCCATGTCTGCGGCGTCGACGCCTCCACCAGCTGGATGCTCGGCTTCGTGCCCTCGCCCGACAACCTGAAGATGGGCCTGTGCCGCGAACACGACACCCCGGACAACCGCAAGCTGGTCAAGACGGCATGGCGTGCCCTGATGGAGCGCGAGATTCGCGCCATGAACGAACTTTCCGGCCACAAGGCGGGCGCGGTGCAGCGCTGGCGGCTGGACATCGCGTTCATCGACGGGGGCACGGTGACCCAGGACTGCCTGGAATGCATCGCCACCCCGCAGTCCACCCTGCAAGTGCTGCTGCCCGACGGCACCCTGCGCTTCTATCCCCTGCCCCAAATCCGCCGCTACGACCTGCGCCCCGTGCCCGCCCCGGTTGCGGACAAGGCGTAGACGCCGCGCGCAGCGTGCTCATCCTGCCCGATCTGCCCCCCCCTGCCCGACCTGCCCATTCTGACTGTTCGGGCTGGCCTGCCAGCCCTGCCCGCCTGCCGATCTTGTCCATTCGGACCATTCCCGCTGGCATCTCCCCCGGTTTGCCTTCCCGCCGTCCTCTGCCCGAGTTGACAGGCCCGCCCCGTGGATGCATATGCAAGCGCTTGCAAACGCTGGCCCGCGCGGCCACCGCAACCGACAACCACGGAGACGCCATGTACGCCGACGCCGCCACCGAAGCCGCCGTGAATGCCTTCATTGCCCAATGGACCGCCGGAGAAGACGGCGCGGGCGTGCTGCCCGTGTTCGTGGCCCTGTGCGCCCATCTGCACACCCATGATGGCGCGGTGGCGGAATTCGTCAGCCGCCCCGGCGTCAGCCATTCGCTGCGCGGCATCTTTCCCGGCTGGGCCGCCCGCCCGCTGGCCGTGCTGGTGGACGTGATCGACGACGACCCCGCCGCGCGCTGGCTGTCGGTGTGCTTTCACGACGATTCCCTGACCGACCCGGAAGAGCGCGGCGACTGGATTCCCACTGGCCTCAACGGCAACGACGCCCGCTGCTTCAACCTGGAAGACGGCGATGAAGAGTTCATGCACTACGTGAAGGAACGCATTTCCGAAGCCTTTGCCCACTGCCGCGCCAACGCGTAACCAGCCACCTTTCCAGTTTGTTTTTAAAAACGCACGTCCCCCGCTCGCAGCCGCGAACGGGGGACGTTTCTTTCGTGCGCTGGCCACGCTTCAATATGCCGAAGCGTAGCAGAAACAGGTCCTACGCGAAATCGGGGTCGATTGCCGCCCTGCCATTGTCCAGCATCACCTTCAGGAAGCGCACGGTGCGCTCATCCACCGGCACGATGGGAAAGTGCTGCATGCACGAATCACACTGGGCCATGGAGGGCTGGGTGGGGCTGATCAGCGGCACCTGGCGGCGGCAGTGCGGGCAGGGGTAGAAGAAGATCACTTCCAGCCCGTCGGGCCGTACCGGATTCAGGGGCTTGCGGCTCTTGCCGTCCTGCCCGTTGTTCCCGTTTCTGTTGTCACCGGCCATCTATGCCGCCTCCGTGTCGCCGTCGATTGAAATTAGCGATGTTCCGGTCATCAGGTCCGGCTTGTCCACGCCCCACAGGCCAAGGATGGTGGGGGCAATGTCCCCCAGCCTGCCGTCGCCGCGCAGGCGCAACGCGCGCATGCCGTCCGGCTGCGCCGCATCACGCTCCGCCACCACGCAGTGCACCCGGTTGGTGGTGTGCGCGGTCTGCGGATTGCCCGCGCCGTCCAGCAGTTCTTCCGCGTTACCATGGTCGGCGGTGACGATAAGCCGTCCGCCCGCATCCAGCACCGCGTCTGCTATGCGGCCCACGCAGGCGTCCACCGTTTCCACGGCGGCAATGGCGGCGGGAATGATGCCGGTGTGGCCCACCATGTCGCAGTTGGCCAGGTTGCACACCACAAGGTGATAGCCGCCCTGCCGCCATTCTTCCAGCAGCAGGTCGGTAACTTCCACCGCGCTCATGGCGGGCTTGAGATCGTAGGTGGCCACGTCGCGCGGGGAGGCCACCAGACGACGTTCCTCGCCGGGAAAGGGTTCCTCGCGGCCACAGTTCAGGAAGTAGGTGACGTGGGCGTACTTTTCCGTCTCCGCGATGCGCAACTGGCGCAGCCCCATGGACGACACCACTTCGCCGATGGTCATGGCCAGGTTGTCCTTGCCGAAGGCCACGGGCACGCCGAAGCTGGCATCGTAACCGGTCATGGTCACGAAGCCGGAAAGTGCGGGCCGCCTGCCGCCGTCGGCCTCGCGGTCAAAGCCGTCAAAGGCGGGATCGATGAAGGCGCGGGTCAGCTGGCGGGCACGATCCGCCCGGAAATTGAAAAAGAACACGCCGTCGCCGTCGGCAACGCGGCCCACGGGCGCGCCGTCTTGCGTGACCACGCGGGGGGTGACGAACTCGTCGGTCTCCCCCGCCGCATAGGCCGCGCGCACGGCGTCGGCCAGCGAGCCGGAGCCTGCCTCCACCAGAGTGCCCTTACCGCCTGCCGGGCCAGTAAGGGCCGTCCAGGCCAGCGCGTTGCGCTCGTAGTGTTTGTCGCGGTCCATGGCGTAGTAGCGCCCGGTCAGGGTGGCGATGCGCCCCCAGCCCGCGTCACGCAGGATGACCTCCAGGTCGGCCACGTAGCCCGCGCCACTGGTGGGCGAGGTGTCGCGCCCGTCCAGAAAGGCATGCACCAGTACGGGAATGTTGCGGGACCTGGCCGCCTCCACAAGGGGGCGCAGGTGGCGGATGTGGCTGTGCACCCCGCCGTCGGAAAGCAGGCCCATCAGGTGCAGCCGCCCGCCAGACGCAACAAGGGTTTCCAGCAGACCGCACAGGGCGGGATTGCCGGCAAGCTCGCCGTTTTCCACGGCCATGTCGATGCGGGTCAGGTCCTGATAGACCACCCGGCCCGCACCGATGTTCATGTGGCCCACTTCGGAGTTGCCCATGAACCCGGCGGGCAGGCCCACGTCACGCCCGGAGCAGGCCAGCGTGGTGCGCGAGGGCAACGCCGTGAACCGGTCGAGGTTGGGGGTGCGCGCCAGCGACACCGCGTTGCCCGGCCCGGCTGGGGCAATGCCCCAGCCGTCCAAGATCAGCAGTACCGTGGGCGTCAGGCTCTGTTCTCGCCCCTGCCCCTGTGCCGGGCCCGGCGTGCTCATTGGTCGTCCCCTTCCGGGGTCTTGGGGGCGGCGGGCTTGCGGGTGCGCGCGCGGGGCTTGGGTTCCTCGGCGTCCGCATCGGCGGACGAGGTGGCAGCGCGCTTGGTGGTAACGGCGGCGGCGCGGGCGCCAGCCACCTTGCCTGCCATGCGGCGCACGCCGCTATGGGTGCCTGCCGAGGTGGTGGCGGCCTCCACCGGCGGGGCCAGTTCGCGCCCGTCATGCAGCACCGGCGCATCGGACCACAGGCTTTCCAGCCGGAACATTTCACGCACCGGGGGCTGGAAGACGTTGATGATCACGTCGTTGCAGTCGAGCAGGATCCACTGCCCGGCCTGATAGCCTTCCATGCGCAGGAATTCGATCTTTTCGTCGTCGCACATGCCCAGCATGTGGTCGGCCAGGCCCTGCGCGTGGCGCACGGAACCGGCGGTGACGATGATGATGGACTCGGCAAAGGCGTTCATGCCCGCAAGGTCCAGGGCCAGCACGTCGTGGCCCTTCTTTTCTTCCAGCCAGCCCACGAAGGTGGCTACCTTCTCGGCGGTGGGGATGTCCTTGAACTTCTTTTCGATGGGTTTCATGCGGTGTCCTGTGGTCCGGCCCGCGCGCGGCGCGACCCGTGTGTTCATATGCATGCGGCGGAAGGTCCGCCGATGGCGTCGTGTGAATGAGGCGTACGTGAATGCTCTGTATGGGGGATGCGCTGTCCGGGTGATGCGCTGTCCGGCGGCATCCGCCGCGCGACCTGCCCTGCCCCCAATCGCCTGCGGCAAACGGGGCGCATGGCCGACGGTGCTATCCCTTGTCCTGCGCGTTGCCGCCGTGAACCGGCAGCAGCACGGATTCCAATGCCCGCTTGGGTACCCGGTGGGTGCCGTCCGCGTCGCGGCGGTAGCGGATATCGCCATCCGCGCCCACGGTGTCCAGCACGCGGGTTTCGGCGGGCACGCCCAGCGCCAGCACCAGCACGAGGTCCAGCGTGGTAAAAGGTTCCGCATCCAGCCCCAGGGCCGCGCGCACGCCGTCACGGTCGAACGCGCCGATCATGCAGCAGCCAAGGCCCTGTGCCTGCGCGCCCAACTGGATGGTCTGGGCCGCGATGCCAAGGTCGATTTCCGGCGTGGGCGACCCCTTTTTGTCGCACAGTACGGCGATATACGCCGCCGGGCGCTCGCCGGGAACCGGGCCGCCCCAGTCCTTGAGATAGGCAGCCCAGCGCAGGTGCGGAAACACCGCACTATTGCGCGCGGCGTCGGCGCACACGGCATAGCGCAAAGGCTGGCGGTTGGCCCCGCTGGGGCAGACCCGCGCCGTATCCACCAGCGCGTGCAGCGCGGACAGGGGCACGGCCACGTCTTCCCGGAAACGGCGGCAGGTGCGCGCGGCGCGCACGCACTGGGCAAAGGCGGCAAATTCGGGGGACTGCACGAAAGAATGCGGCACGGTCATGGTGCGAATTTCCTGCGGAATGGCGTGGCTGGCTGTGCAGCGTGAACGGGCTTAATGCACCGGAGGGGCGCCCCGCTCACTGTCCAAACATTCCATATACCGCATTCCCCACCGCTCCGCAAATGCGCGTGCGCGGTGCCTGCCGGTAAACCGGGACAAACGGCCGGACGGCGGCCAGGGCGGGGAACAGGGCAGCAGGCCGCAGCAGACAGCCGGGCCTGGCAGCGGTTCGCGCCGTCCGTGCGGTACCCCGTCCGCCTCGCCATCCCCCCCTCCCATCTGCCCGCATGCGCCCCCATCCGCGCGGCACCGGTCCGCATCACGCAGGCCCCGCACCTGCCCGGCATCCTTGACCGCACCCAGCAGTTGGGGCACAAGTTGGCCTTGCCCGACACGTGACGCACGGGCCGCCCGCGCCAGCGCGACGCGCGGCACCGCCTGCGGTGAACCCGAGAGGAGAGCCCCATGATTTTCGACGTCGACCGCGAGACGCTCCCGCGCGAGGAGCTCGAAGCGCTGCAACTGCGCAGGTTGAAGAACCTCTGCGAGCGCGTCTACGCCAACGTGCCCCACTACCGCCGCCGGTTCGAAGAGGCAGGGGTGACCCCGGCGGACATCAAGCGGCTATCCGACGTCACCCTGCTGCCCTTCACCGAAAAGCAGGACCTGCGCAACAACTACCCCTTCGGGCTGTTCGCGGTGCCCAAGGACACCATCGTGCGGCTGCACGCCTCCAGCGGCACCACCGGCAAGGCCACCGTGGTAGGCTACACCAAGCGCGACCTGGACAACTGGGCTGAACTGATGGCCCGCAGCCTGGCCGCCGCAGGGGTTACCCGCCGCGACCTCATCCACAACGCCTACGGGTACGGCCTGTTCACCGGCGGCCTTGGCGCGCACTACGGCGCGGAACGCCTGGGCGCCACGGTCATTCCCGTGTCCGGCGGGGCCACCAAGCGCCAGGTGCTGCTGCTGCGCGACTTCGGCGCCACGGTCATCTGCTGTACCCCCTCATACAGCCTGTACCTGCACGAGGCGGCGGAAGAAGCGGGCATCGACCTGCGCGAACTGCCCCTGCGCATCGGCGTGTTCGGCGCGGAGCCGTGGACCGAGGAAATGCGCGCGGAAATCGAGACCAAGCTCGGCATCGACGCCCTGAACATCTACGGCCTGTCCGAAATCATGGGCCCCGGCGTCTCCATGGAATGCGTGGAAGCCAAGTGCGGCATGCACATCTACGAAGACCACTTTTTGCCGGAAATCATCGACCCGGTGAGCGGCGAGGCCCTGCCCCCCGGCGCAACGGGCGAACTGGTCATCACCACCCTGACCAAGGAAGGCATTCCGCTGGTGCGCTACCGCACCCGCGACATCACCTCGCTGGACTACACCCCCTGCTCCTGCGGTCGCACCCACGTGCGCATGCGTCGCGTGACGGGCCGCAGCGATGACATGCTGATCATCCGCGGGGTGAACGTGTTCCCCTCGCAGATCGAGTCCATCCTGATGGAAACCGAGGGGCTGGCCCCGCACTACCAGTTGCTGGTCACCCGCGAGGGCAATCTGGACAACATCGAGGTGCAGGTGGAAGTTTCCGAGGAATTCTTCTCGGACGAGATCAAGAACCTGCAACGCCGCGAATCCCGCTTGCAGAAGACCATCAAGGAATTCCTGGGCGTCACCGCCAAGGTGCGCCTGGTGGAGCCGCGCTCCATCCAGCGTTCCGAGGGCAAGGCCAAGCGCGTCATCGACATGCGCGAGAAGTCGTAGCATCTAGGTGCATTGAGAGAATAATCGGGGAAGGGGACGCTTTGAAAAGCGCCCCCTTCCCCGAACCCCATCCCCCGCCCCCGATTCTCTTCATTTTCCCTCTTCCGTCCCTTCTCTTTCCGCCCTACTTCTTCGGCCGGATATGGGCCAGCACACGGTCGCGCGCCTGACGCGAGGCTTCCGTTTCCAGCTCGTCCAGTTCGTCGCGGTCGGCAAAGCGGATGGCCCCGCAGGGGCACATTTCCGCGCAGGCGGGGCCAAGGCCCACGGCGCGCCGCCCGGCGCACAGGTCGCACTTGCGCACGGCCACGCCCCGGTCGGTGGCGAAAAAGGCCGCATAGGGGCAGGCAATGACGCAATTGCGCGTCTCGCAGCCCCGGCAGAGCATGGGTTGCAGCACCACGGCGCCGTCACGGTCGCGCATCAGCGCGCCCCGGTTGCACACCTTCATGCAGTGGGCATGTTCACAGTGCTGACAGTAGATGGGGATCATCTGCCCGTCGCAGGTGCGGGCCATGGCAATGCGCGGCGTGTCGTACAGAAAGCCGCACACGGCCTCGCACGTTTCGCAGCCGATGCACTTGCTGTAGTCGATATGCAGGGTCTTGCCCCTGCCGTGGCATTCCGACATGGCGCGCTACCTCTGCTCGCTGGGGGCGCCGGGGCGCGTTATGACGTCGGCGTCGTAGTTGTATTCGCTTTCGCGGTGCTGGGCCTTCAGGTCCAGCCAGTTGGTCAGCGAGCGCGCCGCGCGCAGCCCGCTGTACACCGCCTTGCCGATCTTGCTGGGGCCGGTCAGCACGTCGCCCGCCACGAAGACGTTCTCTATGCTGGTCATGTGCAGCCAGCGCACCTCGCCCTTGCGCACGTTTTCCAGCCCCAGTTCCTTCTGGAACGGCGGGGTGGGAATTTCGCCGATGGAGGTCACGATGACCTCGGCGGGCAACACTTCGGTCTCGCCGGTGTTCCCGTCGGTCATTTCGATGGCCACCACGTGCTGGCCGGTTTCATCGGCCACGATGCGCAGCGGGGTGCGGCGCTCCAGCCATTCGCAGCCCACGTCGATGAGCCGGTCCACCTCGTAGCTGCCCGCCGGGGCCTCCTTCTTGGTGCGCCGGTACACCATGACCACGCGCTGGGCCCCCAGGGCCTTGGCGCTGTGAGCCACGTCCATGGCCGAATGCCCGGCCCCGATGACCACCACGGTGCGCCCTTCCACCGGGGGCACGGAAACGTTGCTGGTGGCGTACTTCACCGCGCGGATGGGAAACAGGAACTCCAGTCCGGAATAAACGCCCTTCAGCTGTTCGCCGGGTATGCCCAGCTTGCGCGACTTCCACGCGCCGCTGCAAATGATCACCGCGTCATGGTCTTCCACCAGTTCGCCAAGGCCCCGGATGTCGCACGAAAAATGATCGCCCTCTTCCTCGTGCAGGGGGGCGCTGCAACAAATCTTGGTCTTGTTGTGGAAGTTGACCCCGAACTTGCGCGACAGGGTGAACACCCCGCGCTGGATGCGGTCCGCCGGGATGCGGTGGCCCGGAATGCCGAACAGCATCAGGCCGCCGGGCTTGGGCAGTTTGTCGTAGACCTCTACCTGATAGCCCAGACACCCCAGGTACCCGGCGGCGGCAAGGCCCGAAGGCCCGGCCCCGATGATGGCGACACGCCGCCCGTTGGGCGGTGCGGGTTCTTCCCGCATGAAGGCGAAATTCATGGCGTTGGACATCGATGCTCCACGGTGCTTGCCGTGCGCCGGGCCGCGAAGTGCGGCGCGCGCAACGTGCGTGTTCAATATAGCCATGGGGCCTGCTTCCGCAAGCGGTCGAGAAGGACCAGACCGCGCCGGGCCATAAGGTCGGTCGGCAACGTAGCGCAGCCTCACGCACCCGTATGCACGCGCCTTCCACCCGGTCCCGGCCAGTCCGCCCCCGGCTTGTCAACAGCCCGCCGGGGATGCTATCCACCTTCAATGACTGCAACGGCAGGGCGAACCGGCCTGCTTCACCCCGCAAAAGGATTGTCGCCATGAAAGTGGAACAGATTTCCGTATTTCTCGAAAACAAGGCCGGGCGCCTGGCCGAGGTAACCCACACCCTGGCCGAGGCGGGCATCAACATCCGCGCCCTGTCGCTGGCCGACACCTCGGACTTCGGCATCCTGCGCCTGATCGTGCACGACCACGAAAAGGCCAAGGCCGCCCTGAAGGAAAAGGGCTTCACCGTGGGCCGCACCTCCGTTGTGGCCGTGGAAGTGCCCGACCATCCCGGCGGCCTGGACAGCATTCTGCAACTGCTGAGCACGCGCGGCGTCAACGTGGAATACATGTACGCCTTCGTGCAGCAGAACGGCGCCAACGCGGTGCTCATCTTCCGCTTCGACCGCACCGACCAGGCCATCGAAGTGCTGAACGAGGCGGGCATTCCCGTCATTCCCGGCAACAAGCTGTACCAGAACTAGGGCTGCCAGCAACGCCCTTTCCCTGACCGGATGGGGCCGGGTCCGGTTGCTCCGGGTCCGGCCCTTTTTGCATGGTATTCCGGCGCTGCTCAGGCGCTGCTCACGCAATGACACGACCCGCGCCGCCCTGCCGTGACCCCGGTCACGGAAGGCATGGTGACGCGGTGTACGATGGTTCGTACAGGCTGCCCGCAGTATCCGCCGCACCGCCACCGGGCAACCGTGCGGCGCGCGGAGCATTGGCCAGCCACTGCCGCCGGGCGCCCTGCCTTTTCGCCAACCCGCTCCCCACGGAGTTTCGCATGCAACGCCTTTCCGCCTGTTCCCTCGACTGTCACGGGGCCTGTTCGCTGGTTGTCCATTTGCCGGACGAGGAAATGTCCGTGCATGACCACCCCGCCGGGGGCGTGCGCGTTTCCGGCAACCCGGACCATCCGTTCACGCGCGGGGTGGTCTGCGTCAAGGGACGCGGGCTGGCCGCCCGCCGCCTTAGCCCCGACCGCATCACCACGCCGCTGGTGCGCGGCGCGGACGGTGAACTGCACCCGGCCACCTGGGACGAGGCGCTGGCCCTGTGCGCCTCGAAGCTGGACGCCCTGCGGGACACGCCGGAAGCCATCCTGCATTTACGCGGGTTCGGGTATCGGGGGGCACTGGCGGAAGCCAGCAATTATCTTTTCAACAGCCTGGGCGCGGCCCGCAAGCGCGGATCCCTGTGCGACGGCGCGGGCGATGCCGCCTGCGAGGCCGACTTCGGCACGCCGGACCACAACGACAGCGACGACCTGGCCAACGCCGCCGCCATCGTCAACTGGGGCAAGGACCTGGCCCGGTCCTCGCTGCATCTGGGACTGATGGTGCGCGACGCCCGCAAGCGCGGTGTGCCGGTGCTGACCATCTCTCCCGGCGGCGACGACAACGACGCCTTCACCGATGCGCGCATCCGCATCCGCCCCGGTGGCGACCGCTTTCTGGCCGCGGCGGCCATCCGCCGCCTGCTGACGGACGATGCCGTGCCTCCGGCCATCAGCGGGCGCACGCGCGGCTTCGAGCAGTTCCGGGCCATGCTGCTGGCACACAGCGAGGCGGAACTGCTGGCCGCCTGCGACGCCACCACCGAAGACCTGGACACCTTGTGCCGGTGGATGCGCCGCCAGGCAGGCAACGGCGGCCCCACGGCCAGCCTGCTGGGCTGGGGGCTGCAACGTTACCTGCGCGGCGGCGAAAGCGTGCGGTTCGTCAACGCGCTGGTCATGCTGTCCGGCAACATGGGCGTTTCCGGCGGCGGCGCGTACTACGGCATTTCCTCGGGCCGCAGCCTGGACCTTTCGTGGAGCAAGAAGGCGGGCACGCCCGCCCGCACCTTCCTGCTGTCGCACCTGGCGCAGGAACTGGCACGGGCCGACCCGCCGGTGCGTTTCCTGTGGGTGGACGCCTTCAACCCGGTGAACCAGTCGCCCGACGCCCCGGCCCTGGCCCGCGCCGTGGAAGCCATCGACTTCACCGTGGTGGTGGAGGCCTTCCTGACCGACACCGCCCGACGGGCCGATGTGGTGCTGCCCTGCGCGCTGGTGATGGAGCGCGAGGAAATCTTCGGCTCCGCCTACCACAACTACATCGCCTATGCCGCGCCCGCCTGCCCCATGCCCGGCCAGGTGCGCCACGACTTCGACATCGCGCGCGGCGTGGCCGAGCGGCTGGCCCGGCCCATCCCCTTCCCGGAGCGGGAGGAGGTGCTGCGTCAGGCCTTGCGCTCACCTTATCTTGAAGTATCGCTTGAAGAGTTGAAGACCGCTGGCTGGGCCAAGGCCAAGCGGCCCTCCGTGGCCTGGGAAGGCCTGCGCTTCGCCCATCCCGACGGACTGTACCACCTGCCCGAGGCCCTGCACCTGGACGGCACCGCCGTGGCCGCGTCGGATGCCGCTTCGCCAGCGGACTACCCCCTGCATCTGCTGACCCTGCTGGCCCCGGACTACGTCAACTCGCAGGTAAGCCTGCCCGCTCGCCAGCCCGCCGATAATGCCGCCCCCGTCACCGTGCAGGTGGCCCCGGAATGCCCCGCCCTGCCCGCGCTGGACCTGGACCGCCCCGTGTTCCTCGCCTCGCCGCATGGCCGCATGCTCGTACAGGTGCAGACCCTGCCAGGCCTCCACCCCCGCACGGTCATCATGCCGCGCGGCGGCTGGCTGGCTCATGGCCGCTCTCCCAATGCGCTCATCGCGCCGCTGTCCACCGACATGGGCGATGGGGCGGCGTACTATGAGCAAAGGGTGCGGCTGGAGAACTAAGGCCTGTTGGCGCTATGGTCCTTTTGCCCTCTGCCTGCGTCAGAATGGTTTTTTATTCCGGTCGAATACCACTAGAGTATGCTCCCTCCATAAAAAACCATTCTTCCTTGGCAGAGAACAAAAAACCTCATAGCGCTAACAGGCCGTTAAAAGGCGGTCACGCCGTTTGACGTCACCCTTGTGAAGCGTTTTGGGGAGAGAGAATGGAGGTTCTCCCCTTCCCCCGATTCTCTTACAGCAACACCAACCGGCTTGCCACGGGCATGCGCCAGCCAGTGCCGAAGGCACGGTCGGTCACCTTCAGGCCGGGTGCGGCCTGCCGTCGCTTGAATTCGGAAATGCGCACCAGCCGCAGCACGTTGTCCACCACGGCGGGGTCGAAGCCTTCGGCCACCACGGCGTTGCGGTCCATGTGGTGCACCACGCAACGTTCCAGGATGGCGTCCAGCACGTCATAGGGGGGCAGGCTGTCGGTATCCTTCTGGTCGGGCCGCAGTTCGGCGGAGGGGGCCTTGTCCAGGATGGCCGTGGGGATCAGGTCGTACCCGGCCTGCGCGTTGCGCCAGCGGCATACCCGGTACACCAGTGTCTTGGGCACGTCGGCGATGACCGCGAGGCCGCCCGCCATGTCGCCGTAGATGGTGCAGTAGCCCACGGCCAGTTCCGACTTGTTGCCGGTGGTCAGCAACACCGCGCCCGACTTGTTGGACACGGCCATGAGCAGGTTGCCCCGGATGCGCGACTGGATGTTTTCCTCCGTCACGTCGCGCGCGGTGCGGCCCAGCGCGCCGAACACCGGGGCCAGCGCCGCGTCGAAGCCCTGCATCAGCGGGCCGATGGGCACCGTGTGCACCGCATCCGCGGGCAGGCCCAGATTGCGGGCCACGGCCAGCGCGTCGGTCACGCTGCCTTCGCTGGAATGGGGCGAAGGCATCAGCAGCGCCCGCACGTTCCCAGGCCCCAGCGCCTCTGCCGCCACTGCCGCCACCAGTGCCGAATCCACCCCGCCGGAAAGGCCCAGCACCGCGCCCGTGAACCCGCACTTGCGGGCGTAGTCGCGCGTGCCCATGACCAGCGCGTGCCACACCTGCGCCTCCGGCTCCGCCGGGTCCGGGCAGATGGTGCCCGTGCCCGCCGCAACGTCCACCAGCACGGTATCTTCCTCGAACGGGCGCCCGCGTGCGATGAGGTGCCCCACCGCGTCAAAGGCCACGCTCTTGCCCGCGAACAGCAGGTCGTCGTTGCCGCCCACCTGGTTGGCGTACAGCACCGGCACCCGGTAGCGCGAGGCCACGCGCGACAGCATGCGTTCGCGCACCGCCTGCTTGCCCAGCGTGAACGGCGAAGCCGACAGGTTGATGATGGCGTCGACTCCCGTCAATCCGAGGTCCGCCACCGGATCGGTCTCGTACTGGCGGTGTTCCTGCCAGAAGGTCTTGTCGTTCCAGATGTCCTCGCACACCGTGACGCCCAGCCGCCAGCCCGCCACCGTCACCGCGCCGCAGTTCACCCCCGGCTCGAAGTACCGGCGCTCGTCGAACACGTCGTACGTGGGCAGCAGCACCTTGCGCGTGGCCACCGTTACCGTGCCCTCGTGCAGCAGCACCGCCGCATTGTGCAGCCGGTTGCCCACCGGCGTGGGATTAGGCACCGGCGCGCCCACCAGCACCGGTGGCGCATCCTTCAGCCGCAACGCCAACGCCTCCAGCGCCTTGCGGCAGCCAGGCACGAAGTCGCGCCGCAGCAGCAGGTCGCGCGGGGGGTACCCGCAGATGGCCAGTTCCGGCGTGACGCACAGCCCCGCACCGCGCGCCGCCGCAGCCCGGACCGCCGCCTCGATGCGTGCCGCATTGCCCGCCACGTCGCCCACCACCATGTTCAACTGCAATAGCGCGATGTTCATTGATGTTCTCCGGAATGACAGAGGCTGGGATGGACCTCGGGGAGAGGGGAGAAAACTTCTGAAAAAGTTTTCTCCCCTCTCCCCGAACCCCTCTCCCCTCTTTCAAAACGTTTTCATTGGGTGACCCACCACAACAAAGTACCGCCCATCCCCCAATTAAAAAGTTTGGAAGGGTGGTGGGGGTCCGGGGGAGGAGGGAAACTTTGCCTCAGCCGTTAGGCGAGCGCAACGCGCGAGTCTTACGGATGAGGACCGCAGCGCGCAAAAGTTTCCCTCCTCCCCCGGTTACTCTTTTTATCTGCCTACAGCATGTCCAGCATGGAATAGAGCGTGCCGGGCTGCTGCTGGGGCAGCCACTTGGCGGCGCGCAGGGCGCCCTGCGCGAAGTTTTCGCGCGAGTGGGCCTGGTGGGTGATTTCGATGCGTTCGCCGGGGCCCATAGCATAGATGGTGTGCACGCCCACCACGTCGCCGCCGCGAATGGTCTGGATGCCGATTTCGTCCTTGGGGCGTTCGCCGATGATGCCTTCGCGGTGGTAATTGGCCACATCCGGCAGGTTCCAGCCGCGCGCCTCGGCCAGGCATTCGGCAAGGCGCAGGGCGGTGCCGCTGGGCGAATCCTTCTTGCGGTTGTGGTGCAGTTCCACCATCTCCAGGTCGTACCGCTCGCCCAGTTGCTGCACCAGTTGCGGCAGGATCTTGAGCAACACGTTGACGCCGATGCTCATGTTGGGCGCCCAGAAGATGCGCGCGGTCCTGGCCAGGTCGGCCAGTTCCGCCTTTTGCTCGGCGGTGAGGCCCGTGGTGCCGATGACGTGCGACACCCCGGCCCTGGCGGCGGCGCGGGCGTTGGCCATGCTGGCCTCGGGCGAGGTGAAGTCCACCACCACGCCGCCGGGCACCTGGGCGAACACCGCATCCGCGTCGCTGCCGGCGGGGCATTTCCACACGTCGAGCGAGGCCAGGCGTTCGGGACGTTCGACGACGGCGGCCAGCGTAAGGGCCGGGTCTTCCTGCGCCATGCGGCAGATGGTGGACCCCATGCGGCCACCGGCGCCCGTGACGATGATCGAAGTGCTCATGCTCGCTCCTTATGCGTTGTGCGCGCGCCGCCGAAACCGGATGCGGCCCGGCGGGCGCGGCGTCTGATCGGAAATGCCGGGATCACAGCAACGAGTGCTGGTCCTTCTTGCCGGGGACGGTCGATGTGGCCGGGGCCGACGAAGCCGGACCAGTCGAAGCCAGACCAGCCGGACCAGTCGGGGCATCGTCCCTGCCTGCATCGGCAGTCTTGCCGCCGTCCCCCTCATTGCCGGACGCGCCATCGCCGCCAGCGGGATTCGCATCCCCGCTCCTGCCTTCCAGCAGGTCCAGGAACTCCTGTTCCCGCAGTACCCGTATGCCGAGCTTCGTGGCCTTGTCGAGCTTGGAGCCGGGCTTGTCGCCCACCACCAGCAGGTCCAGCTTCTTGCTGACGCTGCCCAGGATGTTGGCCCCGGCGGCCACGGCGCGGCGCTCCGCATCGGAGCGGGTGAGCGTGGTCAGCGAGCCGGTGAACAGCACGCCCAGCCCGGCCAGGGGGCCGCTGCCCGCGCCCGGTGCGGCCCCGGCCCCGGATGCCTGCCCGACAGGCCACAGCCCCACGCCCCGCAGGCGTTCCAGCAAGGCGCGGTTGCCCTCGTTGGCGAAGAACGCGCGGATGGAGGCGGCCACCTCCGGCCCGATGTCCGGCAGCTGTTGCAGCGTCTCGGCTTCCGCCGCGCCCAGTGCGTCGAGGTCGGTGAAATGCGCGGCCAGGGTGCGTGCGGTCTGCTCGCCCACATGGCGGATGCCCAGCGCACAGACGAGCCGGTTCAGGGTGGCGCCGGTGCGTGCCGCGTCAAAGGCGGCGATGAAGTTTTCCGCCAGTTTCGGCCCCATGCGTTCGAAGGCCAGCAGGGTCTGCTTGTCGAGCGCGAAAAGATCCGCCGGACTGGTCACCTTGCCCCGGTCCACCAGCAGTTCCACCCACCGGCGGCCCACGCCCTGAATGTCCAGCCCGGCCTTGGACACGAAGTGGATGATGGACTGGCGCACCACGGCGGGGCAACCCACGTTGACGCAGCGCCACGCGGCCTCGCCCGGTTCGCGGCGCACCGGGGTATGACAGACGGGACACTCCTTGGGAAATTCGAACTCCGGCAGGCCGTCGGCAGGGCGCTGGTCCACCAGCGGGCGCACCACCTCCGGAATCACGTCGCCCGCGCGCTGCACCACCACCATGTCGCCCACGCGCAAGTCCTTGGCGCGGATTTCGTCCTCGTTGTGCAGGGTGGCGCGCGACACGGTCACCCCGCCCACGGCCACGGGCGCCAGTTCCGCCACCGGGGTCAGCACCCCCGTGCGGCCCACCTGGATGGCGATGTGTTCCAGCCGGGTGGTTGCTTGATGGGCAGGAAACTTCAGGGCAATGGCCCAGCGCGGGGCGCGGGCAGTGTAGCCCAGCGCGACCTGCGCGGCCAGATCGTCCAGCTTGGCCACCACGCCGTCGATGTCGAAGGGCAGTTCCGACCGGCGGCGGCCCAGGTCTTCATAGTAGGCCATGACCTCCGCCGGGGTTTCGCAGCGGCGCGCATCGGGCGGGGTGCCAAAGCCGTAGTCCGCCAGTGCGGCCATGACCTGCCCGTGGGTGGCCCAACGCGCCTCAAGCCCCTGCCCGGTTGGGGACGTCCCCCCGGTCAGCGCATCGGGCCAAAGCACCTGCCCCACCCCGTAGGCCAGGAAACGCAAAGGACGCCCTGCCGTGACCGAGGCATCCAGTTGACGCACCGAACCGGCGGCGGCGTTGCGCGGATTGGCGAACAGCTTTTCGCCCGCCCCGCGTCGGGCGGCGTTGAGGGCCTCGAAATCATGACGAGTCATGATCAACTCGCCTCGAACCTCAAGTCGCGTCGGGTGTGGCCCATCACCCAGAAGACGGGGAGGCAAATTACGCACGGTGCTCACTGCCTCGGTGACCACTTCCCCGACCTCGCCATTACCTCGAGTAAGCGCCGTGATGTACTCGCCGTTCTCGTAGATAACTTCAATGGCAAGACCGTCCATTTTGGGATCACACCAAAAAGCCAAGCCTGCCGCAGGTTCAGCCCGCAACAAACGCTGTACAAATGCATCCCACTCTTCTGCAGAAAAAACATTATCCAGACTGTACATACGAAGTGTATGCGCCTGGGTCAGAGTCAGATTGGCACGCCCCTCGGCTCTGAGAGTCGCCTTTACCTCCAAATTAACACTACCTACACGATGAGTGGGAGAATCAGACGTGCGTAAGCCCGGCCATTCTGCCTCAAGATCCTGCAATTCCCGGAATAATACGTCGTATTCGGCGTCGGACACATCCGGTTCACCGAGCACGTAATAACTGTAGTTGTAACTAGTTAGCTGTTCGCGCAGGGCTTCCGCGCGGGCGGCAACATGGGAAGGTGCGGCGGGCGCTGCTTCGGGCGCCGTATTGGCGGGGGAAATATCGTCGGAAATGCTCACAGCGTGGTCTCGTCGGTCCATTGGTGTTGCAGCCGGGCCACCTCGTCGCGCCATGCGGGGCCGAGACGGCGGGTCATGTACTCGTGTTCGGCGCGGGCGGCGGCATCCATGAAGCCGTCCACGGAGCGCGCCGTGGTGTGGTAGCGGTGCCGGACCACCAGTTGATGGTCCACCACCACCGGCCAGCCCGCGCGGTGCGCCCGCAGGGACAGCCAGACGTCCACCCCGTAGCCGCGCGGGTTGTCGGCGCAGTCCGGGCCGCCCACCTCGCGGGCGCAGTCCAGGTCGATCAGCGGGGCGATGCCGTCCACCAGCGCCACGCGCCGGTACTGCAGGCGCGCATCGCGCACCATCTGCGGGTGGTAGGGGTTGCGGTCCACCGCCGGGGCGTACACCCCCACCCTGCCTGCTGGACCGCCCAACCCGCGCGCGGCCAGCGCCGCGCCCATGCGGGCCACGCGCAGGGCCGCCCGCGCCACCAGCGGCGGGCGTGTCTCGAAGGAAATATCGTTGTTCAAAAACCACAGGTGCGTGCAGCCCATGTCGCGCGCCGCGTCCAGACAATACGCCAGCGCACCGCCCCAGAACAGGTTGTCCGGCAGCCTGCGCCATGCGCCGGTGGCCGGGCGCGGCGCCGCGTTGTCCAGCACCAGCACCCGCTCCGCGTGGTTCACGGGATCGGGGTCTGCCCGGCGCAGGGTGTCGGCCAGGTTGGCGGCCAGCGCCGGGTCGCCGTAGTGCAGGATGACCGTTGCGATAACGGGAGAAAGCGCGGGGCCGGATGCAGGCGTGGTGCCCGACGCCGTTTCCGCACCGCCGTCCGCACCGCCGTTGCCCGTCACAGAATCTCCTGCAACTGCCGGAAGTTTTCCGGCCTGCCCACGGTGACCAGGGTATCGCCGGGGTTCAGTTCGTACGTGGATTCCGGGTTGAACAGCATGCGCCCATCGGGCTTCTTCACCCCGATGACGATGAGGTTGAACCGTTGCCGGATGCCCGACACCATCAGCGTCTTGCCCGCCAGTTCCGAGGCGTCGCCCACGGTCAGCTCTTCCATCTGGATGTTCAGGTCGGTCTTGGAGTGGGCCAGTTCCATGAACGTGGTCACCGTGGGCCGCAGGATGGACTGGGCCATGCGCAGCCCGCCCAGGTGGTGCGGCAGGAACACCCGGTCCGCGCCCGCCAGTTGCAGCTTGCCGATGTGCGATGCGTCGCCCGCGCGGGCGATGATGGTCATGTCCGGGTTCAACTGGCGCGCGCTGAGCACCACGTAGACGTTGGCGGAATCCAGCGACAGCGCGGCGATGAGCGCCCGTGCGTGGCTGATGTTGCAGGCGTTCAGCACGTCATCGCTGGTGGCGTCGCCCGCCAGGTGCACGATGCCGTCGTTCTCCAGCCGTTCCACGGCCACCGGGTCGTTTTCCACCACCACGATGGGCACGCCTTCCTGCAACAGTTCGCGCGCCACCACCGAGCCGATGCGGCCATAGCCGCAGATGACGCAGTGGCCGCGCAACGAGGATATGGTCTTCAGCACCCTGCGCCTCCCGAGCATTCTGTAAAGCTTGCCATCCACCAGCAGTTGCGAGAACGCACCGAGGATGAAGGCGAAGTTGCCCACCCCGGTAAGAATCAGCACCGTGGTCAACACCCGCCCCGTATTGGACAGGGGGTGCACCTCCTGGAAGCCCACGGTGGAAAGGGTGATGACCACCATGTAAAAGCTGTCCCACAGGGACCAGCCTTCGATGTATGAATAGGCCCAGGTTGCCGTGGCGAACACCACCAGCATGGTGCACTGGCTGATGACCAGGGGGCCCCATGCGCCAAGGCGGGTGCGCAGACGATGGTACAGGGTGATCAGCGGGTGTTGCCGCATGCGCCGTTGTCCTGTGTGACCGTTGTGGCCCGGAATGGGCTGGTCTTACGCACCATACGCATGACCTACGCCATGACCGCAATTGCGCATCATGGCCCCGCCGTCATGCCCGCCAGCAAACCCGCCGTCGTACCCGCGCCTGCTGCGTGCGCCCCGCTGCATGCCGATCCGGACGAGGCTCTGCGTGTCCTACGGATCGTCGGACCCCGCAGCCGCCTATCAACAGCCCCGGCACTCCCGCCTCGACAGCCCTACCCCGCGCCGCCTGCCCCCAGCAGATGTTCGCGCAGCAGCCGGATGCGGTCGCGCAGTTCCGCCGCCCGCTCGAACTCCAGTTCCTTGGCGGCCTCGCGCATGTCGCGCTCCAACTGCTGGATCTGCCTGGCCAGTTCGTGCGGATCGCTGGACCACGGGGCAAAGGTTTCCGCCGCCTGCGCCGCCCCCTTGCGCCCCTTGCCCTTGCGTCCCTTGGCTTCGGCTGCTTCGGCGTAGATGGCGTCGAACGGGGTTTCCACCGCCTTGCGGATGGTGGCGGGCACGATGTGGTGCGCCTCGTTGTAGCCGATCTGCCGTTCTCGCCGCCGCGCCGTCTCGTCCATGGCGGCCTGCATGGAGCGGGTCACCACGTCCGCGTACATCAGCACCCGGCCCTCGACGTTGCGCGCGGCGCGGCCAAAGGTCTGGATGAGCGAACCCGTGGAGCGCAGAAAGCCCTCCTTGTCCGCATCAAGGATAGATACCAGAGAAACTTCCGGGATATCAAGACCTTCACGCAGCAGGTTGATGCCCACCAGCACGTCGAATTCCTTGCGGCGCAACGCCTGGATGATGGCCATGCGTTCCATGGTGTCGATGTCGGAATGCAGGTAGCGGGCGGCCACGCCCATCTCGTTGAAGTATTCGGTCAGGTCCTCGGCCATGCGCTTGGTCAGGGTGGTCACCAGCACCCGCTCGCCGCGCGCGGCGCGCAGGCGGCATTCGCCCAGCAGGTCGTCCACCTGTCCTTTCGTGGGCCGCACCTCCGTGATGGGGTCCACGAGGCCGGTGGGCCGGATGATCTGCTCGGCCACGATGCCCTGCGAGCGGTCCAGTTCCCACTTGCCCGGCGTGGCGGACACATAGATGGCCTGGTTCAGCCGGGCCAGGAATTCGTGAAATTCCAGCGGCCTGTTGTCCAGCGCGGACGGCAGGCGGAACCCGTAGTCCACCAGGGTGGACTTGCGCGACCGGTCACCCTTGTACATGGCCCCCACCTGCGAGACCGTGATGTGCGATTCGTCCACGAACAGCAGGAAGTCGTCGGGAAAGTAGTCCAGCAGGCACGAGGGCGGGTCGCCCGCCTTGCGGCCATCCAGATGGCGCGAATAGTTTTCCACCCCGTTGCAGTAGCCCATTTCCTCCATCATCTCGAGGTCGAGCATGGTGCGCTGTTCCAGCCGCTGCGCCTCGACCAGCCGGTTGCCGCCCTTCAGTTCGCGCAGGCGCTCGCCCAGTTCGTCGCGTATGTCGGAAATGGCGCGCACCAGGTTGTCGCGGTCGGACACGTAATGGCTGGCGGGGTAGATGACCGTCTTGCCCACGGAGGCCAGCACCTGCCCGGTGAGCGGGTCGATCTCGTTGATGGCGTCGATGTCGTCGCCGAAGAACTCGATGCGCAGCGCCCGTTCGTGGTGGTAGGCGGGAATGATTTCCAGCACGTCGCCGCGCACCCGGAAGGTGCCGCGATGAAAGTCGTAGTCGTTGCGCTCGTACTGCACCTCCACCAGCCGGGTGATCAGCGAATCCATGGACAGCCGCTGGCCGGTCTCCACGGGGATGACCAGCTTGGCGTAGTATTCCGGCGAACCCAGGCCGTAGATGCACGACACCGAGGCCACGATGACCACGTCGCGCCGGGTGAGCAGCGCGTGGGTGGCCGCGTGGCGCAGCTTGTCGATGTTGTCGTTGATGGACGAATCCTTCTCAATGTAGGTGTCCGACGACGGCACATAGGCTTCCGGCTGGTAGTAATCGTAATAGCTGACGAAATATTCCACCGCGTTCTCCGGGAACAGCTGGCGGAATTCGTTATACAACTGGGCGGCCAGGGTCTTGTTGGGGGCCAGCACCAGGGCGGGCCTGCCGCAACGGGCGATGACCTGGGCCATGGTAAAGGTCTTGCCGGACCCGGTGACGCCCAGCAGCACCTGGTCCGTCACGCCCGCCTCGATGTTGGAGACGATCTGGCCGATGGCCTCGGGCTGGTCGCCGCGCGGCTCGTAGTCGGTGCGCAGGATGAACGGGGATTGGGTCATGTATGCATCCGTGGCCCGGAGGCCGGTGGTGAGTCCTGAAAGGTCGTGACGGCACGCCGCCGCGCAACGGCGGCGGGAACCGCCAGGGGGCCATGCGGCCACATAGCTGTCCGCCGGAGGGATACGAAGACGCGGTACGGCCTGCCGCCCCCTTCCATCCGTCGGAAAGATGGTCTAGAAAATCCGGAAGCGGCACGGCCCGTTGCCTGCACCCGCAGGTGCATCCCGATTGCCGCCCCGCCAAACTCGACGAAGCACGCGCCTCCGGCGGCCAGGTCCGCGACCCGGCATGCCGGAACCCCGCATGGAGCCCGCATGGAACTGACCGTCATTCCCGTGGAAGGCACGCCCCCGGTGGAGCGCATCCACGTCATATCCGTCACCATCCGCACCTTCAAGGGGCGGCGCAACGTACAGGCCCATCTTTTCCGGCTGGCCGACGAGGCCGCAATGGCGGCGGAACTGGCCAGGCTGCGCGGGGTGCCCGGCCTGGTGGGCGGCCCGCTGCAACCTGACGCACCCGGCAGTGAAGACCTGACCGGCCCCGAAGCGGAAACCGACGCCCTGCGCATGGTGCTGGAAGCCTTTACCGAGGCGGAACGCGACGCGGTGGTGGACTACCTTTCGCGGCGCTACGCCGACCGGCTGACCTGCATCATCGCCTGTCCGCTGCAACTGCCGGTGCCGCGCGGGGTGGTGCCCTTCTCCGCCCTGCCGGAAGGCAAGACCATGGGGGTCATCCGCTTCGACGAGGTGCCCCGCTATCCGCTGCCTTTCGCCATTCGCGGCTTTTACGACCTGGCCCAGCACGAGCCGCTGGTGCACGAACAGGAATAACCCGCCGTGCCGCCGCGCGCCACATGGGTACGCGGCACGGGACAGCGGGTACGGGCGGGTGCGGGCGGCAACGCTGCCTGCCCCGGAGCAGCGCATGTCCGGGCCAGCACCCTGCCCCGCCGACGACGGGCCACGTGCCCGCTCCGTCCATCGCCCGCTACAAGGGCCTGAAACCGGCCGGGACACGCCAGTGCCTGGCCGGTCCTTGATCGGAGTTGGCGTCCGGACCAGCCTGCCGCGCGGACATCCACGGGGCGTCCGGCCCCGGCGACAATGTCCGTACCGGCAATCCCGAAATATCCGGGCAGCGTGCCTCGCTGCCGTCGGCCAGGCGCAGTGCCCCGCGCACCCCGTCCGCCAGCCGGGCCAGAAACTCCGGGCGCGGCAGTTCGCGCGCGCCAAAGCGCACCATGTGCGGCGTGGTCTGCTGGCAGTCGATGAGGGTGCACCCCGCGTGGCGCAGCCAGGCGGCCAGCCAGGTGAAGGCCACCTTGGAGGCCTCGGGCACCAGGTGGAACATGGATTCGCCGTAGAACACCCCGCCCAGGGCCACCCCGTACAGCCCGCCCACCAGCCTGCCGTCCTGCCACGCCTCCGCCGAATGGGCGATGCCCAGCCGGTGCAGCGCCTCATAGGCGTTGATCATGGCGGGCACCAGCCAGGTGCCGCGCTGCCCCTGCCGGGGCGTGCCCGCGCAGCGCCGGATGACCAGGGCAAAGGCCTTGTCGAAGGTGACCTCGAAGGCATTCGAGCGGATGCGCCGCGCCAGGCTGCGCGATACGTGCAGTTCGTCCGGCAGCAGCGCGCAGCGCGGGTCGGGCGACCACCACAGGATGGGCGTGCCCCGGTCGTACCACGGGTAGATGCCGCGCAGGTAGGCAGCCACCAGCCGGGCGGGCGAAAGATCGCCCCCCACGGCCAGCAGCCCTTCGGGCGGCGCGGCGACCGGATCGGGGAAGTCGGAACCATCCCCGGTCATCCGGCCCAGCACGCGCACGTTCATTTATCGGTGGCGGCTTCGTCGCCGCCAAGCGGCTCGTAGCGGAACACCAGCCCCAGCCCGGCAATGGACTGCCGGTCGGGGGGCGGCCCGGTCTGAACGGAGCTTGTCTGGGCGGCTGTTGCCGGCGTGGCCCCAGCCATGTCAGCCGACACGTCGGCGGGCACGGCTGGCGGGGCACCATCCTTGGCCGCTGTCTTGCCCTTCCCCTTGCGGGCGGGCCTGGCGGGCGCGGTTGCAGCCTCCGGCACGGCCACGTCCACAATGGCGGTGCCACCCTTGCGCAGCTTGCCGAACAACACCTCGCGGGCCAACTCGTCTTCCAGCGCGGTGCGGATCACCCGGCGCAGCGGGCGCGCCCCGAAGGCAGGCTCGAAGCCCTTTTCGGCCAAGCGCGCACGGGCCGCCGGAGTCAGTTCCAGGCGCACGCGGCGGTCCTTCAGCCCGGCGCCCAGTTCCAGCACGAACTTGTCCACGATGCGCTCCATGACCGGGGTGGTCAGCCCGGCAAAGGGGATCATGGCGTCCAGCCGGTTGCGGAATTCCGGGCTGAACATGTTCTCCACGGCCTTGCGGCCCTTGCCCGCCACGTCTTCCTGCGCGGTGGCGCCGAAGCCGATGGACGGCGCGCTCATTTCGCGCACGCCCGCGTTGGAGGTCATGATCAGCACCACGTTGCGGAAGTCCGCCTTGCGTCCGGTGTTGTCGGTGAGCGTGGCGTAGTCCATGACCTGGAGCAGAATGTTGAAGATGTCCGGGTGGGCCTTTTCGATTTCGGCCAGCAGCAGCACGGTGTACGGCTGCTTGCGGATGGCCTCGGTCAGCAGGCCGCCCTGGTCGAAGCCCACGTAGCCGGGGGGCGCCCCGATGAGCCGCGACACGGAATGCTTCTCCATGTACTCGCTCATGTCGTAGCGCACGAAGCCGATGCCCATGACCTCCGCCAGACGGCGGGCCAGTTCGGTCTTGCCCACCCCCGTGGGGCCGTAGAACAGGAAGCTGCCCGTGGGCCGGTCCTCGCGGCCCAGGCCCGCCCGCGCGCGCAGGATGGCCCGCGACAGGATGCCTACGGCCGCGTCCTGCCCGAAGACCACGTTGCGCAGGTCTTCATCGAGGGTGCGCAGGCGGTCGCGGTCACTGGACGACACCGTGCGCGACGGTATCTGGGCCATGCGCGCCACCACCTTTTCCACGTCCTTCACGCCGATGGCGGCATCGGAGGACGACGCCGCGCGGGCTCCGCGCCGCAGCCGGGCCGCCGCGCCCGCCTCGTCCAGCACGTCGATGGCCTTGTCCGGCAGCAGCCGTTCGGTGATGTACCGGGCGGAAAGCTCCACCGCCGCGCGCAGGGCGGGCAACGTGTAGCGCACCTTGTGGTGGTCCTCGTAATAGGGGCGCAACCCCTTCAGGATGTCCACGCATTCGTCCTGCGAAGGTTCCTGCACGTCGATCTTCTGGAACCGGCGCGACAGGGCGCGGTCCTTCTCGAAGTGGTTGCGGTATTCCTCGTAGGTGGTGGACCCGATGCAGCGGATGCTGCCGTCGGCCAGCACGGGCTTCAGGATGTTGGAGGCATCCATGGAGCCGCCGCTGGTGGAACCCGCGCCCACGATGGTGTGGATTTCGTCGATGAACAGAATGGCCCCCGGCACCTTGCCGAGGTCGGTGATGACGCCCTTCAGGCGCTGCTCGAAGTCGCCGCGATACTTGGTGCCCGCCAGCAGCGCGCCCATGTCCAGGGCGAAGATGCGCACGTCGCGGAATTCCTCGGGCACTTCGCCGCCCGCCACGCGCAGGGCCAGCCCTTCGGCGATGGCGGTCTTGCCCACGCCGGGGTCGCCCACGTACAGCGGGTTGTTCTTGCGCCGCCGGGCCAGCACCTGGATGGTCCGTTCCAGTTCCTTTGCCCGCCCGATAAGCGGGTCTATGCGGCCATCGCGGGCGCGGGCGGTAAGGTCCACGGTGAACTTTTCCAGCGCGTCGGTGCGCGGGGTGTCCGATGCGCCCTCTTCGCCGTCCGCTTCGCCGCCGCCCTCCCCGTCGCCGCCCTGCGGCGCGCCGTGCGAGATGTGCTGCAGCACGTCCAGCCGGGTCACCCCCTGCGACTTCAGGAAGTAGGTGGCGTAGGCGTCGTCTTCTTCAAAAATGGCGGCCAGCACGTCGCCGATTTCCACGGCGCCCTTGCCCGCGGACTGCATGTGGCGGATGGCCCGCTGCAGCACGCGCTGCACGCCAAGGGTCTGGACGACCTCTGTTGGGGTGTCGGCGGGCAACGGCTCCAGATGGGTGGCGAAAAAGGTTTCCAGGCGCAGGCGCAGGGCCTTCACGTCCACCCCCACGGCTTCAAGGATGGATTTTCCCGCATCCTCACCCGTGATGGCGTAGAGCAGGTGCTCCAGCGTCAGGAACTCGTGGTTGCGCGTCCGCACGTCGTTGACGGCGGCGGTAAGCGCTGCTTCAAGGCGTCTTCCAATCATGTCATACCTCTTCGAGGGTGCAGCGCAGTGGATAGCCTTCGCGCCGGGCGCGGGCATGCACGAGGGCGACCTTGGTTTCGGCCACCTCCGCCGTGTACACGCCGCATTCGCCGACGCCCTTCTCGTGGACGGCCAGCATGATGCGCGTCGCCTCGTCGGGCGTTCTGCGGAACACCTCGACCAGGATCGACACCACGAACTCCATGGTCGTGTAGTCGTCGTTGTGCAGGAGCACCCGGAACATCCGGGGCTCGCGCACCTCGTCCTCGATGAGGATCTCCGTGTCCCTGCCACCGTCCGGCATGCCCGATGGATTCGACGGGCCAGCCGGTTCGGATGGACTGGAAGGACCGGACGGGCCATCCGGATTGGATGGACCGGCCATGCACGCCGGAATGGCCGGGAAACGATGGATGCCGGAATGGGTGCTCATGGGTGCTCGTTTCGCTGTTTCCGGGTGGCCGTTCATGGCCGCGCCCCGGTATCCGTCCCTCGTCGTCCGGGCAAAGCAGTCGGGGGCAAAACCGCCGGGGCGTGGGGCCGGTTGTGCGCCGGGCGCGGGCCACGCCTTAATACTAACATCGCGCCGCCCGCTGTCGAGGGGCTTGCGGTCACGCAGGGCAAGGCCGCCAGGTCGAAAGATTCGTGACCATTTCCGGGCGGGGCCAGTACGGGCGGGGCCGGATCACTCCTCGCTGGCGGCGCCTGCCCCGCCGGCATCGCTTCCGAAGACCACCCCTCGGGCGGCGGCCAGCCCCGCCGCGTCGAAGGTGAAATCCTCCGACGGGGGCAGCCCGTTCGCGGCGCGCCACTGGCGATTCAGGTCGTGATACGTTGCGGTGGATGCGCGCGCCCTGTCAAGGCCAAGCCGGTCGGCCATGGCCAGGATGGCCTCGCGGTCACCCTCCAGTTCCACCACCGGGCCAAAGGGCATGATGTCGAGGCAGACATGCACCCCGTCCAGGTGCCACACCTCGCGCACCTTGTCGTAGCCGAAGGCCACGTCGTAGCCCAGGCCGGTCAGCACCCGGTGCATGGCGTCCCTGTCGGCCACGCCGGTCTGCACCTCGTCCCACACCTTCACGTCATCAGGAAAGGGAGCGGCTCCGGCATCCCCCGCATCCCCCGCATCACCGGCATGGGGCGGACGCTTCATGGTCAGCACGGCGGCGCGCAGGTTCGGCCCGGTCTTGGTGCGCAGACGCAGCAACGTGTTCGCCGCGCGCAAATGGCGCCCCGGCGTGTCGTACACCCGGTTGCATTCAAGGTACGGCGCGCCGCCGGTGGCCCCCAGTGCTTGCAAAGCGGTGCGAAGCGCGGCAAGGTCCGCTTCGGGGAACTTGATTTCTATTTCCAGTGCCATGTGAACTCCATGGACCGCGTCCCCGCCATCCCCCATTCCCGCTGCCGCGGCGGCAGCCCGTGGAAGACGGAGACGAGGCACGGCCGGGCGCCGCACCGCGCGGCGCGAAAGAGGGCCCTTTCGTGCAGAAGATCGTCTTGCTGGGCCTTGCGGGCGCCCTGGGCAGCCTGGCCCGTTACGGCCTTGCCGGGTTGGTGCAGCGCGCCACGCCGGGTTCGTTTCCGCTCGGTACGTTCATCGTCAACGTGCTGGGCTGCCTGGCCTTCGGGTTCATCTGGGGGGTGTGCGAAACCCGCATCTCCCTGCATCCGGACGTGCGCGTGGTGCTGCTGACCGGCTTCATGGGCGCCTTCACCACCTTTTCCACCTTCACCTTCGAAAGTCTGGGACTCATGGAGACCGGGCAGTGGATGGCCTTTGCCCTGTACGCGGGCGGCCAGTTGCTGCTGGGCCTTGCCTTGCTGTGGCTGGGCCTGGGCACAGGACGGCTGGTTTAGGACACAGGACGGCTGGTGCAGGCCAGCGGGCCGCCCCCCTCCCCCACGCACGGAAACCCGGCATCGCATCCGCAACCGGAAGGAGCACGCCATGCGCATCATCTCTGGCGACGCCCTGCGTCTGCGCATCTACACCGGCGAACGCGACACCCACAAGGGGCGCGCCCTGCACGACGTCATCCTGGAATCGGCCCGGCGCGAAGGGCTGGCGGGCGGCACGGTGTTCCGGGGGCTTGCGGGCTTTGGCGCCAACAGCGTGGTACACACCGCGCGGGTGCTGCGCCTGTCCGAAGACCTGCCCATCGTGATCGAAATCATCGACGACGCGCCCAAGATAGAGGCATTCCTGCCCCGCGTCGAGGCGCTGCTGGCCGAAGGGCTGGTCACCGTGGACCCGGTGCGCGTGCTGCTGTACCGCCACGGCCCCGGCAAGGAGACGCAGCAGGATGGGCACGCGGAACCCCACTCCGGCACGGCCGGGAAGCAGCCGAATCAGGACGGCGGCAGCCGGGGCCGCGACAGGCGGGGCATCTAGGCGCGCCGCGCCCCGTATGACCGCGCCCCCGCGCGGATGCGGAAACGGCAGGACCGCCGGGCGGCCCTGCCGTGTGCATTCCGTCGATGCGCCCCCGCGCTGCTACCCGGCGGCGGGCAACAGCGCGGCGCGAATGGCCTCTATGCCGGCCTTGTCCACGTACTTGGACACCCGCAGGCGCTTGCCGGAGTTTTCGCGGTACATGGCCATGAAGCGCTGCACCAGGTCCAGCGCCGCCTCGCGGGTCAGGTCCTCGGCCAGCACGTCGCCGATGCGCGGGTGCCCGCCGGAATTGCCGCCCACGATCACCGTCCAGCCGCGCTTGGTGCCCACCAGGCCCACGTCGCGCAGGTAGCTTTCGCCGCAGCACATGGGGCAGCCGGACACGCCGAACTTGACCTTGGCCGGGAAAGGCTGTTCCGCCAGCGTCTGCTCGATCTCCATGCCGAGCCCCAGCGAATCCTGAAGCCCGAGTTTACAGACCGCCGTGCCGGGGCAGGCCTGCACGTAGTGCACGCACAGTTCCACGGCGCGGCCCACGTCCATGCGCAGGTCTTCCCAGATGGGTTCCACCTGCTCCGCCGTCATGCCCACCAGGGCAAGGCGCTGGCCGGAGGTGATCTTGATGATGGGGATGGCGTACTTGCGCGCCACGCGGGAAATGGCGTCCAGGATGTCGGGCGACAGCATGCCGCAGGGGGTGCGGGGCACGATGGCGTAGGTCTGCTTGTCGCGCTGGAGAATGGCGCCTCTCGGTTCCGGCGTGCCGGTATCAGTCATGTCCGATGCTCCTTGGTCCGTATGCGTTGTCGTTGAGGGAAACGTGGCGATCGCGCCGGGGCATTGGCCGCGTGGCAATCGCCACATGCGATGTGTCCTTTGGATGCGGCGACGTTGGCGGCTCGTCGGCTTCGGCGGCTTCGATCGCCGTCACCGGCTCAGCAGGCCCGGACGATGGCCGGGGCGATTTCCTCCAGGGAAACCACCTTGCGCACGCCGCCCAGCTTGATGGCCTCCTGGGGCATGCCGAAGACCACGCAACTGGCCTCGTCCTGGGCGATGGTATGCGCGCCCACGTCGAACAGTTCCTTCATGCCCGCCGCCCCGTCGTCGCCCATGCCGGTCATGATGGCGGCCACGGCGTTGCGCCCGGCGTAGCGCGCGGCGGACCGGAACAGCACGTCCACCGAGGGCCGGTGCCTGCGCACCAGCGGGCCTTCGCGCACCTCGACGTAATAGCGCGAGCCGTTGCGCTTGAGCAGCATGTGCAGGTTGCCGGGGGCGATGAGCACCTGGCCGCGCCGCATGACGTCGTTGTCCTGCGCCTCCTTCACCGCTACCCGGCAGATGGCGTTGAGCCGGTTGGCGAAGGCGGCGGTGAAGTGTTCCGGCATGTGCTGCACGATGGCGATGGGCGGGCAGTCGGCGGGCAGCGCCTCCAGCACCACGCGCAGGGCCTCCGTGCCGCCGGTGGACGCGCCGATGACCACCATCTTTTCGGTCTGCTGCACCGTGGTGGTCAGCGGGGTGGCCGCGGGCAGCACCGCATCGGCGGAAAGCTTGGGCGGCACCCCGGCGGCCAGGGGACTGAGCTTGCGCAGCCTGGCGCGGGCGGCGGCCTTCAGCGCATCGCAGATGCGGATGCTGGATTCCTCCAGAAACCGCTTGGTGCCCATGCGCGGTTTCTGGATGACCTCCACCGCGCCGTATTCCATGGCCTTGAAGGTGGCCTCGGCCCCCTGCTCCGTCACCGACGAGCAGATCACCACCGGAATGGGGTGCTGGGTCATGATCTTGCGCAGGAAGGTGATGCCGTCCATGCGCGGCATCTCCACGTCCAGCAGGATCACGTCCGGGGCCACGGTTTCCATGCGCTTGGCCGCCACGAAGGGGTCGGAGGCGGTGCCGATGAGTTCCAGTTCCTCGTCGCTGGCGACGATGTCGGCCAGGGTCTGGCGGACCAGGGCAGAATCGTCCACCACCAGAACCTTGATGCGGCGGGCGGTCATCGCGTCCTCCGGTAGACGGTGGGCGCCACCTGTTCAAGCGGCAGCGCCATGCCGGTAAGACTTTCGGAGTGGCCGATGAACAGGTGCCCGCCGGGGCGCAGGCACTGGCAGAACCGGCTGAACAGCCCTTCCTGCGTGGGCTTGTCGAAGTAGATGATCACGTTGCGGCAGAAAATGATGTCCATGGGCTCGGAAAAGCTGAAGGGATCCATGAAGTTCAACCGCTCGAAGCGCACGGCGGAGCGCAACTCCGGCCCGATGCGCACCAGGCGGCGTGAGCGGTCGCGGCTGCGCAACAGGTAGCGCTTGCGGAACTGGTCCGGCACGTTGTGCACCCGCTCTTCTTCGTACACGGCGCGCACGGCCTGCTGCAGGGCCCGCGACGAAATGTCCGTGGCCAGGATGGAAAAGCTGAAGCCGGGGGTGCGTTCCTCGTAGTCGCGCAGCACCATGGCCAGGGTGTAGGGCTCCATGCCGATGGAACAGCCAGCGCTCCATACCCGCAGGGGGCGCTGGGCGCGCTGGCGCACCGCCTCGGCCGTCCAGCCGGGCAGCAACGTGGCGGTCAGATAGTCGAAATGGCGTGGTTCGCGAAAGAATTCCGTGGTGTTGGTGGTCACCACGTCGATGAAGTTGCGCAGTTCCTCGTCAAAGCCCTTTTCCGTGAACAGATAGTCCACGTACTGGTCGTAGCTGGCCATGCCCAGCACGCGCAGCCGCTTTTGCAGGCGCGCCTCCAGCATCACCCGCTTGGAGCCGGGCAGCTTGATGCCCACCTGCTCGTAAACGAAGCGGCTCATGCGGTCGAACAGCTTCTGCGACATGGGGCCAGGGCGGGCGCAGCCCGCAGGCAGGGCCGGGCCGTCACTGCGGGTGGAGCTCATGCACCGCCCCCGTGCGGCGCCGCGGGAACGCGCTGCCCGCGCTGGGGCTGGTCCGCCGCAAGCTGCACCAGGCCCGGCACGTCCAGGATCAGGGCCATGCTGCCGTCGCCCTTGATGGTGGCGCCGGAAATGCCCGGCACGTCCTTGTAGATGCGGCCCAGACTCTTGATGACCGTCTGGTGCTCGCCCACCACGCAGTCCACCACCAGGCCGAAGCGGCTGCCCTGCGCATCGACCACCACCACCTGTTCGATGGCGGGCGCGGGACCGGATGATGCGAACAGCTCGCGCAGGCGGATGTAGGGCACGATTTCGCCGCGCAGATTGATGATGCGCTGCCTGCCGTCAGCCGCGCTGGGGGTTGCGTGTTCCGCGCATTCTTCCACGTGGTTCAGCGGAATGACGTACGATTCGCCGCCCACCAGCACTTGCAGGCCGTCGATGATGGCCAGGGTCAGCGGCAGGCGGATGGTCAGGGTGGTGCCCTTCCCCACCGTGCTGTCCAGTTCTATGCGGCCGCGCAGCGCCTCTATGGAACGCTTCACCACGTCCATGCCCACGCCCCGGCCGGAAACGTTGGTGACCTTTTCCGCCGTGGAAAAGCCGGGAGCGAAGATGAGCTCGATGGCCTCGCGCGCGGGCAGTTCCGCATCCGGGGCGATGACGCCGCGCTTGCGGGCGGTTTCCAGCACCCGGACGGGGTCGATGCCCGCACCATCATCGGCGATGGTGATCAGTACCTCGCCACCGGCATGGGCCGCCGAAAGGGTGACCGTGCCGGTGCGCGGCTTGCCCGCGGCGGCGCGCACGTCGGGCGATTCCACCCCGTGGTCCAGGCTGTTGCGCAGGCAGTGCACCAGCGGGTCGCCCAGGCGTTCTATGACGGTCTTGTCCAGTTCCGTCTCCCCGCCCAGGGTGACCAGTTCCACGTCCTTGCCCAGTTCCGCCGAAAGGTCGCGCACCAGGCGGCGGAACTTGCTGAACGTGGTGCCGATGGGCAGCATGCGGATGCCGAGGGTGGTGTCGCGCAGTTCGTCGCTCAGCCGTTCCAGTTCCTCCACCAGCCCCAGCAGGCCGGGGTCGCTGCGCAGATGCGCCGCCTGTGAAAGCTGGGCCTGCACGATGACCAGTTCACCCACCAGGTCCACCAGAAAATCCAGCTTGGACGCGGCAACCCGGATGCTGGCCCCGGAATCGTCGCGCGCGGCGGACTCCTTGTCGCGCGACTGGCGGATGGCCCGCATGGCCTGCTGCTCCGCCAGCGCGGCGTCCACCTTCTCGGACTCCACCACGCCCGCGTCGGCCAGCAGCCTGCCCAGGGGGCGTTGCTCGTCCAGCACGCGATGCAGATCGTCGGAGCTGACGTCGCCGCGCTCGATCAGGATTTCGCCCAGCCGCTTGTAGGCGGCGTCGTCCACGATGCGCGCGTCGTCCACCAGCCGGATGTCGATGTCCGCGTCGTCCTCCACGAACAGGAACACGTCGCGGAGGGCGGCCTCGTCCGCCTCGCTGGAAAGCAGCACGTCCCACCACAGGTGGCACAGTTCGGGCTGCAACTCGTCAAGGGCGGGCACTTCGCTGAAGTGCGGGAACACCTGCGCGCCACCCAGGTCGCGCAGTTCGTCCAGCAGGGACAAGGGGTTGGTGCCGGTGAAAAGAATCGACGGCACGGGGCGAAAGCGCACCCGCCAGGTGCGGGCGCAAGGGGGGCACGGCGCTTCGGGTTCCGTCGGGCATTCCCCGTTGGCGGCATCGTGCGGCGGGGCATCGGCATCAGCGGCGGTCGCTGGCACCAGCGCCCGCAACGAGGCGGTGATGGCGGCGGCGTGCGTCAGGTCCGGGGCATCGCCGGTGACCGCGCAGTGCAGCAATTGGGCGATGTGGTCGCGCGAGGCCAGGGTCAGGTCCAGCAACTGGCGGGTGACGGGCACCTCGCCGTTGCGCACCCGGTCGAACACCGTTTCCACGTCGTGGGTGAAGTGGGCGATGTCGTCAAAGCCGAACATGGCCCCGGAGCCCTTGATGGTATGCATGGCCCGGAACACTCGCGCCACCAGGTCGCGGTCATCGGGCTGCGCCTCCAGTTCCAGCAGGGCCGTTTCCAGCTCCGCCAGCAGGTCATGCGCCTCTTCGATGAAGGCTGCCCTGTTTGCGTCTTCCTGCGATTGCATGCGGTACTTCCTTGTCCGGCCCGCCTGATCATGCCGGGCGCGCTGATTCCGTCGATTCCGCCGATACCAGGGGGCTGGCTCGCTCGATCCCGCCTTGTCCCACAGGACAAACGGGACGAACTGGGAGAGGCATGCCCAATCCGGGCGGGCGTCGAACCCGGACCGATTCCGGGGTGTGCGGGGCGGGCGGGTTGCCTCGGCACGGCCAGTTCCGCCTTCCGTACCGAAGCGGTTCCTGTGCCACCCCCTGTGCCCCCCTGTGCCCCGCTAACGCGGTGGGCCGGGCCTAGCCGAGCACCTTCTTGACCACGGCCAGCAACTGTTCCGGCTGGAACGGCTTGACGATCCACCCCGTGGCCCCGGCGGCCTTGCCTTCCTGCTTGCGCGTGGCCTGCGATTCGGTGGTCAGCATGACGACGGGAATGAACTTGTACGCGGGATTGGCGCGAATCTGCCTGATCAGCTCTATGCCGTCCATGTTGGGCATGTTCAGGTCGGTGATCACCATCTTGATGGGGCCGGAGAGCTTGCTCACCGCATCCTTGCCGTCCTTGGCCTCGATGACTTCATATCCGGCATTGCGCAGGGTGAAGCCTACCATCTGCCGGATGCTCGCCGAATCGTCCACCGTCATGATGAGCTTGCTCATGAGATCCCTCGTGCTCGAATGTTCGGAGTTGGCGGTTCAGCGCCGGGCGTGGCTGACGGCGACATCCCCATGGCCGGTGTCGGCCTGTCGGTCATGTCAGACCTGATGGGCCGCACGGCCCAGTCGGGCCAACGAGCCCAGTCGGGCCAACGAACCCAGTCGGGCGCCCGGCGGGCATCGCGGAGGGGGCCGCGATGCCGCGTATTCAGAAAAGTTCCACGTTGTCGCCGTAGCCGTCCCCGGTTCCGTCGGCGGGAGCGTCTTGCGCCGCATGGCCACCGCCCAGCACGCGGCCATGCAGTACCCGTTCCTGCTCCATGGTATAGCGGTCCCGCATGGCGGACAGACGGTGCGATGCAGCCGCCCGCGCCGAGGCGGGCACCCGTTCCCGCAGCGATGCCGCCATCCCGCCCATGTCGCCGGCGGCATCGGAAAGCCCGGCCACCACCTGCGCATCGAAATCCAGCCCCTTCACCGCGTGGTCCACCCGGGCGGCCAGTTCGGCGCAGGCCATGCCCACCCTGGCGAACAGGCGCGCGGCCTCGCCGTTCACCTCGCGCAGGCCGTGGGTAAGCCCTTCCAGTTCGGCGGAAATCTCCGACACCCGCGAGGAGTCGAGATAGGCGGTGGCGTACGTCTTGAGCTGCCCGGCCACGCCGTCCACCTCGCGCAGCAGGGTAGCCAGGGCCATGGTGCTTTCGCCCGCGTCCTGCGACAGCCGCTGGATGGACGAGGCCAGCACCCCCAGGGCCTTGCCCTTTTCGCCGGTATGGGCGGCGCGGATGCTGGCGTTGAGCGCAATGAGCTCTATCTCGTCGCCGACGTCTTCTATATCTTCAAGGAAAGCGCTCATCTGCGCAACCATTTCGGCCACCTCGACCATGACGTGGCCCATGCGCTCGCCCTGCTCCGCCAGGGTCAGCATGCGCGTGGCGATTTCCGTCACGCTGCGCTCCATGTGGTCGAGCACGGCAGTGCCGCCGCAGCCTTCGCCCAGGCACGTCTCGTCGGAAAAGCCGCCGGTGCGCTGGCCCACCCCGCGCACGCTGGCGGCAATGGCCGTCAACTCGCGCCGCAAGGTGGAAACGGCATCGGAAAAGCTGACCCTGGCGTTTTCCAACTGGGCCTGTTGCAGGGCGCAGATGTCGGCGGCCACGGCCAGTTCAACGGCCACGGCCTCGTCGGCAGCGGGATCTTCCGGGGTGCTGGCGGAGGAACTGGCGGGGGAACCCTCCAGGCCCGAGCGGGCGTCGGCCAGGGCCTCCTCCACGTGTTCCACCTGCTGGCGCACGATGTCGTGAAACTGCAGGGAACCGATGATGCGCCCCATGGAGGCGGCAATGTCCGTCGTGTGCCCGCGCACGTCTTCCGAGGCCTTGCGGCTGCCCTCGGCCACTTCGTGCAGGGTGTCCATGTTGTCACGGATGGAGCTGAACACGGAATAGGCGCATTCGCGCTGCATCTCGTGCATCTCGCGGGTGCTGGCCTCGGCCTTTTCGGCCAGGGTGTCCAGCGTCTTGGCCTGCTGCATGATGCGGTCGGAATATTCGACGATCTTGTAGCCCAGTTTTTCCACGTCGTCGGCAAGGGTGCTGAAACCGCGCCCGTCGGAGCCCAGGCGGGCGCTTTCGATGCGCGTGGAAATGCCCAGCATCTGCAGGGTGCGCACCACCCGGGCGTAGTCGCGTATGGATTTGGAAAGTTCGTGCACCAGTTCGCGGGCGCGGGCCAGCATGGCGAGGTCCGCGGCATCATCGTCCACGTGGCAGAGGGTCTGCATGGCGTCCAGTTCCGCCACCAGCTCTTCCAGAATGTGGCGCACGGTGTCGCCCGAGGCGATGTGGTTCAGCTTCTGGCTGTCCGCGGCGATATCCTGCACCCGCATGGCCACGTCCTGCAATTCCGCGCCAAGGGCAAGAAAATCGTCTTCGCGCCGCTGCACCAGCAGGGCAAGCCCGCTGCCCACACGCCCAAGCCGCTCCCGCACCTCGCGCGCCAGCGCCGTGTATTCCTGCATCTGCGTCCCGTCTCCAGTGGTTCTGCATCCCCGCGATGCCCAGACTGCCGCGGCGTCATGCCTGCCGCGCCAGAGTACCCTGCCATGTCACGGTCCCCAGCCCTGTCCGGCCGTGCGGAGCGCCCGAAAGCCGTCGCGCCCGGCCGCCTTCGCCTCCCCCGGGCGACCGGATTCCGCCATCCCGCGCGAGCGTGCCGCCCGACGCCCCGCCCGTGCGCACGGGCAAGGGCATGAGCAAATGCATGGTACCGCACCGCCCATCGTGTTTAAAGTATAAAATAGAGGCGCCCCCGCGAGAAAACGCCCCGTTTCCGCCAATGGGCATTACACGGTCAGTCCAGAAAGCGGATTTCCGCCCGTGCCACATGTTCGCTCTGCGGAGTCAGTCTGACGTCCACCTTCCGCTTCATGAAGTCGGCCGCGCCAAGGATGATTCCTTCGAAGTATTCGAACAACGCGCGGGATGAGCGATAGGTCATCACGAGAGTGTTGCCCTTGTCTTCATAGGTGAACGCTGGAGGATTGATGCCGGGGTAGTCCTTGGTGAGCTGCTTGTGCAGTGCATCCATGCCCAGGTACAGTTCCTTCAGGTCGCTGGTCTTGAAATAACGGCGGTACATCCGGTAGAAGCCATCCATGGTGTAACGCCCCAGCTTGCGGAACACCTCTTTGGTCGAGTCGCCCGTGATGCGCGAAAGCTCATGGGCCATCTGCTTCAGCACCTGGTCCGGGTAGTTGGCGGTAGCCAGGAACACGGGGTTGCCCATGGCCTCCAGCATCTTGGCCACCACATCGCGCCCGTAGTTGCCCACGGCGAATTCCTGCATCAGCTTGGGCAGCACTCCGCGCATCTGCCCCTGCGACTTCCACAGCTTGGTGGCGTCCACCTTGGCCTCGCTGAAGCGCACGGCCAGGGTCAGCAGTTCCTGCGAAAGCCCGGCCAGGTCACGCGTTGCCGCCGAGGCCTGCACCGCGCCCGTTTCCGATTCACCGGCCACCGTGGCGATGGCCTCCACCGCGCCGGTGACCTCCTCCGCCGAGGCGGACTGCTGTTCCGCCGCCGTGGCGATCTGGGCTATCCGCTCCACCATGTCCTGTATGCGCACGGTAATGCGGCTGATGGCCTGCCCGGCTTCATTGGAAAGGCGCGTGCTTTCCGTCACTTGTCCGCCCGTCACCTGCATGGACTGCATGGCGTCGTGCGAACGCTGCTGGATGGTGTGCACGGCCTGTTCCACTTCCTTGGTGGCGGACATGGTCTTTTCGGCCAGCTTGCGCACCTCGTCGGCCACCACGGCAAAACCGCGCCCGGCGTCACCGGCGCGGGCCGCCTCGATGGCGGCGTTCAGCGCCAGCAGGTTGGTCTGGTCGGCGATGTCGTTGATGACCCCGATGATCCGGCCGATCTCGCCAGCCTGCCCGTCCAACTGGTTCAGTTCCGTGGCCAGCCGTTCGGCCGACTCGGCCACGGCGTTGATGCCCCCCACGGCACGCTGCACCAGTGCCGCGCCCGCCGCGGCGTCGTCGCGGGCGCCCTGTGCGGCATCGGACGTGGCCGATGCGTTGCGGGCCACCTCCTGCACGGTGTTGCGCATCTGCTCCATGGCCGTGGCCACCGAGGCGGACTGATCCTTCTGGCGCACCGCGCCCCGCGCCTGCTCGTCGGACGAGGCGGAAAGCTCTTCGGAGGCGGACGCCACCCGCTGGGCCAGCCCGCTGATTTCGGCACCCGTGGCCAGCAGTTCCTGCTGGCGCAATTCCAGGGCCGAACATTCGCGGCGGGAATCGCTGTGGTCGAACAGGGCCACCACCGCGCCGGTCAAGGTACCCTCGACATCCACAAGGGATTCGGAATGCACCTGCAACGACAGGTGCACCCCGGACTGGGTGGCCAGATCCACGTCACGGTGCATGGAGGTGGTGGGCGCCAAGGGCATGAAATCCAGCGCGGCCCTGGTGGCGCCGTTGACGCCCCCACCGCTCGCAAGAGCCTCCGCCGGAGTGCGCCCGATCATCCGCTCCTCCGGCAGGCCCGCCAGGGTGACCACGCCCATGCTGGCCCTGGCGATGCGTCCCGAGGCATCCAGCAGCAGCACCGGGGCGGTCATGACGTCGAAGGCAGTATGCAGTTGGGTGGTATCCGCCTCCAGCCGGGCGGCGGCCTCCAGTGCCGGGTGGGGAGCCACGCCCCGGGCGTGCAGCCCTTCCCGCACCCGTACCGGCCCCTGCGCGGCCAGGTCGGCCCGCAACCGTTCCAGCGCGGATGCGTTGGCACGCAGGTCGAACGCCACGGCAGCGGCGGTGAGCGCAAGGCCGCAACCCAAGGCGATGATGGCCCACGTGACGCCGCCCGGCAGCGCAAGGCCGGCGGCGAGAAGGCTCAGGCCGATACCAAGTACGGCCAGGACAAAAGGAAATGGTGGACGCGGGTTTTCCATGGCAGTCTCCGAAGGGCGGTAGTGTTGTGCCGGGCAGTAGTGGCGAATGTACCGTGTTGCCCGGCGCAAGCAAGCGGGATTGCCAGATTATCATGCGAAGGCCCAAGCTCGCCCCAGGCCTGTTCCGCGCCCGGTGCCACGACTGGGCAGCGGTCGGAAACGGAACCCCAACCAGACCGATGCAGCACCACGGCGTGACCGGTGCGGCGCGCGGACACACACACCCTATCGGCAGGAACCATCGAAACACAGGGGGAAAAACGACGGCAGCACCGCAACGGACGCGTCATGCCTGAGGGAGGCGATTTGCGGAAGAATGTTGAAGACAGCGGAGGACGGCGGCGGGAAGAGGGGCAGGATGGAACAACCGGCACGAACGGCCCTGCGCCGGCAAGGGAGGGGTTTCCCCACCGTGGCTAGACGCCGTCTTCGTCGCCGTCGTTGGCGTCGGGCCCGATGCGGACGGCAGGGTCACCGAAGCCAGAGGGACTGCCGCCCCCCTGCGAACGGGGGGCATTACCCGCCGGGTCGGCGTACGCCGGGCGACGGGCACGCCGGAACAGCGCATCCTGCAAGGCGGCCACGGTGGGCACGCCGCGCGCGGCATCGTCGGCGGGGTGGAGAATTGGGGTGTAGCCAAGCCTGCGGGCCTGGTCGCGGCGGATGGAATGGGCCGCAACGGGCCGGACCTGACCATTGAGATCCACCTCGCCCCAGAACACCGCCCGCTCGGGCAGGGGCAGGTCGTAGAACGACGACAGCACGGCGGCCACCAGCCCCAGGTCCATGCCCGGGTCCTGCAACTTCATGCCGCCGCCGATCTTGGCGTAGATGTCCACCTGCCCGAAGTTGAGGCGCAAGCGCTTTTCCAGCACCGCCAGCAGCAGATGCAGGCGGTTGACGTCGAACCCCAGCCCGGTGCGGCGGGGGATGGCCAGATAGCTGCGGGTGACCAGGGCCTGCACCTCCACCGCCAGGGGGCGCTGCCCGTCCACCGCCATGACCAGCGCGGTGCCCGACAGGGCCGGGTCGCGCGCGCCAAGGAAGAAGGTGGAGGGGTCCTCCACCACTTCCATGCCCTGCTCCACCATGCGGAAGACCAGCAGTTCCTGATTGGGGCCAAAGCGGTTCTTGAGCACCCGCAGCAGGCGGAACATCTGCCGCCGGTCGCCTTCGATGGAGATGACCGTGTCCACCAGGTGCTCCAGCAGGCGCGGCCCGGCCAGCGCGCCGTCCTTGGTCACGTGGCCCACCAGCAGCACGGTGGTGCCGCCGCGCTTGCAGGCCTCCACGATTTCCGTGGACACGGCGCGCACCTGGCTGACGTTGCCTGGCAGACCTTCCGCCCTGTCGGAACTGACGGTCTGCACGGAATCGACGATGAGCAGCGCGGGCGGTTCGGGGCCTTCAAGGTGGGGCAGCACGTCGTCCAGCCGGGTGGTGGCCACGGCCATCAGCTCGTCGTGCAGCACGCCAAGGCGTGCCGCGCGGGCCTTCAACTGGGGCAGCGATTCCTCGCCCGAAAGGTACAGCACGCCGCGCCCGGCGGCGGCCACGGCCCCGGCCACCTGCAACAGCAGCGTGGACTTGCCGATGCCCGGCTCGCCCCCCACCAGGATGGCCGCGCCCGGCACAAGGCCCTTGCCCAGCACGCGGTCCAGCGCGTCAAGCCCGCTGCCGAAGGGTTCGGCACCGTGGTCGGCCACGTCCTTCAGGGCTTGCGCCCTGCCCCGCGGGCCAACGGACGACGCGCCGGGGCGCGCCCCGGCCTTGCCCTCGCGCGGGGCCACGGTCAGTTCAAGGGTGTTCCATTCCTTGCAGGCGGGGCACTGGCCGCGCCATTGCGGCGCGCGCGCCCCGCAGGCGGTGCAGACGTAGGTTTCGCGCAGCTTCACGGGCGTACGCTACTTGCTGTCGGGCGGGGTGCGCGCCTCCACCACCTTGACGCCGAATTCGGCCACGGAGGCGGGCGGGTTATAGAACACCACCATGAACGGCACTTCGCCGCCGGGGGGCACGTTGGTGTTGTTGGTGAGGATCTCGATCTTGTTGTTGAGGGCCGTTTCCAGCTCCTGCTCGCCCAGCACCTGCAACTGGAACAGCGACACGGTGACCCCGCACAGCTGCTGCTTGGTGACCACGGCGGTGCCAGCCGCGTCGTACAGCGAGGCCTCGATCTTGATCAGTTCGCGCGGCGAGGAAAAGTTGTTCACCACCTTGCCCTCGATCACCGCGACCTGGCCCACCTTCTCGTTGTTCACGTAGTACTGGCGGTAGTTGCGCAAGGCGATGTTCTTGATCTGCTCGGTGCCGTTGACCGAGGGCGGGGGCGCTTCCGCCGCCTTCTCGCCGGGCCAGATGCCGGTGAAACGCAACGCGACGGCCACGGCCACGGCCAGCAGCACGGCCACGAACCCGGCGATGACCGGCCAGCCGTACTTCTTGGGCGGCACGGCGGGCGGGGCGTCGTCCAGGTTGTAGCCCTTCATGGAGCCGATGATGTCGCTGACGTCCGGGCCGTCGTCGGCGCGGCCGCGCTTGCGGGCTTCGGCCTGCACCTTGGCACGCGCGGCGGCGACAAGGTCCGCCTCGGGGGTGGAGGCCACGTGAAAGGGACCATGGTCCAGTTCCGCGCCGTTGGCCGACACGGTGCCGGAAGCGGCACCGGACTTGCCAACGGCGTCATCCGGACTGCCCAATCCAAGCCCGTCCGTCCCAAGTCCGCCCATCGCGGCGTCGAAGTCGGGCGCGCCTGCGGTAGGCGGCGTGGCCGATTCGATGGGAAAGACGGATTTGCACAGGGTGCATTTCAGCTTCGCACCGGGCCGGGCACGATCGTCGGGCAGATTGTATTTGGTCGAGCAGCTGGGGCAAATGACGATCATCGGGCACCTCGGACATGGGGTCTCGGCGAATGGCCGGGGTGCGATGACAGGCTGGCGGCGTGGCCCACCCTACGCACCCTCGGGTTCGATGACGGCTTCGTAGATACCGGGAAGTTCGCGATACCGTTCGGCATAGTCGAGGCCATACCCTACAATGAAGCCACCGGGCAACGCAAACCCCGCGAAGTCGACGCGCACGGGCACGGCCCGGCGCTCCTGCTTGTCCACCAGCGCGGCCAGGCGCAGGCTCTTGGCGCCGCGCGCCGCAAGCTGGCGGAACAGGAAGTCCACGGTGTGGCCGGTGTCCACGATGTCTTCCACCAGCAGCACGTGCTTGCCCTGCAGGGGCACTTCCACGTCCTTGGTGAAGCTGACGGTGCCGCAGGTAGAGGCGGCCGAGCCGTAGCTGGCCACGCGCACGAAGTCGAGTTCCGGCCGCATGTCCAGATGCCGCACCAGGTCGGCAAAGAACATGAACGCGCCCTTCAGCACGCAGACCACCACCAGTTCCTCGCCCGCGTACAGGCGATTGATCTCCTGGCCCATCTCGGCCACGCGCGCGGCAATGGCCCGCGCGTCATACACCACTTTCAAGTCCTTGATCTTCATCGTCGTCCGGCCTCCGGGCCCGTGTATCTCAGGGTGCCGGGCGCACCGCGCGCCGCGCGGCGTGCCCGGCACGTGGGGTTGTCATGTCAGGGACAAACGGCGGCAGATGGCGCAAGGTCGCGGCGCGCGCACCAGACGGCACACGGCGCGGCCCGTCCGCTACATTTCCAGCAGCACCGCCGTTTCGTCGCAATCGGGGAACTTGGGACAGTGGATGCAGTCCGCCCAGATCTTCTGGGGCAGCACGTCCTTTTCCACCACCCGGAACCCCATCCGCAAAAAAAACTCCACCTGATAGGTCAACGCGAACACCCTGAAGATACCCAGGGTCACGGCATCGCTCAGGCAGGCATCCACCAGCTTGCGCCCCCAGCCCTTGCCACGCAGGTCGTCGGCCACCACCAGCGAACGCACCTCGGCGATGTCGTCCCAGGCGATGGACAGGGCGCAGCAGCCCACCAGCGGGCCGCCGTCGTCGGGATCAAGAACCAGAAAGTCGCGCAGATGGCTGTACAGCTGGTTCAGCGAACGCGGCAGCAGCAGCCCCTGGCCGGAGGTGTGCATGAGCAGGCCGTGGATGGCCTTGACGTCCTGCACGCGGGCCTTGCGGATGTACGGCTGGCCCATCTAGTTGCCCCCCAGCAGGGTATCCACGAACTTGCCCAGTTCGTCGGCCTCGACGAGGCCCACGTGGTTGGCCACCAGCTTGCCCTGCCGGTCGTAGACCAGCAGTTGCGGGATGGAGGACACGTTGAAGAACCGCTGCAATTCCTCCTTGCCCTTCCACACCGGATAGTTGAACGGGGTGCGGGACATGAAGGCCGCCAGTTGCTTGGGATTGTCGTCCAGCGAGATGCCGTACAGGGCCACCTTGTCTTCGGAATACCGGGCGCGCACGTTGATCAGGCCGGGGATTTCCTCCAGGCACGGCGGGCACCACGAGGCAAAGAAATTGACGATGACCACCTTGCCCTTGGCGGCGGTGACGCGGCGCAGCAGTTCGCCGGAGCCCATCTCTTCCACCGCCGGGGCGGCCACAGCCGCACCGGACATGGCGACGAGCATGGCGGCAAGCAGCAGCGGAAGAAGCATGAGCGATGTCAGGCGTTTCATGTACAAGCCTCCGATGGGATAAAGCCATTGCGCCCGGAATGCCACGGGCGGCAGCCCACGTCCGTTCCGGGGTCCGCCACGGGGGCGGAGCGCATTCTTACCGCCGAACGCGCGCCGGGGCAACCGGCGCGCCCCGAACGGTAGCGGCGGTCGCGCGGAAAATGGATGGAAACGGATGCCGGAACGGCGAATCCGCCCGGCATGGCGCGGGAAGTGAATCGGCGGGCGTAACCAGGCCGCCGCTCCGTACGAGGGATAACGCCCTACTGAAGGGTCAGCAGTTCCTTGGCCACCCGCACGGCCTCCACGGCGTCGGCGGAATAGCCGTCCGCGCCGATGGCCTCGGCATAGGCGGGGGTAACCACCGCGCCGCCCACCATGACCTTGACGGGCAGGTTGCGCTCGCGCACCAGGCGCACGGTGTCTTCCATGCGCACCATGGTGGTGGTCATCAGGGCAGAAAGGCCGATCACCCGCGCGCCGTGGCGCTCCGCAGCCTCCACGATGTCGGCGGCCTTCACGTCCTTGCCCAGGTCCACCACGTCAAAGCCGTGGTTGCCCAGCATCAGGGTGACGATGTTCTTGCCGATGTCGTGGATGTCGCCCTCCACCGTGGCCATGATGATCACCGGGCGCGTTTCGTGCCCCCGCTGGGCTTCAAGCAACGGTTGAAGTTTGCGGAAGGCGTGCTGCATGGTCTCTGCCGAGCGGATGAGCTGCGGCAGGAAGTATTCGCGCCGTTCATAGCGACGGCCCACCTCGGTGATGCCGGGAATCAGCTTTTCCTGCACCAGCGAGAATGGGTCGGCCCCTTCGGACAGGGCTCGTTCCACCAGGGCCAGCGCGCCCTCGCGGTCGCCCCGGATGACGGCTTCTTCCAGCGTGGCGGCCTTGGCCTTCACGCCGCCACCTGTTCCACCAGTCCCGCCGGTGCCGCCAGATGCCCCACCGGCAGCCGCACCCGTGGCGTCACCACCCGGCGTCCAGGCGGAATAGCCCGCGATGAACGATTCGGCGTTGGCGTCCAGCCCCAGCAGCACGCTGGATGCGGCCACCGCCTCGCGGATGCGCGCGTTGCCGGGGTGGGCGATGCACGAGGAAAGCCCCGCGCCCGCCGCCATGGCCAAAAAGGTGGAGTTCAGCAGTTCGCGCGCGGGCAGGCCGAACGAGATGTTGGACAACCCGATGGTGGTGGGCAGCCCCTGCGCCGCGCACCAGCGGATGGTATCCAGACAGTGGCGCGCGGCCTCTGCCTTGGACGACACGGCCAGGGCCAGCACGTCCACCATGACCAGGCGGCGCGGAATGCGCAGGCTGTCGGCCTGTTGCAGCAATTCCTCGATGATGGCGATGCGTTCCGCCGCCGTCACCGGCAACTTGCGCCCCTTGAGCGGCAGCAGGATGAACGGCGCGCCGTGGTCGCGGCACAGCGGGCCCAGGTGTTCCATGCGGCCGGGTTCGCCGCTGATGGAGTTGACCAGCGGCGAGCCGGGGTGGAACGGCAGGGCCGCCGCGATGGCGTCGGCGTTGGACGAATCCAGCGACAGCGGCAGCGAATGGCGGGCCACCAGGCGTTCCACCAGCGCGGGCAGCAGCGCCGCCTCGTCCACCATGGGCGCGCCCACGTTCACGTCCAGCAGCGGCGCGCCCGCCTCCACCTGCTCGTCGGCGAAGCGCAGGGCCTGGGCGAATTCGCCCGCTTGCAGTTCCGCCGTCAGCAGCTTCTTGCCGGTGGGGTTGATGCGCTCGCCGATGATGCGGATGGGGCTGCCCGCCCCGATGTGCACGGCCTGGGCGCGGGTGGTCAGGACGATGCCGTCGCGCCGGGCCGGGTCGGGGGCGAGGCCGCCCGAAAGCTTGTCCAGCGCGCCACGCAGGGCGGCGATGTGGTCGGGCGTGGTGCCGCAGCAGCCGCCCAGCAGGCGCGCACCGGCGGCGGCGAAACGGGCGGTGTGCCGGGCGAAGTCGTCCGGGCCCAGGCGGAACACGGTCTTGCCGTCCACCAGTTCCGGCAGGCCCGCGTTGGGCTCCACCAGCACCGGCGCTTCGGACAGGGCCAGCAGTTCGTCCACCACCTCGACCATCTGTTCCGGCCCGGCACTGCAATTGGTGCCCACAAGGTCCACGCCCATGTTGAGCATGGACTGCACGAACACTTCGGGCCGCGTGCCGGTAAGGCTGACGCCGTTCTCGAAGGTCATGGAAACGCCCACGGGCAGGTCGCATTCGGCGCGTACGGCCAGCACGATGGCCCGTGCCTCGGCCAGGTCGAACTGGGTCTCGGCCAGGATCAGGTCCACCCCGCCCTGCACCAGCCCCCGGATCTGGGCGCGGAAGGCGGCCACCAGTTCGGCGGGGTCCAGATCACCCAGCGGGCGCAGGAAATGGCCGGACGGCCCCACGCTGCCCGCCACGAAGGCCTCGCGGCCGCCGGCAAGCACGGCCTCGCGCGCGGCGCGGGCCATGGCCCGGTTGAACTCCACCACGTCGGGCGTGCCGGGGCCGGTGCCCAATTTGTAGATGCAGCCGCCGAAGCTGTTGGTGGTCAGCACGTCGGCCCCGGCCCGCAGGTAGTCGGCATGAATGCCCACCAGCACGTCGGGCCGGGCCAGGCAGAACAGTTCCGGGCTTACGCCGGGCGGCAACCCGCGCGACTGGAGCATGGTACCCATGCCGCCATCGAAGACCAGCCGACGACCTGACCGAAGCGCTTGACGAAAATCTGGCACAGCCTGTACTCCTGAAACTTGACTCGCAGGCGATGGGGCAACCGTGAACCGCGAGTGTTCCGAAAACGTGCCCGACCGGCGCGTACCGCCGCACGGGAAGGCCTGTGTACCGGAAAGCCTTGTAAAGGACAAACAAAAATCATACCATCCCGGCCTGTACGGCCCCGTCACGCATGGTGGGACCCCGCTACACGACGCACGAACCGGCGCGGCCCGCGCCTCGCCTTGACCGGATACCATGACCGATACCGTGAAAACGCCGCGCCGCGCCGCGCGCACGCGTGGCGCCAAGGCCGCCGGGCCTGCAGGGATGTCTGGCACCACGTCCACTGCCCCTGAAATTTCCGAAGCCCCCGAAGTGGCCGTCACGCCTGAAGTCGTGCTGGACGCCGAGGTGCTTCTCGACCCGCAGCCGGAAATTGCCCCCAAGGCCCGCGCCAAGGCGGGCTCCGGCAAGTCCGCTTCGGGAAAACCCGCGCGTGGCCGTCGCGCCGCCCCTTCCCCCGCTGGCGATGGTGATGACGACACACCGGCCTCCGCCACCCCGGCTGGCGAAGATCCCGAAGAAGCGGACGACGACGAAAGCGCCAACGACGAACTGGACATCGACTTCGACGGTCCCGGCGACGACGCCATCGACGTGGATCTGCTGCACGGCGACGACGAATCGCCCCGTGCCCGCCGCTCCGACGGCCATGACGAGGCGGGCGCGCATGATGACGGCGAAGGCCGCCAGCGTTCCCTGCCCGTGCTGCGTCCGGCCATGCCCGGCGCCTCCACGCGCGACTCCCTGCACCTGTACCTGCGCGAAATCAGCAGGTTTCCGCTGCTGAAACCGGACGAGGAGTTCGATCTTGCCCGCCGCGTGCAGGAACAGGGCGACAGCGACGCCGCCTTCCGGCTGGTCACCTCGCACCTGCGCCTGGTGGTCAAGATCGCCATGGACTTCCAGCGGCGCTGGATGCAGAATGTGCTGGATCTGATTCAGGAAGGCAACGTGGGCCTGATGCGCGCGGTCAACAAGTTCGACCCGGAAAAGGGCATCAAGTTCTCGTACTACGCCGCCTTCTGGATCAAGGCCTACATCCTCAAGTTCATCATGGACAACTGGAGGATGGTCAAGATCGGCACCACGCAGGCCCAGCGCAAGCTGTTCTACAATCTCAACAAGGAACGCCAGCGCCTCATCGCGCAGGGGTACGACCCCGACGCCGCCACCCTCTCGGAAAAGCTCAACGTGACCGTTGAGCAGGTCATCGAGATGGAGCAGCGGCTCGACTCGTCCGACATGTCGCTGGACATCACCGTGGGCGAGGATTCCGGCGGGGCCACCCGCATGGACTTCCTGCCCGCCCTGGGTCCCGGCATCGAGGAAACGCTGGCCAACAGCGAAATCGCGCGCATGGTGCAGGACAGGGTGCAGACCATCCTGCCGAAGCTGTCGGACAAGGAGGCGTACATCCTCCAGCACCGCCTGCTTTCGGAACAGCCGGTCACCCTGCGCGAGATCGGCGAGAAGTACGACATCACCCGGGAACGCGTCCGGCAGATAGAGGCGCGCCTGCTGCAAAAGCTGCGCGACCATCTGTTCAAGGAAATCCGCGACTTTTCCTCGGACTGGATATCACAGTAGCCGCCCGGCCCGGTCAGGCCGTTGCACGAGCCCTCCATGCCATCCATCCTTCGCATTTTTCCCGTCCGCAACGCCGCGGCCGCACGGGCGGCCAGCCGGGCGCCGCGCGGCCACGTCTCCGCCCCGGTGTCCGCCAAAGTGTCCGGGCGTTCGCGCATCGGGTCGCTTTCCCGCGCCGCCACCCTGCTGGCGGCGGTCTGTCTGGCCTCCGGCGTGTCCGGCTGCGCCACCCGCCAGGCCACGCCGGACCAGCCCGCGGCCCCCGTCGAATGGCAGCTGTCGCCCGATGCGGCCACCACCTACTACTACCTGCTGCTGGAGCAGGCGGGGCGCAACGGCAACATGCGCGATGCGCTGACCGCCATCGAACAGTTGGTGGCCCTCGACCCGTCGCCCAGGGTGTTCATCGACGGCGGCTCATTCCTGCTTTCGCGCAAGGAAGCGACCCTGGCCCGCCAGGTGTTGCAGGAAGGCGTGACGCGCTACCCCGACGACCTGGACATCACCCTGCTGCTGGTGGAAACCTACCTTGAGGAAAACCGCACCGGCGACGCGCTGTACACCCTGCGCAGCTTCGTCAACGCCCATGGCGACGACGAACAGGCCCGCCAGGAACTGGCCCTGCTGCTGGTGAAGACCCGCAACTTCGCCGAGGCGGACAAGTTGCTCTCCGGCATCGCCGAGCGCAACCGCACCCCCGTGCTGCGCTACTACCACGCCCGCGCGCTGGTGGGGCTGAACCGCCATTCCGAGGCGCTGGGCCAGTTGCGCAAGGCCGTCAAGGCCGCGCCCGACTTCCTGGAAGCCTGGGCGGAACTGGCCTTCATCTACGAGCTGCGCAAGGACTACGTGGAAGCCGAGCGCACCTACGAGCAGATCATCACCCTGGACGAAAGCAACCAGGACGTGTGGCTGCGGCTCATCGCCATCAGCCTGAAGCTGAACAACCCGGCCAAGGCCTACGAACTGGCCCGCCAGGGGCCGGAAACCTTCGGCTTTCTGCTTACGGCAGCCACCCTGTTCCTGGAAGAAAAGTTCTACGAACAGGCCGACGCCCTGCTCACCGTGGTCAAGGACACCCCCGGCGCCCCCGAGGAAGTGTACTTCTACCTGGCCGTGCTGTCCTTCGAAGGCAAGCGCGACCCGGCCGGGGCTCTTCACTGGCTGTCGGAAATCACCCCGTCCAACAAGTACCACGACCGCGCCCTGCGCCTGAAAAGCCAGCTGCAGTATGAAACCGGCGACCTCACCGGGGCGCTGGCCACGCTGAAGGAAGGACAGAAGCTCTACCCCGGCCAGAAGGAATTCTGGCAGATGGAAGCCCAACTGTACCTGAACAGCGACAAGCCGGAAGCGGCCCTGGCCGTCATGGACGAGGCGCGCAGGTTCTGGCCCGACGACGCCGAAATCGCCTTCATGCGCGGCATCATCCTGGACGAGCGCGGCCAGAAGGCCGAGGCATTCACCATGATGGAGCAGGTCATCGCCGACCACCCGCGCCATGCCCAGGCCCTGAACTACGTGGGCTACACCCTGGCGGAACAGGGACGCGACCTGGACCGGGCGCTGGAACTGATCACCCGTGCCCTTGAAGAATCGCCCGACAGTACCTACATCATCGACTCGCTTGCCTGGACGCACTACCGCCGGGGCGAGCTGAACGAGGCGTGGCAGGCCATCGGCCGCGCCGTGGGACTGGGCGCCAGCGACCCCACCATCTGGGAACACTACGGCGACATCGCCGCCGCCCTCGGCAAGAAGGCAGAGGCGCGCAAGGGCTACCGCAAGGCCCTGGAAATGTCGCCCGCCAACGCGGCGGACGTTACCGCCAAGCTCAAGAACCTGTGATGCACCTCTTTCGTCTTTCCCACGACCGATCCCTGGCGCACGGCATCGCCGTGCGCTGTTGCGTCCTGCTCCTGCTCGCCGTGGCCGCGCTGGCCCAGGGTTGCGCCCCGCGCGTGGCCCCCGGCGTGCCCGCCCCCGCGGAACAGGCCGACGCCGCCTGGCATGCCTACCGCAGTTGGGCGCAGACCAACGACGCGGATGCCGGTCCCTTCCGGGTCAACGCCAGCCTGCGCTACAAGACCGGCGAGCACGACGGCAACCGCGTGGTGGCCCTGCTGTGGTCCAACGGCGGCGTGCCGCTGCGTCTGGACATCATGGCGGGCATCGGGGCCACCGTGGCCCGCATCCGCGAGGACGACACCACCTTTCTCGCCTATGCCCCCAACGAAAACCGCGCCTACTACCATAGCGGCGACCTGAACCAGGGCGGGCGCGCCCTGCTTTCGTTCGGCGTGCCGGTGCCCTTTTCCGTGCCGGACCTGGCCAACCTGCTGAATGGCCGGTTCGCCAAGGTGTTCGACGATACCCGCACGGACGCGCGGCTTGTGGCCGACGGGGGAATCGCCTACACTCTGCCGCGCGGCAGGGTTCGCGGAATGCTTGAACTTTCTCCCGAAGGACTGCCCCGCCACTGGACGGATACGGCCCCCGGCGAGAAGCAGGCCGGATGGGACATGCGCATCGACTATGACGAGGCCGTGCCCCCCCTGCCCCGCAAGATCACCATCACCCACGCCAAGGGGTATTCGGCCATCCTGCTGGTGAAGGAACGCGAACGGCCGGAAGCCTTCACCGGCGAGCAACTGGGGCTTGAACTGCCCGAAGGCACCGAGGTGTTGCCGCTGCGCGAAGGCGCGCGGCGCTAGGAGGCCATCCCTTGCCAGACCAGTCCGGACCAGTCCGGACCACGGACGGCCCGCACGCATCACCAACTGTGCCGACCGACCCGACTGATCCGACTGATCCGGCTATCTGACTGATCCGGCACGCTGACGGCCACGAGGGCTGACCGGCCTGACCATCCGGCTGGCCCGACTATTTCAACCGGCCCGACTATTCCAACGGGCATGCCACGCAGCACCATAACGCGACGGAGACGTTCATGACCGCGCCCGATCCCCAGACCTCCTTCTCTCTTTCGGCCGTGCTGTCCAACCTCAAGGTGGGGCTGTGCGTGCTGCGCGGCGAACTGGGCCGCGTGGCTTCCGGCGTGCTGCGCTGCATGGAGGCGCGCCAGTTGCGCCGCCGCATGGACGAGGAGCACGCCGCCCTGGGCCGCCGCGTGGCGGAACTGCTGGAAGCGGGCAACCTTGATGCCCAAGGCGCCCGTAGCCTGGCGGACGACGCCCGCCTCCGCGAGCTGGCCGGACGCGCCGCCTTCCTGCGCGACGAACTGGCCCGCCATGCAGCCGGAGCCGATGCGGACCGCGAGCGACACCTGGCCCGCATGGCCCGGTGTTGCGGCTCCAATGGCCCGAGTGGAAACTGATCCGACTGAACCTGCTTCGGCGGACATCCTCTTTTTTCCCGGCCACGCCCCCGTCTTGACAAGCGGCCCCCGGAACAGCACATTCCCTGCGCCGAGCGGACCCGCTCCACATCCGGGACGCACGGCCTGCATCCTTTCCACGGCGTACGCGGCGCCCGCCACGGGCGCACACCCCATATTTCCGTCAGCACGCAGCGAGGGAACCCCCATGCCCGTATCCGTCATGTCCGCACCGGTCATCATCGGCTCCGACCACGCCGGTCTCGCCCTGAAGCAGGTCATCGTCGCCCACCTCAAGGCCACGGGCCGCCAGGTGGAAGACCTTGGCCCCCAGACCGCCGAAAGCTGCGACTACCCGCTCTACGCCGCCAAGGTCACCGAGCGGGTGCTGGCCACCGGCGGCTTCGGCATCCTGGTCTGCGGCACGGGCATCGGCATGTCCATGGCCGCCAACCGCTTTCCGGGCATCCGCGCCGCGCTGTGCACCTGCGAATTCCACGCCCGCGCCACCCGTCAGCACAACGACGCCAACGTGCTGTGCCTTGGCGAACGGGTGACCGGCCCCGGAGTGGCCATGGGCCTCGTGGACCTGTTTCTGGACACCCCCTTCGAGGGTGGCCGCCACCAGCGCCGCATCGATCAGTTCGACGGGCCTGCCTGTACCGGCAGCTGCTAGGCAGGACATCGGCCTTGCAAGCCGAACGCCTGCGTCACGCTTCTTCATCAGCCTGTCCACCGTGCCGGGCGCCATCCGGCTGCGGCCCTCGCACGCTGACGCACCACACCGCACTTCCACGGGAGCATCAATGCAACTGTACAATACCCTGACCCGCAAGAAGGAACACTTCGAACCCGCCGTGCCCGGCAAGGTCAACATGTACGTCTGCGGCATCACCGCGTACGACCTGTGCCACATCGGCCACGCCCGCTCCGCCGTGGTGTTCGACGTGCTGGTGCGCTACCTGCGCCACACCGGGCTCGACGTCACCTTCGCGCGCAACTTCACCGACGTGGATGACAAGATCATCACCCGCGCCAACCAGGAAGGCCTTTCCAGTCAGGAGGTCGCGGAAAAGTACATCGCCACCTTCTACGAGGACATGGACCGCCTGAACGTGCTGCGGGCGGACCTGGAACCCCGCGCCACCACCCACATCGAAGAAATGATCTCGCTGTGCGTGCGGCTCATCGAGCAGGGCAAGGCCTACGCCACTCCTTCGGGCGACGTGTACTTCCGCGTGCGCGCCTTTCCCGGTTACGGCAAGCTTTCCGGCCGCGACGTGGACGACCTGCGCTCCGGCGCCCGCGTGGCCCCCGGCGAGGAAAAGGAAGATCCGCTTGATTTCGCCCTGTGGAAGGCGGCCAAGCCCGGCGAACCCTTCTGGGAAAGTCCGTGGGGCCAGGGCCGCCCCGGCTGGCACATCGAGTGCTCCGCCATGAGCGAAAAGCACCTGCCCCTGCCCCTGGACATCCACGGCGGCGGGCAGGACCTGGTCTTTCCGCACCACGAGAACGAAATCGCCCAGACCGAGGCGGCCCTTGGCAAGGACTTCGTGCGCTACTGGGTGCACAACGGCTTCGTGCAGGTGAACGCCGAAAAGATGTCCAAGTCGCTCGGCAACTTCCGCACCATCCGAGACATCCTTGAAAACTACCTGCCGGAAACGCTGCGCTACTTCCTGCTGACCAAGCACTACCGCAGCCCCATCGACTTCACCTTCGAGTCCATGGACGAGGCCGAAAAGAACCTCAAGCGCATCTACGAGGCGCTGGGGCTGCTGCACGCAGAACTCGAGCGCGAAAAGTGGACCTCCGGCCCCCTGCCCAAGGACGTGACCGAAGAATTCGAAGGGCTGCGCCAGGCCTTCACCGACGCCATGGAAGACGACATGAACACCGCTGCCGCCCTGGGCCACGTGTTCACCATGGTCCGCCTGGCCAACCGCATCCTGGACAACAAGGGCCAGCGCAAGACCGAGGGCGCCCGCGCCTTCTTCCGGGCCGTGCTGGACCAGGCCTCCATCTGGCATGCCGTGCTGGGCGTGTTTGGCCGCGAGCCCGCAGGATTTCTGGCGGAACTGCGCGCCTGCCGCGTGGCCCGCAAATCCATCGACCCGGCCAAGGTCGAAGAACTGTTGCAGGCCCGCATCAACGCCCGCGCCGACAAGGACTTCGCCCGCGCCGACGCCATCCGCGACGAGATCGCCGCCCTCGGCATAGAGGTGCGCGATACGCCTTCCGGCGCGGTGTGGGACGTGCTATAAGCAGCCCATGACTCCCTGCATGCCCCCCCGCTTCCGCCATGCTTCCGCGCCCCGTACCGGCTGGCTTCGCGCCCGCCTGCGGGGCGCGCTTGCCCTGTGCCTGTGCGCGCTCATGCTGCTGGGCCAGGCCCTGCCCGCCTTCGCCCCGTCCGCCGGGGCCTTCCTGGGCGACTTCACCGTCAAGGACGAGGTGGAACTGGGCAAGAAGTTCAACGTGCTCATCAAGGCCCGCCTGCCGCTGGTGGAAGACCCGGAGGTGAAGGAATACGTGCGGTCCCTCGTCGAACGGCTGAAGGCGGTGGTGCCGCCGCAGCCCTTCGACTTCGAGACCAACGTGCTGCTGCACAACGCGGTCAACGCCTTCGCCAGCCCCGGCGGGTACATCTTCGTGCACACCGGCCTGCTGATGGCCATGGAGCACGAAAGCGAGGTGGCGGGCGTGCTGGCACACGAAATGGGCCACGTCACCCAGCGCCACATCGCCAGCCGCATCGAAAAGTCGCAGCGCATCACCCTGCTCAGCCTGGCTGGCGCGCTGGCCGGGGCCTTCATGGGGGGCGGCAGCAGCAAGGGCGCGGCCATGGCCGGGTCGCTGGCGGCCGGGCAGACGGCCATGCTCAATTACAGCCGCATCGACGAAGCGGATGCCGACCAGGTGGGCATGCAGTACCTGGTGGCCGCCGGGTTCCGGCCCGACGGCATGGCCGGGGCCTTCGAAAAGCTGCGCAGACAGAGTTGGATGACCGGCACCGACGTGCCCACCTATCTCAGTACCCACCCCAACCTTACCGAACGCATCAGCGAAGTGCGCTTGCGCGTGGAGCAGCAGCCCGCCAGCGTGCGCAACCGGCAGGACGACGACGAGCGCTTCCACCGGGTGCAACTGCTGGTACGCGCCCGTTACGCGGACGCCACCATCGCCCTGCGCACCTTCGAGCAGGCCAAGCCCACCGACTGCATGTCGCAACTGGGGCTGGCCATCCTGTATTCGCGCCTGAACCGGGTGGGCGAGGCCACGGCGGCCTTCGACCGGGCGCTGGCCTGCAACCCCAAGGACCAGCTTGTCTGGCGCGAGGCCGGGCGGTTCCACTACACCAAGGGCGACCGCAACCGTGCCGCGCAGATGCTGCAACGCGCCGTGCTGATGAATTCACGCGACTACATGGCCCTGTTCTTCTATGCGCGGCTGCTGTTCGATGCCGGGCAACGCAACGAGGCCTACACCTACTACAAGGAAGTGCTGCGCCACCTGCCCGAGGATTCCGAGGTGCACGACTACTACGGGCGTGCCCTGGGCATGGACGGGCAGGTCTTCAAGGGCTACCTGCACCTTGCCTACAGCGCGCTGTATTCCAACGAGAAGGAAAAGGTGGAACAGTTGCGCGACAAGGCGCGGGCGGTCATCCGCACGCCGGAGGACCAGACGGAACTGGAACGCTTCGACGCGAAATATCAGGAGCGCAAGGCGGTCTGGTAGAGGTACCCGGCTTCGGCGGTGTGGTGTGCGCCATACCGAGGAACGTGCGTGGGGCTGCGCGCCCCGACAGCACACGGCCCCACCGAATGTTCCACCCAACGTTTTTCAGGACGGCCCTTGTGGACGAACTGTCCCTGATCATCCCCGCCCCCTCCGGCCACGGCCTGCTCGTGGTGTCCACCGGCGACCTGGCCGCCACGGCAACCGACGCGGTGGTCAACGCCGCCAACGCCGAACTGCGCGGGGGCGGCGGCGTGGATGGCGCCCTGCACCGCGCCGCCGGGCCGGAGCTGCTGCCCGCCGGGCGGACCATCGTGGCCCGGCGCGGCCCGCTGGCCGCCGGAGAGGCCGTCATCACCCCGGGGTTCAACCTGCCTGCCCGCCACGTGATCCACGCCGTGGGTCCCATCTGGCACGGCGGAACGCACGGCGAGGCGCAGGCGCTTGCCGCCGCCCACGCCAACAGCCTGCGGCTGGCGGCGGAGCACGGACTGGCCCAGGTGGCCTTTCCGGCCATCAGTTGCGGCAGCTACGGCTATCCGCCGGAGCAGGCAGCGCCCATCGCCCTGGCCGAGGCCATACGCGGCCTGCGCGCCGGGCTTGTGCGCGAGGTACGCTTCGTCCTGCACGGACAGGCCATGCTGACGGTGTGGCACACGGCGCTCCAAGCGCTTGCCGGGCAGAGTGCCCGTGATGCGGGCGACGCCCAGACCAGGCCCGACCAGTCCAGACTAGGCCCGACCAGCGCCCTGCCACCGCCTGACATCGCCTGACATCGCGCCCCCCAACCTTTGCGAAACCGGCGCGACGACGCCGAAGGGACAACCATATGGAATTGAAGGGTACCACCATCCTTGCCGTGCGCGGCGCGGCAGGCGTGGCCATGGCCGGTGACGGGCAGGTGACCATGGGCCAGAGCGTGGTCATGAAGCACACCGCCCGCAAGGTACGCCGCCTGTACCGCGACCGGGTGCTGGCCGGGTTTGCCGGCGCCACCGCCGACGCGTTCACCCTGTTCGAACGCTTCGAGGCCAAGCTGGAGGAATTCGGCGGCAACCTTACCCGCGCCGCCGTGGAACTGGCCAAGGACTGGCGCAAGGACAAGTACCTGCGCAGGCTGGAGGCCATGCTGCTGGTGGCCGACGCGGAAACCATCCTCATCCTGACCGGCACGGGCGACGTCATCGAACCGGACGACGGCATTGCCGCCATCGGCAGCGGCGGCCCCTATGCCCTGTCCGCAGCCCGCGCCCTGGCCCGGCACACCGCGCTGGACGCGGAAACCGTGGTCCGCGAGGCCATGGCCATTGCCGGGGAACTGTGCGTGTTCACCAACGACCACCTGACCGTGGAAGCACTGCGCCGCGATGCAGGGGCCGAAGCGTGAGCCACCACGGCACTTCCGCGCCGGACAGCGGCCCCGCCCGGCCAGTGACGCCGCACGACGATCAGGCGCTCTCTTCTCCCGCCGTCACCCTGCACGCGGGGTGCAAGGTCAACCTGTACCTGCGCATCACCGGCGTGCGGGCCGACGGCTACCACGAACTGGACACCCTGTTCCTGCCCCTGCCGGAACCGTGCGACCTGTTGCACGTGGCGCCCAGGCCGGAAACGGGCATCGCCTTCACCTGCACCGAACCGGACGTGGACCCCATCCGCAACACCGTGGTCACCGCGTACGAGCGCTTCGCGGCGACCACCGGCTTTCGTCCCGGCCTTGCGGTGCATCTGGAAAAACACATTCCGCACGGGGCGGGCCTTGGCGGCGGCAGCGCCGACGCCGCCGTGGTGCTGCGCCACCTTGCCGCGCTGTGCGCGCAACAGGCCCCCGGCGCGGCCCCCACGCCCGAAGCCCTGCGGGCCATGGCCGCCGGGGTTGGCGCCGACGTACCCTTCTTTCTGATGGATGGCCCGGCGCGGGCCAGCGGCATCGGCGAGGTGCTCACCCCGCTCGCGCCCGGCGAACTCGCCGGCCTGGGATTGGCGGGCATGCATCTGGTGCTGGCCTGCCCGCCGATACGTGTCTCCACCCCCTGGGCCTACCGGGCCTGGGATGCCGCCAATATTCCCGCTTCCGGCAAAATGCCAGAATCCGGTCTTGATCCGGCACGGGACACTCCCGCCCTGACCGGCAACCAGACCATGACCGGACAACGCGCGAAATCATTGCGCCCTTGCTTGACATCGGAAAGTCTAGAAGATAGAAATCCACTCTCTCGCGGACCGTGGCTGACCAACAGCTTTGAACCGGTTGTTTTTCAGACACATGCAACCCTGCGCCGGACCAAGGAATTTCTTCTTCGACGCGGGGCCTGTGCCGCGCTGATGAGCGGGAGCGGCGCCAGCCTGTTCGCCCTGTTCAGAAAGCCCGGCACGGCGCGTGATGTGGCCGAAGCACTGCGCAACGACAACATCGCGGCCTTTTTGCACGCACTGTGAGATGCGCGCCGCAAGGCGCACGCAGGCCAGCCCCCTGCGTCCCGAACGAAATTTCCCTCATGCTGGGGTGTCGCCAAGTTGGTAAGGCAACGGGTTTTGGTCCCGTCATCCGAGGGTTCGAGTCCTTCCGCCCCAGCCATTTTTTTCCGATGACGCTTGCCATCGCAACCACAAGCCGGAAGTCGAAACATGCACGGTGACCTAAAGATTCTTACCGGCACGTCGAACCCCGCCCTTGCCAAGGCCATCTGTGACCACTTGGGGTGCCAGCTCACCCCGGCCCTGTGCGAGACGTTCAGCGACGGCGAGATTCGCATCGAAATCGGCGACAACGTGCGCGGCGACGACGTGTTCGTCGTTCAGGCCACCTGCTCGCCCGTGAATTACAATCTGATGCAGCTGTGCCTGATGCTGGATGCGCTGAAGCGCGCCAGCGCCGGCCGCGTCACCGCCGTGGTGCCCTACTACGGCTACGCCCGCCAGGACCGCAAGGTCAGCCCCCGCGCGCCCATCAGCGCCAAGCTGGTGGCCGACTTCCTGACCACCGCCGGTACCGACCGCGTGGTCACGGTGGACCTGCACGCGGGCCAGATTCAGGGCTTTTTCAACGTGCCGGTGGACAACCTGTACGCGCAGCCGGTCATTCTCGAATACCTGCGCCCGTACGCCGGTGACATCGTCATCGTCTCGCCCGACGCGGGCGGCGTGGAGCGCGCCCGTTCGTTCGCCAAGAAACTGAACGCGGGCCTCGCCATCATCGACAAGCGCCGCGACCGTCCCAACCAGGCCTCCGCCATGCACGTCATTGGCGACGTCAGGGACAAGATCGCCATCGTGGTGGACGACATGATCGACACCGCGGGCACCATGTGCGCGGCGGGCGAGGTGCTGCTGAAGAACGGCGCCAAGGAAGTGATGGCCTGCGCCACGCACCCCGTGCTGTCCGGCCCGGCCATCGAACGGCTGTGCAATTCCACCTTCTCGCAGGTCATCGTCACCGACACGGTGCCGCTGGGCGACAAGCTGGCCGCGTGCGGCAAGCTGAAGGTGCTTTCCGTGGCGGGCCTTCTTGCAAAGGCCATCCACAATATCCACACCGAATCCTCGGTGAGCGTGCTTTTCGTATAAGCAATTCACATTCCGACGCGGGGCGGGACGCTTACGCGGGAATGAATTTAAGGAGAACTGCAATGTCCGAATTGAAGACCCTGAGCGTGCGCAAGCGCGACGGCCTCGGCAAGGGCGCCAACCGCAAGCTGCGGGCCGAAACCCTGGTTCCCGGGGTGCTCTACAACGCCGAAGGCCTGAACGTGCCGATCGTGATGGACACGCTGCCCGTCGAGAAGATGTTCGAAGCCGTGGGCCGCACCACCGTCTTCAACATCGAACTGGACGACAACGGCACCAAGTCCACCCACCCGGTGCTGTTCTGGCAGATCCAGTACCACCCGGTGAAGAGCCGCTTCTCGCACATCGATTTTCGCGGCGTGGACCTGGACAAGCCCGTCAAGATCCGCGTGCCCCTCGAATTCACCGGCACCGCCAAGGGCGTGAAGGTGGGCGGCAAGCTGGAAGTGTACCGCGAAGCGCTGGACCTTTCCGCCAAGCCCCTGCTGATGCCCAGCAAGATCACCATCGATCTGACCGACCTCGAAATCGGCAAGACCATCAGCGTGAACGACCTGCCCCTGGGCGAAGGCGTCTGCGCCGTTGCCGACCGCAACTTCGCCATCGTGGCCGTTGTCTCGCCCAAGGGCGAGGAATAGCGCCTGAGGCCGGGAACGCCGCCGCCGTCCGCCGCATCCTGATGCGGTGCATCCCCATGTGGATCTGACGACCTGACGCGCGACTTCCCAAGGTTCGGACCGCGGTTTCCCTCCGGCCCCGCGCACCTCGCGCGGGGCCGGTTTCCGCGTTTCCGGAACCCGGCCCCCCTGCCTCGCACCATCGGGCGGAGCCTGACCGCTGGCGCCGGCATGCGCCTTCGCCCCCCTTGTGCTGCCGTGGCCCCCGTGCCCTGGCGCGCCCCGCGTCCGCCGCCTTTTCCGCCCCCGCAGACCTCCAACCCCCCTTTCCGCGCATGAACGTCGCCGGTCTCATCGTCGGCCTGGGCAACCCGGGCAAGGAATACGAACGCACCCGCCACAATCTGGGCTTCATGGCCGTGGATGCGCTGATGGATGCTGCCGCCCGCGGGGCGGGCGGTGGCTGCGACCAGCTTTCCGGCGGCAAGAAGAAGTACGACCTGTGGCGGTGCCGCATCACGCCCACGGGCAATCCGTGGCTGGTGGCCAAGCCGCAGACCTTCATGAACCTGAGCGGAGAGGCGGTGCTGGCCATTGCCTCGTACTACCGCATCAAGCCGGGCGCCATCCTGGTGGTGCACGACGAACTGGACATCCCCCTCGGCCGCATGAAGTTCAAGACCGGGGGGGGCAATGCCGGGCATAACGGGTTGAAATCCATCACCCAGTTGCTGGGTACGCCGGATTTCCACCGCCTGCGTCTGGGCATAGGCCGCTCGCCCCACGGCGGAGAGACCACCAACTGGGTGCTGGGCAGGCTTTCCGGACCGGAACAGACCCTGCTGGATGCACTGCTGCCCGCCGCCGTGCAGGCCATGACCACCTTCGTCGGCCAGGGTGCGGCAGCCGCCACCCAGTTCGCCAACGCCTACAAGCCGGACTGACGCGGCCGGGGCTTCAGCCCGCCACGGCGCGGACAGTGTCCGGCAGTCCGGCGGACAACGCGCGTATGCACACCGTCCGTGGCCGGTTCCAGTCCGAACGATCCGCTCCGGTTCGGGGCACGCCGCGCCATGCAACTGGCGACGGCACGTGCCCCTGCCAGCGCCCCCTTTGCCTGGTGTCAAACGGGACTTCAGTCCGGTACGGTGTACGCACCGGCAACACGCTGCCCCCCCCGTGCGGCGGCCCGTTGCGCCAGCGCGCGACCCGGCCATGGCACTGCTGCTGACCGCCAGCGGGATGGACTCTTGCTGCGGATTGGGATAGACTGTTTTTTCCTGCCGAATTCAACCTTGTTTTCCCCGCATGGAGTTCCGAGTGTTTGCCCAGGATCAACTCGTCGTCTACCCGGCTCAAGGCGTCGGCAAAGTCGAACGCGTCGAGTCGCAAGTGGTTGGCGGCGTTGCCACGGACTTCTATATCGTCCGCATCCTGGGCAACAACGTGACCCTCATGGTGCCCGTGCGCAATGCCGCCAACGTGGGGCTGCGCCCGCTATGCGCGCCGGAACTGGGGGCGGAGATCCTTGCATCGCTGCGCGACCGCTCCGGCTTCACCGGCTACACCGGCCAGAACTGGAACCGCCGCTACCGCGAATACTCGGAAAAGCTGAAAAGTGGCGATCTGGCGGACGTGGCCTACGTACTGCGCGAACTGCTGCTCATCGGCCGGGACAAGGAACTCTCGTTCGGCGAACGCCGCCTGCTGGAACAGGCCATGGGGCTGATTACCCTGGAATTGGCCTGCGTGCTTGACCGGACCCAGGACAACGTGCGCGCCGAAATCGAAGAGATGTTCCAGGATGTCCTGCAAGCCAGGGAAAAAAGCGAGTAGACCACTTGCCATCCCGTGTCGAATGGGCTAGGTAGCCCCTTGTACGGCGGGTGGAAGCAACCGAACATTGCAACACCTCTCTTGTGGGTCCCCTCCCCTCCTTACCGGGCAACGAAAACCCGGAATCGGACCCGATACAGTGTTCCCGCCCGTCCACCGCAACGATTTTCCTTCATACAGCCATTCCGACAACAGTCTACCCTTGCGGACGCATCGCCCTTGTGCGGCCTTTCGTGCCGTGCGGACGACTGCGGTTGCATCCTTCCATACACTCCCACACCCTTCCAAAAGCAGCCCCCACCACGCCTATGAGGAAAAAGAAGAACGTCCAGGGTTCCGAGACGGCCATGAATCTTTCGGAACTCAAGATCAAGAGCATGAGCGAGCTCATGGAGCTTGCCGAGCAATACAACGTCGAAGGCGCCAGCGGCATGCGCAAGCAGGAGCTGATCTTCGCCCTGCTTCAGGCCTGTGCCTCGCAGAACGGCGCCATCTACGGCGACGGCGTGCTGGAGATACTGCCCGACGGTTTCGGCTTTCTGCGGTCGCCGCTGTGCAGCTACATGCCCGGCCCCGACGGCATCTATGTTTCCCCGTCGCAGATCCGCCGCTTCAACCTGCGCAAGGGTGACGTGGTTTCCGGCCAGATCCGCCCGCCCAAGGAAGGCGAACGCTACTTCGCCCTGCTGAAGGTGACCGAGATCGGCTTCGAGCCGCCGGAAAACGCCAAGAATCTCGTCCTGTTCGACAACCTGACGCCCATCTACCCCGACCGCCAGTTCATCATGGAGAACGGGGACAAGAACTACTCCAGCCGCGTCATCGACATGATGGCCCCCGTGGGCCGCGGCCAGCGCGGCCTGATCGTGGCGCCCCCCCGCACCGGCAAGACCATCCTGCTCCAGACCATCGCCAACTCCATCAACGCCAACCATCCGGATGCGTACCTCATCGTGCTGCTCATCGACGAGCGGCCCGAGGAAGTGACCGACATGGAACGCACGGTGAAGAACGCCGAAGTGGTCAGCTCCACCTTCGACGAACCGCCGCAGCGCCACGTGCAGGTCTGCGAGATGGTGCTGGAAAAGGCCAAGCGCCTGGTGGAACGCAAGCGCGACGTGGTCATCCTGCTCGACTCCATCACCCGCCTGGGCCGCGCGTACAACGCCGTCACCCCCTCTTCGGGCCGCGTGCTGTCCGGCGGTCTTGACGCCAACGCCCTGCAACGCCCCAAGCGCTTCTTCGGCGCGGCGCGCAACATAGAGGAAGGCGGCAGCCTGACCATCATCGCCACCGCCCTCATCGACACCGGCTCGCGCATGGACGAAGTGATCTTCGAAGAGTTCAAGGGCACCGGCAACATGGAAATCTACCTGGAACGCCACCTTGCCGAAAAGCGCGTGTTCCCGGCCATCGACATCAACCGCACCGGCACCCGCAAGGAAGACCTGCTGCTGTCGGACGAAGTGCTCAACCGCGTGTGGATCCTGCGCAAGATCCTGGCGCCCATGTCGCCCATCGACAGCATGGAATTCCTGCTGGACAAGATGCGCGCCACCAAGAGCAACCGCGAGTTCCTGAACGTGATGAACAAGTAGCGCGCAAGCGGTACGGTTCCCGACACGGAAACACGAAGCCCGCCGCCCCTGCATGGGGTCGGCGGGCTTCCTTCATTGCGCGGGAACAACGCCGCCCGTGCCGGACACGGCTTGCCCCGGCGCGCCACGACGTCGGCGTCCGGCGCTTACGATACCCGTACGTTGACCATCATCCCCTGGTCCTCGTGCTCCAGGTTGTGGCAGTGGAACAGGAAGATCTGCTCGCCGGGGTAGGCGGGGCCGCCGAAGTCCACGTCGGCCAGCACCGTTTCGCCGGGCCACACCAGAACGGTGTCCTTCAGGCCAAGGTCGGTGGGCAGTCTGCCCGTGCCGTCCACTGCCAGGGCGCGCACCTGCGCCGGGCTGCCCCGCCGCTCGCGCACCTGCAGGAAGTACCCGTGCAGGTGCATGGGGTGCGGCATGCTGCGGACCGCGTTTTCCATGGCCCACGCCTCGCGGCGCCGGTCCGGCACGGTAATGGGAAAACGGTCCATGGCAAAGGTTTCTCCGGCGATGGTCCACCGCTTACCGTCGGCTTCCAGCCGCAACGCCCGGGTGAACGCGGTTTGCCCACCCGGGGCGGGCACGGGTTCGTCCGGTGCGGGCAACCTCTCGGGCACCTTGCGGTCGTAGCGTTCCGCGCGATCCACCGACACCCTCAGGATGGGGTAGTCGCCACCTTCGGGCAGCCCGGCGGATTCCCCATGCGCGCCGCTGGCCGTTGGCCCGCCCCCGTGCCCCGGATGTTCTCCCTGCCCGCTCTTGCCAGCGGGGTCACCCGTCACGGCCGGCATGGTGGCGCGGTTCATACCGTGGTGCATGGAACCGTCATGCCTCATCTCCATTCCCCCCATGGCGCCCGGCGTTGCCGCCGCACCGGCGTGGGCATCGCCAGCGGCGCCGTGTCCGGCCCCATCGGCTCCATGCTCCATCTCGTTGTGCATGGGATCGAAGGGAAGGTTGCGCAGCCACACCTGTTCACCCGGTTCCATGGCGCGCAGGTCCAGAAGCACTTCCGCCCGTTCACCGGGCGCCAGGAACAGCCCTTCCACCCGGCGTGGCGCGGACAGGAACCCGCCGTCATTGGCGATCACCGTCATGGGCACGCGCGCTCCGGCCTTGCCCGCGCCGCTGCCGCCGGTGAAGGCCAGATTGAAGATGCGCGCCGTGCTGCCGTTGAGCAGCCGGAACCGGTACAGCCGGGTGGACGCCGACAGCGTGGGCAAATGGGCGCCGTTGGCCAGAATCCGGTCGCCCAGATAGCCCATGAACAATTCGTCCTGCGTGGGCGCATACACCAGTTCCCCATCCTGCCCGATGCGCTTGTCCTGCAGCACCAACGGAATGTCGGTGGTCCCCAGGGTCAGATCCAGCTCGCGGGCAAAGGCGCGTTCCTCGTCGTCGCGCACGATGAAGAACGAGGCCAGCCCCAGATAGGCCTGCCGCGCCGTGTCGCCGTGCGGGTGCGGATGATACCAGTAGGTGCCCGCCCGGTTGGTGATGGGGAATGCGTAGTCGTAGTGCCCGCCCGGTCCCACGGCGTACAGGGGGTGCCCGGCCTGCTGCCACGGGCAGTCCACGCCGTGCCAGTGGATGATGGTGCCCGGACCGGGCGGCGTTGCCCCGGCGGTGTCCCCGTGGGAAGCGTGGGCACCGTGGCCTCTGGCTATAGGCCCCAACGAGCCGAGGTCGTTGACCATCCGCACGGCGAAATCCTGCCCCTTGTCCAGCACCAGCACGGGGTTATGGTAGACGCGCCCCTGATGCTCGGTCGTGTAGGCCAGCAAGGACCCGCCGGTGGCAGGCAGCAATCCGGCTTGGGGCATGGCCGCAAGGGTGAACGGCCCCGTGGGGGACAGCATCCCGAACAGACCGGATTGGCCCGGCAACGGCAGCGATCCGCCGGAGATCAGGCGGGGCGTGACCGCCCCAGCCCGGCCCAACCATGGCGGCAGTCCGGAGGCAATGCCCAGCGCCAGGGCCGTACCGCCGGAAAGCAGCAGAAAATCCCGGCGGCTCAGGCGCGAAGGGACATCGATGCGGCCGTGGCCGGGCATAAGGGGGGTGTGGGCTTTCGCGGACATGGTGAACCTCCTGGCAACAGGAACGGCGACAGCGCGTACGCCATGCGTGAATACGGCAGACGGTCCGACAATACACCAATCCCATACCGCCGCAATCCTGCACACGACTGAAGATGCATGGTGCAGGCGCCGATGCGGCACGCCGCAACGAAAAACGCCCCGACCCTGCGGTCGAGGCGCCTTCACCCCCGGCATCGTGCAAGACGGGGGGAGACGGGCTGCCGGTTCCGGCAACCCTCGGAAGATTGAGACAAGGCATCCCGGCGCACAAGAAGTTACATGGATGCCGTGGGCATGCGCCAGGTGCCCCCACCTAGGTGGCGCCCACGGCCACTCGCACCCTGTTGCGCCCCTCGCGTTTTGCCTCGTACAGGGCCGTGTCGGCCAGATCGAACAGTCTGTCCGGCAGCGACTCGGCCATGCCCGGCCTGGCGTGGGCCACGCCCGCGCTCAGGGTCACCCGCACGCCATGCTCCACCACCTGGCCCTGTCCGTCACGAATGGCAAAGCTGACGCCTTCCAGCCCGACCCGTACCGACTCGGCGATCTCGCCAGCCCGCAGCGCGCCTTCGCCGGTCAGCACCAGGGCGAATTCCTCGCCGCCATAGCGCGCCACCACCGAGGCACATTCCCCGGCCCCCTCGCCTCCCCCGGCCCCCGCATCCACGCCGCGGTTGCAATCGTCCACCTTGCGGCGCAGCACCTCTGCCACGGTGCGCAGCACCTGGTCACCGATGCGGTGGCCGTGCTGGTCGTTGATGCGCTTGAAGCGGTCCACGTCGAACAGCACCAGCGCCAGGGCCATGCCACCCTTCCAGGCCGCTTCGCCCGCCGCCAGTGCCGTGTCGAAGGCGCGCCGGTTGCCGAGGCCGGTGAGCGGATCGGTGACGGTCAGCTCGCCCACCCGGATGGCGTCGTTGTCCATCTGTTCGCGCACCTCGCTGAAAGTGGCCCGCAACAGGCGCACCACCTCGGCGGGATCCAGGCCGCTTTCCACGGCGCGCACGCTGTCCTGTTCCAGCTTGTCCATGTCGCCCCGCCGCTGGTGCAGCATGGCGCGAAATTCGCGGGCCAGGCGCTCGGTTTCCTGCAAGGCTTCGCGCATGCGGCATTCGTAGGGCTCCACGCGGATGTCGCGGTCGGCCCGCAGCACGTCATGGTAGCTTTGCTCGCTGAAGTCGCGGCGGTGCAGCACGTCCACCAGCAGTTGCTGGATGCGGGCCTTCTGGACATCGTTCAGGGTGCTGAACTCACCCAATCCGCGCATGTAGAAGACCAGCGTGCGCCACTTGCCGTCATGCGGCACGCCCGCGCGGTCCAGCATCTCGCACAGCCGCTCCTCACCCGAGAAGGTGCACTGGCGGTGTGAACAGTTGCAGGTGTTGTCGGCCATGGGGTCCGTCCTCCCTACCGAGGTATCAAGTCCACGCATCGCCCGGCCGGTACGGGGTGGCACCGTGCGTATGCGCCGCCACGTGCGGCCAACGGCTGTCCGTTGCCCCCCAGCACGCGGCAGGGGCGGCCTGCTGGCCGCCCCCGATAGTATCAGCGAATGCGTTGCGCCGCCATGGGGCGCCGCGCGGATTCTAGCTTTCGTAGTACGATCGCAGCATCTGGCTGCGCACGGGATGGCGCAGCTTGCGCAGCGCCTTGGCCTCGATCTGCCGGATGCGCTCGCGGGTGACGTTGAACAGCTTGCCCACTTCCTCAAGGGTGTGGTCCGACTTTTCGCCGATGCCGAAGCGCTTGCGCAGTACCTGCTCCTCGCGCGGGGTAAGGTCGGCCAGGACCGAGGCGATCTGCTCCGACAGCTTGGTGTTGACCACCTCTTCCGCCGGGGCCACGGCCTTCTTGTCCTCGATGAAGTCGCCGAGGCTGGAATCTTCCTCGTCGCCGATGGGCGTTTCGAGCGAGATCGGTTCCTTGGCGATCTTCAGCACCTTCTTCACCTTGTCGATGGGGTAGTCCATGCGCTCGGCGATTTCCTCGGGGGTGGGGTCGCGCCCCAGTTCCTGCACGAGGTAGCGGGAGGTGCGGATGAGCTTGTTGATGGTTTCGATCATGTGCACCGGAATGCGGATGGTGCGGGCCTGGTCGGCGATGGCGCGGGTGATGGCCTGGCGTATCCACCACGTGGCGTACGTGGAGAACTTGTAGCCGCGCTGGTATTCGAACTTGTCCACGGCCTTCATCAGGCCGATGTTGCCTTCCTGGATCAGGTCCAGGAACTGCAAGCCGCGGTTGGTGTACTTCTTGGCGATGCTGACCACCAGGCGCAGGTTGGAGCGGATCAGCTCCTGCTTGGCGCGCATGGCGTGGGTGTTGCCGCGCTTGATGCGCCACAGCACTTCCTCGAGGTCCGTCACGTTGTGGCAGCACTTGTCCTGCAACCGGCTGAGGATCTCGATCTTGCCGATGATCATTTCCTTGAACGAGAACAGTTCCTCCACCGTCATGCCCAGCGCGGCGGACGCGGCCACGGGGTTCATCTCGCGCGCTTCCAGCATGCGGAAGATGTCCTGGATCTCGAGCTGGGTCTTGCCCGTGGACAGGATATAGGCGGAAAGGTCGCGCTGGCAGTTGTGCATCTGCCGCACGTAGTCTTCCACCGTCTCGATGATCCGGTCGATGAGGGTCTTTTCCAGCTTGATGTCGCGCAGGCGGTTGACGATGTCTTCCTTGAAGCCCAGGATTTCCTTCTGGATGGCGGTCACCCGGCGTTCCAGGGTGCAGCAGTCGTCCAGCTTGGCGTAGACCTTGCGCTTCTTCTTGTAGGTATGCTTGATTTCGTCCAGCAGCAGGATGACCCGCGAACGCTGGTTCATTTCATCTTCGCTGGGGTCGTCTTCCTCGATGGTCTTGACGACGTCCTTCAGCTTGATGCGGTTCTGCTTCAGGTCCTCGCCGACGTTGATCAGCTCCTCGACCGCCACCGGCACTTCCACCAGGGCGTACAGCACGTCCTGTTCGCCGAGTTCGATCTTCTTGGCGATCTGCACCTCGCCGTCGCGGTCCAGCAGCGGCACGGCGCCCATCTCGCGCAGGTACATGCGCACCGGATCGGTGGAACGCGACGAGTAGTCCGCGGACTCCTCGTCCTCCACCAGGTCCAGCCCCGGTTCGCCGGAAGGTTCCTCTTCCGACTCGCCGGGCGACACGGAGATCTTCTTGCCGTCCTTCTCGGTATCGACAATGGCGATCTCCAGCTGGTCGAAGATCCCGATGATCTCCTCGATCTGCTCGGGCGTGTTGACCTCTGCCGGCAGGGCCTTGTTGACCTCGTCGAAGGTCAGAAAGCCGCTTACCTTGCCTTTGGCGATGAGCGACTTGATCTGCTGAATATCCTTGATGTTACCCATTCGATCTCCCCAACGTTTCCTGAAGGGCCCTGAGCAATTCGATGCCTGCGGCAGGGTCGGTGGAAGTCGCCGTCTGGCGAAGGGCGGCCATCATGCTCGATGTGCCGAGTTCCCGTGTGGTCACCGATTCGATGCCGGAAAGCAGATCCTGCAATTCCTCGAGTTCCTTGTCGCGGGGCGGGACATCGCCCGTCCTGCACCTGATCCAGAATTCCTTTTCGCGTTCCGAAAGATTGGGCAGCAGTTGTTCCGGCTCCGCGCCGTGGCGGGCCATCTTGGCCCACAGTTCCCGTGCCCACGGGCTGGCCAGCACCAGTTCGGCCCCTGCCTCGCGCAGGCGGGCGAAATGGTGCGGGTAGCGCACCAGAAAGAACATCACCGCCCGGTCGCGCTTGGCGGGGGCGTCGCCGCTGGTGTGCACCGCGTCCACCCGGCGTTGCGGCGTGGGGTTGCGCGCCTCTCGCGCACCGGGCGCAGCTGCCGCCGCGCCCTTGTAGAAATCGCCCGAAAGCCCTTCGCGGATGGCTTCCTCGCGGATGCCAAGGCCGGAAGCGATGCGCGACAGAAAACGCGACGCCAGCAACTGGCCGTCCGCGTGTCCCGCCCCGGCCTGCCGCAGCAGGTTGCGCGACCACTCCAGCGCGTCGCCCGGCGAATAGAGCGTGCGCAGGGTGTCGATGCAGAAGTCCAGCCCGTCGGGCGCGCTCTTGCGCAGCGCCTCGAAGGCGTCCTTGCCCTGGTCATGCAGCAGGCTGTCGATGTCCTCTCCGTCGGGCAGCACCACCACCTTGCAGCGCATGCCGCGCGTCAGCAGCATTTCGCAGGCGCGCATGGCCGCCTTGCGGCCGGGGTTGTCGCCGTCGAACAGCAGTTCCACCGTGGAGCAGAACCCGCCCAACCGCTTGACCTGTTCCGGCGTCAGCGCGGTGCCCAGCGCCCCGCAGGCCATGTTGTAGCCGTACTGGTGCAGGGTCAGCACGTCCATGTACCCTTCGGTGAGCATGGCCGTCTTGTGCTGGGTCATGGCCCGGCGCGCCTGGAACAGCCCGTAGAGATGTTCCCCTTTCTTGTAGATGGCCGAATCGCTGCTGTTGATGTACTTGGCCTGGTCCTCGTCGGCGATGATGCGCCCGCCAAAGGCGATGACCTGGCCGGCCAGGTTCTTGATGGGAAAGATCATCCGGCCCCGGAAGCGGTCGAACATGCGCCCCGCGTCGTTGCGCGAAAGCAGGCCCGCCTGCGCGGCATCCGCCTGCTGAAAGCCCGCCCGGCGCAACGCATCCGCCAGGGCCGACCATTCGCGCAGGCTCCAGCCGAGCTCGAACCCGTTCACGATCTCCGGCGAAAGCTGGCGGCGCGCGATGTAGTCGCGGCATTCCTGCCCGGCGGGGATGGTCAGGTTGCGCCGGAAATGTTCGCGCGCCACGTCGTACATGCGCAGGCACTGCCGCTTGAACGACTGTTCGCGCTGTACCTTGGGGTCCGGCTTCCAGTCGTCCTCCAGCGAAACGCCCGCCTCTTCGGCCAGGGCCTCCAGGGTTTCGCGGAATTCGAGACCGTGGATGCGTCCGTAGAAATCGAAAATGTCGCCCGATGCCTGGCACCCGAAGCAGTAGAAAAATCCTTCCTCCTCGTTGATGGAGAAGGAAGGCTTGGTCTCCTGGTGGAACGGGCACGGCGCCATCCAGCGCGGGCCGCCGGTATGGCGCAGCTCGACGTAGCGGCGCGCCACCTCCACGAGGTTCAGGCGGGCCTTGATGGCCTGCACGACCGAGCCGTCCCTGCGTTTCATGCCGCCGTTCCGGTGTTCCGGGTGCGCGAAAGGGAGGACCGCGCGGTGCGCGGGCCGCCCTGCTCCATTTTCACCGTATTCTGCAACTGGACCAGCTATTTCAATTCGATGACGGTCACGCCATCGCCGCCCTGGTCTTCCGGGGCCAGGGCAAACGACCGCACGGCCGGAAATGTCTTCAGGAACGCGTGGATTTCCTTGCGCAGGGCCCCGGTGCCGCGGCCGTGGATGGCCTCCACCGCCGACATGCCCGCGAGCAGGGCCTTGTCCAGCGCACGCGAAAGTTCGCTTACGGCAACATCAGCACGCATCCCGCGCAAGTCAACCCTCATGGACGCGGTTGCGTCCGAAATGGTGCGGGTCACCGCGCCAATGGCCACACGAGGCTTTTCGTCCAATGCGGCCAGGTCTTTAGCCTCGGCCCACATGGTCACCCCGCTCAGGTCCACGCGCACCCTGCCGCGCCGGGCGTCCACCTCCACCACGCTGCCCTTCTTGCCCCACGGCACGTAGCGCACGGCCTGCCCGGTGCGCAGGCTTTCCACCTGCAACGCGGGCTGGGACGCATCGGCGGAGCCCGGCGTGCCGTCGGCATCGCCGTTGCCCGTTGCGCCGGAAACCAGCCGGGCGCGGGTTTCCGCCAGGGCCTTCAGGGCCTGCTTGTGGCTGACCTTGCCGGACTTCCATTCCTGGAGCACGGTCTTGGCCTGCCCCTGCACGGTGTCGAACAGGGTGCGGCGCTCGCGCTCGAAACGCTCGTCGAGCTTGGCGCGCTTGTCGCGCAGACGGGCTTCTTCCGCCCGCAGCGAGGTAATTTCCGCTTCGCGCTGCACGGCCAGGGTGTTCAGGCGGTCCACAAGGGCGCTGGTGTCCTCGCCGTCCAGCAGCAGGTACTGCTCGGCGCGGCGCAGCACCGCTTCCGGCAGGCCATGCTCGCGGGCCACGTCCAGGGCCTGGCTGGCACCCACCTGGTCATAGGCCAGACGGAACAGCGGGCGCTTGGTGACGGGGTCGAACAGCACCGAGGCGGCGCGCACCTTGTCTCGGGTCAGGGCGTAGGCCTTCAGCGCCGGGAAGTGGGTGGCGGCCACCACGGTGGAGCCCGCGTCCATCACCTCGTCCAGCACGGCCTGGGCCAGGGCAGCGCCCTGCGCCGGGTCCGTGCCCGCGCCGAATTCGTCCAGGATCACCAGCGCGCCGGGGCCAAGGCGGTCCCACACCCCGCTCAGGTGGCGGATCTGCGCGGTGAAGGTGGACACGTTGTCCTCAAGGCTCTGCTCATCACCGATGAAGGCGAAAATGTCGGACCAGAACGGCAGCGAACTGCCGGGGCGCACCGGCACGGGCAGCCCGGCCAGGCCCATCAGCGCGATGAGGCCCAGCGTCTTCAGGCACACCGTCTTGCCGCCCGCGTTGCCGCCGCTGATGACCAGCCCCAGTTGGCCGGGCAGCAGTTCGATGTCCACTGCCTGCGGACCATGCGAGGCACCATGCCCGGCTGCGGATTTGCCGCGCGGAGCACTTGGGGCAGCCTGGGCAGGTCGGCTGGCCGGAGCCCCGCCCTTTTCGCCGCGCGCGGCGGCCAGGGCCAGCAGCGGATGGCGCGCGCCCAGCAAGGATACGTGGCCGCCCCCGGTGACCGAAACGGCCCCGGCATCGCCGGATTCCTCAAGCCGGGCAGACAGGGCGCAGCGCGCGCACAGCACGTCGCCCTCCACCAGCAGGTCGTAGGCGCCACGCACGGCGGCCAGCTCGTCGCGGACAAGGTCGGTGAGATAGCGCAGCACCTTGCGCTCTTCCTCGCGTTCCTCGCGCTTCAGTTCCTGAAGGCCGTTGTTCAGTTCCACCAGAAACATGGGCTCGAAGTAGCAGGTTTCGCCGGTCTGCGAATAGTCGTGGATGATGCCCTGCAAGCGCCCCTTGAAGTTGGACTTCAGCGGCAGCACGTACCGGTCGGACGAGAGGGTCATGAACTCGTCCTGCAGGTAGTGGGCGATGTTGTAGCGCTGGGCGTATTCCTTGACCTTGCGGGTGCACTGCTGATGGATGCGGCGGATTTCGCCACGCACCAGCGAAAGTTCGGGCGAGCTTTCGTCGCGCAGCAGCCCGTCGTCGGACACGCAGCGGTCAAGGCCGGACACGGTGCGCTGCGGCAGCGGATGACCATCCACAAGGGCCACCAGCAATTCCCAGCGGCCACCGGTGGACTGCCCCTCGCGGATGGACGCGGCCAGCTTGCGGGCCAGCCCCAGGGTCTGGCGCAAGGCCCACAGCGCGTCCAGGTCCAGCACCGTGGCCGGGGCGTCCAGCGCGCGGAACACGCCGTCCAGCGGGGGAAAGGAGGAAAGGCGGAACCCGGTGTGCCCGGACCAGCGCCGCGCCTCGTCGAACAGGGCGGCGGCATGGTGCACGGCGTCGATGCCGGTCAGCGGGCGCACGGCAAGGGCCGCTTCCGCTCCGGCTTCGGAAACGCACAATCCGGCAAGATGCGTGAGCACCTTGCCGAATTCCAGCACCTGAAGGCTGCGGGATTCCATGTGAAAGGCTACCCCGCCAGGCGCGCGCGAACGGTGGCGGAAAGCGCCTTGCCGTCCACCCGGCCCTTGTGGGCGTTCATGATGGCCTGCATCACCCGGCCCATGTCCTGCGGACCCTTGGCGCCGGTTTCGGCGATGGCGGCATCGATGGCGGCGGCAAGTTCATCGCCTTCCAGCGGGGTGGGCAGGTATTCGCGCAGGATGACCAGTTCCGCCTGTTCCTTGTCGGCCAGGTCGGTGCGATTGGCGGCGGTGAACTGCTCGATGGAATCCTGCCGCTGCTTGGCCTGCTTCAGCACCACGTCCAGCAGTTCCGCCTCGGTCACCGGGCGCATCAGCTCCACCTGCATGTTCTTGGCGGCGGTCTTCAGCATGCGCAGCACGCCCAGGCGCACGGCGTCCTTGGCCTTGTAGGCCGACACGTAGTCCTTCTCGATGCGTTCGGAAAGATTCATGGGTGCCACCAGAGCGGAAGAATGGGGTTCCGGAAATACGGAATACGGGAAACCCGGAAGACCTCCGGGTTTCCCGTTCCAGGCATGTCGCGGCTGCGGATGGGGCAGTGCCCCGCGCAGGCGAAGCGGCTTACGCCATGTTCATCTTCCTGATCTTCTTCAGGAGACGCTTGCGGGCGGCCGCCTTCTTCTTCTTGCGCATCACGCTGGGCTTTTCGTAGTGCTGACGCTTCTTCATTTCGGAAAGAACGCCGGCCTTTTCGACCTGCTTTTTGAAGCGACGCAGCGCGATGTCGAAGTTGTATTCGTCGTCGTTAAGATACACACCGGGCAAAGAAATCACCCCCTTCGCCAGAAATCCCCTTGCGGGGTGGGTGCGAACGGGTTGTCTACACTGCCCGCGCGCAAAAGGCAAGCCCTGTCCGAGCCCGCCAAGGATCAACCTGGCTGGGCCATGCCGGACAGGGCCGAAAAAAGAACCCGTTGACGGCGCCGCGCAAGGCGGCCCGAACGGGTGGAAAGCTGGCGCCTAGTGGTGCCCTTCGGAATGACACCCGCCCTTGCAGGTTTCCATCACCGACTTCAGGACCACGTAGCCCACGCCGCTGCAGATCACGAACAGGACGGCGTACAGCACGCCGAAGAAGATGGAATGATCGGGCATCCACCACGGAATGTCCTGCGGCAGGGGGCTGTGAATGGTTTCACCGTGCAACATGTTGTTCCTCCAACCCTACTTGATCGAGTCCTTCAGGGTCTTGCCGGGGCGGAACTTGACCACCTTGGACGCGGGAATCTTGATTTCCGCGCCGGTACGGGGGTTGCGGCCCTTGCGCGCCTGGCGATCTTCGACCGCGAAGGTGCCGAAGCCGGTCAGGGTAAGCTTGCCTTCGGCGGCCAGAGCGTCCTTCACCGCGTCCAGGAACGCGTTCAGCGAGCGCTCGGCGCTGGCCTTGGTCAGGTTGGCCTTTGCCGCGATCTTGTCGACCAGATCAGCCTTGGTCATCTGCCTTTCCTCCTCTCGGGTTAGCTGCGGTCAGGTTGCCTGGGGACTTCAGCGCCGAGGGCGGTACGACACCCTGTTTGCGCTTTTTTTCTCAAGCCACCTTTGGAATACCAAAGGTGCACCCGGCACGCAACGGAACAACGGTACACTCCGCATCGACAAACATGATTCCCGGCACAAAGTCAAGGCTGTCAGGGGATTTTGACGGATTCCGAGAGCATGTGAAAATCTTCCGGAGCAAGACTTTCCGGCCGCACCGCCGGATCCAGCCCCAGCCCCGTCAGCAGCGCGGGCACATCACCCTGCACATAACTGCGTAGAATTCTTTGCAACTGCTTGCGGCGCTGCTGAAAACACACCTTCAGCAGGCGCGAAAGACGCGCCGGGTCGAACCGGCCCCGCGCCGCGCCCAGCGGCACGAAGGACAGCACGGCGGAATCCACCTTGGGACGCGGCACGAACACCTGCGGCGGCACGATGAATTCCATGTGCGGCGTGACGAAGCTTTGCAGCCACACCGAAAGCGCGCCGTACGTCCCGCTGCCCGGCGCGGCCACGATGCGCTCGCCCACTTCCTTCTGGATCATGAACACCGCCCGCGCCAGGCCGGGAGCCGTACTCAGGATGTCCCACATCAGCGGCGAGGCCACATTGTAGGGCAGATTGCCGATGACCTTCCACGACCGGGGCGGCGTCAGTCGTTCCCACGGAAACAGCAGCGCATCGGTGAGCACCGGGGTGATCACCGGCGGTTCCGCCGGGCGGGTGCGGCCATGCTCGCTGGCCCAGTGATAGTCCTTTTCCAGCAAAAACAGCTGGGCGGGACCGGCGGCATGGATGTGCCGGGTCAGCGCGCCGGGGCCGGGGCCGATCTCGATGACCCGGTCCTCCGGCCCGATGCGCAGGGCCGCCACGATCTTGGCGGCGATGTTGCGGTCGCGCAGGAAGTTCTGGCCCAGGCTCTTCTTGGCGCGCGGCCCCCCTGCCCCGTCGGGCGAGGGCATGGTATCGTCCGCGCTGGTTCCGGCAAGCACGGGCGCGGCGGGCACGTCCATGGAAATGCCTGGGGGCATGCCTGTGGCCCTGCCGTCCGCATCCGGCGACGGACCGTCGAAACGGTTGCGGCCCCGCCCGGCCGCGCCATTCCCCGAGCGGTTCGGTCGTGGCCGGGAATGGCCGGGCTTGCCGGAATGCTTGCCGCGCTGGCTCATGAACGGTCTCCGTCATGGCCGCCGGTTGCGCCAGCGTCCACGGTTCGGTCAGTCTGTGAAGGTTGGGAGGACAGGGGAGCAACCGGGCCAGCTGGCTCGGACTGGCCAGACTGGCCAGATTGGGCAAGCTGGGCGTCGCGCCGGGCCTGCCAGGCACGCAGCAGCTTGATGGTCCTGCGCTGGCGGTAGGCGTTCACCCCGCGAAAGGTCAGCACGTAGGTGATCAGGGCGGCGGGTATGCCCAGCACCACCCCTCCAAGAAACATCACCAGAAAGAAATCGGCACCGGTGGCCAGCATGTCGCGCATGTCCAGCCGGGCCGGATCGAAGGTGGCGTCGGTGGGCACGAACAACCCGCCCACCCAGTACATCAGGGCGTACATGGGCACCACGTTGACGGGGTTGGACACCCACGTGCCCAGCGCTGCCGCCGCCTTGTTGCCCCGCACCGGAAAAGCCAGGGCCACGGCCGCCGCCATCTGCACCGGGATGATGGGCAGAAAGCCCACGAACACACCCACGGCCAGCCCCATGGCCAGCGAATGGGCCGACGCGGACTGGCGCATCAGCCGCAGATACTGGAAGCGCACGAAGCGCCGCAGCCTACCCCACCATTCCATCTTCAATCCTTGGTGGGCACGCCGTTGCGCACGCCATGACGCGAGATGCACGAGACATCATTCCATCCTGTCGAAGCGCTCGAAGCGCATCACCAGCCCGGCCCGGCCCTGGGTGGCCGAGCGCAGGGCCGTGGAAAAACCGAACAGTTCGCGCAGCGGGGCCAGGGCCTGCACCACCTTCTGGCCGGAATGGTCGAACATGTTCTCCACCTTGCCGCCGCGCGCGCCCAGCAGGCCGATGGCCGAGCCCACGTGGGCCTCGGGCACGCCGATCTCCACGAACATGATGGGCTCCAGCAGCACCGGGGCGGCCTTGGCCAGGGCATCCTTGACGGCGGCCACGGCGGCCATGTGATAGCCCGCCGGGCTGGAGGCACCGTCGCGGCGGCGCAGTTCGGTGACGGCAATCTCCACGTCCTGCACGGGGTAGCCCTTGACCACCCCGCTTTGCAGGCTGTCGGTGATACCCTGTTCCACGGCGTCCACCCACTGGCGGGGCCATTGCTGGGTGTCCACCTCGAAGCGGATGCGGGTGCCTTCGTCGCGCGGGCGGGGGGCCATGGACAGGGCCACGTACCCGTAATGCGGCTGGTCGCCCAGTTCGCGGTCGAATTCGCCGCTGCCCGTGGCGGCGGAAAGAATGGTTTCCTGATGCACCACCTGCGGGTTGCCCACGCGGGGCGACACGCCGTATTCGCGGCGCATGCGTTCAAGCACCACTTCAAGGTGCAGTTCGCCCATGCCGGAAATGATGCGCTGGCCGGTGCCCTCGTCCAGTTCCACGGCCAGGGTGGGGTCTTCCAGGGTGACGCGCTCCAGCACCTCGTCCAGCTTGGCGCCTTCCTCGGTGTTGCGCGGTTCCAGCGCCAGCGAGATCACCGGGCGGTACGCGGCGATGTTTTCCAGCAGCAGTGGCCGGGCCGGGTCGGACAGGGTGTCCCCCGTCCGCACGGACCGCAGCCCCACGGCGGCCACGATGTCGCCCGCCACGGCGGTTTCGATCTGCTCACGCCGCCCGGCGTGCAGCCGGTACAGCTTGGAGAAGCGCTCGTCCTTCTCGCGGGTGACGTTGCGGCAAGCCTCGCCTTCAGACGCCGCGCCCGCGTACAGGCGCAGCAGGGCATACTTGCGGCTGCCCTCCATGACCACCTTGAACACCAGCGCGGACAGCGGCGCATCCGGGTCGAACGGCACGGGCACCTTGCGGCCCTGCGCCGTATCGTAGCCCAACACCGGGGCGGTCTCGTCCGGTCCGGGCAGGTATGCGCACACTCCGTCCAGCACGGGCTGCACGCCCGTGTTGCGCAGGGCGGACCCCGCGAACACCGGCACCGCCCGGCGGGCCAGGGTGGCACGGCGCAACGCGGCGCGGATGACCTGCGGGTCCATGTCCCCGCCGCCCAGGTACACGTCGATGAAGGTATCGTCGGCCTCGGCCAGGGTTTCCAGCATCCTGTCACGCCATGCGGCGGCAGCGGTCAGCAAGGCCGGTGACGGGGCGTCCGGCAGGGATGCGGCCTCCGCCATGGGGGTGCGGGTATATTCGCGGCCCTGGGTGGACTGGTCGAAGGAAAGATATTCCATGGTCACCAGGTCCAGCAGGCCCTCGAAGTCCTCACCCTCGCCCACCGGAGCCATCACCGGCACCACCACCGCGCCCAGGCGGGTGCGCATGGCCTCCAGCACCGCGCCGAAGTCCGCCCCGGCGCGGTCCATCTTGTTCACGAAGGCCAGCTTGGGCACGCCGAACTTCTCGGACTGCCGCCACACCGTCTCCGACTGCGGCTCCACCCCGCCCACCGCGCAGAACACGCCCACCGCGCCGTCCAGCACGCGCAGCGACCGTTCCACCTCTATGGTGAAGTCCACGTGGCCGGGGGTGTCGATGATGTTCACGGTATGGCCGTTCCACGCGCAGGTGGTGCAGGCCGAGGCGATGGTGATGCCGCGTTCCTGCTCTTCCGGCATGAAGTCCATGGTGGCGGTGCCGTCGTGCACCTCGCCCATCCGGTGGATGCGGTCGGTATAGTACAGGATGCGCTCGGTGAGGGTGGTCTTGCCCGCGTCGATATGCGCGATGATGCCGATGTTGCGCAGCGGTGCCGCCTTTTCGCGGGAATGGGGGCGTTTGCCGCCGGTGGCTGCGTGAGACATGGAGGGCTCCGGGGATTGGCGTGCGTGAAAATGAGGAACCGGAGAACGGGACGAGCGGAAAACAGCGGTTGCCGCCCAAGGCGATCCGGAACGATCAGGAACGGTCAGGGCAGACCCGGCAAATCGGCGGGCGGTGATGCGGGCAGCAGGGCCACGGCGCGGCGCGCGAACCAGACCGGGGAGAGACCGGGGTGCATCCAGCACCATTCATGGCCCGGTCCCAGTACCAGAGCGGCATGGTCAAGCCAGCCTGAGGCCTGGTCTGGAGCGCAGGCGATGGCGGTCAGGGGGAGCAAGGGGGGTAAGGTGCTCTGGGGAACGAAGCCGGGAGCAGTGGCCCCGGACGGTGCGGCGGGGATGTCGAGAAACGTGGCATCGGGGTGAGCGGACCGCAGGGCGGGCACATTCAACCGATCGTCAGGAGCGATTGCATCAGCATCCTCGACAATGCCGATGACCGGTGCGGGGCCATCGCGCCACACGGATACGCCGAGAGAGCGGGCACGAGCAGAAATTCCATCCGGATGATCGCCCAGCAATACCAGACGCCCGCCTGCCCCATCTCTCCCAGCGAGCCCACCATTGGCGGACAACCCCTCCAGCAGCGCGGGCAGCGCCTCGGGCGCGACATCGGCAACCACTTCCTGTCCGGCCAGTTCCAGCGCGGCCAGCACGGACGCGGGCCACTGCCCGCTGCCGCCCACGCGCAGCACGGCCACGCCGCCAACCCCGGCGAACAGCGCGGGCAGCACGGCGGCCAGCAGACGCGGAGCCGATGGCCATGTCGCATCCACGCAGATCAGCGCCCAGACGCAGGGAGCGGCATGCTCGATACTGGTGAAACCCTGCCGCCAGCGCGTGGCGGTGCGCCCTACGCGCCCCTCGAGCACGTCGCCTGCCGCCCCGCCACCCCCTTGCAGCACGTGCAGGCGGGCAATGCAGGTCTTCAGGCGGGCGCGGTCCACGTCGCCCGTGGCCTCGTAGGCGGCGGCAAAGGCGGCGTCGCCAACGGGGATGATGCCGGGCGTGGAGGCCAGCAGCTCGCCCAGATCAGGTCCGGACTCTTCCGGTTTGGCGGGATCACCGGCGCACGCCGAAAGGGAGGAGGAAAAATCGCTGGCTGAAGACATGCGGTTCCTGCTGTTGCGGTACGAAAACGGTGCGCGCGGAAGGAATGCCCTGGCCGCGCCGCACGCTGGGCGCACTATAGCCGCTCGCCGGAAACGAGGCAACGCGCGACGTTGCGCCGCGCGTTGCCGTTGCCGCCGATGGCGTTGATGGCGTGAAGGAAGCGGGCCGGGCTACGAACCCAGCGCGGGCTTGCCCAGCCGTTCCTTCATGTAGTTCTTGAGCAATGCGCTGACCAGTTCCTCGCGGCTCAGGTGGGTGGCGTAGGCGCCATCCTTGATGATCTTCCAGAAGTCGTCGCGAGAAAGAATGGAATCGTCCTTGGCCACCACGGCCAGCCGCACGCTGTAGTCGGCCAGCGCCGTGCGCAGGGCGTCCTCGTTCATGCGGTCGAATTCGCCGGTGCGCGCGGCGATGGTTTCGGCGGGGGGCAGCCGGTCCGATTCCAGCACCTGCCGGAACCCGGACAGAAAGCGTTCCGCCCCGGAACGGATGTGCTTGCGCTGCACCACGTTCAGGTTGGCCCACCCGGCCTTCACCCACTTGAACAGGGCGTAGCCGGTGGCCTTGGCACCGGGCTGCTCCTCGAAGAACACCGTGATGGTGGCGGAATCGTACATGTAGGTGTCCATCCAGCTGATGCCGCGCGTGGTGGCGCCGGGCACGCCGGAATAGACGTATTCCCAGTCGGTGTCCTTGCCCACGATGGCGCCCTTGCGGCCCACGGTGGAAGGTTCGGCCTGGCGCGACACGGAAACCAGCACCGCCCGTCCCTCGTGCCGCGTGAGAATCAGCAGGCGGTTCAGGGTATAGGCGTAGTAGCAGCCGCTGAAGGTATCGGGGGTGATTTCCTCGCGCTCGGCGCCGTGCAGCACCAGCGGGGCGTCGGCCAGCCCCTGGTCGGCGGCGCGCTCCCACAGGCGCAGGCCGTTCTTCATGATGTCGCTGCCCGGCTGCCAGCGGCTGCTGCGGATGGAGGCGGGAAACACCGCTTCCTGCGGAATGGCCGGGTCGTAGCAGTAGCGCAGCAGCTTTTCCAGCGGGGCATTGATCTGGCTGCGGTAGAAGATGCCGTAGCCGGGGTCGCGCCTGGCGGGCAGGGCCTTTTCGGTGGCGGCGGCGGGCTGCATGGCGAAGTCGAGCAGCGTGTTCAGCGCTGCAAGGTCCAGGCCCTTGCCGGGCTCGGCACCACGGTCGCCCACGGCGCCCAGCAGCATGGTGACGGCGCCTTCCACCGGTTCGGGCAGGTTGCCCTTTTCACTGGCCTTGTCGGCGCTGTCGTCGGAGGCCAGGGCCGTTGCGGGCAACGCCAGGGCCAGGCCAAGAACAAGGACGCAGGACGCGGCCAGCGCGAACGCGGCCTGGGAACTGGTACGGACCGCGGCGCAAAGGGCCGGGATACGGCAACGCGAAAGAAAACACATCGGCATGGGGCGAAAGGACCTCGTGACGGATGGCGTGTCGGCAGGGGTGGGCGGCGCAAGGCGGACCGGGCCGGAAAATGCGCCGGGAAAACGCGGCATGGACTTGTCCGGCGGCACGCCGGATGGCTTCGTGCCGCAAGGGGGTACGGCCAGACAGGCCTGGCGTACCGGTGGACATGGGGGCGTACGCGGAACACCCGCCCCGGCCCCATGCCGACCTGATGAGGCACGGCAAGAGGGCGCGACGGGCGGTGCCGGGCAATGGCCTGTCCTGCTTGTCCACTGAACAGTAATTGGCTACTCTGGTCACGTCAAGACAACCGGCGCGGCGGCGGGAGCATGCCCTCCCCGCGCCGCATTCATCCCGACGAGGCCCGTACATGTCCCTGCTGTTGGTGCCGTTGTGCATCGCCCTGAGCATCGCCACGATCAGCTACCTGCTGTTCTTCCGTGCCGCGCGCCACGGCGCCGCTCCCACGCCCCCTGCCGCGCTGGTGGTGCGGGGCGTGGCCTACAGCGTGGCCGGGGTGGTACTGGCCCTGGCCTTTTACCCGTTCGGCCCGTGGTTCCGACGGCGCTGCCGCCCCTGCCCCTTTCCTCGCCCGGCCGCGCCGGAAAGCCAGCATCACGCGGATGCACCCCGCGCAGGACGCACCGCCACATCCCCGCCGCGTCACGACATGCCGCCAACGCTGCCGCCAGTCCTGCTCATCCATGGCCTGTATCACAACGTCACGGCGTGGACCCTGTACCGCCGCTGGCTGATGGAGGCCGGATTCACGCGGGTTTACTGCCACGGCTATTCCAGCTGGCACACCGAGTTCGGGCTGCTGGTGGACGAACTGGACGAGGCGGTGCGCGACCTGCTGGCCGCGCATCCCGGTGAACGCCCCCTGCTCATGGGGCACAGTCTGGGCGGGCTGCTGATCCGGGGCTGGCTGGCCGACGCGGCCAATCAGCAACTGGTGGCCGGGGCCGTGACCCTGGGCACGCCGCACCAGGGCAGCACCCTGGCCCGGCTGGGCGCGGGGCAGCTGGCCCGCAGCCTGACCTTCCGGGGGGCGCTGATCCGCGAACTGGAAGCCACCGAGGCCCCGTCCGACGTGCCCTGCGTGGCCCTGTATTCGCCCATCGACAACATGGTGGTGCCGCAGGAAGGGCTGCACGTGACCACGCCCGGCTGGACCCTGCGCGCCTCTCCCGCGGTGAGCCACATCTGGATGCTCTGGGACCGGGGCACGGCGCGGCTGGCCATCGAATCGCTGCGCGATCTGGCGGCCCGGCACGCCGCGCGGGAGCGGGAACACCACGCGTGCGGCCCCCGGGCTTGCGGACCCGCCATGTACGGGGGGGCGCCGTGCGCCGGAAATGCCCTCGGACAGGCACACAACGCACGGGATGTCGGCGATCCGGAACAGGGCGCCGATCCAAGGGAATCCGGCCGGAAGGAACCCGGCTACAGCCGGGCGTAGACCTTCAGGTAATCTTCCACCATCCGGTCCACGGTAAACCGTGTCCGCCAGGCGTCCTGTCCGGCCCTGCCCAGGGTGCGGGCCAGGCGCGGGCGTTCCAGCAGGACCGCCACCGAAGCGGCCAGGCCGCCCCAGTCGCCCTCGTCGGCCAGGGCGCCAGTGACGCCGTTCTCCACCTGTTCCGGCAGCCCGCCCACGCGGAACGAACACACCGGCACCCCGGCGGCCATGGCTTCCAGCACCACCAGGGCGTGGTTGTCGGCCAGCGTGGGGTACACGAACACGTCCGACGCGGCCAGCAGGGTGTCCAGCATGGCGCGGTCCACGTAAGGCCAGCGCAGCAGGTCGCCGTCCCGCCCGGCGGCGTCGCCGCCCACCATCAGCCCCACCGCGGCGGGCACGGCGCGCTTCACCTCGTTCCACAAGGCCATCCAGCGGTGCCCGCCCTTGAGCATGGCCTGCTCGCCCCCGTGCGCCACGAAAATGGCCACCCGCGCATCGGGCGCGATGCCCAGCGCGGCGCGTGCCTCTGACTGCAAGGGGCCGCCCGCCGGTTCCACGCCGTTGGGCACCACGCTGCACGGCAGGTCGGGAAAGCGCGCCCGCACCATGCGGGCCAGCCAACCCGACGGGCTGACCAGCAGCGGCGCGGCGGCGCGCAGTGCGCTGGCCCGGCGATCCTGCAACGGAGCCGCGTCGGGGTAGCCGCGCGGGCAGGTGCCGGGGCAGCCGGTACGCCAGCCGTCACAGTCCATGGGATACACGCAGCCGCCGGTAAGCAGCGAACAGTCGTGCACGGTGATGACCAAGGGAAGTGGGGGAACGGGAGGAACGGGGGTCGGCGGCGACGCAGGCTGGCCCGCCCGGACGATGGAGCCGAGGCAGGCCGTCCAGTCCAGCGTGGCGTGCAGGTGCAGGGGCATGCCCGGCATCAGGCAACCGCCCACTCCGGCGGCGGGCACCACGCCGTGCACGGCCCCGCCGCCAGTGGAGCCGCCAGTGGAGCCGCCAGTAGAGCCGCCAGTAGAGCCCTCAAGCGAAGCACCATTGGGGCCTTCATCGTCCGAAATATCGCCGTCCAGGATTTCACAGGTACGGTGCACCACCACGCCACGCCGGGCAAGCCCCCGCGCCAGCATGTGCGCAACCCGCGTGGCCCCGCCCCGGTGGGAAAGCAGGGTATGTAAATGCAGTGCTGCCGGAAGCGTGGTGGTCATGCGCCCTCCCCGCCCCCATGAGGCATGGCCAGTTGCGTCGGTCGCTCCTGTTGCGGCGGTCGCTCCTGTTTCGGCGACGCCCACCGTTCCAGCAGGTCCTGCTTCAAGGCCCACAGCAGCAGGAAGGTGGCCGCCTCGCACGCCATGCCTTCTCCCGTCAGCATGTCCAGCAATTGGCCCGCGAGCGCGGGCCGCCGCGCGGCGAACAGCAGCCGCTGCAACCGCGCGGGTGGCACGAGCGCCTCCACGCCCGTGTACAGCACGGGAAACTCCCGTTTGCGGTACACGGCCTCGCCTACGCGGGTCCAGCGCAGTTCCATGGCGCCGTCCAACTGCGCGGTGGGATAACCGCCAAACACTTCTCCGTAGGGCATGTGCAACGGGTGGACGGCCTCGCGCAGATCGCTCAGGGCGTCCGCCCCCACATCCGCCACGGCCTTCGGCCCGGCATCCGGTCCTGCCTCCGAGCCGGCGGACGTGCCGGCATCGTCCCCGGTACCGAAGCCGAACGCCCGGCCTTCTCCGTGTCCGGCTGCCTGAAATGGCGCGGGCTGGCGCCACAACGCCTCCCACAGGTCCAGCCAGCGGGCGACCACGCCGTCCCAGGTGAATTCCGCCCGCACCCGGGCCCGCGCGGCGGCGCCCATGCGGGCGCGCAGGTCCGCGTCGGTGGCCAGCCGGGCCAGGGCGTCGGCCAGGGCGGGCACCTCCACAACGGTTTGCTGGGCCAGATGCAGATGGTACTGGCTGTCGAAAAACACCGGTGCCAGCATGTCCACGTCGGGCGTGGCCACCGGGGCCAGAGTGGGTACGGTGAACCCGGTTTCGCCGTGCACGACGATGTCGCGGTAGCCGTCGTAGTCGGAAACCACGGCGGGCAGCCCGGCGGCCCCCGCCTCCACCAGGGTCAGTCCGAAAGTTTCCTGCATGTTGTCCACGGGAGAGACGAACACGTCCGCCGCCGCGAACAGCGCCGCCCGCTCCGCGTCGGAAGGCGAAGCGACCACGCGAATGCGGATGCCCAGCCGTCCGGCCAGGTCGGTAATGCGGGCCGGGGTGTCATCGCCGGGCTTCACGAACCCGGCCACCGCCAGCAAGTACCCGCCACGGGCCAGCCCCAGCCCTTCGGCGCGCTGCAAGGCGCGCAGCAGGGGCAGCAGGTCCATCTTGGAATAGTGGGCGATGCGCGCGAACACCAGCAGCACCGGCTCGGCGTCCACGCCCAGCCGCTGGCGCATGTCCGCCCGCAGCGCCGCCTGCGTCACCGGGGCACCGTCGGGCGCCGCACCGGACGCGCCCCCCGCGAAGTCCGCGTCCACACCCAGGGGTATGCGCTCCACGTGCGGCGCGGGGTATGTTTCCTCGTCCAGGCCGTAGGCGCGGCGCAAATGCTCGAACATGCGCAGCACCACCGACTGCCCGGCCGTGGAGGTGGCCACCACCGCGTCGCGCGCGGTGGTACCCGGCCACAGATGGGCCAGGAACCGCGAAGGATAGCGGGCATAGCTCAGCGAATGGGTGACCCCGGTCACCGGAAACAGCACCGGGGCGTACGCGTTGCGCAGCCGCGCCACGTGGGGCTGATCGGTGACGCTGTCCGACAGGTGAAAGCAGTGGTAAGGGGTGCGCGCCAGCATCCGGACCAGGTCGTGCCGGGTGGCCACCCGGAACCCGTTGCGCGCGGCAATGGCCGGAAATTCCTCGCCCAGGCGGACACCCGTGGCCCTGGCCACGTCCAGCCCCGGCAGGAAGAAATGATACTCGGAAAAAGGGTCGGCCCGCAGCAGCGCCCGCATGAACCCCGCATTGGCCACGGGACGGCCCATGATCTCGCCGGATTCAAGGAAGGGGTGCAGGGTGCCCCAGGCGCGTTTGGTACTCATGGTGCAGCAAAGACACAACTTGTCGAGGCTGTCAAACCGTTCCAAGGCTCTGCCCCCAGCCTTCGGCCCGAGCCCGGAACCCCAACCCGCCCCCCCCGGGGGGGCGGCGCGGGGTATGTTTCCTCGTCCAGGCC
>JAITSV010000013.1 GCA_031287575.1 Desulfovibrio sp.
CGTACCCCCATCAAGGAACCGGAAGAAGTGGGCTTCATCATGGTCAACATCGCCACGGCCATCTGCTGCGCCACCCTGAACGTCGTCATCCTGGCGCTGTTCCTGGGCGTGATCACCGCAGGGCTGGCGGTGGCGCACCGCTTTCGGCAGGGCCGCGTGGCACGGCGCAGCGGCACGGCGGTCATCGCCTACCCGGCCACCGAGCGCGAGGCCGACGCGGCCCTGCTGCCCGCCCTGCGCGACAACCTGCCGGAACTGGCCGTGGCCAGCATTTCGGGCGACGGCGAGCGGCGCACCATCATCGCCACCTTCGCCCGTTCCGACGAAACCCTGGTGCAGCGCCTGACCATGTTGGCCAGCGGACTTGCCCCCAGTGCGGAAATCAATGTCTATTTCGACCACGCGGCCCAGTAGCCTGCCACAAGGGGGCGGCACGGAGCCGCCGTCCGGCCCGCGCGTACCCGGTACTCCCCGCGTGTTCCACGCGCCCCGTATCCCGTTGTGGGCGGCCGCGCTGTTCCTTGCCGCCCTGCTGTGCGTCGGGCTGCTGCTGGAACGCTCGCGCGACATGCGACAATACCGCGCCGTGTCGCTGGACATCGCCACCAGCAAGGACTCGCTGGGCTCTCCCCGCAAGCGGCAGTTGCTGGCCGAACTGGGCCTGCCCGACGCGCACGCGGTATCGCCCGAACACCGCGACCACGTCGAACGGCTGCTCGGCGAGGCGCGCGGCGACATATCCCCGGCCCTCATCGCCAGCGGCTGGCCCGTGGTGGCCATCCGAACGGACGAGGAAAATCTTTCGGACCCGGAAATCGGCCTCGTCGCCAATCCGGAAGAACGCGGCATCGCCTGGGAACACCTGTCTTCCATGGTGTACTACAGGGACGGAGAAGAACGGCTCGCCACGGGCGCGGGACTGCGCATCCACGGCGGCGGGTCGCGCAAGGACGGCGTGGCCTTCCGCCTGTACTTCCGGAATTCGTACGGCCAGTCGCCCATCCCTGCGGACATGTTCTTTCCCGGTGTCGAAGGCAGCCTGAAGCGCATCGTCCTGCGCAAGGAAAAAATGCCCCGTCCCGGCTTCGTCTGCATGCTGGGCTTTGACGTCATGGCCAGGCTGGGGGCGCAGGTTCCGCATTTCGTGCCCGCCATTTACTTGGTCAACGGCAAGGAAATAGGGATTTCGCTGCTGTGCGAGCACATCAGCGTCAAGGGGTGGCACCACAAGCTCGGACACGACAACTTCCTGCTCTACAACATCCGCAAAAGCAACGAGCGCAAGGAATTCGCCGCATTGCGCGAGCTGTACCTATGGGCGCGGCTGATGCCCGCACCGCTCACCATGCGGCAGGTGGAACGTCGGATGGACCTGCGCAGCATGTGCGCCATCATCTTCGGTTCGATGTACCTGGGAGCCAACGACTGGGATCAGGGCGCCTTTCTGCTCGACAAGGCGCAGCCCGACCCGCGCTGGACGAACATCGCGTGGGACCTGGACCAGGCTTTCCAGCACCTGTCCCCCACCGCGCCGCTGGAACAGCGGCCAGGCTGGAAGTTCGCCATGGACGAGGGCAAGGCGGTACGCATGCGCCTGTTCCTGCGCCTGTGGAAGGAAGCGCCCGAATTCAGGACCTGGTTCCTGCGGTACGTGGTCGATGCCCTGAATCACACGCTGCGTCCTTCCGAACTCGAACGCATGATCGCCCCGTATGTGGCGATGGAACGACAACTGGGGCGCGAGATGTTCGACCAGGACATGGCTGCGGCGATGCTTACGGCCCGTCCCGTACAGGTCATGGAAGAAACCGTGCGCGATCTTGGCGCACCGGCATGGTCCGCCGTGCACGTCAGTTCGTCCTGCCCGGTCCGCATCGACGACATGGCCGACTATACCGAGTACACGGGGCGCTACTTCATGGGCCAGACCGTGCGCCTGCATGCCACGCCGCCGGATGGCAAGCGCTTTTCGCACTGGGAGGTAAACGGAGCCCGGCACGACGGTCCGGACATGGAACTGGCCGTCGAGGGCCCCATGGCCGTCCGCGCGGTGTTCACCGATGCGTAACGGGGCTTCCGGGCTCACGCCCGGCCTTCGCATACGGTAAACCTGTACGCAGGCGTCGGCCCATGGGGCTTGCGGGCCGCGCCCGCTGCTCTCCGGATTCGTCCGGCAAGCCCGCCAATACACAGGGCCGCCTCTTGCGAGGCGGCCCTGTACTCCCCTGTGCGTTTGACGGGCAACGGCAAACGGCGGAAAAAACTCACCGGAGCCTACGGGCGGACGCCGCTTCCCGCCCCCAGCACCGCGTACATCTCGTCCACCCCTTCCAGCAGCGCCGCGCAGGCGGCATCCAGATCGTGCGCCGATATGGACCGCAAGCCCGTTGCATCGGTGTCCAGCGGCTGTACGCAGTCGTCGCCGGTGCCGCCGATGCCGAAGGCCTTCACCGCCTCGTCGGCCAGGTGCACCAGCAGGGCCTCGTCACTGGCGGGGGCCTCGGACGGGGCATGATGGGCCTGCACCGCATCCACCAGTACGGACGGCAGATTCCAGCGCCGCAGCAGCGCCGCGCCCATTTCGCCGTGGGTCATGCCCAGTTCCGCCCGTTCCGCTTCGGTCAGTGTCTGCCCAAGGTCACGGCAGCGGTCCAGCACCCGCTCCGCCCCGGCGGGCCATACGGCGCAAATGGCCAACCAGCCGATGTCGTGCAGCAGCCCTGCCACGAAGTAGCGTTCCGGATCGTCGCGGCCCATGCGGGTGGCCAGGACCCGCGCCATGAGCGCGGTGGCCACCGAATGCAGCCAGAAATCATGCAGGTTGACCACGTGGGGAGGCCGTTCGCGAAACAGCCCCAGCACGAAGGTACCCAGGGCCAGCGAGGTCACCCGGCGTGTACCCGCCGCCGCCACCGCGCGGCTCACCGTTTCCACCGGCGCCCGAAAGCCGAACAGCGGCCCGTTGACCAGCCGCAACAGCGACGCGGCCAGGCGGGGGTCCTTGGAAATGATGGCCGCCAGTTCCTCGTACGAGGGTTCCTCGCGCTCCATGGCGTGCTGCAGTTCCAGAAACACCTGCGGCAGGGCCGGCAGGCGGGCGCGTTCGGCCAGCCCGTCCAGGTCGCCGGGGACCAATCCGCTGTTGGCCTCGTGAATCACCTCTGGCGGCAGGGGCATGCGCGGGGCGGGCAATTCGCACGAGGCACCGGCGCGCAGGGACTGCGCAAGCGCCTCCACCGCCCTGCGCCGCAGTAGCGCCAACAGTGGGTGCGCCGCACCGGAAAGCCGGAACCGCCGCGCCACCGCCTCCTCGGCAATCTCCTGCACATCGCGGTCGCAACCGCCCTGCATTCCCAACCCCATTGCCTGCGACACAGCCACCCCCGGAAGGATATCGGACACGGGATCATCCACTGACGCCTTTCTCATACGCCAATTGCCATCGGACGCAAATACCCGCGCCCGGCGACACGGCGGGCGAGGCGGCCGGGGCAACGTCCGCTCCCGGTGCATGTCCGGCTGGCGGATTGGCACACGAATTGGCACACGCACCCGTCGGCGCAGGCTGCTGCCGCCTGAAATGACTGCGGGATCCCGAAAATGCCAAAACCCCGGTGAGGGGAACACCGGGGCTTTGTCGGAATGAAGCGACTGAATCATAAGTCCGGGCACGAGGGAATGCACGGACTCGGCACCGAAAAGAACGGCAGCACCGTCTTTCGTGACGTCATGAAGCACAACCCGTGCCAGACATGTGACAATCGCCCGATCCAGGGCTGGCAAGGGTTTGCCGTGCGTGGTGACGCCTCCCCATTCAACGAAATTCCGTTGTTGACGAAATTTCGTAACGATATATCGTAAGCAGCATGCATACGCCGCGCCGCTGCCGCGCGCCAGTCCCGACGCCTGCCCCGCAATCTTCGAGGTTCCCATGTCTCCCATATCCCCCATGCCCCCCCTGCCAGCGGACACCCCGCCCCGCCAGCAGGCGCCCGACGCCACGGAACCCACCCTGGCCCATTCGGTGCTCCAGCAGTTCGACATCAGCCCGTTCCTGGACATGATGCTCAACGTGGCCCAGGAACGCACCGTGGAGGGCCTGCTGGAACTGACCCACCGCGTCAACCGGGGCACCCACGTCATGTGCGGGTGCATCTGGTTCGTGGATACGCCCCCCCCGGCCTCCGGCACCACCTCCGGCCCCGGCGAGGGCGACCATGTCCTGCGCCTGATGACCGTGGCCGGGCACACCACGACTCCGGTGCGCGACTGGCGCCACGCGGAGGGCACATATGCCATGGTGCCGCTGTCCGAACCGCTGGTGGGGCAGGTGGCCTCGCGCGGCGAGCCAACCTGGGCGGCATCGCCCGAGGACTGGACCCGCCCTGCCTGGGCCGTGGACGAATCCATCCACGCCTACGCGGCCTATCCGTTGCAGTTCAAGGGCAACATGATCGGGGTCATGGCCGTGTTCTACGACCGGCCCATGCGCGGGGTGCTGGCCGACCTGATGCTGCTGCACCGCAAGATGCACAAGATTTTCGCGGACTCCCTGTCCGCCGCCGTGGTCAACGCCCGCTCCTTCGAGGAAATCCAGCACCTGCGCCGGGCCCTGGAACTGGAAAACGAACACCTGCGCGGCGAGGTGCGCCGCGCCCGCGCACCGCACTCCATCGTGGGCGACAGCCCGCCCCTGCGCCGTGCCCTGGACCAGGTGGACATGGTGGCCCCCACCGACGCCACCGTGCTGCTGCTGGGTGAATCGGGCACCGGCAAGGAACTGGTGGCCCAGGCCATCCACGACCGCAGCCAGCGCGCCGCCGCCCCGCTGGTGCGGGTGAACTGTTCCGCCATCCCGCGCGAACTGTTCGAAAGCGAATTCTTCGGCCATGTGAAGGGCGCCTTCACCGGTGCCCTGCGCGACCGGGTGGGCCGCTTTCAACTGGCCGACGGCGGCACCCTGTTCCTGGACGAAGTGGGCGAAATCCCGCTGGAACTACAGGGCAAGCTGTTGCGCGTGCTGCAGGAGGGGGTGTTCGAACGGGTGGGCGAGGAGCGCAGCCGCAGCGTGGACGTGCGCATCATCGCCGCCACCAACCGCGACCTGCGGGCCGACGTGGAGCATGGCCGCTTCCGGCAGGACCTGTTCTTCCGGCTCAGCGTGTTCCCCGTGTCCCTGCCCCCCCTGCGCGCCCGGCGCGAGGACATCCCCCTGCTGGCCCGGCACTTCGTGCGGGCCTCGTGCCGTCGCCTGAACCTGCCGGAGCCGCGCATCGCCCACCGCCAGATGGCCGAACTGCAATCCTACCCCTGGCCGGGCAACGTGCGCGAATTGCAGAACGTCATCGAGCGCGGGGTGATCATGGCCGAAGGGGCGCGGCTGGTGCTGGATCTGCCGCCGGAAGGCGGGGTACAGGTCGTGTCGCCCGGTGCCGGATTCGGCATGCCGGGTGGGGCAGGGCAGACGGAAGGGGGCGGCGCCAACGCAGTGCCCCGGGGAACGGGAGAACGCGGGGACTCCGGAACAACCGGGGGATTTGGGCAAACGGACGCACCGGACCCCACGGACATCATTTCCGAAGCGCGCTGGCGCGAATTGCAGCGCGCCAACATCGAACGCGCCCTCGCGGCGGCGGGCGGACGCGTACACGGCCCCGGCGGCGCGGCGGAACTGCTGGGCCTGCCGCCCACCACCCTGCAATCGCGCATGAAGACGTTGGGGGTGCGCGGACGCTGAACCCGCGCAAGACACGGCCGGAACCGTCTGGCGTATCCCGGCGGGTCTGCGGGACGGCGCGAGGCCCGGCGGGTCTGCCAGCCGGGTCTGCCGGGCAGTGCGAGGACATGCGGTGATATTTACGCCCCTCTTTGCGCGTCCTGCTTGTCATGCCCGTCGCCATGGGCGAAACTGCGGGCTGGCCACCGACCATCCGGACGGCCACCACACCGCATGCACCGCCCAGGGAGCGACACATGAGCGACGATTCCACCACTCTCAAGGGCCTCAAGGGGCGCAAGGCCCGCATCCTGCGCACCGTGCGCGAGGACGACAATACCACCTCCGTCTACATCGACACGGGTGACGACGAGCGATTCCGCACCTTCCGCCCGGGGCAGTTCGCCACCCTGCGGGTGATGGAGGAGGACGGCTGGAGCGATGCCCACCCCTTCACCATCTCCGCCGCGCCCGGCGATACCGTGCGCCTGACCATCCGGGGCAAGGGGCGCTTCACGTCGGAACTGGTGCCAAGCCTGCGCGACGGTGACGAGGTGCACTGCGCCGGGCCTTACGGGGTATTCTGCCGCGACATCGAACGGCAGGAGCAGATCGTGCTCATCGCGGGCGGGGTGGGCATCACGCCGTTCCTCAGCGTGCTGCGCAGCTTCGACCAGGCCGAAGCGACCAACCGGGTGGTGCTGTTCTGGTCCAACAAGACCTACGGCGACGCCTTTGCCGCCGAGGAACTGGAAGCCATGACCCGGCGGCTGGACCTGACCGTGGTGCACGTGCTCACGCGCGAGACCAATCCGCACCACTACGCCGACCCGGAACTGCCCGCCGTGTTCTTCGAAAAAGGCCACCTCTCGCGCGAGATGCTGGCCCGCCACGTGCAGTCGGCCACGGCCTCGTTCTACCTGTGCGGCCCCGGCCCCATGCAGCAGCACGTGCTGGACGAACTGCGCGCCTTCGGGGTGGATACCGGCGGCGTGGAGACGGAGCAGTTCGTCTTTTCGTAGCATGCGCGCTCGCCCCCCGCAGTTGGTTGGAAGCGGGGGCGATGCGTTCGGAACTCACTGAAAGCAAAACGCCTACTGCTGCGGGACGTTACCGACAAGCTCCCGATACCGGGTCACGGCATCGCCGACCAGTCCGCTGCTGGCCGCCAGCACCTCAATGCCCGCATCGGCCAGGGCCAGCCGCGCCTTGGGGCCGCACTCGCCGCACAGCACCACCGTGGCCCGCGCGGCGGACAGCAGCTGCGCCACAGAGCGCCCGGCATCCTCGCGGTCATCGCGGTGCGCATTGCGCACGGCGATGACGCCCTCGGTCTCCGTATCCGTCACCACGAACCATTCCGCCCGGCCGAACACCGGTTCCACGTTGCTGTCGGGCCGGGGCCCGTCCGCCGCCACGGCAATGCGCATGGCTCCTCCTTGCGTTGTTTCGCCAACATGCCCCCGCCGCCCAGGGGGACGCCCCGTCCCCCACGGCACACGGACGGCAACCGGCATCTTGTCCGCGTCCGGCGCGCGCCAGCATCCGGTCAATTACCGATATTCGCCTACCAGCCCCGCACGCCGCGCACCGCGCCGCGCAGTTCCCTCGCCGCCCGCTCCGGGTCATCCGCCGCGCACAAGGCGGAAACCACGGCCAGACCGTCGGCCCCTGCCGCCATCACCGAAGCCGCGTTGGCCGCGCCGATGCCGCCGATGGCCACCAGGGTGCGCCCCGTGGACGCGCGCAGCCGGGCCAGACCGTCCAGCCCCCACGGCGGCGCGGTATCCGTCTTGGTGGAGGTGGCGAACACCGGGCTCACCCCCAGGTAGTCCACGTCCAGCGTTTCCGCCTCGCGCACCTGGTCCATGGTCTCCACGGACAGCCCGACGAGGGCCGTATGCCCCAGCAGCGCCCGCACCTCGGCGGGGTGCATGTCGCCCTGCCCCACGTGCACGCCGTCGGCCCGGCAGGCCAGGGCCACGTCCACCCGATCGTTGATCAGCAGGGGCACGCCGCGCGGGGCCAGCAGGGTCTTCAGCGCGCGGGCCAGTTCCACGAATTCCCGCGTGTCCGCATGCTTTTCGCGCAGTTGCACCACGGTCACGCCGCCCGCCACCGCCGCCGCCACCACGTCCGTCAGGGCACGCCCCCGGCACAGGGCACGGTCGGTGACCAGATACACCCCGTAATCCATGTGCCTGTGCGTGGTGATCATGGATGGCCCACCCGCACGCGGGCGCGGATGTCCGCTTCCGACAAGGTGTACAGGGCGTCGATGAAGTGCATGGCAAAGCTGCCCGGCCCGGCGGCGCGTTCCGCCGCCATGCTTCCGGCGGCGGACATGGCGGCCATGCCGCTCACCGCACCTTCCAGCGGGCTGGCGGCCACGGCGGCGTGGGCGGCCACCAGCACCGTGGCGGTGCAGCCCATGCCGGTGACGCGGGGCATCAGCTCGTGCCCGCCGGTGACCAGCACCACCTCGTCGCCGTCGGTTATCAGGTCCACGGGGCCGCTGACCACGGTGACGCAGTGGTGACGGCGCGACAAGGCCCGCGCGGAATCGGCGGCGGCGTGCGCGTCGCGGGTGGAATCCACCCCGCGCGTGGCCCCCGCCGCGCCGGCCAGGGCCATGATTTCCGAGCCGTTGCCGCGCACGATGGCCGGGCGCACCCGCTCCATGAGCCGCGCGGCGGTGGTGGTGCGCAGGGTGGACGCGCCCGCGCCCACCGGATCGAGCACCACGGGTATGCCCCGCTCGCGCGCGGCGGCCCCGGCCAGGAACATGCTGTCGATCCACGGCGCGCTCAGGGTGCCGATGTTCAGCACCAGCGCGGCAACGATGTTCACCAGTTCCGCCATCTCTTCGCGGGCGTGGGCCATGATGGGCGAGGCCCCGGCGGCCAGCAGCGCGTTGGCCGTCACGTTCATGACCACGAAGTTGGTGATGCTGTGCACCAGGGGCGCCTGGCGCCGCACGGCATCCACGTTGCGCCATATCTGTTGCACATGTTCGGTATGGGGCATGTCCCCTCCTTTGCGTAATCGCGCGTGGCGTCGGCCCGCCGGGCGGGCTGCCGCCACCCCGGAAAAATCCGGGAGTCGCCTCCGCATCTTACGAACGGCGGACGCCGCGTCAACCCCGCAATGCGGCGGCGGGAAACCACGCCTGCCGCAACCGCTCCAGGGCCGCCGCGATGTCCGCCTCGGACAGCATGCCGTACCCGATGAACAGGCAGTTGCCGGGATACCGCCGCGCATCCGCCCAGAACGGCGATGCCGGATACACCCGCACCCCGTGTGCCGCCGCCCGCTCCACCAGCGCGGCCTCGCCCGGGCCGCCGGGCACCTCCAGCAGCAGGTGCAGGCCCGCATTGTGCCCGTGAATGCGCACCCCGTCGCCCATCAGGCGGGTGGCCGTACCCACGAACACGTCGTGCTTGCGCTTCTTGGCCAGGCAGATGCGCCGCAGGTGCCGTTCCCAGTGCCCCTCGGCCATGAAGCGGGCCAGCACGGCCTGCTCCAGCCAGGGCACCGTGCACTGGAAGCCCGCGAACACCGTGCGGAACCTCTCCGCCAGTTGTTCCGGCAGCACCATGTACGACATGCGCATGCCGGGCGACAGCGTTTTTGAAAAGGTACCCGTGTAGATGACCCGGCCATGCCGGTCGATGGACTGCAACGACGGGATGGGCCTGCCGTCGTAGCGCAGTTCGCTGTCGTAGTCGTCCTCCACGATCCACGCGCCGTGTTCCGTGGCCCAGTTGAGGATTTCCATGCGGCGGCAGATGGGCATCACCGCGCCGGTGGGAAACTGGTGCGACGGGGCAATATGCACCACCCGCGCGGACGACGCGCGCAGCGCCGCCACGTCGATGCCGTCTCCGCCGACGGGAATGGGAACGGTGCGAAAGCCGAAGCACTCGTAGGCCCGCCTGGCCCCGTTGTAGGCGGGATCTTCCAGGGCGACCTGAGCCACCGGGGCGACCTGTGGCACCTGCGCCACTTCGTCGTACTCGCGGTGCAGCAGGCGCGTCACCGCCATGATCGACGGTTGCAGGCCGCTGCACATGACCACCTGATCCTCGGTACAGCGCACGCCCCGGCTGCGGTACAGGTACGACGCCAGTTCCGCCCGCAAATGCGGGTCGCCGTGGGCATCGCCATACACGTGCATGCCGTCGAAGGCGATACGCCCGGTCCGCGCCTCTTCCATGACGGCGAACAGCAGCTTGCGCCAGACGGCGTAGGGAAAGGTGGCGGCATCCAGGTTGCCGTAGTGGAAATCATAGTCCGGCGGGCGCCGCGCGGCTGGCTCATCCCGGTGTCCGGTCTGTCCGCATCCCTGCGCCGCAGGGTCTTCCGGCGCGTGCAGGTCGCGCTGGATCACGTTCACCCGGTACCCGGAACGCGGCAACACCGACACGTATCCTTCCAGTACCAGTTGGGCGTAGGCGTTTTCCACCGTGTTCTTTCCGGCGCGCAGATCGCGGGCCAGGGCACGGATGGACGGCAGGCGCATGCCCTGCGGCAGCGCACCGGAAAGGATGTCCTGTTTCAGCTGGTCGTAAATCTGCTGGTACAGCGGCGCATCGGCGGCGCCATCCAGATGCAGCATGGAAAACTCCGTACGGCTGGATGCGGATTTGCCAGGGCGGACAGGGCGGACAGGGCGGACAGGGGGCACGGGGGGGCACGGGGGGCACGGGGAGAGCAGGCATATGGCGGGATTGCCCGGATAGCCTTCCCGGGCGGAGCCGACACCGCTGTCCGCTTCCGAAAAATGGAACTGTCCCTATCCATGCTGGCCACTCTTGCACTAAGCATGGGGACAGAAAACATCTACCCGGAGGTTCCCATGCAGGCAAGAATGAAAGACCACCCCCTCTCACCGGAACAGATCGCCCACCTGCTGGACACGGAACTTGTGGGCAGACTGGCCACCAACGGCGCCGACGGCTGCCCGTACGTCACGCCGGTCCACTTTACCGTCATGGACGGCACCGTGTACATCCACGGCCTGGCCGCTGGCGAAAAGCTTGCCAACATCAAGCGCGACCCCCTGGTCGGGTTCGAGGTGGACAAGATGCTCTCGCTCATCCACCACCCCGACCTGCCCTGCGACACCAACACCGCTTACCAAAGCGTGATCATCCGGGGCCGCGCGTCGGTCGTGCAGGACACCGCCACGGTAACCCGCGTGCTTGACGCCATCGTGGCCAAGTACACCCCACGGCACGCCGGCAAGGGCTACCCGCCCAACATGCTGAAGATGACCGCCGTCATCGCCGTGGACGTCACCTCGTGCACGGGCAAGTTCTACCCGGCCTAGGGATTGGGATAGTCTGGGCGCATCTGAAGCGCAACTGGGACGCACTGGGGGCGTAAAGGACGCACAAGGAAAAGGGGCGCCCCACCGCCATGGTGGAGCGCCCCCCGAGTTGCTTCGCCTCGTCAGCAGACGAAAGGGCAATGCGCAAGCGGCCCGCATGCCGCACCCCACGCTACCGCCCCAGATACTCGCGCAGGCACTGCCCAAGGCGCGCGATGCCCTCGTCGATCAGTTCCGGGCTGGAGTTGGAGAAGTTGAGGCGGAAGGTGTCGTCGGTCTCGTCCACGTAGAACGGACGTCCCGGCACGAAGGCCACCTTGCGCTCGATGGCCTTGTGGAACAGCGCCTCGGCGGAGATACCTTCAGGCAGCGTACACCACAGGAACATGCCGCCTTCCGGCTCGGTGTAGGCCACCTCTTCCGGAAAGTGACGGCGGATGGCCTGCACCATGGCGTCGCGCTGGGCTCCGTAGCGGGCGCGGATGGACGCGATGTGCGTGTCCACGTCGTTGTCCATCAGGTAGCGGTGCAGGATGCGCTGGGTAAAGCCGGGGGTGTGCAGGTCGCTGGCCTGCTTGGCGGTGATCATGGGGTTCAGCACGTCCTGGGGGGCACACACCCAGCCCAGGCGCAGGCCCGGCGACACCACCTTGGAAAACGAGCCCAGCAGTACGGACGGCGCACTGGCGTAGGCCCGCACCGGCGGCAGATGCTGCCCCATGAAGCGCAGCTCGCCGTAGGGGTTGTCCTCCACCATCAGGCAGCCGGTTTCGGCCATGATGGCGGCAACCTCGCGACGGGTCTGCTCGTCGTAGGTGATGCCGGACGGGTTCTGGAAGCTGGGCACGGCGTAGAACACCTGCGCGCCCGTGGCCGCCTGACGCAAGGCATCCGTGTCCACCCCGCGCGGGGTCAGGGGCACGGTGACGAAGTCCGGCCCGAACACGGCAAAACACTGGATGGCCCCAAGGTAGCCGGGGCGCTCCATGACCACCCTGCCGCCCCGGTCGATGCACGCCTTGGCCACCAGATCCAGGGCCTGCTGCGAACCGGTGGTGATCAGGATGTCGTCGGGCGAAACCTCGATGCCCTGCCGCTTGTAGCGGTCGGCAATCCACTGGCGCAGGGGCGGAAAGCCCTCGGTGGTGGTGTATTGCAGGGCTTCCGGCCCGGCCTCTTCCAGCACGCGTGCGGCGGCATCAGCCACCGCATCCACCGGGAACGACGCCGGGTGCGGCAGCCCCCCGGCAAAGGAAATGATGTCCGGTTGCGCCGTCACCTTCAGGATTTCGCGGATGTAGGAGCGGGGCACGCTTTCCATGCGTTGGGCAAGACGCATCACAGTTTCCTCCGCCGCCCTTCGGGCGGCATGTATCTATGCGGGCAACCGGCCCGCGTGGGGTCTGCCGAATACGCGGTGAAACCTGCGGGCAACTCTCAGCCACGCAGTGCCGGATTTCAGTTGCTCACCTCGGGCTCTTCACCCGCCATGAACCCTTCCGGCATGGAGATGATGGCTATGTCATGCTTGTCGGCCAGGGCCAGGCTTTCCTCGCGGTCGAAGAACAGGGTCTTGCCCGCCTCCAGCGCAAGGCAGGTGTAGCCGTAGTCGGCCAGCACCCGGATGGTGCCCGCGCCAAGGGCCGGAAGGTCGATACGGTCGTCCTGACCAGGCTTGACCACCTTCACCGCCACGCACCCCTCGCCGCCCAGTTCACCGCCACGGCGCAGGGTGGCGTCGGTGCCTTCCATGCCCTCCACGGCCACGGTCATGCCGCGCTTGACCACGATGCACTGGCCGATGTCCAGCCGCCCCAGCACGTGGGCGATGGGCCAGCCGTAGCGGATGTCGGCCCATTCCTCGTCACTGGGCGGGCGCTTGGTCAGCACGCCCTCGGGCGCGCGCAGGCCGGGCACCAGCGAGGCGGGCTGCACCACGGCAAGGCCTTCCGCTTCCAACTCGTCGATCACGGCGCGCAGGATGGCGTCGTCGCCCTTGGCACGCAGGCGGAACAGCACCTTGGCCGCGCGCAGGTCGGGCCGCAGGTCCAGCGCGCGCGGCTTGCTGATGGCCCCGGCCAGGCACAGGCGGCGCACGCCGTTGTCGCGGAAGAAGTCTATCAGCTTGCCCAACTGCCCCAGGTGCAGCATGGCGAAGGCGTCCGCCTCGTGTTCCAGCGTCTCGTCGGTGTGGCCGTGAAAGCCGCACATGACCACGGATAGCCCTTCGGCGCGCGCGCCGCGCGCCACCAGCGCCGGAAACTGTCCCTTGCCTGCGATGATGCCGATGGATTCGTTGCTCATGCTGCTCCCGTGCGGGTGTATGCCGTGTGCGTGTGTTTCGTGCGTATGGTTGCCGTACCGCGCCGGTCCCTGCCGCATTCTTTCCCCAAAACGGCGAAGGGGGAAAGGGGCCGTGGCCCGCTTTCCCCCTTTGGCGGAATGCCGGTGCATTCCGTACGGGCTATACGGGCGTTCCTTGCGATACGGGCAGAATGCCGCGCTCGCTGGCGCGAATGAATTCTACGAATAGAAGAACTTCGGGGTAGTTGCCAAGCTCGTATTCCAGCTGTTCCAGGGCTTCCTTGCGGGGCACCTCGGAATTCCAGACCAGGCGGTAGGCGTTCTTCAGCGCGGCGATGAGTTCGCGCGAGGCCTGCATGCGGCGCAGGCCCACCAGGTTGGGGCTGTGCACCCCGGCGCGGTGGCCCACGGCCAGCATGAACGGGGGCAGGTCCTGCGCGATGCCGCTCATGCCGCCCACGAAGGCGTGGTCGCCGATGCGCACGAACTGGTGCACGGCGGAAAGGCCGCTGAGGATCACGTGGTCGCCCACGTGCACGTGCCCGGCCAGGGTCGCGCCGTTGGACATGACGATGCCGCTGCCCAGAACGCAGTCGTGCGCCACGTGGGTGTACGCCATCAGCAGGTTGTTGCTGCCGATGCGGGTAACCCCTCCGCCGCCCTCGGTACCCCGGTGCAGCGTGGCGAACTCGCGCACGGTGTTGCCGTCGCCCATTTCCAGGGAGGTGACTTCGCCGTGGAATTTCAGGTCCTGCGGTTCGCCGCCCACGCAGGCGTAGGAATGGATGTGGTTGCGCTCGCCCATGCGGGTGTGGCTTTTGACCGAGGCAAAGGCGTCGATGCGCGACTCCGCCCCGATGACCACGTCCTCTTCGATGACGGCGCAGGGTCCGACCACCACGTCGTCGCCAAGCCGTGCGCTTTCATGCACGAACGCGGAAGGATGCACCTGCGCGGCCACTACATGTCCTCCCGGTTGGTCACGGCGGCGGTCATCACCGCCTCGGCGGCCAGCTTGCCGTCCACGTAGGCGAAGCCTTCCATCTTCCACAGCTTCAGCTTGTGGCGCAGCAGGCGGCAGTGCAGTTCCAGCTTGTCGCCGGGGTAGACCGGCTTGCGGAAGCGCACCGATTCGATGCCGGTGAACAGGAACAGCTTGTCCTCCACGGGGGTGTCGGTGCTCTTGACCACCAGGATGCCCCCGGCCTGGGCCAGGGCTTCCATGATCAGCACGCCCGGCATCACGGGCACGCCGGGAAAGTGCCCCTCGAAGAACGGTTCGTTCATGGTCACGTTCTTGTATCCCTTGATGTACTCGCCGGGGACGTATTCCGTCACCCTGTCCACCAGCAGGAAGGGATAGCGATGGGGCAGAAGGCCCAGAATCTGGCGGATGTCGAGGATGTTCCGTGCGGGGTCGGTCATGTCATTCCTTGGCGGCGAGCTTTTTCAGTTCCTCAAGCTCTTTCTCGAGCTTGCCGATGCGCTTGTACATGTCGGGGAGCTTGGGCATCACGGTCAGGGTGCGCATGTAGGTGGCCTTGTCCACGGCGGGGGCGCCGCCCATGGTTTCACCGTCCGGGATGCTCTTGGCAACGCCCGACTTGGGCCCCAGGGTCACCCCGTTGCCGATGGAAAGGTGCCCGGCCACGCCCACCTGCCCGGCCATGGTCACGTCGTCGCCCACCTTGGTGGAACCGGAAATGCCCACCTGCGAGACGATCAGGCAGTTGCGCCCCATTTCGACGTTATGGCCGATCTGCACCAGATTGTCGATCTTGGTGGAGTCGCCCACGGCGGTCACGCCCAGCACCGAACGATCGATGGTGGTATTGGCGCCCACCTCCACGTCGTTGCCAAGGCGCGTGGTGCCCACCTGCGGAATCTTCTGGATGCCGAAGTCGGTGCGGGCAAAGCCGAAGCCGTCGGCCCCCAGCACCACCCCGGCGTGCAGGATGCAGCCGTTGCCGATTTCGGTCCCGGCCATCAGCACCGCGTTGGGGTACAACAGACACCCGGAACCGATACGGCAGTCCTCGCCCACGTACACGCCGGGAAAAAGAACGGACCCCGCGCCGATACGCGCACGGGGTCCGATGAATGCAAAGGGATAGACGGTGCAGCCGTCGCCCAGTTCCGCCTCGGGGTGCACGAACGCCATGTCGCTCACGCCCGAAAGGCTGCCCTGCGGCCTGGAGAACAGCGCCAGGGTACGACCGAAGTCGAAGTACGGATTGGCGCTGACCAGGGCGCACGGCACCGCGTCGGCATGCTCTGCCGCCACGATCACCGCACCGGCGCGGGTGGTCGCCAGCAGATGGGTGTACCTGGGGTTCGCCAGAAAGCTCACCTCGGCGGGGCCCGCCGCCTCGAGGGTATTCACGCCCTCGATCGCGCGGTCTTCTCCGCGCAATTCGAGTCCCAGCAGCCCCGCCAACTCGGAAAGCAGTCTGGCCATCAGCCCCCCGCTATTTCTTGCCCGCGCGGTACACGCGGTTCACTTCGTCCAGCAGTTCCTTGGTCACGTCGATGGCCTTGTCGGCATGCACCACGCCGGCGGCGGCACCGTCGAGGATCAGGGTGTAGCCCTTCTTCTCGCCGTATTCCTTGGCGGCCTTCAGGATGATGGCGGCCATTTCCTGGCGCACGCGCACTTCGGCGGACTCCACCTTGCGAGCGAAGGCACGGGTCTTGTCCTCGAGGTCACGCTTCAGGCGGATGAATTCCACCTTCTTGTCTTCCTTGGCCTCGGCGGACAGGGCGGCGGACTGGACCTTCATGTCCTCGGCCTTCTTCTTCAGGTCGTTGGCCTGCTTTTCCAGCTGGTCCCTCTCGGCGCCGAAGGTGGCCTTCATCTTCTTCTGGGCGTCCTGCGCGGCTTCGCTCTGGGAGGCGATGGCCTGCATGTTGACGATGGCGATCTTCATGTCGGCGGCAACGGCACCGGTGGTCCAGGCAAGGACGAAGGCCGCGGCCAGGATGAGAACTCTACGCATGCGAAGCGACTCCTTTGAAAACACCTTGGATGAGTGGCAGCCGGAAACCGGCGTAGCTTGCAAATGAATGCGACGCGGCAAAGCCGGTTCGCGGGTACCCCGAACGTTACCGGACGCCGCCCGACGCCCGGCTGGCACCGTTTCCCCGGCGCCTGCCGCATGCCGCGCCGGGGGGCGCGATATGCAGGGGTTCGCGGTCAGTTATCCCCTTGTCGATGGGGCGTCAAGGGGCGCGACATCACTGCGAAAAACGGGCAAGTTTGCGCTTGTACGTGGCCACGCCCTCGGCAATGCCGTCGGCCAGGGTGGAGAGGTACTTTTCCGAGTTCAGGCGGCGTGCCTCGTCGGGGTTGGTGCAGTAGCCAAGCTCCACCAGCACCGAGGGCATGCGCGCCCCCATCAGCACGTAGAACGGGGCCGAGCGCACGCCGTTGTCGTGGGCGGGAAAGCCGTCGCGCCGCAGCCGCCCAAGGGCCGAATCCTGCACGAAATTGGCCACGTCGCGCGATTCCTGGGTCTTGGCGTTGAGCATGAGGTCGGTGAGGATGAATTGCAGGTCGCTGAGGCTTTTCTCGCTGACGGCGTTTTCGCGCGCGGCCACGCGGGTGGCGCTGTCCGACCGCGCAAGGTCGAGATAGTAGGTCTCGAAGCCGCAGATGCGCGGGTCGTTGTTGGCGTTGACGTGCAGCGACAGGAACAGGTCGGCCTTCTTGTCGTTGGCGAAGGCCGTGCGCTTGTCCAGCGGCACGAACACGTCCCTGTCGCGGGTGTAGATGACCGCAAATCCCATGCGGCGCAGGCGTTCGCCCACCATCCTGGCCATCTTCAGGGTCAGGTTGCGCTCGACGATGCCGTTGCCCATGGCGCCGGGGTCCTTGCCGCCGTGGCCCGCGTCGATCAGCACGGTGTGCACGGTCAGGCCCAGTTGCTCCACCAGGTCCTTGGGCGGGGCGGACGGCGTGGCCTTGCCCGCCTCGCGTACCGGCACGGACACGCGGGAATCGTCGGGCCGCTGGCCATCGGGCAGGGCCGCGTCGGTGGCGCCCACCTCTATGACCACCCGGTACGGGTTGCGCACGGCCTGCACCTTGTACCGCCTGAGCGCCTTGAAATCCAGGATGACCCGGGTGTGGCCGGAGGAAGGCTGGTCGGAGCGCACCCGCGTCAGCAGCGCGCCGGCCACCTTGGCCCCGGGCTTCACCGCGTCGTCGGGCAGGGCGTCGGAAAAATCGATGTACAGGCGCGGCGGACGCCCCGCCCCGTTGTCCGGCGCGGCGTACTGGCTGCGCCATTCCGTCTCGCGCGAAAGTTCGATGGTGATGGTGGCCCGGTCGTTGTCCGCCCGCCACGACACCTGGCGCAGCACCGCGGGCTTGCCGCCGCGTGTGGACGCGGGCGAAGGGGCCGGCTGCGGGGTGGCTTGCGAAGCGGGGGCGGCAGGGGATACCGCCTTTCCCGATTGTCCCGATGGGCCTGATGTGCCAGCCGGGCCTGCCGGGCCCGGCTGGGCCGATGCGGTACTGCGCGACGCGGTCAGGTCCGCCAGCAGGGCGCGGGCCTCTCCGGCCATGTCGCCCTTGGGGTAGCGGCGCAACTGCGCTTCCAGCAACTGGTGCGCCCCGTCGGCGTCGTCCAGGCGGGTGGCCCGCAGCCGCGCGGCGCGCAGCATGCAGTCGTCGGCCAGCGAGTCGTCGGGGTAGGCGGCCACCACTTCGTTGTAGCGGGTCACCGCCGCGAGAAAATCGTCCTTGCGCCACGAGCGCGCGGCCAGTTCCTCCTGCGCCACGGCCATGCCGTAGGCGGCATTGGGGGCCTGGTCCCCTTCCGGCGCGGCATCCCGCGCGCCCTCGTACAGCGCCATCACCCGAAGCCATGGCTCGCGCAGGGCCGCCCGTTTGGCGTCGCCGCGCAAGGTATCCAGTTCCTTGCGGGCCTCCGCGTACAGCTTCGCGGCCTTGGCCGGGTCGCTGCGCGTACCTTTCTTGGCCTTGGCGGGCGTCTTGGGCGCCGGAACACCGTCCGAAGCCGAAGCCACCGCCACCCCGCCGCCCGAGGATCGTGCGGAATCGCCCGCCGCCTTGGTGGCGGGCACGTCGTCGTCCTGCTCCAGTCGACCCGACCGCCCCACGGCCACCGGTGCCTTGGGCGCATCGCCGCCGGGCGCGCCGGAAAGCGCCGCCAGCAGGTCGCGGGCGGGTTCGGCCATGTCGCCGCTGGGATAGCGGGTCAGGATGGTGTCCAGCAGTATGCGGGAGGCCGCGGCATCGCCAAGGCGGTTGCCCCGGATGTCCGCCGCGTGCAGCAGCGCATCGTCGGCCAGCACGTGCCAGGCGTATTTGGCGGCCACCCGTTCGAAGCGGCGGGCGGCGTCCTCGAAATCGGCAGCGCGGAACGAGCGGCCGGCCAGTTCCTCCATGGCCAACGCGCCGTGGAACATGGCGGCGGGCACGTTGGACCAGCGCGGATGCTCGCGGACCGTGCCGTCGAACCGTGACACCACGCGTTCCCACGGTTCACGCAGCGCGCCGCGCCGGGCGTCACGTTTCAGGGACTCCAGCTCTTTCTTGGCGGCGGCATATGCGGACGCGGCATCGGCGGCCTTCGCCGGTGCGGGAAGGCCGATGCAGCAAACGAATGTGAGGAAAAGCAGAAGGAGGGAGAAAAACCTGTGCATGTCCGTTCCTGGGTTCCGCCGGGCGGCCACGGCGCAGTGCGGCCTGCAGCGCCCCGGACGGGCTGCGGCGGCGGCAAACCCTACCGCAACCCCCGCCCCGTTGGCAACCCGTACCCGCGCGCGGGCCCGCCGGACAGGCCTGCGGGACCATCTCCGCACTCAGGACGGCGAAGACCCCGGCCCAGTCCGGCAAAGACATCTGGCCCGGTGCGGCGAAGGCCGCCGAGCCATGAGGCGGCATATCCCCGCACGCGGCACCGCACGCGCGCATAAAAATCCCCCGGCATAGCCGGGGGTATTTCATATGCGCCTGTAAGGCTCTGTTTCCAGCAGCGCCCTAGCAGGCGCTTTTTAAAAGATCTGGCATCTGCATATCTGTTACTTGCGACCCGTAAACGGGCTACCGGGATACGGTAGGGACAACTGGTCACCAAGTTTATCAGACTCTAGCTGATGCTTGATGTATTCCTGAATCTTACGGGTGTACTTCCCTACCGTATCCACGTAGTAGCCACGGCACCAGAACTCCCGATTCCTATACTTGAACTTGAGATCGCCAAATTGTTCATACAGCATCAGGCTGCTCTTGCCTTTCAGGTACCCCA
>JAITSV010000039.1 GCA_031287575.1 Desulfovibrio sp.
ACTCCTCACGCAAAATTCGACATACAAAGTCATAAAAAGTCGTATGCCCCCTTAGCCCAGCCTGATAACCAAACACCCTGTCCAAAATCAAAACCAGCTGTTTGCGAAATTTTTCAGGAATAATATCATAAATATAAACGTCTTCCACCCCATCACACGCACTCGCCCTCCTAGAAAACAAATCCCAAATAGCCATATACCCTCCATTGGTTAAAAAAGCGCAACATCGATCACGCCACAATAAAGCCCGCCCAACAAATAGTTACTACGCCCACACCCGCCCTCGACGCGCCGACCTCTCATTACCACCTCCCACGCCCTCTGTCAGTCCGCTCCCCCCATCCGGAGCCGCGCACCCACCTTCACCCCGCCGCCGGGCGCGATATGATCGCCCCATGCCACGTAGCGACGACACGAAACTCTTCGACCCCCTAGCCTGGCTGCTGGCCCACGACTGCAAGCCAGAGATCCTGCGCGACGCGGATGGCCGCCCGCGCCGCCTGCTGCTGCACCACGACCGGCGCGGCGCACCAGCGCCCGAACGCGTGGCCCGCGCCACCATGATAGCCGAACGGTTCAAGCACCTGATCCTGCTGCAACTGGACGTGAAAAAAGGCGAGCGCCCGCGCTCCGTGCGCTGGCTGCTCGCCCATGGCCTGGTTGAACTAAAGGGGGGCCGGTACAGAAGGCCGGGGTAGGCTTTACTTTTTCCGCCCTGCTATCAACTCTCGGCACCGCTCGGAAACAAACAACTCGAACAGGGGGTGCCGCGTAAGCGGGGCAAGCTCCGCCTTCGCGCGCAGGTTCGCAAGGCAGCGCGTGTAAAAGTCTTCCGCAGAGTGCCCGCGCATCGAACCGTTCAATGCGGCAATGCTTGCATGGGCACTACTCTGTATGCCCGACGCGACACCAGGGGCACACCCGGCAAGGATTTCTTGCAAGATATCCTTGGCAGTTCGCCCACTGACAGGGAGCAAGCCGGAAAGCTGGCGCTCGTACAGGTAGAAATCCAACTGCATGCGCCCAACCACAAGACTCTCGGCGCTGCTTGCCCTGCGGGCAATATCCGCCTCCGGCAGTGCCAGCCAGTAAAAAGCTTGCGACCTGTACACCCGGCTCTTGCCGGTTGTCAGGTCTGTCCGGCGGACCACCAGGGGCACATCGAACTTGCTCAGGTTGACGCAGGCCGCCTCCAGAGACATGTACTCGCCGCTGGTCAGGGCAAGAAACACCCCCTTCAACGTAGACTTGGCCAGCAAGTCCTGCATCCAGAAAACAGGCGCTAGCAGTTCCCCCGCAAACTCGTCCGCCTCCGACTCATGCCGGGAAACCGTGCGGCGAGATTGCGGCGTCATGATGCACGACTGGTTTACGCGCGGGTGCCAGGGAATGAAAAAATGCCCAAGTTCGTGGGCAAGGGTAAAATGCAGACGGGGGATGTATTGGTCTCTTACACAGATATACGGGGGCTTGGGCGGCGGGTAGTAGCAGATGAACCCATCCATGCCCTCTGGCAGCGCGGCTGTGCGCACCGTGGCGATCTGCGCGGCAAAGGCCCGGATGTTCAGCGGGTACGTCAGGCCGTACCGCGTGATAACGCGGTGAACAATGCTGGCTATTCTTCCGGGAGCCATTGCTTGATGTCTACCCGTTCGCCAGTGGTGTTGCTGCGCGCGGCCATGCCCCATTCATTGTCCACCGGCTGCACCTTGAAAGGGGTGCCCGAATCGCGGCAGGACAAGATGGTGTAAACGCACGCGTGATCCTTCACCCAGCAGGCGTATTCCTCGTCGGTGAAGCCCAGAAATTCGCGGAGCGTTCTGGGGTCGTCGCCGTCGTGCCAGGCGTCGACCGCGTCGTCGATCTCGTTGGCCAGCACCTGCCCTGCAAGGCAGCGCTCGACAAACGTCTGCTGTTCAACTGACATTGATTTTCCTCCCCCTGACAGAATCCTTGATCTCCCTGCCAGTTACGTCCATGACACCAATGTGTTTGCCCCGTGCGTTGTAGACCTCGATTTCGCCGTGAAAGGCATCCCACTGGTAGTAACGCTGAGCCTCAGCGTCCCACCAAGTCTTGACGCCATTGATCACTTTGAAAACCACATGCCTATCAAGAAATGTCCCACGGGGGAGAGGCAGCCGAGTCAAGCCGTACTCCGGTATCTGTAAGCCTCTAGTTCCAGCTAATGGCAAATTCAAGGGCAGTCAACGACCGTTTTTCTCACGCGCCGTGCCGCCTCGCCGCCTGCATCAGATGGGTCTATATGCCCTAGCACCAGCATGAAAGGCAAGGCGCGTTTAACAGGGCTGCCCCCCTACTTTCTGCCTGGTGTGTGCGGTGTGAGCCCCCTCATATTCCATCGCAACACGTTGCCATCAAAGCACTTTTTCTCACACCTCTCCGTTTTTGCGCATCCGGCGAAGCACGCGATTTCAGCAGGTTAGCACACACCCGCTGCGGTGTGAGGCGGAGATATGCAGCGGTTAGGTCTAACCGCCACGAAAAAAAGAGGTGTGAATTGCGGTTAGGGAGTTTAGTTCTATTTTTTAAATAGTTAGATATAAAAAATGAATTTCATCACCGCTCACACCAATCGCGACGAGGCCTTGCGTTTGGAAAACGCCTTTTCGCGCGTGGCGCGCACGCATACGCGCGTAGCGTGCGTATGCCATGTTATTCCATGCTATTGGACACAAAAAAGCCCGCCAGGGTGGCGGGCTTTCCCTTAGGACTTCTCGAATAACCAACATCGTGTCGATTTGCCTGTCAGGCGCGAAGAGAGCGACAGGTTTCGGGCCAACAAGGGGCGGCGGACAGACTTCTTCAGATCGGCTTGCAGCGCGTCCTTCTCGACAATGGGCAGATCAGAATCCGCCCACACTTCATACAGCTGCGAAAAATTGATGGCTATGCAAGTCGCATCGTGGCTGTGGTTCAGCGGTTCCACGACATCACCGCCCAGGGCGGCCGACAGGGCCTCGTATGCTTTCCAGAACTGAGCGACACGGGGCGGCTCTTCGGCAGCAAACATGGCCAGCCCCCGCCGGGGCAAATACGGCACGGCTGGCGGCACAACCACCGGCAACATGCCTGGGTGGTACACGTCCTGCCATATTTCGCTGCACCGTTTCAGGTCGCGCGCGATCGTCCGCAGATCACGCAGGGTATCGGGCATCGGCCCTTCTTTCTCCAGCCGTTTGGCAAGCAGCAGAATCTGCCCTGCGTAGTCGATCATCCGGTCCGCTGGGTCTGGGTGTTGCGTGGGCATCTCAATCTTCCTCCAGGGTGGGCAGTTTGGCGGCGTGGAACAGCCAGCACTTCACGGTCTTCTTCTCGTGCTGCGAATGCACGCTGCGGTTGGCGGCAATGAAGCGCCGGGCATTCCCGGCGGGCAGCAGCTTTTTCAGCGCGCCGATGTCGGGGGTGGGCTGGCCGCAGTTGCGGCAGGCCTCCAGAAACTGGTTGAAGTTCACGGCGATCACGCCGTCGCGCCGGTCGTGGTTCAGCGGGTCCAACCGCGAGGTGGTCTTGGTCAGCTGGATGGACAGGTAGTCGTAGGTATCCCAGAACTGCTCCACCAGCGGGTGGTCCGCAGCCAGGCGTTGCTCCCGCGCCTTGGCCCGCAGGAACAGGTATTCGGTCAGCCCTTCGCGCAGGTAGTCCGACATGGTGGGAAACAGCACCTTCAGGGCGTGGCCGCACGCGGCAATCTGCGCGTGGTTCTTGATGATGCGCTCGTTCTTCAGGGCGCCGCTGTCGGTGTAGCGGGCCTCGATGCTGTCGAAGGCCGCCGCGTAGGCGTCCAGAATCTCGCGCTCGCGCGACAGAGCCACGCCCAGAAAGCCGCCCACGTCCGCCGCCGTCTGCCGCTCGAACCACCGGGCCACGTCGCGCGTGCCGGTCTTGTGGTGCTTCTTGTCGGCGTGGCAATGCACGATGCGCTGCAACAGCGCCTCCGACCCGTCCACCTCGGCATTCTGGCTGATGACCAACGACGCCTGGAACAGGTGTTCCTCCACGTCGTTGGAGCGCCGGGCCACGCCCAGCGTGCCGGTGCCGCGCCCGTTGTAGAAGGGCTTCACCTCGTCAAAGCCGAACTGCCGCTGCTTGGCGTCCTTGTCGCCGTTGTCGCGGTCCGATTCGATGATCACCACCGGCAGATTGCTCACCTGCGAAAAGGCGCGCCGCCGCCCGGCGGGGGTGGCCTTCAGCAGGTCGAAGCCTTCGTAGTCGTCGCGGCCCACGCACTTCCACAGAAACTCCAGAATGGTGGATTTACCCGCGCCCGGTTCGCCGGTCAGTTCCAGAAAGGGGAACGTCTTGTGCCGCGCGCGGATCTGCTGCACGAACAGCGACCCAAGCCAGTAGGCCAGCGTGGCCAGCCCCTGCCAGTGGAAGGCCTTTGCGTAGTTGTCCAGCCAGTCCGGCGTGAAGCGGCCATCGGTACGGATGTACACGCCGTTCAGCATGGACTTCACGCCGCGCCGGTTCACCTCGAAGTAGCCGTGCTTGTTCACGGCCAGCTTGCGGCCCTTGCTCCATGCGTGCTCCTGAAAGATCCACGCGTCGGATTCGCGGTCGTAGCCCACGAAGGGCAGCGCGCTCACGGTGGTCATGCGGCTGTTCAGCCAGCGGTCGCGCAGAATCTTCAACTGCCGGGCGTCGCCGTCAAAGGTGCCCCCGCGCGACCGGTTCAGCATGGCCTTGTGAAAGGCGTCCGGGCTGGTGATGGCGGTACCCTCCAGCGCAATCAGGTCGTCGGCCTGACCGTTGGCGTAGGAGATGCCGAACACGTAGCGCTGCTCGTCCACCAGGGCGTCGCGCTCCATGTACAGGAACTTGGGCAGCACGTTGGATATCTGGTCGATGCCGCAGTGCATGGCGAACAGGTCGCGCCCGGTCGGGGAATCGAGCACGGCGTCTATGGGATTGGGGGGGCTTGGCGGCGTGGGGGGCGTGGGTGCGGGCGCGGGCGTGTCGGCGTCGGGATCTGCGTCGCCCCCCTGCCCTTCACCCTCTGTCGTGCTGGCCGGGGTGGTGGCCGCCGTGCTGGCCGGGGTGGTGGCCAACGCGCCGGTCGGAGCGGTCGGCACCTTGCCCGTGCGCTTGGCCTCCTGTTCCTGCGCCACCCACTGCCCTGCCGCCTCGCCCAGCCCCTTCTCGAAGTCCGCGCCCAGCTTGATGGAGTACAGCGCGTTCTCGAAATCCATGATGAAGGTCATGCGCCGGTTGCGGGTGTAGTAGATGTACGCCTTCTCCTGCACCGTCTCGGCCATGAACAGCCGCCCGTAGTACAGGCGGTCGCGGATGAAGACGTCGTCTATGCGCCCGGCGCGGTACAGGTCGTCCCAGTCGCGGCCATCGGGCAGCATGCACACAAGGGCCAACTCGCCCATGGCCTTGAGCGTCTTGTGGTGCGTCTTGCACCACTTGGACCCGGCCTTGTCCGAATCCATGGCCAGCACCCAGCGGATGCGCCGCCCCTTGTGGGCCTGAATGAACGCCGCCGGGAAGTGGTTGCACGAAAAGCAGGCCGCCGCCTTGTGGCCGGAAAGGGCCAGCGCGATGGCGTGAAAGATGCCCTCCACCAGCCACACCCGGTCGCCGTCGTTGATCTGCTGCCCCGGCGGGGTCCACACGTCGCCCTGAAACAGCGTGCCGTCGTCCTTGCGCTTGCCGCCGAAGTGGGCCTTCTGGCCGTCCTTCTTGGTGCGCCCTATCAACCGGTCCCACCAGCGGGTGCGCCCCTCGTCCAGGTAGAAGCGCACCGTGGGCACGTAGTCCGTGGTGCCCGGCACCGGCCATGCCGCCTGCTCGTACCAACCGCGAATGCGCGAAAGGTCGAAGCCACGGTCAAGGCCAAGGTAGGCGTCCGCCGTGGCCTGTCGGTTTTCCTCCGTGGGCGGGTAGCGCCGCGCGAAGTCCTCGAACAGGTCGGGCAGCGCCTCTCGCGTGGGCTCCTCGAACCCGCACTTGTTCAGCCGTTCGCAGCGCAGCATCCACGGTTTCTGCTTGCCCACGTACAGGGTGCGCTTGCCGCAGCTGGGGCACACGCCCCGGCGCAGGTAGTTGGTCTCTTCCTTGAAATCGAAGCGGTGATCCGCCAGCAGCGCGCGGACAATCTCCGCCGTGCGAATGCCGTTATCCATCGCGGCCTTCCCCCTTCGCCTCCTGATTCCGGGGGCAGCTTGAGCAGTGCGTCCGGTAGATCCACAACATGGTCCCCCGCGAGCCCCGGTAGCGGGGGCATGGCCGCAGGTGCGGGCGCGCCACGGCGGCCTGTTTCAGGGCCTCCACGGTGGCGCAGCCCGCTTCCTGCGGGGTTCTGGGGCAGCAGGGGCTAGGCATCGGCCATGCGCTCCATCTGGCGCAGGTCGCCCACAAGGGCCATGCCGCGCTCCAGCACATCGGCCAGTTCCTTCAGCAGACGGCGCAGCTCCGTGACCTGCAACCGGTCGTCGGACGCGGCGCGGCAGGCCTCCTCGGCCACGTGGCCAACCTCCGTGAAGAGGTCGGCCACGCGCAGCAGCAGAGAGGCGCAGTCGAGGGTGGCGTGGGGTTGGGGCTGGCCGTCGGGGGTGGCCTTGGCCAGCAGCCAGTGCACCACGGTCAGGTTGCCCACCGCGATGCAGAACTGGGGCAGGTCGGGGAAAGAGGGGTAGTACTTCTCGGCGGAGAACACCCGCCGCGCCTGCGGCATGGACCAGCCCATGCGCTTGGCGATTTCGGGAAGGGGCAGGCCGCTTTGCTCCACGGCCAGCTTGAAGGCGTCCACGGCGTCCAGATGGTGCAAGGGGTAGGCGTCATGCGCTGGCATTGTGCCGCCTCCCCAGTTTGGACACCGACGTGGCACGCGGCGCGGGTTTGGGGCTAGGGGTTTCCGAAGAGGACATGGCCTCCCATGCCGAGCGCAGGTCATCGTCCGTGACCGCGCCCGCCGCGCGGAGCTGCGACAACAGCTCGCGCAAGACGTACAGCTTTCCGGCCAGCACGATGATGCGCCGGGTTGGGGTGTTAGAGGCGCGCCGGGTGCGGCGCAGGCAGCGCGGGATCAGCCCGAGGGCTCGGGCCGTGGCGGAGTAGTTCCCATGCCGCCGAACCATACGACTGAGGAGAAGTTCGGTTGCTTTCATGTCTGACGACATAGGATTTTAAATCCTATTGCGTCAAGATATTTTCCCCTCTGTCGGTAGGATTAAATGTCCTGTATGAAAAGCGGATGGAAAACTCAATCGCTTTTGAACGCGCGCTGGTCGCGCTGGTCGCCGAAAGGGTCGAAAACTCGGACCTGTCGCACTCCGAGTTTGGTCGACGCATCTTCGGTGAAGAGTCGGGTTCCCGCCTGTGGCGTAGCTGCCGGGACGCCACGCGCCCCCGGCGCATCCTTCTTGCCGAGGCACACCGGATGGCGGAACTTCTTGGCATGGATTTCCCCACCATGATCTGGCAGTTCACCCAAGAGGCGAAGGCACGGGGGTTAATTTAGGACTACACATCCTAATTTTTCTTGATATAGCGGATTTCATATCCTAGCATCGCGCCTCCAAGGAGGTGCCTATGCCATTACACGTGCTTTCTTCCCCCGCAGTTCGCCCCTTCGGCGGCGAACCGCCCGACCGGAATTCCATCGTCGCGGCGGTGATGCCCGCTCCATTCGTCTCGGCCAACGCGCCGGAACAACACGACCGGCAGCGCGCCCAGCTGGCGCGCCGCGCATGACGGAGGCCCCATGCCCGCCGCCATGCCGCCCGGCTATCTGAACACCAAACAGGCCGCCGCGTACCTGGGCTACAGCGTGAAGCGCTTCAGCATCTACGCCCGCGAGGGATCAATCCCGCGCCGTGGCCCCCGGCTGAACCGATTCCGCATCGTCGATCTGGACGCCTTCATGGAAAACCCGCGCGTGTTCGTGTCGCAAGCATCGACACCCCGCCCCCGCACGCGCGAAGGATTCACGCCCATCCGGATATGAGCGTCCACAAGAAACCCAACGGCACGTGGTTCGTGCAGTATCGTATTCCCGGCGAGCGTACCCCTCGCCGGGAATACTTTCCCAAGGGACCGCTGGGCGAACGCCAGGCGCGCATCCGCGATGCCGAGATCAAGCTGGACAAGACGCGCGGGCAAGAGCCTGTCGTCGCCCCCGGAAAGACCTACCTGGACACCGTGGCGCAGATCTACGTGGTAGAGCGCAAGACGCGCGGCGCTTCGCAACGGTGGCTGCACGACTTCGCGCTGCTCATGAACAACTACGTCCTGCCCGGACTGTCGCACGCCCCGTTGGACGCCATCACCTACGCGGACGTGATTGCCTTCGTGGACAAGACGTGGGGGCACCGCAAGCTGGCTACCCGGCAACGCTATCTGGGCTACCTGAAGGCGTTGTTCCGCTTTGCGGTCGAGCACGGCCACACGACCAACAACCCGCTGGCCAAATGGCGCAAGACCAAGGAACCACAGCGCGACATGCGCCTGACCCTGCCGGACCTCGGCAAGATCATGAAGCACGCCGCGCCGCACCTTCAGTGGGCCATCGAAATAGAATGGGAGTTGGGCACGCGGCCCGGCGTGACGGAGCTGTTCGCCATTCGCTGGACCGACGTTGATTTCGAGCAGTGCCGCGTCCACGTAAAGGGCACCAAGACCCACGACGCGAACCGGCTGGTGCCCATCACGCCGCAATTCCGCGACAGGCTGCTACAGATGCGGGCGGAACGGAAAGGCGAGTACCTGATCGAATACAAGGGCCACGCCATCACCAGGGTGAACAAGGGGCTGGCTCGGGCGGCACAGCGCGCGGGCATTCCCTACCCGGTGCGCATGTACGACATCCGCCACCTGTTCGCCTCGACCATGCTGGCCAACGGGGCCGACCTGGCGGCGGTGTCCAAGATCCTGGGGCACTCGAACATCACCACCACGCAAAAGCACTACTACCACGTGCTCAAAGGTGAAATGAATCGGGCCATCCGCACCCGGCCCCCGATTTCCACGTCTGAGTAGTGGGGCATACACGTAGGGCATACAGGGGGCGGAATTCGCCAGCTACAGGCACCCTAACCACCGCCCCTGATTACACAAAATCAACCACTTACCCCACCACCCTTTCTCTTGGGAGCAGGGGGTCGCTGGTTCGAATCCAGTCGTTCCGACCAGAGACAGTAACTGGCTGCATGCCATGCATGCGGCCAGTTTCCGTTTAATTGGCACCGGTATGGACACAAACGGCAGACGCGTTCCCTTTCGGAGTTCCACTCCCCAAGGCCGTCGCGAGACATCCAGCCATACCCCCACCAGAAATCCGCAATGCAAAAACAGATGGCCGAGATCACTCCCGGCCATTTCAATTTCCTTCCGCATGCCTATCTGCGCGCAACGCCACCCGCGCGGGGGTCCGCGGTGTAGTCCACCGTGATGAACGATCCGGCATTGTCAAAACACCGAACGTAATACGGGCCGTCGTCCCAGGCTTCTTTGAAGCGGACGACCTCAGCACAATTGTTCCCGCTACGCCTGACGATGTCCGCCAATGCTTCGGAGCCCTGGGGCTCTTTGCCGTAACGAACACCGGGAGCACGGAGGGCGGATACCGCAAGCAGTAGCAACACGGCAAGTACAGCGGCAACAAAGGCAATCCTGCCCCTCGCGCCTCTTTGCGCAGGTGTTTTCACGCAGTTCGTCATACCAGAAGCATACCAGATTGCCTATATAATTGCAACGTTTCCGGGCGCATGGCAAAACAGGCAAGCAGGTAGCCCGCGCCCACGTGCGCCGGAAATCAACGACACAAACATGTCCCTCGACTGGCACCGCGCCAGCATCAGCCCCTGCACGCGGGCGGCATGCATGCGCGCCGCATCTCCCGACAGTCAGACTCGTTGGCGTTGGCGGTTCTGCAACACACTGGCGGACTGGCGGCGGCGCTGCTGCGTTTGCAACACGCAGCCAAGGCCCGACACCGCGAACCTCGCATCCTACGCCGCCCACAGCCTCGTGGACCGCTGGGCCAGCGGCCCGCTCAGCCGCACGAAGTTGCCCACCAGCAGGGCCGACACCACCGTGCCCTCGCGCAGCCCCAGCACCGTACCCGCGAAGATCAGGCTGAGGACGACCGCCACAACCACGTGCCCGCAGTCGAACAGGGTCTTCACGTTGCCCACGGCCAGCCGCGTGCGGTAGGCGATGGCGACGACCAGTCCTTCACCGGGCAGTATGCCCACCTGGCAGACGATCTCGAAGGCGATGCCCAGCCCCAGAATGGCGCTGCCCACCACCACCGCCGCCATCTGCAGCGGGTAGCCGTCCAGCGGCAGAAACTTCGTCAGGGCCATGGCGATGTCGATGAACACGCTGAACACCATCACCACGGGCATCTGCACCAGATACTTGCGCGACAGCCCTTCGCGCATCACCAGCATTTGCAGGGCCACGAACACGATGTTCACCAACAGGGTCAGCATGCCCAGCGACAGACCCGACAACAACGAGAGCACGTACGGCACGCTGGTGATGGGCGTGGTGCCCAGACGGGCGTTGGTGACCAGGGCGATGCCGAAGGCGCACAGAAACAGCGAGCCCCCGAAGAGCAGGTATCTTTTCAAGGCCTTTGTTCCATCCATGAAAACTTCCATCCGTTCAGGTGAGCCAGGGCGGCGGACGTGATGACCGCCCCCTCCTCTGCGCCGGTACGCGCCGGGATACGCCAGCCGTGGCGGACACGGTGGGATGATCCACGCTGCTGGCACGAGAGACGCGGCGGGCGTGGCGGGCGCAAGGGACGCGACCAAGGGGCGCGAAGGGCAATCACGGGCCGCGAAACGCAAAAAACGGCCTTGGGAAGCGCATGGCGCCTCCCCTGGCCGGAAACAATACCAGCGTGTGTTGCCGGAGCCGCAACTTCCCACCTTTCGGCTGAAGTTGCAAACAGCGCAGTGTAAAGACCGGAATTCACGCGGCGCCAGGCCGGGACACGTCGCCGTCGTGGCCGGTGCGGGGCCGGACCGGGTTCTTCCTCTTTCCGGCCCCCCATGGCACGCCCAACAGGACCTGGCCCTGGCAGGTTCTGGCACTGGACAGGTTCGGCCATGAGGATATCTGGCTAGGACCACGTCCGGTCCACGAGCCCGCCGCCTGCCGCTACGGCTTCATGTCCAGCTTTCTGGTCTGCCCGCCGGACACGGAAACACGCTGCATCAGGCCAACGCCCTGCGGCTTCTTGTCGTCGGTCAGCCAGGTGAACCCGGTGACGATGAAGAACTGCCCATCGGCGATATCCTTGAAGACGAAAACGCCGCTGTCGGTGCACACCGTCTGCGGGTGGTCGGCGAGGTAGCGCGGGTCGTCGTTGGTGATGACCGGCGGCGGTGCCGCGCCCTGCCCCAGACGCAGGGTACCCTTGTCGTCGCTGCCGTAGATGGCGAACATGCGTTCGCTGGAATAGGCCGTCACCGGCACCAGGGTCACCGGCTTGCCCGCGCAGGTTGCCACCTCGCCGCCGGGCGTCCTGGCCGTGGCGGTGCCCCGGATGGTGTTCCTGCCGGGGGCCAGCTTGCGGCGCGCCTCCTTGGAATCGTACGGCGTGCCCAGGGTGACGGTACTGGGCCGCTGCGGTTCGTCCTGCTGGGGCGCGGGGCGTCCTTCCTGCGTGGTTTCGCCGGGAAAGCCGGTGATGGACCGCTTGGGGCCGCAGCCGCCCGCCAGCAGGGCCGCCAGCAGCAGGGTCACCAGCGGGATCGACAGGTGGATTGACAGGTGGATCGGCAGCGGCCTCGGCAACAGCCCCGGAAAGAGGGCAGCCCTGCGGACAGGCCCTGCATCCGGTGCGGGCCGTGCGCGGCGTTGGTGCGTCATTTCGTGTGTCTCCTTTTTTCCGGCGATAGCAGACCCGCGCCTGTCTGGGCAACCTCGGGCAACCTCGGGCAAGTGAGGGACGACTGGGGGCGCTGGGGGCGACTGCGGCCAACTGGGGAACAACTGGAGGGCAACCGGGAGGCAGCCCGAAGCCAACCGGCAGCACCCGGCCCGCGCCAGCCGTCAGCGGGTGCGGCCTCCGCCCTTGCCACCGCCGTTTCCACCGTTCTGCGGCGTTGCACCCACCGTGGCCGCCTGCTGCATGCGCCGCGTGGTCAGCCGGGTGGGCGGTGCGGCCAGGGGGTCTTCCGGCCAGGGGTGTTTGGGATAGCGACCCCGCATCTCCGCCCGCACCGCAGGGTACCCTGTGCGCCAGAACCCGGCCAGGTCGCGCGTGACCTGCAAGGGCCGCCCGGCAGGCGACAGCAGGTGCACCACCAGAGGCACGCGCCCCCCGGCCACGCGGGGCGTTTCCCCCGCGCCGAACATTTCCTGCAACTTCACCGCCAGCACCGGGCCGCCTTCCGCCGCGTAATCCACCAGCACCCGCGAACCGGAGGGCACCTCGATGCGCTCCGGCGCCTCGGCATCCAGCCGCCGCGTCAGTTCCCACGGCAGCAGGGCCGCCAGCGCGTCCGCAAGATCGATGCGCGCAAACTGCGCGCGCCGGGTAATGCCGTGCAGGTACGGGCCCAGCCAGTGCTCCAGCCCGGCCAGCAGGGCCGCATCGGACACGTCCGGCCAGATGGACACCTCCGACCAGGCAGACTCGCCCGGATAGGGTGGCGTGGGCGGTGCACCTTCCGCTGCCCGTTCCGTTTCCTCAGCCTCCAGCCCGCGCAACAAGACCACCCGCGCCCGCCATTGCTCCAGTTCCGGCGTCCACGGCAGGCAATGCAGCCCGATGGACCGGATGCCCGCCACCACCGCCGCCGCAACCGCCTCCGGGTCCGCCGCGTCGTGGGGGACATCGTCCAGCACCAGCGCGCCCAGCCGCCGCTGCCGCCGCGCGGCCACGGCCTCGGCCCGGTCATCCCAGACCACGAAGGTTCCCTCGACGATGGATGCGGCAAAGGCCTCTTCGATGTGCGCCCGCGCCAGCGGTGCGCAGCGGCGGATGCGTCCGCGCGCCGCGTCGCCATCCATGTCGCCCACGGCCAGAAAGGGTTCGCGCGACAGCGGGTCTTCCGGCGGCAGATATGCCCCGCGTCCGCAGGCCAGGCGAAACTGCCCCTGCCCGCGTCCCTCGGCCACCCGGTCCGGATAGGCCAGGGCCAGCACTTCGCCCGTGGCGTCCGGGGCGGGCCGCGCGCCCTGCCGTGCTCCCTTCCCCCTGCTTGCGGCGGCATCCAGGTCCACCCCCGCCAGCCGGGCCACCTGGCGGGCAGCCTCGCGCAGGCGGACCAGCATGGGCCCGTTGCCTCCGTAGCCCCCGTTGTCCGCTTTACGGCCACCACCGGCCAACAGGGCCACCCGCTGCCGCAGGTCCGCGCCCGCCTCGCGCAACGGGTCGCGCTCTTCCAGCAGGGCCGCCACGCAGCAGGCCGTGGCGCCAAGCTCCAACTCACCGGCCCGCACCACCATGTGCGCCAGGCGCGGATGCAACGGCAGCGCGGCCACCCGCCTGCCATGCGGCGTGATGCGCCCTGCCCCATCCAGCGCGCCCAGCAGGGTCAGCAGTTCGCGCGCCTGGGCCAGGTTGGCCCGCGGCGGCCCATCCAGCCAGCGCAACGCCGAGGCATCCGGCACGCCCCACAGGGCCAGTTCCAGCAACAGCGGGGCAAGATCGGCGTCCAGAATCTCCGGGCGGGCAAAGGGGCGCAACGCGGCCTCCTCCCCTTCGCGCCACAGCCGCCAGCACACGCCCGGCCCGGTACGTCCGGCGCGGCCCCGGCGCTGGTCCGCCCCGGCCAGCGAGACACGCTCGGTCACCAGCCGTGACATGCCGGAACGCGGGTCGAAGCGTGGCACTCGCGCAAGCCCGGCGTCAATGACCACCCGCACGCCGTCGATGGTCAGGCTGGTCTCGGCAATGGCCGTGGCCAGCACCACCTTGCGCGTGCCGAACGGCGCGGGGGCGATGGCCGCGTCCTGAAGTTCCGGGGCCAGGTCGCCGTACAGGGCATGCACCGTCACCGGACCATGCGGCGTGGCGGACAGTCCCGCCAGCCTTTCCGCCGTGCGGCGGATTTCCCCCGCCCCCGGCAGGAACACTAGCAGGCTGCCCGGCTCCTCGTGCAGGGCGCGGCGCACGGCGTCGGCCACCGCGTCCTCCAGCACGCCGGGCGGGGTGGTGTCGTAGGGCAGCCAGTTGCGCACGGGCGGCAGGTGGCGTGTTGCCACCGGGAAGGCGCGCCCCGCGCTTTCGATGACCGGGCAGCCATTCAGCAGCGCTGCCACCGGGCCGCAGTCCAGCGTGGCCGACATGACCACCAGCCGCAGGTCCGGTCGCAGCCCCTCCTGGCAATCCAGGCACAGGGCAAGGCCAAGGTCGGCGTGCAGGTTGCGTTCGTGAAATTCGTCAAAGATCACGCAACCCACGTCGGCCAGTTCCGGATCGGCCTGGAGCATGCGCGTCAACACGCCTTCGGTCACCACTTCCACGCGGGTGCGTGGCCCCACGCGGGTATCCAGACGCATGCGGTAGCCCACGGTGTCGCCCACCGCCTCGCCCAGGGTGGCGGCCATGCGCCGGGCCGCCGCCCGCGTGGCCAGGCGCCGGGGCTCCAGCAGCACCACCTTGCGCCCGTCCAGCCACGGTGCCGCCAGCAGGGCCAGCGGCACGCGGGTGGTCTTGCCCGCGCCGGGCGGCGCCTGCAACACCACGCGCGCGCCATCGGCCAGTGCCCCGAGCAGGCGCGGCAACTCGGCGTCCACCGGAAGCGGGGGCAGCTCGGGCGCACCCGGCAATGCCATGCCGGTTGCCAGCAACTGGATGAACGGATGGATGGCGGGAGAAACGGGGGAATGTCCCCGAGCGTCGGAAGAACGGGATGCGGGCATGGTTCCGTGGGGTTTCTGGTGGTTGCAATGCACGGTACTCGGGCGGGCACACAACGCGCGTGTACCCGTGCGTTGCCAGGCTATGGAAAAGCGCACGTGATGGCAACGCGCATGCCGCAACAGGTCACATGCCGGACGGCGCCGCACGACAGAAACACCTGGCGGACCTTCCCGCATGATGGCACCCATGGTGCGGCGCCACGCCGCGGCGCAACAGCAGTTCGCGTATTTACGCACGCGCAACACGCGACGTGCTGCATTCACCACGCCATGCAACGGAAGAGTAGTGCAACTTCTTACACATATAGCTTGAAAATCAAGCAAGAAATTTGAACCGCACAGTTATCCGCACCACAAACATTTTACCCTTCATCGCAACCTTTCTTGCGGGATCCTTCCTGTTTTTTCCGGCGCACATCCACCATGGCGCAAGATCTTGAGATTTTCTAGTTGACTTTTACAGCCATGAGCGCAGAGAAGGCGCAAACAATCCCTTGCAGGAGGCTGCATAGCATGAAGACCCTGACCAAAGCCCTTCTCGCCGCCCTGTGCGTGTCGTTTCTGGCCCTGCCCGCCGTTGGCCAAGCCGCCACGGTGAAGAAGCCCCAGACCATCGAAACCCAGCAGGTGCAAAAGAAAAAGGCCACCAAGAAGGTGGCCGTGAAGAAGAAGAACACCCAGCAGGCCGCCGCCAAGAAGCAGACCAAGGTCGCCAAGGCGTCCAAGAAGACCAACAAGTACCAGAACCAGTAAGGCCGCACGGGGCCGGGCGCGCTGCCCGGCCCCGTCCCTTTTCCAGCCCCGGGGTCCGCCCCTCCGCACCGCCGTGGACGGCATGCGCTTGTCCTTTGCCGACAAATGACGCACAATGCCGCATCCACGTCCACCATCGCGGGCCTTCACCGGCCGGGAGGTGCGCCATGTCCCGCCGCCGCTTCAGCACCCTGAATGAATTCGCGGAGTTCCTGAACCGCAAGTGCATGCCCATGCACGAGGCCATCCGCTGCATCGACGACTTCGACGCCCTGCGCGAGGCCGTGGACGCCCTGCGCGCGCGCATGCCCTCCATCGGGTTCTTCTCGCCCCGACGGCGGGTGCAGTGCTTCTATGCCGTGTGCCGCCAGTTGGACGCCTTCATCGAAAAGGGACGCCTGACCATCGACGATGCCCTGATGGCCCTGAACATGCTGGGCTTCGAATCAGGCCGGTTCCGCAAGGCGGCACGCATGTTCCGCCGCCGCTGGGCCCGCCGCCGCGAAGGCGACCGCGACAGCCTGCCCCAGGTCACCCGCTTCTACATGGACGGCATCGGCACCTGCCTGTAGGCCCGTCGCCCTGTCCCCCCTTTCCCTGTCGCACCACAGTCTTGCAGCCGCGCGTTCCCCTTCAATCCTGTTGAAGCGCGCGCGGTTCTGTCGTAAGGCAACCCATCACACCACATGACCAGCCACCGCAGCCGCAGGAGACCAAACCGCATCGCGCCCGCCCGCCGGGCCACGTCGCACAAGGACCACGCATGGCCTCTCCGTACATCCTGACCATCTCCTGCCCCGACCGCATCGGCATCGTGGCCACGGTTTCCACCTTTCTCGCCGTGCAACGCTGCAACATCCTGGACAGCGCCCAGTTCGGCGACCGCGAAAGCAAGCGCTTCTTCCTGCGCATCCATTTCGAAATGCCCGGCGACGGCCCCGGCCGGCCGGAACTGGAACGGCTGTTCGCGGGCGTGGCCGCCACCTTCGACATGGAGTGGCAGCTGTTCGACGCGGGCAGCACCGCGCGCATCCTGGTGCTGGTTTCGCGCTTCGGGCACTGTCTGAACGACATCATGTTCCGCTGCGAGACGGGCGCGCTGAACGCCACCATCCCGGCCATCGTCTCCAACCACCAGGATTTCCAGCGCATCGCCGAGATGCACGACATTCCCTTCCACTACCTGCCCATCTCCAAGGAAAACAAGGCGGAGCAGGAGAAACACATCGCCAGGATCATCGAGGAACAATCCATCGACCTCGTGGTGCTGGCCCGGTACATGCAAATCCTTTCGCCGGAATTCTGCGCCCGGTTCAAGGGCCAGGTGATCAACATCCACCACTCCTTCCTGCCCAGCTTCAAGGGGGCCTCGCCCTATCACCAGGCCTTCGCGCGCGGGGTGAAGCTGATCGGCGCCACCGCCCACTACGTGACCGAAAACCTGGACGAAGGCCCGATCATCGAACAGGAAGTGGCGCGGGTGGACCATTCGCACATGCCCGACGACCTGGTGGCCGTGGGCCGCGATGTGGAATGCCTGGCACTGGCGCGGGCCGTGCGCTTTCACATCGAGCACCGGGTGCTGCTGAATGGCAGCAAGACCGTAGTGTTCCGGTAGACACACCGTCTCCAGATACCGCACCGTTCCTTGCACGCACCGCGCCCGAAAGCCTCCACTTTCCGGGCGCGCTTGCGTTTCGCGGCATGCCTCGCCCCCCATCGCCCGCCCATCGCCCGCCCCTTCCTGGCCCCCCGCGCCGGTGCACCACCACATGCCGCCTCGCAACGACCCGTGTTTTGTCTTGAAGCCGCAAGGGGCCTGCGCTAGAGTCCCCACCGGACGCACGGCGCGCACTCTTCGTCGCCCTGCCGGGCCGCCCCTCCGACCGCCGGAGGCAGCCCGCGCCCGCGCCCCGCACGGCCTTGTGCCGCACGGGTTCACGCGGCGCGTCGCGTTTCCGAAGCAAGAAGCACCACCCCCACTGGAGGACCGTTGATGGAAGCCCCGCAAAAGAATCTCGCCCTCGATCTCGTGCGCGTCACCGAAGCCGCCGCGCTGGCATCCGCCCGCTGGCTGGGCAAGGGCAACAACGACGCGGGCGACGGCGCTGCCGTTGACGCCATGCGCCTGTCCTTCAATTCGCTGAACGTGGCCGGCCACGTGATCATCGGCGAAGGCGAGAAGGACCACGCCCCCATGCTGCACAACGGCGAGAAGGTGGGCACCGGTCGCGGCCCGGCCATCGACGTGGCCGTGGACCCCGTGGAAGGCACCAAGCTGCTGGCCTATGGCCGCCCCAACGCCATTTCCGTGGTGGGCGTGGCCCCTGCGGGCACCATGTACAACCCCGGCCCCAGCTTCTACATGCAGAAGCTGGTGGTGGGCCCCGCCGCGCGCGACGTCATCGACATCGACGCCCCGGTGAAGGAAAATCTTCAAAAGATCGCCAAGGCGCTGGGCAAGGACGTGGACGACCTGGTGGTCTTCGTGCTGGACAAGCCGCGCCACGAAAAGCTCATCCAGCGCATCCGCGAATCGGGCGCGCGCATCCAGCTGCACACCGATGGCGACGTGGCCGGTGCGCTGATGGCCGTTGACCCGCGTTCGGAAGTGGACGTGATGATGGGCACCGGCGGCACCCCCGAGGGCGTGCTGGCGGCCTGCGCCATCAAGGGCGTGGGCGGCCAGATGCTGGCCCGCCTGGACCCGCAGTCCTACCCCGAAAAGGAAGCCCTGCACGACGCGGGCCTTGATCTGCGCGAAATCCACACCGTGGACACCCTGGTGCGCAGCGACGAGGTGTTCTTTGCCGCCACGGGCATTTCGGGCGGCACCTTCCTGCGCGGGGTGCAGTACACGGGTGTGGGCGCCATCACCCATTCGGTGGTCATTCGCGGCAAGACCGGCACCATCCGCTACATCGAATCGTACCACAACTGGGACCGCCTGATGAAGATCAGCTCGGTGAAGTACGACTAGCAGCGGGCAACTCCGCATGCCGCCCATTCCCGGGCGATGCGGTTCCCATGCTCCATCCGGCCGGTGCGGCGACGCACCGGCCGTTTCGTTCCCGCGCCGACGTTTTGAACAAGCGGACCTGGGTCCACCGGCAGGCGCGGCGCACGCCGCAAGTACCAGTATCGTCCGGTCCCCCGCCGGGCTTTCCTTTCGCCAGCCCCGCCTGTAGACAGGTTGGTACATCCGGAGCGTGCCCGGCGTGTCCGCGCATCCGGCTCATCCGGCTCATCCGGCTCATCTGGCGCATCTGGCGCATCCGGCGCATCCGGCAGCACTCCCCGCCCCCTACCGCAACCAAAGGACTTCCATGTTCACCCCAGCATCCCGCCTTGCCACGTTCCGCCGCGCCTTCTGCCTGGCCGCGCCCCTTGCCTGCATCTGCCTTGCGCTGCTTCTGCTGGCCGCGCCGGAAGCCCGCGCGGCGGGTTTCTATGACCAGTCCCCGTTCGACAACGCCGAACTGACCCGCTTCATCGACGATTTTCCCCGCTTCCGCGACTGGATGAAGCGGGCGCCCGACCAAGGTGACGCGCCGCATCCCTCCGTAGGGACGGATGGCCTGCCCAGCTTCGAATACTCCGCAGTTGCTGCGGCGGAACTCGAACGCATGGGCTGGAAGCCGGAACGGTTCTTCTGCATCATGGGCCGCTCGGCGGCGGCGCTGGCCGACATAGAGGAAGGCGACGCGCTGGCCGGGGCCAACCGCCCCGCCGACATGCCGCAGGTGACCCCAGCGGAAACCGAACTGGTGCGACGCCAGCTGGCCTCGCTGCTGCGAGCCGTGATGGGTGAATAGCGGACGCCGCACCGCCTTGCACCCCAGTCGCCCCCCTGCCCTGCGCGGCACTCGCTCCCCCTCTGCGCACCTCGCACGGCCCGCATGAATCCAGGGGCGGCTCGCCTTCGTCCCCTGGGGCGCCAGGTCCGCAGCCCCGCCCGGTCATCCTGGCACCTCTCACCCGCACGTTGAACGCACCGCGCCCCGCCGGAATTCCATCCGACGGGGCGCATCGCGTGTGCGGCCCGGCTGCCCCGACAGGAAGTCGGGCAGGTTCCGCACGCACCACATCCGCTCGCAATGGCGGCCTACATGGTGATCACCGTGTAGCCCCGTTCGATCCACTCGCCCATGGCCGGGTGACCGCTCATGTCGCCGATGAGCTCAAGCCCGGTGTCCTGCACCTCTTCGGCAACGCGCTGGATGGACGCGCAGGCCTTGCAGGCCCCGGCGAACAGCCCGGCGTCGCGCGCCTTTTCAAACAACGGGCGCATGGTGTGCCCGGTGCCCGCCACCACGGGCACGGCCTTGACGGCCTGCCCCTCCACCACCACGCGCACGTCCCAGCCGCGCGCGTGCATGTCCAGCGCGTTCAGCATCACGTGCACGAAACAGGGCACCTCGCCCTGAATGGCATACAGCACGACTTTATGCATGGTGCCCCTCCCTTGCGTATCCCGCCGGGCCGGTCGCACGGTGGCGGCTGGCCCGGCGGGCGGGTTGCTGCATATCCTGGACGAAACCGTGAAAGGACGGCGGCAGCCACTTCATCCGGAAGCCGATTCCGGCTTACGTGTACGATTGCATCAGTGCCCGCAACCCGTCCCTGTCCACGGGCTGGCGGCTCAGCGGCCCCTTTTGCAGCACGGGCAGGCTGCCGTCCAGCGTGGGCCTGTCGTTGCGATAGATGACCCCGATGGGAATGCGCTCGCCGAATTCCTGCGCCACCTGCATGGCGGCGCCCCAGTCGGTGGGGTCGTAGTCCTCCGGCAGTTCCTGGCAGCGCTGCTTGTACCAGCCGAAGGTGTTGACCTTGTTGAACGAGACGCACGGCGAGAACAGGTCCACCAGCGCGAAGCCCTTGTGCTGGATGGCCAGCTGGATCATTTTCACCAGATGCGGGGTGTTGCCCGAAAACGACCGCGCCACGAACGAGCACTTCATGGCCACGGCCACGGCAATGGGGTTGAACGGCGCGTTGCGCACCCCGTCGGGCTGGCTCTTGGTGACCTGCCCTTCCGGGGTGGTGGGGCTGGCCTGCCCCTTGGTCAGCCCGTATATCTGGTTGTCGTGCACCAGCAGGGTCATGTCCACGTTGCGGCGGATGGCCGCCAGAAAGTGGTTGCCGCCCTCGCCGTAGTTGCAGCCGTCGCCGCTCTGGGCGATGACGGTCAGCTCCGGATTGCACAGCTTGATGGCCTGCGCCGGGGGCAGACCGCGCCCGTGCAGCCCGTTGAAGCCGTTGAGGTCGATGTAGTGCGGAGCCTTGGCCGCCTGGCCGATGCCGGAGACGTGCGCCACCCTGTTGGGGGCGAGGTCCAGCCCGGCCAGCGCCTGCCGCACGGCCTTCATCACGTCGTGGTTGCCACAGCCGGGGCACCACGCGGTCTTCTTGTATTCGCCGTAGACTTCGATATCCATGATCGCTCCTGAAAATTTCCTGTGAAATTCCATTGCTGGTCGGCGGTCACCATTCCTGCTCGGAACTGCGGGGGTCGGGGTTACGCTTTCCCACTTTCGTGGTACCCGCGCTCCAGAGGGGCTGTTTCCAAATTAGGATTTTCGTTCGCTGGCTTTGACCGCTCTGCGCTCGATGCCCGTAAAGCTCACAAGTTCGCTTAACGGGCACACTCCGTACCCTTCGGGTCGGTCAGCCAGCGGACGAAAGGACAATTTGGAACAGCCCCTACCCCAGGCGCTCCGCAAGCCACCCGGGCGTAAAAATGCGCCCGTCATAGCGCAGCAGCGTGCGCGACACCTCGAACCCGGTCTCCTGCCGCAGCAGGCGGGCGAACTGGCCCGTGGCGTTGCCTTCCACGCACACCACTTCCCTGGCCGCCTGAAGGGCGGGCAGGAACTGCGCGGGGTCCAGCGGCCAGACCTGGGTAAAGCTCATGACGCCCACCGTGCGGCCCTTGGCGCGCAGCATCTCCGCCGCCTCGGCCACCGGCCCCTCGCTGGAGCCCCAGCAGACCAGCAGCAGGTCGGGCTTGGCATCGCCGGACACACGCGGCGGGATGACCAGCGTGTTCAGTCCCTCGCCCTTGCGCAACCGCTTCTCGTTCATGGCGGTGCGCAGGTCCGCGTCCTCGGTGATGTTGCCCTGCTCGGTGTGCTCGTGGCAGTCGGCCAGCACCAGGGTTTCGGTAAAGCCGGGCACCTTGCGGGGCGAGACGCCGCTCTCGGTCAGTTCGTAGCGCTTGTAGCGCTTGAACTTCGGGCCGCCGCCGGGGCTGAAGTCCGGCTCGGCCACGGGGGGCAGCGCATCCAGGTCGAAGGGCACCACCGCGCGGTACGAATCGGACAGGTACTGGTCGGTCAGCACGAAGACCGGCGTCTGGAAGCGCTCGGTCAGGTCGAAGGCCGCGTGGGTGAGGTGGAAGCAGTCCTCGATGGTGGCCGGGGCCAGGATGGCGCGGGGGAATTCGCCGTGGCCCGCGTACAGGGCCAGGTTCAGGTCGGCCTGTTCGGTGCGGGTGGGCAGGCCGGTGGCCGGGCCGGGCCGCTGGGCCAGCACGATGACCACCGGGGCCTCCATGACGCCCGCAAGGCTGACGCCTTCGGTCATCAGGGCAAAGCCGCCGCCGGAAGTGGGCACCAGCGCCTTGGCCCCTGTATAGGTTGCCCCGAGCGCCATGTTGATGGCGGCAATCTCGTCCTCGGCCTGTTCCACCACCACGCCCAGCTTGCGCCCCTTGGTGATGAGTTCCTGCGCTACCGAGGTGGCCGGGGTCATGGGGTAGAACGAGCAGAACTTGACGCCCGCCGCCAGCGCGCCGAGGGCGATGGCCTCGTTGCCGTGCAGCATCATGCGCCCCTTGGCCCCCTTGGGCGCGGGCAGCACGGGGCAATTGGCGCGGTGGGCTTCCGCCCATTTCCAGGCGTCGTCCAGCACCTTCATGTTCTGGCCGACCACCTCGTCGCCCTTCTTGCCGAAGGTTTCGCGCACCAGCCCTTCCATGGTGGGGCGGTCCACCCCCAGCAGCGATCCCAGCACGCCCAGCGCGGCCACGTTCTCGAAGATGGGGCGCGGGGCCACGTCCTTGAACGGCACGGGTACGGCCCTGGTCCCTTCGGGGTCCAGCCCGGCATCCAGGATGACGATGCCGCCCTCTGACAGTTCATGCTTGTGCAGGCTGACGGTTTCCTGGTTCAGGGCCACCAGCACGTCCATGGCTTCCGCCGGGGCGGCGATGGGCGCGTCGTGCACGCGGATGCTGTAGGTGTTGTGGCCGCCGCGCACGCGGGACATGTAGTCCTGCGATACCACGACCTCGTAGCCGCTGCGGATCAGGGCCCTGGTCAGCATCTGGCCGATGGTGACCAGCCCCTGCCCGGCCTCGCCGCCGATGACGATGTTTCTGCCCGTGTGGCTCACGCCGCACCTCCTTGCTTGTGTGCCGTCTCGTCGTTGTTCCGCGTCAGGCGCGGGGCGCATGCGCGGGCGGGCCACCGACCAGGAAACTCCCCTGGGAGATCCCTGCCGGTTCGCTCGCCCGGTGTGTTCTTCGTCTAGGCAGTGGTCGCGGCGGGCATGGTAAACACGCGCACCGCCAGATCCTTGTCCAGCAACAGCATGCCCTGACCTTCGCCGTTGATGAGCCGCAGCTTGTGCAGCAGGTCGTTCACGCCGTCCTCTTCCTCCACCTGCTCGGTCACGAACCATTGCAGGAAGATGTTGGTGGCATGATCGCGCTCTTCGATGGCCACGTTGACCAAGTCGTTGATGCGCGCGGTGACGTGGCGCTCGTGCTCCAGGGTCTTCTGGAAGACGTCCAGCACGCCCTCCCACGACGAGGGCGGCGCGTCGATGGGCTGCAGGATCACCCGGCCGCCGCGCTCGTTGATGAAGTCGTAGAACTTCATGGCGTGGAACAGTTCTTCCTGCGCCTGCACCCGCATCCAGTTGGCGAAGCCGGAAAGGCCCATGTCCGCGAAGTAGGCGGACATGGAAAGGTACAGGTAGCTGGAATACATTTCCCATTTGACCTGATCGTTCAGGGCCTGGTTCATGCGTTCGGAAAGCATCGTGGTCTCCTTGAGTACGGAATTCGCCGGGGGCCGGTTGGGCACCGGTTCACGCAATAACCGGCAGTATTTACCATAGTACACGAAGGGCGGGTTTGCGCAAGGGGAAGGGCGCGGAAAGGGATTGCCGGTGCGGGCGCGATGCGGTATGCCCCCGCCTGCGCGGCCAACGCGCGGGACCGCCCCGCCGCCCTTCATCGGTTCAACGGGCACCACGTCCTGTCGCGCCGCAAGGAGACCACATGTACAGCACCAGCTACGGCTTCGGGCAGCCCCGGGCCGCCCAGACCACCATTCCCTGCCGCACCTGCGGCACCGCGTTGCGCGTGGAGCGCACCTGCCACGAGGTGTTCCTGCGCTGCACCACCTGCCGCTCCACCCACGACGTGGGCGAATACGTGGCCCAGATGGACGACGCCCTGGAATCGTTCATGGAGAACGTGTACTGCGACCGGACATGACCGCCGGCAACGACTCGGCGTGGCGGACACGCGAAAAGGGGACGGAAGTCACAAGGCTTCCGTCCCCTTTCGCATGCGCGGGGGGGATGTCGGAAAAGGGAAAGGCGAAGAACACGGAGAAGCGGGAATTGCGGACCGGCGCGAAAGCCTGATGCCCGTCGGTGGGGGCTGACCGGCACGGAGGGGCCGCCGCGCCTGCCCCCTTAGAAATAGCCGAGGGCGTGCAGCGAGGCCAGCATGGCCTCCTTGTCGGCGGCCCGCCCGGCACGCTCGCCCCCGGCACCGTGCGTGCCTTCCGGCTGCAGCGTGCACGGCATGCAGCCCAGCGAACGATACCCCCGGTCGTACAGTTCGCAATGGGGCAGGCCAAGCTGCATGGTGGCGGCCCACACGTCCATCTCGCTGAAGTCCAGCACCGGGTGCACGCGCAGATGGGGCGGTTCCGCCACCGGTTCCCGCACGGGGCGGTCCGCCCTGTCGGGGTGCTCGTCGCGGCGGATGCCGGTGAGCAGTACGGCCACGTCCAGCGCACGCACCGCGCGCAGCAGCGGCGCCACCTTCAGGTCGCGGCAGCAGGCGGCCCGGTCCGCCGCCACGGGATAGCCGGGGGGTACGTCCGGACGGGCGATGTGCAGGGTCACGCCCCACTCCACCGCCAGCCTGTCGCGCAGGGCGATGACTTCCGGAAACTTGCAGCCCGTATCCAGGTTCAGGGCCAACGCACGCGCGCCAGATGCGTCATCGCGCAGCACGCCGCGCCACAGGGCAAGCGCCAGGGTGGAATCCTTGCCGCCGGTCCAGGCCACGGCCACGCGGTCCGGCCCGTGCTGGGCCAGCACCTCGCGCAGCAGTTGGCGCGCACCGTCGATCTTGGCATCAAGGCTCATGGGTCCTCCATCCGGCAAGGCCGGAGACGGACGGTCTATCCCTTTCGCAAGGGCGGGGCAACCGTGGCCGACGGGGGAAAAGGAACGGCCAGCCTCCCGGCAGTGGGCTACAGGATCGTAGCCTGTAGATGGCAAACAACGTGTCCCCCGTCCTTCCCCGGCCTATCGCCCGCCCGCATCCGCCCGTGCCCCCCGCATCCACCTGTATCCTCCCGTATCCTTCCGTATCCTTCCGTATCTGGCGCGGACTGGCGGGCAACCTGCCGCCCCGCCCAAAACAGCATGCACGACACGCACGAAATCGCTTGACGATCCGGCCCCATCGGGCATATATGCCTTCTCTCGCTGCGCCGGTAGCTCAGTTGGATAGAGCAACAGGCTACGAACCTGTAGGTCGGGAGTTCGAATCTCTCCCGGCGCACCAGTCAAAAAGCGGACCTCGCGGGCGTCACGCCTGCATGTTCGCAAGTGTTCCGGAGACACGCGCCAGTAGCCCAGCTGGATAGAGCAACAGGCTACGAACCTGTAGGTCGGAGGTTCGAATCCTTCCTGGCGCGCCACTCTTGCATGCACCGGACCATGCGCCACGGCAGTCGCTTCCGTGGCGGGCGCAAGCCCGCGAAACAGCACACCTCGCGCGCCAGTAGCCCAGCTGGATAGAGCAACAGGCTACGAACCTGTAGGTCGGAGGTTCGAATCCGTCCTGGCGCGCCACGCAAGCAAGCCCCCCGAAGTACCGCTTCGGGGGGCTTTTGCATTGCCGGAAGGCCCCGCGTGACAGGGCGGAGAAGGCCACGCCAGCGACGCTGCATCCTTCCCGCTTGACCGCCCTCACCCGTGCCGCCTACCATCAGGCATTACAGACATGCGATGCCCACGCGGCACCTCTCCATCCGAACCTGCCGCTCTTCCCGGCAAGCAGCCGCATGCCATACCCGAAAAGGCAGTCATGCACGCCAGCCTTTCTCCACCTGACCTTTCGACGGTCGCTGGCCTTGCCCTGGCGGCCGTGCTCTGGTGCCTGCTGGCGCTGCCCGCGCCTGCGCGTGCCGAAGCCGGGCAGGCGGCGGAGCCCCCCAAACGGGAGCTGGCCATCCTCGCCTTTCATCGACCGCCCTATTACACCTTCGACCAGGGCGTGGCCGGAGGGTTTCTTATCGATGCCGTGCGCCGCGTGCTGGACGCCGCGCACATTCCGTACCACATCACGGAAATGCCGCCCAAACGCATCATGGCGTTGTTCGAACAGGACGCCACGGCCCATGCCTGTTCGCCGGGCTGGTACCGCACCCGCGAGCGCGAACAGTTCGTCCGGTTCAGCGCGCCCATCTACCGCAACCAGCCCCCGGCGGCGGTGCTGCGGACCGACGTGGCGCACCGGGTGGGCGGAGCCAGGGGGCTGACCGGGCTGCTGGCCACCGGGCTGCGCATGGTGCTGCGCGACGGGTTTTCGTACGGTCCGGCCCTGGACGAAGCGCTGGCCCGGTCCCGCGCGCCGGTCTACCGCAGCACGTCCGACAACGCTGCCCTGCTGGAAATGCTGGCATCCGGCCGCTACGACATCACCCTGATGGAACAGGAAGAGGCCACCGAACTGCTGCGCCGGTCGCCCCGCCTGCTCCAGGCGTTGCAACTGGTACCCCTGACCGGGCAGGATGCCTTGCCGGGCCAGCCCCAGACACGCCATCTGATGTGCGGGGGCGGCGTGGACGAGGCCACCATGCGCCACATCGACGACACCATCGCCGCCGTGCTGGGCGACATGCCGGGCGACACGCCGGGAGCGGCACCCGCCACGCCCTGAGCCACACCGGCTGTCCCACGCGGGCTGCTCCCCACTGGCTGGCCGTACGCCCGGATTCACGCGCCTGGCGCCCAGGCCCCATCGACAATTCCGCGTCACGTGCGTCATGTGTAATAATCATTCAGCACCGGCCCTGATCGCGACACCCTGTAGACAGGCCCAACTCCCCTACCATCGCCGGAGGTTGCCATGGCCCCGCACTGCACCCGGCCCCATGCCTGGCCACGTTCCATCTGTGCCTGCCTGCGCCCGCTGGGCATCCTGCTGCTTGTGCTGGGTGCCTGCGCCGCTCCGCCGCGCGCGGCCCATGCCGCCACATCCGCCCCGCCGCCGCGCGAAATCGCCGTCTATGTCTACCACCGCCCGCCGTTCTTCACGGTAACCCCGGAAGGCCAGGGCGGGCCGCTGGTGGAGATGACCCTGCTCGCGCTGGAGCGCGCGGGCCTGAAGCCCCGCCTCGTCACCAGCACCTTCACCGAAATCCTGGCCATCTTCCGTGCGGATGCGCCCTTCGCCTGCGCGCCTGGCGTCTACCGCACGCCGGAGCGTGAAGCCTTCGCCCGGTTCATCGGCCCCCTGTATGTTCCGCTGCCGCCGGTCATCGTCGTGCGCCGCACCGATGCGGGGCTGGCCGCCTCCGCCCGGTCCCTCGATTCCTTGCTGGCTGGCGGGCTGCGCGTGGTACTGGGCGACGGTTACTGGTACGGCGGCTGGCTGGCGCAGGCACTGGAGCGCACCGGCACTTCGCCCACCCGCACCCGCGATGAGAACGCCCGGATGCTGCGGTCCATCGTGGACGGCACCCACGACATCTCCTTCATGAGCCATGAAGAGGCCGCCCACCTGCTGCGTACCCACCCCGACCTTGGCGCCAGCCTGACCTTGCGTCCGGTGCCGGGCAACCCCGACGGAGAACCCCGCTACCTGATGCTGGCGAAAGGGGTGGATGCCGCCACGGCCGCACGTATCGATGCCGCCCTGCGCGAACTGGTGGAAACGCCGCGCTACCGTGAACTGGTGCGCTCGTTGCGCCACGAATGACGCGGCGCGCAACGGCCTGCCTTCACCCCGCGCCACATCCCGGCCCGGTGGCGGACGCCCTGCCCTGCTCCATGACGCACGCAAAAAGGGACGCCCCGGCCTGCCGGAGCGTCCCCGTCGTTATCATGGATTGGCCGTATGTCGGCCAGATGCGGGCGGATGCGGCCAGATGCGGCCAGATGCGGGCATGGCGGGCGTACGCCCTTTGCCCGCAAAGCGCTACTGCTTGGGAGCTTCCACCGGCTTGGCCGGGGCTTCCGCCTCAAGAGCCTTGAAGGTGATGTTCAGCTTGTTCAGTTCGGCCACGATGTTGCCGGTGACGTCGGCGCTGGGACCGGCGGAGAGCACGTTGTCGTTGCCCACGATGACGTCGAGGCCGTTCTTCTCGCGGTAGGAATCCAGCACCTTCTGCAGGTTCTCGTTCAGGACGGAGATGACCTGCTGCTGTTCGGCGCCCATGCGCTTCTGGTAGTCGGCGAAGGCTTCCTGGAACTTGCGCTTGTTGTCGTCGCTCTGGTCCTTCTGCAGCGATTCCTGCATCTGGTTGAGCTGGTTCTGCATTTCCTCGTGCAGCGTTTCGAGGTGCTTCACCCCGGCCTTGCCCGCCTCGCTTTCCTGGTAGACGCGGGCGGTGTTCACCACGGCGATGCCGCCGGACTTGGGCTGGTTGCACCCGGCAAGCGCCACCATGGCGGCAAGGGCCAGCAGTACGAGGGCATATCTTTTCATGAACGACTCCTGTGTTCGGAACGGTTGGCCCCGCGCGGGGGCGACCACGGACTGGAATGCCGTGCCCGCCGGGCATGGCGGTGCGCCCGATGGCGCAGCCAAACTCCCTTACGCCCTTTCGGTTCGCAACACAACGCCGCGAGAGGGGACGGGGCGGACAGGGCACGTCAATGCACGGATGAAAAATTCTCCAGCGATGCAAGCACCTTGTCCACGTACTTGCGCGATTCGTCGGCGGGCATGTGGCGCACCAGCTTGTCGTACACCTGCTGGGTGGTCATGCCGTTGATCATGGCCACGGCCTTGTCCCGGTCAGCGTCGAACACGCGCAGCAGGGCGTTGGGGCCGCCGTTGTATGCCGCGATGACGCACAGTTCGCGGGTGGCCGGATTGGCGATGTCGGAAAAGTGCCGGTTGGACAGCAGGTGCAGGTACACCGTGCCGTAGCGGATGT
>JAITSV010000054.1 GCA_031287575.1 Desulfovibrio sp.
TGCAGTTGCCAGACCGCAGGCCTTTCATAACAAATCAAAAGGAGTTTTTCTTACACCACCATAGCTGTAAGCTTACGAGAACCCCGCGCATAGCGCGGGGTTTTCTACATACAAAAAAAAGGGGCGCGGCCTGCGCCGCGCCCCGTCGTGTTGCGTGTGCTGCACCGCCCCTCGGGGCGGCCCGTCGGCTAGAAGAACTGGCCCATGGAGAACTCGAAGCGGCCGTTGGTCTTGTCGCCTTCGCGGTTTTCGTCCAGCGGGATACCGTAGGCGAAGCGCAGGTCGCCCATGGGCGAGCGCCACCGGAATTCGAGGCCCACGGACTTCTTGATTTCGTCGTCCCACTTGAAATCCTGGGCCGAGTCGGCGTTGAAGCCCACGTCGAAGAACGGCACCAGGGCAAGGCCCAGTTCGGGATGGAACACCCAGATGTATTCCATGTTGGCGAAGGCCATGCGGTCGCCGCCGATGCGGTCGCCGGTGTCCGGGTCACGCGGGGAGATGTCCTTGGAACTGTAGCCGCGGATGGAGTCGATGCCGCCGATGTAGAAGCGCTCGAACACCGGCACGTCCTCGTCGCTGGTTTCCAGCACCACGCCGCCGCGCACGCGGCCGTGCAGCACGTGGTTGGGGCGCCACTGGTAGTACTGTTCCGTCTGCGCCGTGGGCTTGAAGAAGTTGTCGTCGCCCATCAGGATGCCGCCGCCGTATTCGGTGAATATCTTGGTGATATTGCCCCGGGTCGGGTTTTCCTTGCTGTCCGTGGTGTCGCGGGTGATGCGGCCATGCACGACGCTCGATACGTTATCGCCCTCGCGGTCCTTGATGACGTCCGCCGCGTCGTCATCGATGTCGTACAGCTTGTAGAAGTCGAGGCGATAGCCCCAGCCCACGGTGGTGTATTCGCCAATGGGGTAGGCAAAGCGGATGGTGTTGCCGATGGTGTTCTTGCTGAAGTCCGTGTACTCGTCGCGGATGTTGTACGCGTCGTAGCCCACCGACAGGTTGGTGTCGTTGTAGCGCGGGTTGGTGAAGGACCACTGGTACGCGGTGCGGCGGCCGGAGAACAGGGCCATCAGCGAGGTCTGGTAGCCCTTGCCGAACAGGTTGCGTTCCATGATGGTGCCGGACACGCCGAACTCGTAGGAGGTGGAGTACCCGATGCCGCCGATGAGCGCGCCGGTGTTCTTCTCCTTCACCTTGACCTTAAGGTCCACTTCCTCTTCGCGCTCGGTGGGCACCAGTTCCGTGCCCACGGCATCGAAGTATTGCAGCTTGTTCAGGCGTTCCGCGCTGCGGCGCAGCTTCTTGCCCTCGAACATGTCGCCATCGGTGATGCGCAGTTCACGCAGGATGACGTTGTCGCGGGTCTTGTCGTTGCCTTCCACCAGGGCGCGGCGAATGTATACCTTCTGCCGCTTGTTCACGGTGTAGGCCACGTCCACCACGGGTTCGTCCTCGTGCTTCTTGGTACGGGGGTTCACCTCGGCGAAGGCGTAGCCGTAGTCGGCGTAGAAATCGGTAAGGGCCTTGTTGTCTTCCTGCATCACGTTGAAGCGGAAGAACCCGTCCTCCTTCTTCACGTCATCCAGCTTGACGATTTCGGCCAGGCGGGTGTCGGGCTCGATGAGGTCGCCCGCGAAGGTCACCTCGCCCAGCTTGTAGCGGGGGCCTTCCTTGATGGCGAAGGTGACGATGATGCCGTCCTCTTCGTAGTCCACCTTGGGCGCGGCCACCATGGCGTCGAGGTAGCCGTGGTTCATGCAGTAGGCGGTGATGGCGGCGGAATCGCGCTCGAGGTGTTCGTCCTTGAGCACGCCGGAACCGGTGATCCACGAGAACATGCCGCGCTCGGACAGCGCCAGCTGCTTCCGCATGTCGTCGGCGTCCAGCTTTTCAACGCCCTCGAAGGCCACCTTCTTGATGTACAGCTTCTTGCCCTCTTCCACCGTCAGCACCAGGCTGGCCGCCGACCCGCCCGCGCGCGAATCGACGCGGTGCGCAACCTTGGCCAGGTAGTAGCCTTCCTTGCGGTAGAGTTCGGTAACCTTCTGCAGGTCCTGCGCAAGCAGCTTTTCGTTGAGGACCGAACCGGTCTTGGTGCTCATGGCGGCAAGAATGTCGTCCACGTCCACCTTGTCCGAACCCTCTACGGTGACGTTTTCGATGCGCGGCTTTTCCTGCACCGTGTACACGAGGATCAGGCCTTCGCCGTCCTGCTCCACGTTGGCCTGCACGTCGCTGAAGTAGCCAAGGTCCCAGATGCGCTTCACTTCGCGGTTGATGGCGGCCGGATCCACCGGGTCGCCCTTGCGGGTGGTCAGGCGCATCAGCACCACGTCGGGGTCCAGCACCTTGGTGCCGCGCACCTTGACGTCGGCCAGGGTATTGCGGCGCAACAGGTCGGACGAGATGCGCTCGGCCAGTTCGTCCACGGCGGGCAGGACGTTGATGAGCCCTTCCTTCTGGATGAAGAAAGGCCGCGCGGCGCGTATGCCCAGGGCGTCCACCACGCGCACGTCGATGCTGAAGCCTTCGCCCACCTGGTTGAAGCTGCCGTACACGGCAACGCCCGCGCCCGCCAGCACCGACAGGTCGCGCGCGATGGACACGTCCAGCGAGGTCACGTGCTGGTCGCGCACCAGGGCCTGGGTATCCTGCCGGGCAATGACGGTAAGCCCGCGCGCCACCAGGCGCTGCGAGATGAGTTCCGGCAGGTCGTCGTTGAGATATTCGAGATCCGGTCCGGCATTCACCTGGAAGGGCAGGACGATGACGGTGGTATCCCTCGGCGTCTGGGCCGGAGAGGTTGCCGCGTGTGCGAGCACAAGCAGGGCCACCGCAAGGATGCGCCCCCATCTAGCGAGTCTGGTCATACAGCTCTCCGGCTCTGAGTTCTAGGCATCTGCCCATGATGTCCGCCAATTCACGGTTATGGGTGACGATGACGAGCGTCATGCCCAGTTCCCGATTGAGATCAAGCAGCAGGCGCGCCACCACGTCGCCGGTGCGCGCGTCGAGGTTGCCCGTGGGCTCGTCGGCCAGCAGCACCTTCGGCCGCATCAGGATGGCCCGCGCGATGGCAACGCGCTGGCGCTCGCCGCCCGACAGCGTGGTTACCCGATGCGCGGTCCGGTCGGCCAGGCCGACCAGGGCCAGGGTGTCGCGCGCCCGTGCAAGGGCCTGTGCGCGCGGCATGCCCGCGATGATGGCCTGCATGGCCACGTTTTCCAATGTATCGAATTCCGGAAGCAGGTGATGGAACTGGAAGACGAAGCCTATTTCGCGGTTGCGCAGCCCCGCCTTCTCGTCCGGTGACATGGTTCCCATGTCCCGCCCCTGGAACAGCACTTGTCCCTGTGAGGGAGTATCAAGGGTACCCAGCAGATGCAAGAGGGTGGACTTGCCCGAGCCGGAAGCCCCGACAATGGCAACCGATTCTCCCTGGCGGATGGAAAGGTCCACCCCGCGCAGGATGGTCAGCTGCTCGGCCGGGCCGGCGTACTCCTTGTCCACTCCGGCAAGGCGGTACAGCGGCTCGCCGCTGCCCCCCCCGTCTCCGGGGCCCTGACCGGGAGCGGTCATGTACAGAAAATCGGTACTCATTCGTAGCGCAGCGCTTCGGCGGGTTCCAGGCTGGCAGCCTGGCGCGCCGGGTAGATGGTGGCGACGAAGCACAGCAGCATCGAGCTTGCGCCGATGGCCAGCATGTCGGGCCATTGCAGCAGCACCGGCAGGTGGTCCAGCGAATAGACGCCGTGCGGCAGCTTGATGAACTGGTAGCGCTTCAGAAGTTCCGCCACGCCCAGCCCCAGCGCATAGCCGAGGCCGGTGCCGATGGCCCCGATGACCGTGCCCTGGAGCATGAAGATGCGCCGGATCATGCCCCGCGTGGCCCCCATGGACATGAGTATGGCGATGTCGCGCGTCTTTTCCATGACCAGCATGACCAGCGTGGTGATGATCGAGAACGAGCCCACCAGCACGATGAGCACCAGGATTACGGCCATGGCCGTCTTTTCCAGCTTCAGCGCGGCGAACAGGTTGGCGTTCATCTCCATCCAGTGGCGGGTGTACAGCGGGTAGCCGCCCACGGCACGGGTGACCCGTTCGGCCACCTCGTCCGCCTTGTACACGTCGGTCACGGCAAGCTCCACGCCCGAAACGGCGCCGTCGGGCAGGCCCAGCACGTCGCGCGCGGCGTCCAGCGACACGAACCCCAGGGACGAGTCGTACTCGAACATGCCGGTGGAGAACACGCCCACCACCACGAAGGGGCGGATGCGCGGGGCAAACCCGGCCGAGGTCTTCTGCCCGGCGGGCGACAGCAGGTTCACCCGGCTGCCCACCACCACGCCCAGGCGCTGGGCCAGTTCGTCGCCGATGATCACGCCGGGCGGGCCGGAAAGGATGCCGCCCTCGCCTGCTCCGGCTGCGGAAGCACGCGGCGCGAGGTCGGCCACGCTGCCCTTGGTCATGTTGGAAAGGATGCCCAGCACCGAAGGCGCGGTCTGCGGGTCTATGCCGCGCAGCACCAGCCCCTTCACCCCGTGAGGGGTGGAGAGCATGACTTCGGAATAGATGAACGGCGTCGCGCCGCGCACCCCGTCCACCTGCCGTATCCTGTCGATGAGATGCGGCGCGTCGGTAAGGCCGGTGCGGTCGGCGGACATGACGATGCCGTGGGCGTTGGCGCCCAGGATCTTGTCGCGCAGATCGGTGGTGAAGCCGTTCATGACGCCCAGCACCACGATCAGCGACGCCACACCCAGCGCCACCCCCAGGATGGAGGTGACGGAAATGACGGAAATGAATGTCTGCCTGCGCCGTGCGAACAGGTAGCGCAAGGCCACGAACAGTTCGAAGCTCATGCGGCGTGGCCTAGCTTTCCGGCTTCAGCAGCGGGAACAGGATGACCTCGCGGATGGAGGGCGAGTCGGTCAGCAGCATGACCAGGCGGTCGATGCCCACCCCTTGCCCCGCCGCGGGCGGCATGCCGTATTCCAGGGCGCGCAGGTAGTCCTCGTCCATGAAGTGCGCCTCGGCATCGCCCGCTTCCTTTTCGGCCACCTGGTCCATGAAGCGCATGCGCTGGTCCACGGGGTCGTTCAGTTCGGAGAAGGCGTTGCCCAGTTCGCGCCCGGTGATGAACAGCTCGAAGCGGTCCGTCACGTCGGGCCGCTCGTTGTTGCGGCGCGACAGCGGCGAGATGTCGGTGGGATAGTGATAGATGAAGGTGGGCTGGATCAGCTTGCCCTCCACGTCCAGGTCGAACAGCTTGGCCTGCAACTTGGCCATCTTCTCGCCGTCCACCACCTTTTCGCCCCGTTCGCGGATGTACTTTCGCACCGCGGCATAATCGTTGTAGAATTCCGGCTTGTGCCCGCCGATCTTCTCCAGCGAATCATGGAACGAAAGGCGCGTCCAGCGGCCCGGGGTAAGGTCCACTTCCTGGCCCTGGTAGGTCACCACGTACGAGCCGCACACCTTTTCCGCCACGTGGGCGAACAGCTGTTCGGTCAGGTCCATGAGATCCTCGAAGGTGGCGTACGCCCAGTAGAATTCACACATGGTGAATTCCGGGTTGTGCCGGGTAGAGATGCCTTCGTTGCGGAAGTTGCGGTTGATCTCGAACACCTTCTCGAACCCGCCCACCAGCAGGCGCTTCAGGTACAGTTCCGGGGCGATGCGCATGTACAGCTGCATGTCCAGCGCATTGTGGTGGGTGATGAACGGCATGGCCGTGGCGCCGCCGGGAATGGGCTGCATCATGGGGGTTTCCACCTCCATGAAGCCCTTTTCCTCCAGGAAGCGGCGGAACTCGCGCACGATCAGGGTACGCTTGCGGAAAATCTCGCGCGTGCGCGGCGTGACGATGAGGTCCACGTAACGCTGGCGGTAGCGGGTCTCCACGTCCTTCAGGCCGTGGTACTTTTCGGGCAGGGGCCGGATGGACTTGGTGAGCAGGATGCACTGGTCGCACGACAGGGTCAGTTCGCCCGTCTTGGTGCGGAACAGCGTGCCGGAAACGCCCACGATGTCGCCGATGTCCAGCTTCTTGAAGTTGCGGTACGGGTCTTCGCCCAGCACCTCGCGCGCGGTGTAGCACTGCAGGCGGCCGCTCTTGTCCATCAGATGGAAGAAGGTCACCTTGCCGAACGAGCGCTGCGAAACGATGCGCCCCGCGCAGGTGAAGCGCGTGTCGACGTTTTCCAGTTCCTCGGCGGTCAAGCCCTCGTATTCCGCCGAGATGGCCGCCACGTCGTGCTGTTTCACGAAACCGTTGGGGTACAGGGCAACGCCGTCGTCCAGCAGTTCACAGGATTTGACCACCCGGTTCTTGACGACTTCGTTCAGTTCGTCGCGGGCTTCCAGACTTTCGAGCATGGGCATGAAATATTCCGTCCGCTCGGACTTGGTGGCAAGCTTGATCCGCTTGCGCTTCGACTGTTCCTGACTGCTCAAGGACGTTCTCCGTGGACCTGTTGATTCTGCCGGATGCCGGACTGCTACGGGTATGCCAATTGAGTGCGGCAGTCAAGAAACGCCCAAGGCGCCCGTTCGTCAACAGTTTTTTCGCGCTGCGCGATTTTTCGCTTGACCGTCCGGCCTGTTGCGGGTACTTCACCCTCCGCGCCGGAAAACACCCGGCGCGCCACGTTCCCCGGTGGCTCAATTGGCAGAGCGGGTGACTGTTAATCACTAGGTTGGCGGTTCAAGTCCGTCCCGGGGAGCCAGAATGCAAAGGCGCATGACCACGGTCATGCGCCTTTTTGCATTGCCTGCCGCCGCGTTGCCGCCGCGTTGCCGTCGCGTTGCCGGATGCCGACGCGATGCGGTCCGGACACCGCGGGCCCATGCAACCGAGGCCGGGCGGATCACCGGACCGGCGGACTGGCGGACATGGCGGACCGGCGGACATGGCGCGTGCTGGACATCGAGCCACGCATTTAATATCGACATATTCATAGGCAAAGTTCTGGCGGGGCCTCGCCACCCTTCCACACCGCGCAGCGCCCTCCCCCCTCGCGCCCCGTTCGCGCCCATCCCGTCCACGGTGCGGCCGCATCAACCTCGCGCGCCGTGCGCCGCAGGCCACCCGAATGGCCATGCCGCGCAGATCGAGCGACCGGGCGACCGGGCGACCGGATAACAGAACAAAGGAGGACGCTTCCCGCCCACCGCCGCCCGTTCGTCACCCGCGCCGTTTGCGTCCCGACACACTCCCCGAACGCGCGTACGAACGCGGCCCCCTGGATCCGCACGCTTCACCCAACCACCGCAAGGACAAGGAGGAGGACCTGTCATGGCTGGGGAAAACAAGCTGGGGATTTCCGTACTCTGGAAGACCGAGGACTGGCTGGCCGTCTGGCTGGGCTTTCTAGTCATCATCCTGATTCTTGGCGGTCTCACCGTCACCCTTCCCAAATTCAAGTGGACCACCGATGGCGAATTCGCCCAACTGGCCCAGGGCAAGACGCCAGAAGTGACCGCCTTCGCCGCCCAGTCCACCGCCAAGGGCGAGGCGGGCGCCGCCGCGTCCGCCGCCCTGCTTCAGACAGCCCTTTCCGGCAAGGACCGCAAGGCCGTGGGCGAGGCCGCCAGGGCCCTGGCCGACGCCGCCAAGGACGCCAAGGACAAGGACATCAAGAAGAAGGGCGGCGAAATCGCCAAGTCCCTCGGCGACAACGCGGGCGCCCTGCCCGGCAAGGTATTCGCCGCAGGCAACCTTGCCGCCTCGCTCACCCTGCTGGTGGGCCTGCTGGCGGTGGCCACGGCGGGCATCGCGCTGCTGGGGCGCAACGTCGGCAACTTCCTGGCGGGCTTTCCCGTGGTGTTCGTGCTGGCGTGGCTGGCCCAGTTCATCGCCGGCAACTTCACCATCAACGACCTAGGCATAGAATACGTGCTGTGGTGCCTGTTCCTGGGGCTTGCCGTCAGCAACACCGCAGGGCTGCCGCAGTGGCTGCGCCCGGCGGTGCAGACCGAGTACTACATCAAGACGGGCCTGGTCATCCTGGGCGCGGGCATCCTGTTCGAAGAAATCGTGCAGGCCGGCATGTACGCCATCGTGCAGGCCCTGCTGGTGATCACCGTGGTGTGGTACTTCACCTTCTGGCTGTGCAAGAAGCTGGACATCGACGACGAGTTCTCGGCCATGCTTTCCTCGGCCGTGTCCATCTGCGGGGTGTCGGCGGCCATCGCCACCTCCGGCGCGGTACGGGGCGATCCCAAGAAACTCTCGTACGTCACCTCGGTGGTGCTCATCTGCGCCGTGCCCATGATGGTGCTGCAACCGATCGTCGCCAAAATGACCGGCATGCCCGACCTGGTGGCGGGGGCATGGATGGGCGGCACCCTCGACACCTCCGGGTCGGTGGTGGCGGCGGGCGCCCTGGTGAGCGAAACGGCCATGAAGATCGGCGTCATCGTCAAGATGGGCCAGAACGTGTTCATCGGCTTTGCCGCCTTCTTCCTGGCGGTGTGGTGGGCCTACAAGGAATCGGCCCACCTGCCCGGCGGGCAGAAGCCCAGCGCCATGGAGATATGGGACCGCTTCCCCAAGTTCGTGCTGGGGTTCATGGCGGCATCGGTGCTGTTCTCGTTCTTCCTGCCCGACGCCATGGTCAGCGCCACCAAGTCCACCTTCACCGGCCTGCGCACCTGGTGGTTCGCGCTGGCCTTCACCTGCATCGGGCTCGAGACGCGCTTCAGCGAACTGGCCAGCCTTGGCGGGGGCAGGCCCGCCCTGGCCTTCATCATCGGACAGGGAGTGAACATCATCTGGACGCTGGTGCTCGCCTACCTGATCTTCGGCGGCACGCTGTTCCCGCCGCCGCCCATGTAACGAAGACGGCGGAGTAACGAAGGCAGCGGACCTTGCAACACCGCGCCGGGGGCTGCCCGCCCCCCGCGCGCCCTTCCCCCCCCCCCCCC